>JAOPYQ010000040.1 GCA_025964555.1 Thermoleophilia bacterium | reverse complement strand
GACCCCGAGCGCTTCGGCGTGCCGCAGTTCGGCGACGACGGCGAGATCGTCGACCTCATCGAGAAGCCCGTGATGCTCGACAAGCGCTTCACCGAGGCGCCCTCGAACCTCGCGGTCGTCGGCCTGTACTGCTTCGACGCGGACGTGTACGACATCGTCCGCACCCTCGAGCCGAGCGCGCGCGGCGAGTACGAGATCACCGACGTCAACCGTGCCTACATGGAGCGCGGCGACCTCACGCACGCAACCGTGCAGGGCTGGTGGCGCGACGCTGGCACCTTCGAGAGCCTCTCAAGCATCGGCACGCTCATCCGCGAGACGGGCGCGAACAAGGTGCGCTCGGGCGCGACCGTCTAGCTTCACATTCACGGAAGGCATGGAGGCCGACCTATGAACATCCCAGCAGCAACGTCCACGATCACCCGAGTTGACGCCGAGGGCGCCAGCTGGACCACGCCGATCGCGCCCGCGGGCTCAGACGCACGCGTGGTTCGCGGCAGCTTCCGCGACGCGGTCACGGTCGCCGCCGACCTCGTGCGCGAAGGCACGCGCTGGACCGACCGCTTCTTCAACGACCAGCGCACCGTCGCTGTGCGACAGGCGAGCGAGGGCGTGTTCGAGCTCGCCGACGCGCGGGCCTCGATCCACCTGTTCAACCCGATCGACAGCGCGAAATATGTCTCCGCGAGCGCGACGCGCCGCGACGACGACACGCTGCTCGCGCTCGTGTCGCGGACGAACTGGGTCGACCTGCGCGAGCGTGACGCCGCGGCTGCCACGCGACTGGTTCGTGTGCCGGGCTTCGGCCCGATCGTGCGCTGACGCACCAACGAGACGCGGTAGGTTCGACCCGATGCGCGTCGTGATGCTCACCACCTCCTGGCCCCGCGATGAGGGCGACTACGCGGGCCGGTTCCTCGTGAACCAGGTCCGCGAGCTCGAGCGCGCCGGCTGCACGGTCGAGGTGCTCGCGCCAGGTCGCGGCTTCAACGACTTCGGGCTTGCCTACGGCGCCGGCGTCGTCGCGAATGCCAAGCGGTCGCCGTGGAAGGTGCCGCTCATGCTCGCCAGCATGCTGCGCAACCTTCGCCGCGCGGCGAAGCGAGCCGACGTGGTCCACGCCCATTGGCTGCTCGTCGCACCGATCGCGTGGCTGGCCGGCAAGCCCTTCGTGCTGACGCTGCACGGATCGCCGAGCGCGGGACGCTTCGAGGACCTGGAGCTCGCCACGCGCCACAAGCGACTGTTCCGGTGGCTCGTCACGCGCCCACGAGTGGTGATCGGCGTGAGCAAGCCGCTCGCCGATGCCGCGGCCGGCGGTGGCGCCAACGCGATCGTAATACCGCACGGCGTCGACGTGCCGCCCGCTCGCGAGGAGCCGACCGGCACGCCGATCGCGCTGTTCGCCGGTCGCATCGCACGCGAGAAGGGCGTCGAGGTGCTCGCCGAGGCGATGGAGCAGGTCGGCGGCGTCGAGCTCGTGGTAGCTGGCGACGGACCGCTGCGCCACCTGTTCCCCCAGGCGCTCGGCTTCGTGCCGCACTGCGACCTGCACGAGCTGTACCGACGCGCCTCGATGCTCGTGCTCCCGAGCTACGGCGAAGGCTTCGGCGTCGTTGCAATGGAGGCAATGAGCCACGGCGTACCTGTCATCGCGACAACGGCTGGCGGGCTCGGATGGGTCATCGAAAACGACGTGAGCGGCATCGTCGTGACGCCCGGCGACGTGGACGGTCTTCGGGCCGCGATCCTGCGCCTGCGCGACGATTCCGAGCTACGGGCACGGCTCGGGGATGGCGGTCGACAGCGTGCCCGCGACCGGTTCGGCTGGGACCACGTCAACGAGCTCACGCTCGACGCGTATCGCACGGCAATCACGTCCTAGGTGTCGATAGTACGGACCGCTGCTCAACCCCTGCCCCCGGGGTTCGATACATTCCCCGAACCCTGCACCCGACACGGGCGAATACCTCCCACATGACGCACCTCCGCACCCTTCGCATGTTCCTGCCGATCGCTTTCACCGCAGCGCTGTCAATCATCCCGGCGTACGCCGAGGGCTCGACGCTGATCGGCATGGAATCCAACCGCGAGCTCGTCAACACGACCCAGACGCCGGCACTCCAGGCCAGGGCGCTCGACCTGATGCAGGAGCAGGGCGTGCAGGTGGTGCGTGCCAACTACCGCTGGTATGACGCCGCCGACGGGTGCGCGGGCCAGACTGCGGCAGCGCTCGAGAATCCCGATAACGCCTGCTACCAGTGGAGCCAGCTCGACGGCATCGTCAAGCCGGCCAACGATCGCGGCATGCAGGTGCTCATCTCGGTGCAGCAGAACCCGAAGTGGCTGCACCCGGGCACGGACACGATGTTCATGGGCAGCACGCCGCAGCAATTCGCGCGGACCGTCGAGTTCTGGGTGTCCTTTCACAAGGCGCTCGCGACTCGCTACGCGCAGGGCTCACCACATGGCTTCATCAAGTACTGGACCGTGCACAACGAGCCGGCGACACAGCGGTACTGGCAGCCGCGGCCCGACGCCGCTCGCTACGCCGAGCTGTACGGCAAGACGGCCGTGGTGATCAAGGCTGCGAACCCTGCGGCACTGATAGCGCCTGGTCCGACCGGACCCCGTGGCGATCGGCCCCTCGGCATGATGCCGCTCGCGTTCATGCGCCAGTTCCAGGTCCACGTCGTGAAGTACCTCCCGGGTTCGATGGCCAACAAGAAGCGCTACATCAACGCGTGGGCGCACAACCCATATCCCGGGTTCAATAACCAGCCGAGCAAGCTCTCTGGCACAGCGCCTCCGCCGGACGTCGTGACGATGGCGACCATCGACCGGATCTTCAAGCAGCTCGACAAGGCGCCCATCACTCGAGGAACCAAGGTCTGGGCCACCGAGTTCGGCTGGGAGACCAACGGTCCGTTCTCCACGTCGCTCAATCGCCAGCAGGTCTTCATCCCTGAAGCATTCGACTGGTTGGATTCCAAGAAGCGCATCCAGATCGGCATCAGCTACGGACTGACGGATTCACCCGCTGCGGACGTCAACGACTGGACGAGCGGCACGATCATGAACAACGGCATCAAGAAGCCGAGCTTCAAGATGTTCCAGCGCATGATCAGCGTGCCGGCAGCCGGGCTCACCAACTCCGTAACGCGCGGCACCACCGTCAAGGTCTGGGGCCGCTCGAACGTGAAGCCCGCCGCCGCGAAGCTCGCCTTCAAGGCGCCCGGCGACATCTGGCGCTTCGTGCCCGCACAGGTCATGGACTCCAACAAGGGAATTCGTGCGTCGTATCGCGTCTCCAGGGCCGGCACGTACCAGTTCGCGGTCTATGACGGTGCCTACGGCCCCACCCGCACGTTCAGGGTGCGCTGAAGCCGATTCGTGGCCTCGCAGGGCCGTAGACCGTACCGGCGCGTGGTGTGACCGGTATCCACTCGGTACAGTCCAACGAGCATGACGACTTCGTCGACATCGGATGCTGCAGCCGTCGCGCGCCCGCGGCTGGTCGATGCTGCCGACGCGACGACGCAGCTCGGCCCACGAGACGTTCGCTCGCGCAGCGGCGGCGCAAGCATCAAGCTCGGACTGCAGTTCGCGATCAAGCGATTGGTCGACGTCGCCGCGTCGCTGGTCCTGGTCGTGCTGCTGCTGCCGTGGATCCTGCTGATCGCGCTCGCAGTGTGGCTCACGTCGCCCGGCCCGGTCATCTACAGCTCGCGCCGAATCGGCCTGGGCGGTCGCGAGTTCGGGTGCCTCAAGTTCCGCACGATGCGCAAGGGTGCCGACCAGCTCCAACACCAGCTCGAGCAGCTCAATGAGGCCGAGGGTGCCGTCTTCAAGATCGAGCGCGATCCGCGGGTGACCACCGTCGGGCGATGGTTGCGATCGAGCGGCCTCGATGAGCTTCCCCAGGTCTTCAACGTGCTGCGCGGCAACATGAGCCTCGTCGGACCCCGCCCCCTGCCGCTGCGCGATTGCGCGCTGCTCGGGCCGAGCGCGTGGCGTCGACACAGCGTCCTGCCAGGCATCTCCGGTCCGTGGCAGCTCGACCCCGACCGCCACGCCGACGAGACCCTACTCGAGCAGCTCGACCTGGAGTACGTCGACGCGTGGAGCCTGTGGAGCGACATCCGCGTGCTGACGCGAACGCTCTGGTTCGGACTTCGCCGATTGCTGAGCACCGACAGCGAACTCGCCAACGGTGGCTGAGAACACGAGCGCCGAGCGCCTCGCGGGCCGCCGCGTGCTCGTCGTCGCCAATGAACAGGTCGCCGAACGTATGGCCGGCCCAGCGATCCGCTCGCTCAACCTCGCGCGCCAGCTCGCCGATCGCGGCGCCAGCGTCACGCTCGCGATGCCCGCCGCGCCGAGCGGCCTGCTCGATCAGCTCGACGGCATCGACGACGCGACCTTCGACACCCCGAGCGCGCGCCGCTTCCGAGAGCTGGCCGATGCGCACGACGTGGTAGTCACGCAGCCGCAGCGCGTCGATGTGATGCGCGGCCTCTCCCGCGCACGAGCGCGAATCGTTTACGACCTGTACGTGCCGAGCTTCGTCGAGCGCATCGCGCAGCTCGGCACCGAGCCCGGCGACGAGCGCCTCAAGCGGCGACTGCTCGAACGCGATCGGCTCGAGTACGCCACCGCGCTCCAGCTCGGTGACGCGTTCGTGTGCGCGTCGGAGCGCCAACGCGACCACTGGCTCGGTGCGCTCGGCCAGGCGGGGCGCCTCGACCTGCACCTGCTCGAGCGCGATCCGCGTGCCGACGCGCTTGTGGGCGTGGTGCCGTTCGGCGTCGCCGACCAGGCGCCGGAGCCTCTGACTGTCGATGCAGCCGGCGCAATCCGTGGCACGCTCGTTCCTGAGGATTCGATCGTGCTGCTGTGGACCGGCGGGCTGTGGAACTGGTTCGATCCGGTCGTCGTCGTGGAGGGGCTCGCGAAGGCTCGCGAGACCGAGCCGCGCCTGCGCCTGGTCGTGATGGGCATGCACCACCCCGAGGCGCACTGGGAAGAGCAGGACGCGAGCCGGCGTATGCGCGAGCACGCCGCCGAACTGGGACTGCTCGATGGGGACGATCCAGGCGTCGTGCTCTGCGACACGTGGATCCCCTACCTGGAGCGACATCGCTACCTGCTCGACGCGGACGCAGGCGTCAGCGCGCACCACGACACGCTCGAGACGCGATTCAGCTTCCGCACCCGTTTCCTCGACCACCTCTGGACCGGCCTGCCGACGCTCACCACGCCCGGTGGCGAACTCGCCGACGCGATGGTGCAGTGCGGGGCGGCGCTTCCGGTCGACGAAGGCGATGCCGAGGCGTGGCGCATCGCGCTGCTCAAGCTTGCGGGCGACCCGGACCTGCGCGCACAGATGTCAGTCGCCGCACGCGAGCTGGCCCCGACCTATTACTGGTCGCGTGTCAGCGATCCGCTCGTCGACCTCGTCGCCGCGACGCAGCCGGGTGCTCCACGCCAGCCGCTCGGGCGCCTGGCATTGCTGCGCTACGCCTGGCTGCTGGTTCGCATCCGCGCGCAGGCGAAGGGCATCGGCTCGCTCGGCAGCGCAGTGCGTGGCGCGTCAGGTCGAGCGAGGTCATGACGACACGGTTTCGCGCGAAATTTGTCTGCGATTCGTGACGTTGCGCGCTTCTCTCGACACGAAGATCGAGCAAAGCTGTACTCCAACAGCGATTGGAGCACCGCAGATGCATCAGTACCCAGAAATACCCGACCGCCCGGACCTCAAGATGGGTGGCAATGGTGATTCGGCGTGGATCGAGATCGATTTCTACTGGGAACGCGAGGGCGTCTGCCTGCTGCTGGACCAGCCGGAACGACACTCTCCGTACACGCGACGCATCGACCTCGCCCGTGACACGTTGCTTCGATCGTTCGGGCTCGACGTCGAACGCGTCGGGGCTCGCGAGATGGACGAACGGGGCGCATTCGTATCCAGCGCCCTCCAGGCTCGGCTCCATGATCGACGCGCGGCGAATCGGCGCGTATTTTCGCCGGACCTTCCCTGGACCTCGACGTTGTCGCGTCACGAACCTCTCGTCAACGTGACGAGAACGATTGCGTGGCTTCGCGGCGATCCCGACGCGAAGGCCCTCGTTCCGGAGTGGCCATGTCACTACGATCGCGAACGCCTGACCTGGGACTACGACCCTGGCGGCGCCGACGACCTGGGTCTCA
This sequence comes from Thermoleophilia bacterium, assembly GCA_025964555.1. Taxonomy (GTDB): domain Bacteria; phylum Actinomycetota; class Thermoleophilia; order Gaiellales; family SKUG01; genus JAGQUL01. The sequence goes on along the minus strand of JAOPYQ010000040.1, from coordinate 1,948 downwards.
TGCCTGTGGGCTACTTCACTGCCACACATGCATCCCGGTAGATGCCTTCGAGCTGCGCCATGACGATGTCCTGCGTGTACGTCGCTTCGTACCGGGTGCGTGCTGCGGCGCCCCGGCGCTCCGCCTCCGCGCAGTCTGCGAGCACTACCTCGAGCGTCGCACTCAGCGCGTCGGGATCCTGCGGTGGGGTACGCCAACCGACAGCGTCCGGTACGATTTCGGCCAGCGCGCCCAGGTCGGAGGCAATGACGGGCGTGCCTGCGGCGAACGCCTCGAGCACGACCATGGGGAAGCCTTCGTACCAGGTCGACGGCACGACGAGCGCGCGGGCGGTGCGCATGAGTCCATCGATCTCGTCGCGGGAGCGCTGGCCGACGAATGTCACGTTGTCCGGGGCAGCAGCCTCGAGCGAGGCGCGAAGGGGGCCGTCGCCCGCGACGACGAGCCGGTGCTCACCGATCGCATCGAGCAGCACGCCAATGCCCTTCGAAGGCTCGAGGCGTCCGACGAAAAGTAGCGGCGCATCCTCCGCGCGATCGGCGCCGGCGAAGCCCACGTCCCGGACCGTGTTGGGCCGCACCACGAGCTGCTCGGCCGGGAGGCCCGCTCGCTCGAAGATCTCGCGCGCGAACTCGGTGAGCACGATGAATCGATCGACGTTCGGGATCGCCGCGCGACGCCAGGCGAGCTGCATTCCGGCGAGCATCGTGGAGCCGGACCGGCTGCCCCGGAAGCAGCGGTGCTGGATGCCGTGCCACGCCGCCTTCGAGCCGACGCACAGTTCGCACGGCTTGCCGTCGCGCAGCAGGTACGTGGCGGAGCAGGTCATCCGATAGTTGTGGAGCGTCTGGACGACCGGAATGCCGAGGTCCGCGAGCGCGGGAAAGACCGATGCCGACAGTTCGTAGGCGTGGTTGTGCACGTGCGCGACGTCTGGGCGGAACTCGGCCGCGATCTGCGACACGTGTTCGGCGGCGTCGCCGGACCAGACCGCGTGCTTCGCGATGCGCAGGCGTTCGGCGGCGCCGGCCTGTTCCGGCTCGACGTTGACGACCTCGAGCAGCTCGACCTCGTGCCCGCGCTCGCGCAGCGCTGCGACCTCGCCGTCGACGACGGTGTCCTCGCCACCCGCCTGCGTGTAGCGGTTGTGGAGCACGAGGATGCGCAGCGGCTCGCTCATCGCCGCACGCCGACAGCCGAGAGCAGCGTCCGCAGGGCGGACTGGATGACGACGGCATAGCCGCGAGTGCTGAAACGGCCACGAAGCAGCCGGACGCCGCGCAGCTGGGCGCGCAGGTTGTGCCACTCGCGCGCGAACGCTCGTCGCTGCGTGATCGAACCGCCGTGGATGCGATAGGCGACGAGCACCTCGTCGACGATCTCGAACGCTCCACCGCGCGAGGCGAGCCGATACGCGAGGTCGAGGTCCTCCGCGAGCGCGTAGGTCTCGTCGAAGCCCCCGACCGCGCGGACCGCGTCGACGCGCAGCATTGCGGTCGGGAACAGGAACGGCAGGCGACCGTCGGCGAGGCCCCAGTTCCACCCGGGCTCGCTGCCCGCGGACGGATCGTCCCCCTGAAACGCTCGAAACCGCGTCCCGACGCCGACGATGCTCGCGTCGAGATCGAGCAGCGCGCGCTGGCGTGTGAAGCGACCCGGCAGCGAGACGTCGTCGGAGTCGCAGATCGCGAGATAGCGACCGCGGGCTGCGGCGAGCACCTGGTTGCGTGCAGCGGGGATCCCGACCGAGTCCTCGTTGCGCAGGAGCACGACGCGGGCATCGCGCGCCGCGAGCTCGCGGGCGACTTCCCAGGTGCCGTCGGTGGAGCCGTCGTCGCAGATCACGAGTTCGAGGTCGTCCTCGCCCTGGGCGAGCACGGAGGAGGCGGCCTCGTCGAGCAGATCGGCACGATCACGGACGAGCATTGCGGCCGTGATGGTTGGGGAG
>JAOPYQ010000038.1 GCA_025964555.1 Thermoleophilia bacterium | reverse complement strand
TCGTCGCGGCATAGATGGCGACGAGCTCCGAGTGGTTGCGCGTGTAGGGATCCTTCTGGTCGACGGCGCTCACGAGCGTGGTGGCGGTCGTCAGCATCGCGTCGCGCTGGCGCGACTTGCTGCGCTCCTCGCTGTCCATCGACACGACCTTGGCGGGGTCGTAGATGACCGAGCACGCCTTGCCCTGCATCTTCGCGGCGTACGACGCCTCGTCCGCGCGATGGAACAGGTCGGTCTGCGATTCCGCGTGCATCGGCCACGTCGTGATGCCGCCCGAGAACGAGAGGCGCTCGCCGTTGGGGCCGAACGGCAGGATGTGTTCGGCGATGCGGTCGAGCACCATCTTCGCCTCTTCCGCATCCGCCTCCGGGAAGATCACGCCGAACTCCTCGCCGCCGAGGCGACAGGCCAGGTCGTAGGGGCGCAGGTTGTCGGAGATGCCCTTCGTCGCGCGGCGCAGCACCGCGTCGCCCTCGCTGTGGCCGAAGCGGTCGTTGACGGACTTGAAGTTGTCGAGGTCGAGCACCGCGATCGACACGTGCCCGCCCGTGCGGCGGCAGCGCTCGATCTCCGCGCTGAGCGAATCCTGGAAGTAGCGGTGGTTGCGCAGGCCGGTGAGCGGGTCGCGCGTGGCGCGCTCCTGCTCCTGCTGCAGCGCGATGTGCAGCTGTTCCTGCGCGGTGCGCAGCTCCACGGTGTTGCGCTGCATCGCCATCGCCATGAGGTTGAAGTCGGAGATGAGGTCGCCGATCTCGTCCTTGCGATTGGCGAGTCGCTCGTCGGCACGCGCTTCCAGGTCGCCGTGCGCGAGGCGGTGCGACACATGCCGCAGGTGCTCGAGGCGCTTCATGAGCCGGCGCGGGATCATCGTGGCGAGCAACGCCGCCAGCAGGAACGAGCCGATCATCGTGCCGACGAGCAGCCCGGTGGAGCTCGCGATCGCGGTGCGGATCTTCGACTGCGCATCCAGCCCGCGCGCCGCGATCCGCTCCGACAGCTCCTGCGACGGCGCGTTGACCTCGTTCGCGAGCGTGCGATCGAGCTGCGTCACCGCCGAGTTGCCGCCGGAGATGTCGTTCTGGAACGCCTGCTTGGCCTTGAGCGCGGTGGCCGCGATCTGCTGCCAGCGGGCTGCCTCGTCGGCGGGGAGCGTCTCGCCTGGCTTGAGCGATCCCGAGCACTTCGCGGGCTCGCCGATGCAGCGTGCCGCGTCGAGCGCTTCCTGCAGCGTCTCCGTGAGGTTGCCGCGCACGACCTGGTTGTCGCGGGCCATCTGGTCACGTGCCGAGGCGCGCACCGTCTCGATCTTGCGCTGGAAGATGGAGACGTTCTGGAGCGTCACCGAGGACTTCTTCGCCTGGTTGCTGGCCGCGTCGATGTCCTTGAACGACATGAACGTGACGGGCAGGGAGAAGAACGCGACCACGATGACCGCGAAGAAGGCAAACGTCAGCTTCCGGCTGATGCCGGACGAGCTGAGGGCGTTGGCGATGGTGGGCTTGGTCTTGGACACGTGCATGTGAGCGCACGGGTAGTGGTGCGTACCGTGCGCTACGCCCCGCATCGGCATCGGGTGAATCGTGCTTGAGCGCCGATTGTGCGGCGGGTTCCGCGGACGACCCGCGACCGGTCCGGAATGGGGGGATCCGTCGTGATACCGTCCGGATGAAGATGGACGATCCGGCTCCCACCTCGACAGCGCTGCCGGCCGACGCCGCGTCGCTCGCGAGCCGGCTCACGAGCGGTGACCGACGCGCGCTCGCACGCGGGATCTCGCTGGTCGAAAACGGCGACCCGATCGGGCACGAGCTCGTGTCCGGGCTGTATCCGGCGACCGGCGACGCGCACCTGCTCGGCATCACCGGGCCGCCCGGCGTCGGCAAGAGCAGCCTCATGGGCGCGATGGTGAAGGACCTGCGCGTCGCCCGACCCGATGATCGCATCGGGATCGTGAGCGTCGACCCCTCGAGCCCGTTCACCGAAGGTGCCCTGCTCGGCGATCGCATCCGCCTCGCCGACCACTTCCTCGACCGCAACGTGTTCATCCGCTCGATGGGCACGCGCGGGCACCTGGGTGGGCTCGCCGAGGCGTCGCTGCAGGCAGCACTGCTGCTCGACGCCTGGGGCGCGGACGAGGTCTTCCTCGAGACGGTGGGCGTCGGCCAGAGCGAGATCGAGATCGCGCGCATCGCGGACACGATCGTGCTCGTGCTCATGCCGGGCTCGGGCGATGCGGTGCAGGCACTCAAGGCGGGCGTGATGGAGATTCCCGACATCATCGTCATCAACAAGGCCGACCACCCGATGGCCAAGACGATGCACGCGCAGGTGCGCTCGATCCTTACGCTCGACCGGCGCGAGTGGACCCCGCCGATCGTCGAGACCGAAGCGGTGCGCGGCGAGGGCATCGAGAAGCTCTGGGACAAGATCCACGCCCACCGCGAGCACATGGCGCAGGACGGTCGCTTCGAGGCTCGTCGCCGCGCGAACCTCGAGAGCGAGGTGTTCACGCTCGCGTCGGCCCGCGCGCTGCGTCGGCTGCAGGCGCGCGTGGAGGAGGACCCTCGCCTGCGCGAGGCGCTCGATGCGATGCACCGCCGCGAGCTCGATCCGCTCAGCACCACCATGCGCCTGTTCGAGGAAGTGTTCAGCTCGTGAGCCAGACCGCCAAGCTGACCATGGAGGACGTGTTCGCGGCGCGCGATCGCATCGCACGCGACATCCGCAGCACGCCGATGCTGCGCAAGCACACGCTCGACCCGTTCGTCGGCCAGGACGTCTACCTCAAGTGCGAGCACCTGCAGCGCACCGGCTCGTTCAAGCTGCGCGGCGCGCTCAACGTGATCGGGCAGCTCACCGACGACGAGCGCGCGCGTGGCGTCGTCGCCGCGAGCGCCGGCAACCACGCCCAGGGCGTCGCGGTCGCCGCCTCGGAGCTCGGGGTCGAGGCGACGATCTTCATGCCCGAGGACGCGTCGCTCTCGAAGGTCGAGGCGACCCGCAACTACGGCGCGACCGTGCGCCTCGAAGGTGCGAACCTCGGCGAGGCGCTCATCGCGGCGAACGTGTTCTGCCAGGAACGCAACGCGGTGTTCGTGCACCCGTTCGACGATCCGCAGGTCATCGCCGGGCAGGGCACGCTCGGCCTCGAGATCTTCGAGCAGCTCCCGGAAGTGGCGACGGTCGTCATCCCGGTCGGTGGCGGCGGGCTCGCGGCCGGGATCGGGATGGTGCTGCGCGAGCTGCGCCCGTCGTGTCGGATCGTCGCCGTGCAGGCCGCCGCGCATCCGACGCTGCGCGTGTCGCTCGCGGCGGGAGCCTCCACGCAGGTCGATGCGCGACCGTCCATCGCCGACGGCATCGCGGTCAAGCAGCTCGGGACGCTCAACTTCGAGATGCTCAAGGATTTGATCGACGATGTCGTCGAGGTGTCGGAGGAGGAGCTCTCCAGCGCGATCCTGTGGAGCATGGAGCGCGCCAAGCAGGTCCTGGAGGGTGCGGGCGCCGCATCGCTGGCTGCGCTGCTTGCGGGCAAGGTGACGTCGACGGGTCCGGTCGTGCTCGTCGTCGCCGGCGGCAACATCGACCCCGCCAACCTCGTGCCGGTGATCCGTCACGGCCTGACCACCGTCGGACGCTTCCTGTACCTGGGCACGGTCATCCCCGATCGTCCGGGCGAGCTGTCGCGCCTGCTCGCGCTGCTTGCGGGCACGCGCGTGAACGTGCTCGGCGTCGAGCACCACCGCGAGGGCGTGGACCTGCGCATCGGCGAGACGCGCGTGGACCTGACGCTCCAGACGCGCAACGTCGAGCACGTCGCGGAGGTCGAGGCGGCGCTCACCGGCGCCGGCTACCCGGTGCTGCGCGGAGCGCACTGACGGGACGATCCGGCCGCCGCGGTGGCCGCAGCGGCCCAGCCCGACCCGGCTGCCGTGACCGGACCGGTCGCGGCATGGTTCGATGTCCGTCGAACCTTCTCGAGGGAGCGCTCCGCATGGATCCAGTCGCCGCCACGCCCGTCATCACCGCCACGCCGAGGCTGTCGCCCGCGACGCCGGTGGCGCCGAAGCCCGAAGTCGCCGGTGGCGGCGTCCAGGGCATCATCGGTGACCTGATCCGCTCGACGACCGCCGGCTACCAGCAGGCGACGAAGCTCGCGGCGGTGCAGGCGGACAAGGCTGCGATCGTCCCGTTCGAGACAGTCATCACCGGCACGAGCCTGCTCAAGGACAAGACCGCCAACATCAAGGGCGTCGGCAAGGCGACCGGCCTGCTCAACACGATCGCCGGCTTCGCGATGCTCATCATGTCGTCGAACGTGTCCAGCACGCTGCGCGCGCCGGGCGAGACCGCCGTCGACATCGGCAACCGCGTCGCCGACCTCATCGACGGCAAGGACACCGCCCAGGGTTGGGGTATCGGCTGGGGCATCCGCACCGACCCGGACGAGGGCGAGGAGACGATCTCCACGCTCGGTTCGGCGCTCGGCGCCGCCGGCATGAAGTAGTCGCACCACGACAGCTACGTGATTTCCATCGGGTTCCCGCGTGCGGGAGCCCGATGTGTCTTCGGGTCGTCAGGCGGTCCAGGGGGCGGGCATCGAGCCGGCCTCGCGCAGCTGGGCGAGCGTCTCGCACTCGGCGTCGCGCCCGGACAGGATCGGATCGACGATTCCCCAGTCCATCGCGACCTCTGGATCGTCCCAGCGCACGCCGAACTCGTCGCCACCGTCGTAGTAGTTGTCGACGAGGTACGTGAGGGTGGCATCCTCGAGCGCTGCGAAGCCGTGTGCGACGCCCGGCGGGATGTAGATGCCGGCGTTGGTCGCGTCGGTGAGCACGACGCCCTGCGTGACGCCCTCGGTCGGACTGCCCGGTCGCGCGTCGAAGAGGCAGGCGAGCAGGGTCCCCTTGAGGCAGAGCCAGTAGTCGGCCTGCTTGCGATGGAAGTGCAGCCCGCGAATGGTGCCTGCGGCGGAGTCCGAGCGGTTGCCCTGCAGCATAGCCGGACCGTCGAACCACTCCTGGCGGTACGTCTCGGTGAAGCCGCCCCGCGCATCGCCGTGCCGGGTGAGCGCGCGAATGACGACGCCCTCGATGCGAGGCTCGCACGGGGCGAGGTCGTGTCGCTCGCGAACGGCAGGGTCGACGGTCGGGCTCGGCGCGGTATCCATGTCTCGGAGCATACCGCTCGACCTAGTTGAGCTTGATGCCGAGGCCGCGCGCGATGACCATCTGCTGCACCTCGTTGGTGCCCTCGCCGATCTCGAGGATCTTGGCGTCGCGATAGAAGCGCGAGATGGGGAACTCGTCCATGAAGCCGTAGCCACCGTGGATCTGCAGCGACAGGTTCGCCACCTCGCGCGCGAGGATGCCCGTCTTGAGCTTGGCGATCGCAGCGGTCTGGGTGAAGTCGAGGCCCTGGTCCTTCTCCCACGCGGCCTTGTACGTGATGAGGCGCGCGGTCTCGATGTCAGCCGCCATGTCGGCGAGCTTGAACGCCATCGCCTGGAAACCGGCGATCGGCTTGCCGAACTGGTTGCGCTCCTTGGCGTACTTGAGCGCCTGCTCGAATGCGCCCTGCGCGAGACCCAGGCCGAGCGACGCCACGCCGATGCGGCCGCCGTCGAGGATCTTGAGGAACTGCGTGAAGCCCTTGCCCTCGGGTCCGACGAGGTGCTCCGCAGGCACGCGCACGTCGTTGAAGCTGAGCGCGCGCGTGTCGGATGCGTGCCAGCCCATCTTCTTCATCGGCGCGCTGATCTCGTAGCCGGGCGTCCCGTTGGGGATCATGATCGTGCTGATCGCCGGGCGGCCCTTCTCGTCCTCGCCGGTGACCGCGGTCACGGTGACTCCGAAGGTCATGTCGGTGCCGGCGTTCGTGATGAAGATCTTGGAGCCGTTGATGACCCATTCGTCACCGTCGCGTCGCGCGGTGGTCCGGGCCGCGCCGGCGTCGGAGCCGGCACCCGGCTCGGTCAGGCCGAAGGCATGCAGCTTCTCGCCGCTCGCCAGCTGGGGGAGCCAGTCCTGCTTCTGCTGGTCATTGCCGAAGTAGTAGATCGGCAGGGTGCCGAGCGAGTGGTGCGCGCACATCGTGATCGACACGGAGCTGTCGATGCGACCGAGCTCCTCGACCGCGATCGCGTAGCTGAGCGTGTCGGCGCCCGCGCCGCCGTACTCCTCGGGGATCGTGATGCCCATGATCCCGAGGTCGGCCATGCCGCGCACGATTTCGTACGGGAACTCGCCGGTGTGGTCCATCTCCTCGGCCTTGGGCGCGACGACCTGCTCGGCGAAGTCCCGGACGGTGGAGCGCAGCAGCTCGTGCTCGTCGGAGAGCTGGAACGAGAGGGGCGTGGCGGTGGCAGCGGGCATGTGGCTGTCCTTTGCGAAGAAGCGCGGTGGATCGGGGCGAAACGAGCCTACCGCAGGAGCCGATGCAGTTCGTCGGCGAGCGCCGTGTACATCGCGTCGGTCAGGTGGACCCCGTCCTCCACGAACGGTGCCTCGCCTGCCTCGGCCACGCGCTCGGCAAGCGCGCGTCCGTCGATCGTGGCCGCTCCCGATCGCGTGGCGATCCGGCTCGCGGCGTCGCGATAGGCATCGACCCCCGGGTCATGCATGCCCGGCGGCAGCAGGAGGAGCAGTCGAGCTTCGGCGAAGGCTGCAAGCAGCTCGTGGAGGTTGCGCTCGAATGACTCGACCTCCACACCTCGGTCCGGCGCGGCATCGTTGGTACCCAGGGAGACGAGGACGGCCGTCGGCCGAATTCGCGCGTGGTGCGCTGCCTGGCGCAGGCTCTGCTCGGCGGTGAATCCGCTCGTGGCGCTGTTGAGCGTCATCCATCCCGGGCCGAGGCGCTGCTCGATGGTGGCCGTGCGCCTCCAGGAAATCTCCGCGAGCAGGCTGTCGCCGAGCAGCAGGAGCTGCTGGTCGGTCACGACTTCCACGCCGCAGCGAGGTCCGTCATGAGCCGCACGCCCCAGCCCGACGCACCCTTGCTGCCGTACCACATGCGCGGCTTGGAGAGCATCGCCGTGCCCGCGACGTCCAGGTGCACGAACGGGGTGTCCTTGGCGAAGTGGCCGAGGAACGAGCCGGCGCTCAGCGCGCCTGCGTCCCGGGATCCGGAGTTCTTGAAGTCGGCGCACGGCGACTTGAGGTTCGCCTTGTACTCGTCGTGCATCGGCAGGTGCCAGGCGTGGTCGCCCGTGCGCTCGCCTGCCGCGACGACCGCGTCGATGAGGGCGCCGGGCTTGGCGATCGCGCCCGTGTAGCGATGCCCGAGCGCGATGACCATCGCGCCCGTGAGCGTCGACGCCTCCACGATGGCGCCACACCCCTGGCCCTTCACGTACGAGATGCAGTCGCCGAGCACGAGGCGTCCTTCGGCGTCGGTGGAGATGATCTCGACGGTCGTGCCGTCCATGGCGGTGACGACGTCGCCGGGACGATAGGCGTCACCGTCGGGCATGTTCGTGGTCGCCCCGACGACCGCGATGACGCGACGCCCGACGTTGGTCTCGGCGATCGCTCGCATCGCGCCGAGCACCGCGCAGCCGCCCGACTTGTCGAGCTTCATGTCCTCCATGCCACCGCTCGGCTTGATCGAGATGCCGCCGGTGTCGAACACGACCGCCTTGCCAACGAGCGCCAGCCGCTCCTCGTTCGATTCGGTGGCGGCAGGCGGGTTCCACTCGAGCACGATCAGGCGCGGCTCGTCCGCGGAGCCTTGGGCCACGGCAGCGAACATCCCCATGCCGAGACCCTCGATGTCGGTGCGGGTCAGCTCGCGGAAGCTCAGGTGCTCGTGCTGCTCAGCCAGTGAGGCCGCAGCCGCTGCGAGGTCCACGGGCATGAGCCGGTTCGCCGGCGCGTTCGCCAGGTCACGCGCCCAGTTCTGGGCGTCTGCGACAGCGAACGCCGTCGTCGCGGCATCGCGGAGCGCGGAGTCCTCGGTCAGGACGACGAGCGTCTCGGGTCCGTCGTACTTCGGCGTGGTCGACGCATCGTCGCTGCTCGAGTCCTTCGGGCCCGTGTACTTGTGGATGCGGAAGGCGCCGAGCACGAATCCGGTCACGAGGGCGTCCACGTCCGCAGCGTCGCCAGGCACCACCAGCGCGACGGTACGTGCCTCGGCCGCACGAGCCGCGCTCGCGACCTTCGAGCCGGCGACGCGCAGCGCGTCACCGCGTCCATCGGCCTCGGGGCCGTAGCCGACGAGCGCCACGCGTCCGGGACCTGCTGCACCGCCGGTCACGACGACGAGCGACGCCGCATCCGCCTTGACCTGGCCCCGCGCCAGCTCGCGCGCCAGGGCGCCGGAGAGCTGATCGTCGAGCGCCGCGACCTCGCTCGGAACCAGCGTCGGGTCGTCGACGAGCACGGCCACGAGGTCGGCATCACTGTCATGGGCGGAGGGGGAGGTGAACGAGAGATCCATGCGCCGATCCTAGAGGTCCTCGCGCCACCGAGACGCCCGAGGCGGCGCCTTCGATACCTCGGCAGGACGACGGGCGCGCCTCGGGACAGGTGCGCTCCATGGGAGTGGACATGCACGTGGGACGAAGTGCGGGACTGGCAATCGCCGGCCTGGTAGCGGCTGGCGCCATCGGCGCCGTGGCATTCGCGCGATCACGCGACGAGCAACCGGCACCGATCGACGAGCCGACCACCATCGAGCCACCGGTCAGTGGCTCGCCCGTGCCCGCGCCGGTCCCGGTGCCCCGGCCGGCGACGTCCCCGCCGCGCGTCTCGCCCCCGGAGTTCGAGACCCCACCCTTCGAATCGGCGCCCGAGGCGGTGGTGCGCGTGCAGCCCGCCGCATCCTCGACGTTCGAGTACACGCTGAAGTCCGGCGACACGCTGTCCGCGATCGCGCGCCGCTTCGACACGACCGTCGCGAAGCTCGTCGAGCTCAACCACATCGCGAACGCGAACCAGATCCGCGTCGGCCAGAGGCTCCGCGTCCCGGGTCGAGCGCCATCAACCCCGCCGCCGCCACCGCCCGCTCCGGCGCCTGGCCCCGCGCCAGCTCCGCATCCCACACCTGCTCCGGCCGGCCACGGTCAGCCGGCAGTGCCGGCCGGCCCCGCGATCAGTCGCGTCGCCGGCGCGCGTGGCAAGGTGGCGCTCACGTTCGACGACGGCCCCAACGGTGCCTACACCGATGCGATCCTCGCGACGCTCGACCGCCGAGGCGTCGACGCCACGTTCTTCGTCGTCGGCAGCAACGCCTCGCGCGACGGCGCCCGGCTCGTGCGCATGCGCAACGCGGGCCACGCCATCGGCAACCACTCGTGGGACCATCCGCAGCTCACGAACCTCGACGATGCGCACGTGAAGCGTCAGCTGGAGGACACGAGCGCCGCGATCAAGCGCGCGACGGGATCGCGCCCCGACATCTTCCGTCCCCCGTACGGAGCACGCAGCGATCGCGTGGATCGCATCGCTCGCGACCTCGGCATGCGCGACGTGATCTGGGACGTCGACACGGTGGACTGGTCCCGGCCAGGTTCTGCCGCGATCGCGCGCACCGCGGTCGACAACGCCCGCAATGGCTCGATCGTCCTCATGCACGACGGTGGCGGCAACCGCCAGCAGACCGTCGACGCCCTCGACCGCGTCATCAACGGGCTGCAGGGGCGCGGATTCGAGCTCGTCACGGTCCCTGAACTCGTCGACGCGGGCTGATTCGAACTCCGGATCCACGCGCTGACGCGGCATTCGTGCGGATGTTCAGATTAGTTCTCAAGGACTTGCACGACGTGCCCGATACAAGGGTCAAGTCACCGACAAAGGCAAACCAGCCGCGAGGCCGGGACGCAAAGCCAAGGGCCTCTCTTGATCAGGAGGCAGCCTAGCTACCGAAGTGGTCAGATCCCTACAAGGAGCAGACCATGAGGCGCGTAAGTGACTCACCAACACAGCGAACCGAAGGCAGCCACAGCTGGCCGGGGGTTGGCGGTGTCGGGTACTGCGCCAGTTAGATACGGCGCACGGCCACCGCGTTCTGCGGTAACCGTGCACTCGGCGCAGGCACGACTTCGCCCTCCCCCACCGAAGTGCCAGCGCAATGCGAGACCGGCTGCCCATACCGGTTCCACATATACGGGCGGGAACCTAGTGGGCGGGTTCCCGCCCATATGTGTTCTCCGACCGAATTTCACGGGTAGCGCCGTCGACCAGGCCTCGAGCCCGATCGGCGGCGTTCGTCGTTGGTTCAGCGACGCGACGCGCGCAGCACCAGCCAGATGAGCAGCGGCTGCAAGGGCAGGCGCGCCCACAGCAGCCATGGCGGAATCCCGGGCGCCAGCTCGGTGGAGTTGACGGCCATGTTCACGTTCGCGGGAAACACCGCGACGAGCAGGACCGCCAGACCGAACGCGGCCGGCCGTCGCAGCTGCGGCACGAACAGCGCCGCGCCGCCAGCGAGCTCGGCGACGCCGCTCAGCGCGACGAGCAGCTCCGGATTCGGCAGTGCATCGGGAACGATCCGGGTGAACGGTCGAGGCCGCGTGAAGTGGAGCGTGCCGCTGCCCAGGAACAGGAGCGAGCACGCGATGCGCGCGGGTGCCAACCAGCTGGGCTGCGACTGTCGAACGTCTTCCATCCAGCCACCCTAGCCGGGAAGACGACGCGCCGCCGATCCGGGAACGGGATCGACGGCGCGTCGGGTGTTGCGTTCAGGGGTCTCGGATCCGAGGATCCGGTCCGTGTCGTCCGGCCCTCCCCCCACAGGCAGCCGGTCGAGCTCTCAGGGGCTTCGTCTCTGTTCCCGTGCCGGGGTCGCGGCCGTCGCTCAGTGGCTCAGTCGATGCGCTTGATGGAGACCTTGGCGATCTTGCGCGGGTTCCAGCCGTGCACGTCCTCGAGCAGGCCGTCGTCGCTCGCTCCGAAGATGCCCTCGTGCCGGTGGATCGTGCCGCCCTCGGCGAGCCGCCAGTCGGTCATGCTCGTGCCGAGCGCGCCCTGCGTGGACTTCACGCCGATCGCGCCCTGGCAGGCCGCGCCGAGGTCCGCGAAGTCCTCGGTGTTCTCCTCGGTGCCGGCATCGAAGTCGAGCACCGGCACGTTCACCGAGCGGCCCTTCGCACGAGGCAGGCGAGCAGCGTTGAAGCCGGCGAAGCCATCGTTGGAGCATCCGAGCATCGAGATCCAGTTGATGCGGTCGGTGTCCTTGGCACGGATCGTCAGCGTCACGCTCTGGTCGAACATCGCGTCGGCGGGCGAACCGGCCGGCACGAGCGGTGCGGAGGCGCGCTGCACATCGGTGACGTAGCCCGCCTTCATGTCGAGCACCGTGGAATCGTAGAGCGGCGTGTTGTTGCCGTTCTCGGCGATCTGCTGCACGCCCCAGTTGGCCGTTCCGCCAGGCTTGAAGAACTGGCCCGAGCCGTAGTTGGTGGAGATGAGCGGCGGGCTGAGCGGCTGGCCCTTGGTGAGGTTGGTGATCGTCACGGTGTAGGTGTGCAGACCGGAGGCCGGTGCTGCGCCGGATTCGGCGGCGAGCGCGGCGGCCGGCAGCGCGGCGGCTGCGACGACCATGGCGAGCGATGCGACCAGGGTGAGCGAGGTGCTGCGAATCATGGTGGTGATGGACATGTCGTGTTCCCTTCAGGTTGTGGTGGCGACTGTGGGTCCGCCTCGTTGAGATGAAGGTATGACGACCCTCGATTCCTGTTTGTAGGCCAGCCTGCATTTGTGTCGATCACGCGTTGCGTGGGGTCGCTAGGCTCCGCCCCATGCCGAATTCCGATGTTCGACCACTGCCTGCCACCCTCGAACGCTGGCGCTCGTGCCCCGTCTGCACGGGAGCGCTGGAGACGGTCGTCGGCGAGCCCGGCGCCCAGCCGCACCTGCAGTGCCGCGGCGAGTGCGCAGGCGAGTGGTACGCCAATCCCAAGCCGACGGCGAACGTGCTGGCCGAGCGCGCCGACGACGGTCGGCTACTGCTGGTGCGTCGCGGGCGCGAACCCTTCAAGGGCTGCTGGGACATCCCCGGTGGCTTCGTGGAGGACGGCGAGGAGGCCTACGACGCGGCACTGCGCGAGCTCGTGGAGGAGACGGGGCTCCAGGTGCGCGTGACGGGCTTCGTCGGCGTGTTCGGCGACCGTTACGGCGGCGACCGGGGCGAGCACACGTGCAACCTGTTCTGGCGAGGCGTGGTGGACGATCCCGACGCGGCCGAAGCGGCGAGCGACGTGAGCGAGCTCGCGTGGTTCCACCCGGCCGAGATCCCCGCCGACGACGACCTGGCGTTCCGGTGCGTGCCGCGCGCACTGCGAGCCTGGTTGGCGCATCGCGACGGTTCCTCTGAAACCGGTTCGGTCGGCTGATTCGACAATCTGGTGCTGCACGTCGGGACGCGTGCAGGGACGTTCGAGTTCAGGCGAGCTCAACCAGATAGGGACACCATGACTGCTGGACTGAAGATTGCGCTGGGCGCTGCAGGCGTCGGCCTCATCGGCGGCGTGCTCGCCGAGCGACTCACGAGCGGCGGAGCCATCACGAACTCGCGCGACGGCGATCGCTGGAGCGCGCTCCACGACGACTTCCTCAAGGAGCATCCGGCTCCGGCCGGCACGCACGTGCTGGTCAACCAGGAGCCCGCCTGGAAGAACGCTGCACTCGTGGGTGGCGCGGGCCTGGGCCTGGCGCTGCTCGGTGGCGGTCTCATGTTCGCGGCGCACAAGATGTCGCCGCAGAACTACCCGCTGTTCGTGGCCGGCCTGTCGGCGTCGATGCTCGGTGGCGCAGCTGCGCTCGGCACCGGCGCATCCTGGGCCGTGCGCTAGCGCACAAAGCGCTCACCTGATCGTTCGTGGCGACCGATGGTCGCGACATGCACGACGACGACGAATTCCTCATCGATGCCGATTCCGGTGCACGTTCGTTGGTGCCGGCGCTCTCGGATCGACTGCTGCCGTCCGACCTTCGCGGAGACGCGCGGCATGTCGAGCCGGTGCGCATCGAGATCGACGCGCACGTCGACGCGATCCGCGAGACCGTGGAGGAGCTGCGCGCGCAGCTGCTCGATCGCTACGGCTTCGCGCCGCGCGAGATCGACGTGACCGAGCGCGAAGGGGGATGGAGGCTGCTCGTCGACGGCGAGGTGGTCGATCGCTCGAACGTCGTTGGGCGAGATGCGCGTGGCGACCTGTCGGCTGCCCTGTCGAGGAACGTCTGGCGCATGCTGACGACCGATGACGTGGCCGATCTCGTGGCGTTCGCGCGCCTGCAGGCGCCGGTCACGATCGATCGAGCCATGCCCCATCGGCTGACCATCGAGGTGCTGCGCGGCGTGTTGCGGCGACTGCTCCGCGAGTCGGTTCCGATCAAGCCGCTCGACCGGCTCATCGAGATCATGTCCACGTCGCCCGAACACGCGCGATCGGTCGATGCGCTCGTTGCCCGGGTTCGCCTGGCGCGACGTCGATCGATCGTGGATGCGTGTCGTCAGGGGGACGGATCGCTGCGGGTCGTGCGGGTCGCGCCCGAGGCGCTCGAGGCGATCGAACGGCTGTCGATCCCATGGGGCGACGGCGCTGAGCATCGAGCCGCCGTTCGCACGAAGCTGCGCGCAGACATCGACGGCGCACGGCGCGAGCATCGGCTGGTACCGGTGGTCATCGGCTGTCCCCAGGAGCATCGAGCATCGATCGCCCAGACGATCGCGATGCCCGACGTGCACGTGCTGGGAGCTGCCGAGCTCGTCGACCTGGACGTGACGTGGCTCGAGGCGATCGGTACGGGCGTGCACGTTCCGGCGCCGACGACGATGGCGCAGCAGTTCGGCGACATGCATGGCGCGGTCTGGTCCAACTCGCCGTCACATGGTCATGGCGTGACGATGAGCGGCTACTCGTCGGAGATCGTCGACGTGGAGATCATCGAATAGCGAGGTCAGCTGGGGAGCGGATCGTCCTCGTCGGCGAACGACGGGAACACGGGTCCCTGCTCGATGATCGCCTCCGGGCGGCCCATGAGCTCGTGCATCGCAGCCTGCTGCGCAACCATCGCCTCGAAGTATCGATCCGCGAGCTCTGCGTCGTGGACGACGCCGCGTGCATCCTTCGCGGCCTCGATCTCGGCGAGGAGGCCGGGGTCCATGGGTGGACCATGCGACAGCCCCTGCAGCTGCAGCTCGAACGAGCGCAGCGGGCCGGACTGGGACTGCGAGGGCGTGGTTCGCGTCGCAAGGTGGATGCGTGGGTCGTGCGGAATCGTCAGCGACGTGCGGACGACGATGCGCCTGACATCGTGGGTGTCGAGCACGTCGATGAGCGCGGCCAGGTCCGCCTCGTCACGAATGTCGAGGACGATCGGAACATCGGCGCCGATTCCCACCTGCGCGAGGCGCATCTGGTCCTCAGGCGTCGGCGCTCGTTCCGGTCGTTCGCGAACCGGCTCGAAGCACGTGGGACAGAGGTCGAGCTGGTCGTCGTCGCCGCCGAAGAAGCCCGCTCCCACGGGCACCCGGCCCTGCTCATCGCACACGTGGGCGCGCGTGCGCGGACGACCGCGGAATCGGATCTCGCCGACCACGACGTCGCCCAGCGATGGAAGCTCGTCCGAGCTCGCAGGCGGATGCACGCCGAACACGCGTGGCGACAGGCTGGCAAACGGGTCATGGTCTGTCATGTGGGTACCTATCGGTCCCATGGTGCGTGCGCTTCACGAATTCCCGCATCGAGCCGATGATTGACGTATGAGCGACGTCCACGTCACCGTCGAGCCGGAGGTCCCGCTGCTGCGGGGGCTGCTGCACGCCGTGTCGTGTCCGGTCGCGCTCATCACTGGCGGCGTGCTCGCGTGGCTCGCACCGACCCCGCGCACGGCCGTCGCGCTGCTCATCATGTCGACGGGGTTCGCGGCGATCTTCGGCACGAGCGGGATCTACCACCGCGTCAGCCACCGCTGGTCACCGACGGCGCGGCGTCGCGCGCGGCAGGCCGACCACGCGATGATCTTCCTCGGGATGGCGACGTCCTACACCGCCATTTGGCTCGTCGCGCTCGACGGGTGGATCAGCGATGCGGTGCTCGTGTACTGCTGGTGCGCCGCCGTGCTCGGGATGCTCAGCAAGGTGTGGTTCCTCGATGCGCGGCCGTCGCGCCACATCACCGCCTACATCGGCTTCGGCCTGGTCGGCCTGGTCGTGGTGCCGAGCTTGTGGGAGTCGATGGGCGCGAGCGGAGTCGCCATGATGCTGGCGGGAGGACTCATCATCGCCCTGGGCGCGGTGATGTATGCGAACCAGCGACCGAATCCGATCCCGCGTTGGGTCGGTCACCACGAGCTCTTCCACGCGACGACGGTGATCGGCTACGTGCTGTTCGTCGGCGCGATCGCCAACTTCGCACTGCGCTAGCTACGGGTCGACTGTCAGTCCCGGGGCGGGCGTGTCAGTCGGCGATCGGCTGACCTTGCCACGGCCAGATGCGCGGGCCCGTGACGTGCCCGCCGACCGGTCGGTCGAGCTCGGAGGAGATCCAGCGCGCGACCTCGACGAGTGCCTCGAGGTCGATACCGGTGTCGATGCCGTGGCGATGCAGCATCCAGACCAGGTCCTCGGTGGCGAGGTTGCCCGTCGCGCCCGGCGCGAACGGGCAGCCGCCCAGACCGGCGACCGATGCATCGAACGTGTCGATGCCGAGCTGCAGTCCCGCCCACGTGTTGGCCATTGCCATGCCGCGCGTGTCATGCAGGTGGAGCGCCAGACGAAGGTCTGCCTCGAACTCGAGGAGCGGGCCCATCACGGGCTCGATCTCGCCGGGTACCGCCACGCCGATCGTGTCGCCGATCGATACGTCGGCGATGCCCAGGTCGGCGAGCTGCTCCACGACGCGGTGCACCGCGGCTGGGGCGATCGGGCCCTCGAACGGGCAGCCCCACGCGGTGGAGACGTAGCCACGGACGTGGATGCCGTCGCTCGCTGCCCGGTCGACGATCGGGCGGAAGCGGTCGATCGACTCGGCGATCGTGGCGTTGACGTTGCGGCGCGTGAAGGATTCGGAGGCGGCCGTGAACACGCTGATGCTCGTCGCGCCTGCAGTGAGCGCACCCTCGTAGCCGCGTTCGTTGGGGACGAGCACCGGATACGTCACGCCGTCGACGCGATCGATCGTCGCCATCACCTCGGCCGCGTCAGCCAGCTGCGGAACGGCCTTGGGATTCACGAAGCTCGTCGCCTCGATATGGCGGAGGCCGGTGGCTGCGAGCCGCTCGACGAGCTGGACCTTCGTCGCCGTCGGCACCAGCGACGATTCGTTCTGCAGCCCGTCACGCGGGCCGACCTCGACGATCGTCACGCGATCGGGCATCCGCGTCACCGCACGACCTCGGCGAGCACGGTGCCCTTGGCGACCAGGTCACCCACGGCGCACCCGATCGATTCGACCCGTCCAGCGAACGGTGCGGCGATCGCGTTCTCCATCTTCATGGCCTCGAGCACCACGACCGGCTGCCCTGCCGTGACTTCCGTCCCGGCCTCGAGCGTCTGGATGACGGTGCCCGGCATCGGCGCGGTGAGCGACGCATGGTTGCCCGCAGCATCGAGGCTGCCCGGTCCGGAACGGGCGGCGATCGGGCTTCGTGGGACGTCCCACGTCACGCCGCCTGCCGAGAACCAGAGGTGGTCGCCTCGCTCGACGGCGCGCACGACCGGCTCCTCGCCAGCAGGCGCGTTCACCTCGTCCGAGCTCTCGTCGCGCAGGCCCGGCACGCGCCAGCTGCCGATCGCGCGGAACGGATCTGCTGCGCCCGTGACGCGATCCTCGCCGGCGGACTGCACCACGGCGCGTCGCGCGGCGGCGACGAGCTCGGCGGGCGCCTCCAGCGCGGATTCGTCGAGCAGGTTGGACTCGAGCGTCGAGGTGGTGTGGGTGCCGGCCGCGAACTCGGGCAGCTCGAGCGCGTGGCGCAGCAGCGCCGCGTTCGTGATCGCACCCAGCAGCGACAGCTCCCGGAGCGCACCGAGCAGACGTCGTCGTGCTTCCTCACGGGTGCCGCCCGTCGCAATCACTTTCGCCAGCAGCGGATCGTAGGCGAGGGAGATGCGCTGGCCCTCGGCGAGCGCGTGGTCGACGCGGATGCCGTCGCGCTCGGGCAGGTGCAGGCGCACGACCTCGCCGCCCGTCGGCAGGAACGTCACGGGATCCTCGGCGTACAGGCGCGCCTCGATCGCATGGGCGTGCACGACGAGCTGGTCCTGGCGGAGCGTCAGCTCCTCGCCGCGCGCGATGCGCAGCTGCCACTGCGCGAGGTCGAGTCCGTACGCCTCCTCGGTGACCGGGTGCTCCACCTGCAGCCGCGCGTTGAGCTCGAGGAAGTAGAACCGCCCGTCGGTATCGACCAGGAACTCGGCGGTGCCGGCGTTCTCGTAGCTCGCGGCTGCAGCGAGGCGCACCACGGCCTCGCCCATCGAGGTTCGCAGCTGCTGCGTCAGTCCGGGGGCCGGCGCCTCTTCCACGACCTTCTGGTGGCGGCGCTGCAGCGAGCAGTCGCGATCACCGACATAGAGGCGGTTGCCGTGCGAGTCGGCGAGCAGCTGGATCTCGACGTGGCGTGCGCCGGTCACGAGCTTCTCGACGATGAGCGTGTCGTCGCCGAATCCCGCGGCGGCTTCGCGCGCGGCGCTCTCGAGCGCGCCTGGCAGCTCCTCGGGCGTGTCGACGCGGCGCATGCCGCGACCACCGCCGCCCGCGGCTGCCTTCACGAGCACGGGATACGCATCCGCGGGGACTGCGTCGGGCGCCCATTCAGGAACGGTGGGGACGTTCGCCTGCTCGGCGACGGCCTTCGCGCGCGCCTTGTCACCGAGCGCGCGCATCGCGTCCCCGCTCGGCCCGACGAACGTCAGTCCAACCGCGACGCAGCGGTCGACGAACGTCGCGTTCTCACTCAGGAAGCCGTACCCCGGGTGCACGGCATCGGCGCCGCTCTCGCGTGCCGCATCGAGCACGCGGTCGATGTCGAGGTAGCTCTCGCGTGCGTTCTCGGGTCCGAGGCGCACCGCGTGGTCGGCCAGCAGCACGTGCGGCGCGTTCGAATCGGCGTCGGAGTAGACGGCGACCGCCTCCACTCCGAGCGCGTGGCATGCACGAACGATGCGGACCGCGATCTCGCCGCGGTTGGCGATCAGGACGCGCGTGACGGATCGCTCCGCCGTCATCGCTTGGTCGCCCCTGCGAGCCACGCGGGCTCGTGTGCCTCGTCCATCCAGGTGGGCTTGCGCTTCTCCAGGAACGCGCTCAGGCCCTCCTGGCCCTCGGGATCGGTGCGCTTGGACGCGATCGTCTCCGCGGTGTGCATCATCACGTCGCGCGGATCGCGGTAGGCGACTTCGGACGCGAGGTGCTTGGCGACGGCGATCGCGCCGGGCGCGGCAGTCAGCAGCTCGTCGACGACACGCTGGATCTGCTCGTCGAGCTCGTCCTCGGGGCACGTGACGTGTGCGAGCCCCATGCGCTCGGCGCGTTCGGCGGTGAAGCGCTCGCCGGTGATGAACAGCGCGCGCGCATGGCTCAGGCCGATGCGGCGCAGCACGAACGGAGCGATCACGGCCGGCACGATGCCGAGCTTCACTTCGCTGAAGGCGAAGACGGTGTCCTCGGCGGCGACCACGTAGTCGCTCGTGGCGAGCAGGCCGAGGGCGCCGCCGATCGCGTGCCCGTGCACGCGGCAGATGACCGGCTTGTCGCAGCGCTTGATCGCCTCGAGCATGAGCGCGAGGCGCGTGGCGTCGTCGACGTTCTCCTGGCGCGAGTACGTCGCCGACTCGCGCATCCAGTTGATGTCGGCGCCCGCACCGAAGGACTTGCCCTCGCCGCGCAGCACGACGACGCGCGTCTCGTTGTCGTGGCTCAGCTCGGTGAACGCTGCACCGAGCTCCTCGATGAGGCGAGGTCCGAACGCGTTGCGGACCTCCGGTCGCGCGAGCACGACGTTGGTGACGGGGCCGTCGCGCTCGATGCGCACGTGCTGGAAGGAATCGAAGGTCTCGGACATGCCGCGATCCTACGTGGAATCCCCTGCATCCGTGGGATGGCCCTCGCGCACGCGTGCGCGCGCGGGATACGGAGCGTCCGCGAGCGTCCGGCGGATGCCGGCGCGTCGCGCGGCTACATGCGGAAGACGCCGAACTGCGTGGGCTCGATGGGGGCGTTCGCGCAGGCCGCGAGCGAGAGGCCGAGCACGTCGCGAGTGGAGGAGGGCTCGATGATGCCGTCGTCCCAGATCCGGGCCGTGGAGTAGTACGCGCTCGATTCGACCTCGTACTTGTCGAGCGTGGGCTGCATGAATGCGGCGCGCTCGTCCTCGCTCATCGCGGGCAGGCCCTTTGCCTCGTTGCCCATGTCGCGGACCGTCGCCAGCACGTTGGCTGCCTGCTCGCCGCCCATCACGCTGATCTTCGCGTTCGGCCACATGTAGAGGAAGCGCGGGCTGTAGGCGCGCCCGCACATGCCGTAGTTGCCGGCGCCGTAGCTGCCGCCGATCACGACGGTGAGCTTGGGCACGTTCGTGCACGAGACCGCCGTGACGAGCTTGGCGCCGTCGCGGGCGATGCCGCCGTGCTCGTACTCCTTGCCGACCATGAAGCCGGTGATGTTCTGGAGGAACAGCAGCGGGATCTTGCGCTGGCTGCACAGCTCGACGAAGTGGGCGCCCTTGAGCGCGCTCTCGGAGAAGAGGATGCCGTTGTTGGCGACGATCCCCACGGGGTAGCCCCAGAGGTTCGCGAATCCGCACACGAGGGTCGAGCCGTAGTCCTGCTTGAACTCGTGGAAACGGCTCCCGTCGACGAGGCGGGCGATCACGTCGCGCACGTCGAACGCGATGCGCGGGTTGGCGCTCACGATGCCGTCGATCTCGCTCGTGTCGTAGAGCGGCGGCTCCGGGATGCTGCGCTCCCACGGCGTCTGGACCGGCGGCAGGTGCAGGTGCTCGACGATGTCGCGCACGATCCCGAGCGCGTGGTGGTCGTCGCGCGCGAAGTGGTCGGCCACGCCGGAGATCTGGGTGTGGACCGTCGCGCCGCCGAGCTCCTCGGCCGTGACGTCCTCGCCGGTGGCAGCCTTCACGAGCGGCGGACCGCCGAGGAAGATCGTGCCGGTCTTGTCGACGATCACGGTCTCGTCGCTCATCGCCGGCACGTACGCGCCGCCGGCGGTGCACGAGCCCATCACGCTTGCGATCTGCGGGATGCCGGCCGCGCTCATCTGCGCCTGGTTGTAGAAGATCCGGCCGAAGTGGTCGCGGTCGGGGAACACGTCCGCCTGCATCGGCAGGAACGCGCCGCCCGAATCGACGAGGTAGATGCACGGGAGGCGATTCTGCATCGCGATCTCCTGCGCGCGCAGGTGCTTCTTCACCGTGAGCGGATAGTAGGTCCCGCCCTTCACGGTGGCATCGTTGGCGACGATCATCACGTGACGCCCGCGCACCTGACCGATGCCGGTCACCACACCCGCGCTGGCTGGCTCGTCGTCGTAGACGCCGTTCGCAGCGAGCGGGGAGAGCTCCAGGAACGCGGTGCCCGGATCGACGAGCGTGTCGATGCGATCACGCGCCGTGAGCTTCCCGCGCGAACGGTGCCGTTCGACGCTCTTCTCGCCGCCACCCAGTCGCGCGGCGGCAAGGCGCTCACGCAGCTCGGTGACGAGCTCCTGCATCGCCTCGCGGTTCTCCGCAAAGGCTCCGGCAGCATGGTCGACGATCGGCGCAGACAGGGTTCCCATGGCGCCGAGCCTACGTGATGGCGTGGTTCCGGCCGCGGAGGTGGCCGGTCTTCGACGTCGCGTGCAACGAGTTGTCGCATCTGCCCGAAGTAAGGATGGGACGGCAGCGGGCGCTGGACACGCTTCGCTGCATACAGTGAGACAAGGGACATCTCTCATGGGCATCGGCTCGGTCATCGGCGCACCTTTCACGGTCGCGTCTACCGCTACTCGTCACATGCTCGACGCGAACGTCACGTTCGGCTCGTCGAGTGACCGCT
This sequence comes from Thermoleophilia bacterium, assembly GCA_025964555.1. Classification (GTDB taxonomy): domain Bacteria; phylum Actinomycetota; class Thermoleophilia; order Gaiellales; family SKUG01; genus JAGQUL01. Next base: position 35,547 of record JAOPYQ010000038.1, on the reverse strand, counting down.
ACAACGCACGTGACAAGTACCGCCGCACGTACTCCGACCAGCAGCGCCTCGGCGCCGGTGTCGGTACCGCGCTCGGTGTCGCGCTGCCGGTTGCAGCGGGCGTCGCGTGGATGCAGCGTGGGCTCAAGGTCCCCGGGATCTCCAACCAGGCTGCGGCCGTGTCCGGTGGCCTCGAGCAGGCAGCCGTTCGCGGCATGTCGCCGGTCGTGATGCAGAACATCGGCCGCGTGGCCGGTGTCGCCGCGCTCGGCGTGGCGACCGCGGTCGGTGTCAAGAAGACGATCGAGATCACCAAGGACGACGGCAACCTCGGCGCTGTCGGTACTGCGGCCGGTGTCGTCGGTGGCGCCATCGGTGGCGCGGCGATCGGCAAGCGCTTCGGCGGCAAGATCGCTGCCGTGAGCGGCGGGCTCGGCGCGCTCGCTGGCGGCATCGCCGGCCACTACGGTGGCAAGGCCATCAAGATCGGCGAATCGCAGATCGGCAAGGAGCACGTGCAGGCCGCGCAGGTCGACACGAACGCCGGTGACCGCGTCGGCAGCTTCGCTCGCGGCGCCTTCAACCACTTCAACGAGGTCGGCCCCGCCACGCAGGGCATCTCATTCGGCTACCAGTGGGGCATGCGCGACACCGTCCAGAAGAAGTACTCCAACTCCGAGCGTGCGGGAGCCATGCACGGCGACCTGCTCGCGGCGGGCATCCTGGGCGGCGGCGCACTTGCCGTCGCGACCGGCCTGATGGGTCAGTCGGCGCATGCGGCGCAGGGTGTGTCGAACCTCCGAGCCGGTGCGGACATCGCTGGCGGCGTCCTCTCGCGAGGCGCCATCACGAGCCAGATCCAGCGCATGGGCAACGGTGGCGCCATCGGCATGGGAGCGGCCGCAGCCGCGATCGCCGGTGTCACCGGATGGAAGGCGTTCCAGTCCGACAAGGAGACGTTCGGTGGCGGCGCAGCAGCCGCGATTGGCGTCGGGACGCTCGCCGCGACGGCTGGAACCGCCGCGCTCATCTCCCGCTCCGGCGCGATGAGCACGATGGCTCCGGGTGCCAAGGCCGCGAGCTCCGCGCTCGTCGCCGCCGCACTCATCGGCGTGCTGAGCTCGGCGCGACTGCCGCTGCAGCAGTTCATGAACGATGCGAAGGACGCGCACGCAGCGAACCAGGACATCGACCCGATCGTGAAGTTCGGCGCCACGGGCGTCGGTGCGGCAGCCGGTGGGTTCGGAGCGTTCAAGGGCCTCTCCAAGATGGTTCCTGACAGCGGCCTGCAGCTCGGTCGCTTCCACATCCCCAAGGGCGTGGTCGTGGCGGCTGGTACGGCACTCGGCGGCGCGGCGGTCGGCGGCATCGGCCTCGGCCTGTCCGCCACGATGCCCGACGCCAAGACCGTCGGCCTCTCCGTCGCAGGCGGCGCGGTCGCCGGTGCGGGCCTGGGCTTCGCAGCTCGCGGCCTGGGCGTGGTGCCCGGCATCATCGGTGGCGCGGCGATCGGCCTCACGGCTTCGTCGCTGCTCAAGCAGGACGCGCCTGCATCGCCGGCGGAGACCACTCCCCAGGACGCAGCGGGCTCGATCGGCGGCTGATCACTGGTTGCGCGGTCGGACAACCGCGCAGCCTCATCCGCCAGAACGAAGGACGTCACCGTGTGGGGTGGCGTCCTTCGACTCTTCCGGCGACCAGTCGAACGATCGGCGCGCCACCCGGCACACTGCTGATGTCACCAGCGTTGCGGTGAGCGCAACGCTGGTGACGCGAGCGGCGTCGGCGTGCCGTGAGCGTGTCGTCGGCGTGACATCGATGTGACCGCCGGGACGTGTGACCGGCGCGTTGGAAGGTCGACACGAATTCGTGACGAAGCGGACACTTCCGTGACATGGCATCCGTCACGGTAGACCGATGGACCTCGAATCGATTGCGGGCATCCAGAACGTCGACGGTCGGATCGCAGCGCTCGCGGCGCTGTCAGGGGATGTGGTCGCCAACTGGCAGCTCCGTGAGATCGGGGTCAGCCGGTGGATGGTGTCGCGTCGGGTGCGTGACGGCGTCATGCGTCCGGTCGGTGCGCAGGAGTTCGTCGTCGGACCGGGCGCTACGCGAGCGTTCGACGATCGCATGCGGCGGGGGCTCGCGGTCGTGCACGGCGGTCCCGGGGCAGTTGCACTGGCTCGCGGAACTGCCTCAGCGAAACTCGACCTCCTCGACCGCGGCGATGGCACGATCCACGTCGCGTCGGACCGGCACGTTCGTGATCTTCCGGCGCATCGGATCGCATACCACCGGTCGAGCATGCTCTCGGCAGACGACATCATCAGCTGTGCGGGCGAGCCGACGACGCACCCGAGCCTGACGATCGTCGAACTTGGCCATGATCACACGCGGTACCAGTTCGTCCGGGCGATGTGCGCGGCTCGGGATCGCGATCGCTTCGACCAGGCGAAGGTCACGGAGCTCCTGCGTGAGCGCCGCGGATTCCCCGGCTCCCGCGAGGTCCGCATGGCGCTCCAGCTGCTCGCGGACGGATGCAATGGTACTCGAGGTCGAGCGGAGGACCTGCTGGTCGCCGGCGTGTTGCACTCCCGTCTACTGCCAGCGCCGGACGTATGCAATCGACGGAAACTCGGCATCGCAGGAATCGAGCCCGACCTGGCGTGGCCGAAGGTCGGGCTCGTCGTCTTCGCAGACGGGCGCCCCCACTCTTGGGAAGACATCCGTGAGAAGGACGCACAGGAGATGGTGACGTTGCGGGAGCACGGAATCACCGTCCTCAGATTCGACAATCGCCGGATCTGGAACCGACTGCCCGCGGTGATCGCCGACATCGAGTTCGCGTATCACGAGTGTCGTCGTACCCGCCTGCGCGCGCGCCGGCGCAAGCATGCGTCACCAATGTCACAGGCGTTGCGGTGAGCGCAACGCTGGTGACGCGAGCGCCGATTCATCGGACTCGACGACCTCGTCGTCGATGACGTTCGGCAGGCTGGCGAGCACGGCGAGCACGACCCACAGGGTCGGATCCTCGAAGAAGCCTGCATAGAGCAGGCTGTGTGCGATGAGCGCGAACAGCGCGCCGCTCGCCCAGATGACCGGCGCGATCGGCCAGCCCGTGCCGGCGTCATCGAAGTCACCACGCGCACGGGCGGCGGCCGCAGGCGTGGATGTGCGCCGCCAGCGCGCGAGCATCGTCACCACTGCGCTCGTGAGCAGCGTGAGGTACGTGAACGCACCGAGCAGGCCGAGCTCCGCGAAGACCGTGATCGGCGTCGTGTGCGACGCGACGAGTCCAGGATCGGCGTTGCCGCGCTCCAGCTCGCGCGCGCGGGCCGCGGCTTCGAACGTGCCGATGCCCCACCCGAGGACAGGTCGCTCAGCCGCGAGCGAGATGCCGGTGTTGATCACGTCGCGACGCCCCGACGCATCGTCGCCCGCGAGGTGGCGTGCGGCCGCCGGGGTGCCCACGAGCACGAGCAGCAGCAACGCGCCGGCGACCCAGCGGCGGGGGTTCGGTGGCAGCGTCAGGACCGCGACGATGGTCAGGCCGGCTGCGAGTGCGACCCAGCTCGACTGTGAATACGTGAACCACAGTGCGGCGACGAGCACGAGGAGCACGCCGGCGAGCAGCGGCGTGCCGCGTCGACTGACGCGCCGGACCAGCAGCCACGCCACGACCGCGAGGATCGCGATGACGAGCGCGCGTCCGTACATGTTCGGATCCCAATACAGCGAGTTGGTGCGGAAGTCTGCGCGGAAGCGGTTGGCGTCGATGACCTTCGGGTTCCACCAGACCTCGCCGACCGCTTTCTGGAAGAGCCCGACGAGCGCGACCACCACGCCGCTGGCGACCAGGGCCCAGGCGGCGGGCTTGAGGTCCTCGCGCGCGGAGGCCAGCGTGCGAAGGCACGCGTAGAGCAGGACGAACGGCACGAGGAAGAACGCGAGTGCCTCCGTCGTGGCGGGTGGATCGAAGCTCCACATGAGCGAGAGCGTCGCGGTCGCCGGCAGGACAGCGGCGCCGACGTCGACCAGGCGGGTCGCGCCGCCACGATCGGGGAGCAGGCGCTCGCCAGCGCGAAGTTCGCGCAGTTCACGGAGCAGGACGATGCAGGCGATGAGCCCGATGACCACGTAGAGCGGACCGAGCAGCATGGCGTTGCCGTCGCCGGTCGGGACGGGCACGCGGATCGTGAGCACGATCGCGCCGGCGACGAGCAGCCAGCGAACCGCGCAGTCGAGCACGCGGGCGAGGAAGAGTGCGAGTCCCGCCGCTCCCAGGAATCCGAGCACCACGACGGCTCGATGGGTGGCCAGGGAGTCCGGCAGGATCGTCGCCAGCAACCCAGCCCAGCCGAGCAGCAGCAGCGGGATGCCGAGCACGTGGATGCGACGGATGCGCGTGACGCGTGCGAGTGCGCCTGCGGATGCGGCGATCGCGGCGATGGCTTCGAGGGCGCCGACTTCCATCAGCCGTTCGCCTGGTACTGCACGTCTGGGTCGGGGAACACGGGGCGTCGGTTGCCCGCGAGGTCGACGACATCGATGCGCGACGGCGTCCCCTCGAGCGTGACGGTGAAGCGCACTGGCACGCTCGAGCGCGGCGCCGCGTTGACGGGCTGTGCGCTCCTCGATGCCGGGTTCGGGCGGAACTGGCGGATCCCGCGCACCTCGTCGCCCTCGGCGTCGTAGACGACCAGCTTCTCGGTCGGGCCGAGCATCGCGAGCCCGCGCAGCTCGCCGAGCTCCAGCGTCGCGCGATCGAGGACGCCGATCGGTGCGGAGGTGTCGAGCACGGTCGACCTGGTGGGCGCGTACGCGCGCGAGTCACCCGCGCGTCGGATCGTGAAGCGATATTCGCCGTCAGGGGCCTGCGTGCCGCCTCGGGTCCTGCCGTCCCACTCGAGCGTCGTCTCGCCGTCGACGCGTTGATCGTCGGCCAGCGTCACCTGGTCACCGGTATCGAGGTCCCGGACGATCACGGTGACGCGCTCGGGCTGGCGTGTCGTGAAGCGCACCTCGGCAGTGTCCTGGACGTCGTCGCCGTTCGGAGAGAAGTAGGTCGTCGCCGAGGGCTGCGACAACGGACCGCCGCGCGCCTCGATTCGGTGCACGGCGAACACCGCCGCGATCGAACATGCGGCGGCCAACAGCAGGAGCACGGGTGCGAGGACTCGCCGGGACACGGCTCGATCCTAGACGCCGCGCGACGTCAGGGTGCCAGCAGCTGGTCGAACCACGTGGCCGCGCGCATGAGGTCGTCGGGGCCGAGGCCGTGGCCCGCGTTCGGATCGACGACGAGCTGCAGCGTGGCGCGCGTGCGCGTGAGCACGTCGTGCAGGCGTTCGATCTCCGCGGGCGGCGAGAACGGATCGTTGCCGCCCGACGCGACGAAGATGTCCACCGCCGACAGGTCGGGAAGGGCGTCGGGCTCGTGGTAGATGACCGGTCGCAGCAGTGCCGCGGCGCGCGCCCACCCCTCGTGACGAAGCAGCGAGGCGAGCGCGATGTTCGCGCCGTTGGAGAACCCGAACGCGACCAGCCTGTCGCGGTCGATGCCGTACTCCCGCACCGCTGCGTCGATGAAGCCATCGAGTTCGTCGCTGCGCGCGAGCATGTCCTCGACATCGATGTCGGTCGCCGAACGTCGCGCGAAGAAGCGGTTCGTGACGCCGTTCTCGAGCACGTTCCCGCGTGGACTCAGCAGCGCCGCGCCGGGCGCGAGCTGGCGCCCGAGCGGGACGAGGCCGTGCTCGTCGTCGCCCGTGCCGTGCAGCAGCAGCACGGTCCAGCCGGTCGTGCCGGGCTCGAACACGTGCTCGTAGCCGGCGAGCGCGGGGCGCGTCGCGGCGCTCACGAGGTCGTCTCCGCAGTCGTGCGTGCGGGCCAGTCTGCGCGAGGATCGGGCAGCGGGGTCAGCTGCGCCTCGATGACCTCGCGGTGCTGCTCGAACCACGGCGGGAGGATGACCTTCGTGCCGAACTCCTCGACCGGACCGTCGACCGTGAATCCGGGGCCCATGGTCGCGAGCTCATAGAGGATGCCGCCCGGCTCGCGGAAGTAGAGCGACTCGAAGTAGTGGCGATCGACGCGCCCGCTGTTGCCGATGCGGCGCGCGACGAGCTCCTGCAGCCACGGCTTGACGTGGTCGTCGTGGATGCCGAACGCGACGTGATGGATCACGCCGGCGCTCTGGTTGCCGTTGTCCGAAGGCGCGGGGTCGAATGCGATCCAGCCGCCGCGCTGTTCGCCGCGCAGTTCGAACGTGTCGCCGCTGCGGGTAGCGCCGAGCAGCTCCTCGAGCACGCGGTAGCTGCCTTCCGGATCACGGCTGTACGCGCGCACGCCCTCGAAGCCCTGGAGTGCCATCTCGGCAGGGATCTCGAGGTGGTCGGCGATGAGCGACGGATCGCTCGTGTGGTTGACGACGAGCTCGTGCTGGAGCCCCTCGCCGTCGCTGAAGCGGACCGAGCCGTCGGCCGCGTGCACGTCGACGCCTTCGTTGGTGAGGCGCTGCTGCCAGAACTCGAGCGCGTCGGGGGAGGCGACGCGCCACACGACGCGGTGCACCATGCCGGCGCCCGGGCGGCCGGGGATGGCGCGCGGGTACTCGAAGAAGGTCAGGTCGGCGCCCGGACTGCCGACTTCATCGCCGTAGAAGAGGTGGTAGACGGTGGGGTCGTCCTGGTTGACGCTCTTGGCGTTGAGGCGGAGCCCCAGCACGCGCGTGTAGAAGTCGACGTTCGCCTGCGCGTCGCCCGTGATCGCGGTGACGTGATGGATGCCTTCGACCGGCAGGGTGGTCATGGTCGTGTTCCCTTCTGGACCGTCCGGGGATGGTCGTTCCCGGCTCCATCCACAATATAGTTGCGCGCGCAACTAGATGCAAGTCGCGGGCGCGCCGGGGTTGTGTGCAGCAGCACCAGGTCACGCGTAGGTCGGGGTGCATCGCTCTGGGGTCGAGCGTTGCGTGCAACACCACGGTGGACCCCAGAGCGGTGGAGCGGAGCGAGCGTGCGAGATCGAGCTGCTCGGTGGTCAGTCGAGCAGGCCGCGCACGCGCGAGGAGTCGAGCGTGCCCTGGGCGCGCACGGAAGCGGCGGGATCCTGCGCGGCGAGGTCGCGCACGCGATCGATGCGCGCCTGCGCGTCCTGGAACGAGACGACGCTGTCGGCTGCGGCGGCGGTCGAGTTCGCCTGCAGGCGACGCAGCAGCAGCTTGTCGAGCGTCTCGAGCTGCGGATCGGTGATCTGCGCGGCCTGTGCCGCCTTCTGGCCACCGGCGGCATCGGTCGCGCCTGCCCCGAGGATGTGGGCGAGCGGCTCGGTGAGCTGTGACGGATCGATGCGCATGATCTGCGTGTCCCCGCATCCGGACACAAAAAAACGCCCCCCGCACCGACCCGAAGGCGGTGCGAGGGGCGTCGAGAGCGACGTGCGTGGTCGACGAACTACTTGGTGTACTCGTCGATGAGCACCTGCGCGACCTCGGGGCGGGAGAACTGCACCGGCGGCTTCTCGCCGTTGCCGAGCATCTCGCGCACCTTGGTGCCGGACAGGAACACGTGGTCTTCCTTGCCGTGCGGGCACGTCTTGGCCGAGGCCATCGCGTCGCACTTGGTGCAGAAGAACGAGTGCTCGTAGTTGAGGATCGTCATGCCGAGCTCCTCACGCGTGAACTGGCCCAGGAACTCCTGCGCCTCGTACGTCGTGTAGTAGCTGCCGACGCCCGCGTGGTCACGGCCGACGATGAAGTGCGAGCAGCCGTAGTTCTTGCGGGTCATGGCGTGGAACACGGCCTCGCGCGGACCGGCGTAGCGCATCGCGGCGGGGAACACGGCGAGCTCGACGCGGTCGGCCGGGAAGTAGTTCTCCAGCAGCACGTCGTAGCACTTCATGCGCACGTCGGCGGGGATGTCGCCGTCCTTGGTGCGGCCCACGAGCGGGTGCAGCAGGAGGCCGTCGACGATCTCCATCGAGGACTTGAGGATGTACTCGTGCGCGCGGTGCACCGGGTTGCGGGTCTGGAAGCCGACGACGGTCGTCCAGCCCTTGGCCTCGAACGAGGCGCGGGTCTGGGCCGGCGTGAGCAGGTACTCGCCGAACAGGTTCGGCTGGAAGTCGAACACCGTCACGGGGCCGGCGAGGATGACGTCGCCCTGCGAGTAGAGGATCGCGACGCCCGGGTGGGCTTCTTCCGTGGTGCCGTAGACGAGCTCGGCCTCGCGGGTCTTGTCGCCCTCGTAGCGCTCGGTCACCTGCATCACGGCGACGAGCTGGCCGTCGGGGGATGCGAGGGCGACCTCGTCACCGGCGACGTCCTCGTGCACGCGCAGGGTGATCGGCAGCGACCACACGGAGCCGTCGGCGAGGCGCACGTTCTCGAGCACGTTCTCGTAGTCGGCCTTGCCGAGGAAGCCCTCGATCGGCGACATGGCGCCGACGGCGATCATCTCGAGGTCCGCGACCTGGGTGTCGGTCAGCGTGACGATCGGCAGCGTCGCGGCATGCGCGCGCAGCTGGTCGGCCTCGGCACCGGTGACGGTGCGGTCGACGAGCGTGCCGCCGTGGGGCGCGACGAGGGAAGCCTGGATCTTGTTGGTCGGAGCCTCGAGGGTGGTGCTCATGAAGACTGGATCTCCTTGGGGGATCTGCGCGGCGATTCTGGTCGCCTCGGACGCCCGTAACCCTATCGGATGAGTGGGGAATGGTGCGGCAGGTCCGCCCCGCAGTGGCGCATCCGGGTCGAAGGTGGGCCACTGAAAACGGGCCATCGCGTGGCCAGCGGCGCATCGGTTCGCCAGGGCGGTCCAATGCCGCGTCGCAGGCGTGGCCGGACGTGCCCAGCGTTCGGCCCGTTTTCAGGGGGTGCTCCAGTGACGGTCCCATGCGGGTTCGCGGGGTTGGCCGGCCATTTCGTGGCCGGTTCTGCAACGCCGAGAGAGGCCACCCCGACACTCCGGTGAATGGCCGCACTTGCCCAGCAAGCGCAGCCCCCGGAAAAGGCCACACCCCCAGCGACCGCCGAGGAAGCCCGTGACCGCAGCTCTCAGCTCCAGCCCATTCGCCGCACTGACCGGCCGCGTCAAGCGGATCGACCCGGAAGAGCTCTACGCCGTCGCCCAGACGATCGTGGCGCAGGAAGACGCGGCGGCCGGTGCCACCACCACGACCGAGCTGCCCGGGCTCGCCGCGCAGCAGGCGCAGGCGCTCCAGGCGCAGCAGGCGCAGGCCCAGGAAGCTGCCGCCGCCCAGGCCCAGGCGCAGCGAGAGCAGCAGGCCGCTGCGATCGCGCAGCAGCAGGCCGAGGCGCAGGCACAGTCGGTGCAGACGCAGCAGGTGCAGGCGACCAACACGGGCGCCGTGGCGGTTCCGTCGTCGAACGTCGCGCCGCGCACCCAGCACGACTACTGGACCAAGCACATCGCCCAGTTCGCCGGGAAGTACCTTCCGGACGGACCGTCGATGCGTCCGAACTGCGGACCGGCATCGACGACGATGGCGCTGCGCATGGTCGGCCTCGACATTCCCGGCTTCAATGGCCAGAACTCCGAGGCCGTGCTCGACAAGGCTCGCGTGCTCGCCACCGGCAAGAACGACGTGTCGGTGGGCACCACGGACGGCGAGCTCGAGAACCTCATCACGCAGAGCGGTGGCAAGTGGTCGGAGTCGACGAACTTCGCCCAGGTCACCGACTGGGTCAAGCAGGGCATCCCGGTGGTGCTGAGCGGCAATCCGGCGCACGGCTGGAACAGTCGCTACACGTCCGACCAGGTGTACCCGTTCGACGGAGGTCACTGGGTGACGGTCTCGGGCTTCGACTCGGCGACCGGTCACTACATCGTCAACGATCCGCTCTCGCAGATCGGGCCGATCTACGTCTCCGAGGCCGAGCTGAAGAACTACAACCAGGCGCACGGCAACCTGGGCATCGCAGTCTTCCGCTGATCGAGTGGCGAGCTCCGCTCGCCGCACTCCGCAGGTCGATGATGCCTGCTCCGCATTCCGCGCGACGCGCCGGCACCGAGCTGCGCCGGCGTCATCCATCGTCACGTCATCCCAACCACCCGTCGCGCACCACGCGCGAAGGCCCGTCCCTGTTTCCGGTCCGCACCACCGGTTTGGGGCGGGCCTTCGTGCGTCTCGGGCCGGGCCGTCGCTAGCTGGCCGACGGGTCGAGCGTGCTGAGCGTCGGGTATTTCCGACGCTCAGCACGCTCGACGAGCACCGGCCCGGTCAGGCGCCCGCAGGGCGATGTCAGTCGCCGGAGCGGCCGGTCAGGAACGTGGCCTCCCGAGTGACACTGTTGTGGCCGCTTCCGGCCCAACCCGCTGCGTGTGACATCCGAAGGACTGGTGCATGAGTTCCTTCGCCGCAGCCGCCTCGCCCGTCCCGCAGATCCCCATCGAGTGGATCACGTCGGGCGCGGTCAGTCCCGTGAGCCCGGGCGTCGCGCCCCAGGGTGTCACCACTCCCGGGTTCGCCTCGCCCGCCGCTGGCGTCGCGACAGGCTGGTCGCCGCAGCCCGCCTACGTCGACCCCCGCGCAGGCAATGGCTCGATGCTCGACGCGATCACCAGCGCGATGCTCGGCACCTCGCCCGGCGACGCCGCACAGGCCCAGCAGCTGCAGGCGCAGGCCCAGATGCAGGCGCAGGCGAACGCGCAGGCCCGGGCCAATGCGCAGGCGCAGGCCAACGCGCAGGCACAGGCCCAGCAGCAGCAGCTCGCCATGACCGCGCCCCAGGTGGGCACGATGCCGATGCTCGTCGCGCCGGGCGTCGTCGCGCCGGCGCAGGTCACCGCGCCGCCGGTGCAGCCGGTCGCCGTCTCCGCTCCCGCCGCTGGCGCCGCCGCAGCCCCGCAGGACCCGACGCTCGTCGGCTCGGTCACGGGCGCACTCGCCGGTTTTGCCAGCGCCACCGGCCGCGTGCTCGGCGACGTCGCCGGCGCCGGCGCATCCAAGGCGCGCAAGGTCGGCACGGAGCTGTGGGCGGGTGTTCGCAGCCCGCGATCGATCCACGTCTCGCAGGTTCCCTCCAAGTACAACGCCGCGCCTGCCGCCGGCAACAAGGACTGCGGGCCCGCGAGCGTCGTCATGACCCTCAAACTGCTCGGCAAGTCGATCCCGGGCGCCGCCGCGAACGCATCCCCGCAGAAGCTCATCAACCGCATTCGCTCGCTCTCCGGCAACGTCGCCAACAGCGCCGCGACCACGAACCACGAGCTCGGCCGCGCACTGCGCGCCGCCGGCACCAAGACCCGCGAGATCGCGGACGCCGCCTCGATCCGCCGCGCGATCATGGCCGGCAAGCCCGTGATCCTCAATGGCAACCCGCGCAACGCGGGCGCCTACGGTCCGAGCTTCAGCTCCGCGCAGATGACTCCGTACAGCGGCGGCCACTGGGTCGTCGTCAGCGGCTTCGACCAGAAGGCCGGCAAGTTCATCATCAACGACCCGCTCTCCAAGGTCGGGCCGGTCAAGGTGACGCCGTCCCAGCTCGAGGCCTACCGCGGCGGATCGATGGGCATCGAGGTCGAGGCGGCCTGACATCGAGCTGCCCCGGTCGATCCAGTGGATGCGCACGCATCCCGATGCGATGACCTGGCTCGATTCCATCCCCACGCGATGCGCGCACCTCTGCGACGCGTGGCAGCTGCGCATCGATGGCCCGCCCTATGAAGGCGGCATGGTCTCGTACACGGTCCCGGTCGCGGATGCCGACGACCGTCCGCTCGTGCTCAAGCTCCAGTGGCCGCACCGCGAAAGTGAACACGAGGCCGCCGCGCTCGCCGCATGGAACGGCAACGGCGCCGCTCGCCTCGAACGTCACGACCCGGAGCAGCACGCACTCCTCATGGAGCGCTGCGAGCCCGGCACCCGACTGACGCAGGCTACGCTCGACGAGGCGGTCGACGCCTACGCCGACTTCATCCCGCGCCTGGCGGTGACCGTCCCCGCCGGCCATCCGTTCACCACGCTCGCCGACGAGGCCGCAGGCTGGGCGTCCACGCTGGAGCGCGAGTGGGCAGCGAAGGGCAAGCCGTTCGAGCGCTCCCTGCTCGACCAGGTCGCAGAGCTGCTCACCACGCTGCCCGGTTCGCAGGGTCCGCAGGTGCTCATCCACCAGGACCTGCACGCGGACAATGTCCTGGCGGCGCAGCGTCAGCCGTGGCTCGTCGTGGATCCGAAGCCGCTGGTCGGCGAGGTGGAGTTCATGGTCGGCGGGATCCTCAGGTCGTTCGACGTTGCCGCGACTCCGGGTGCGGCGATGCGCGCCTTCGACGGCCTCCACGATCGCGCGAGCGTGCTGCGCCGCTTCGAGCAGCTGACCTCGCGCCTCGACGTCGACCGAGAACGTTCGCGCGACTGGGCCGTCGCGCACTTCATTGCGTGGTGCTTCGACAGCTCGTGGATCGATGTGCACGTTCAGTCGGCGCGCTGGCTGCTCGAGGTGTGACCTCGACGGCGATCGCCGCGGCGAGGAACTACGTGCGCATCACGCAGGCGGCGTGGGCACGTCGCCGCCCCGGTGCGCACCGGCTTCGATGCGCGGCTTCATGAGCGTCGTCAGTCGCTCGAGCGTCGCGGGCTGGTCGGCGTCGAACACGACCGGTTCGAATGCCTCGAGCTCGTCGAGGAACGCGTCGGCCTGGAGCGCGAAGCTCGATGCCGAGCGGAAGATCTTGCCGTGCGAGGTGCGGTCCGGCGTCTCGTCGCCCGAGAAGAGCTCCTCGTGGAGCTTCTCGCCGTCACGCAGGCCGACGACCTTGACCTCGATGTCGATGCCGGGACGCAGGCCGCTCAGCTCGATCATGTTCATCGCCAGGTCGAGGATCTTGACCGGCTCGCCCATGTCGAGCACGAACACCTCGCCGCCCTCGCCCATTGCGCCGGCCTGCACGATGAGCTGTGCCGCTTCGGGAATCGTCATGAAGAAACGCGTCATGCGCTCGTCGGTGAGCGTCACCGGGCCACCGCGTTCGATCTGGCGGCGGAAGATCGGGATGACGGATCCCGAGGAGCCGAGCACGTTGCCGAAGCGGACCGCCATGTAGCGCGTGTGGAAGCTTCGCTCGGCGAACGCCTGCACGACCCACTCGGCGAGCGCCTTGCTCTGGCCCATCACCGTGGTCGGCTCGACGGCCTTGTCGGTCGACACGAGCACGAAGCGCTCGACGCCGACGCGCTCTGCCAGCTCACAGCACACGCGCGTGCCGATCGTGTTGTTGCGCACGGCTTCTGCCGGCATCGTCTCGAGCATCGGCTGGTGCTTGTACGCAGCAGCATGGAAGACGACCTTCGGGCGGTGCGCCTCGAAGACGGTTTTCATGCGAGCGCGGTCGGTGACGTCCGCGAGCTCGATCGCCAGGTGGTCGAAGCCGCGCTCGTGCAGCAGCTCCTGCTGGATGTTGAAGAGGTTCTCCTCGGCGTGGTCGAGCAGCACGAGGCGCGCCGGGTGCATCGACGCGATCTGTCGGCACAGCTCCGAGCCGATCGAGCCACCCGCGCCGGTGACCAGCACGACCTGACCGGTGAGGTAGGCAGCGATGCCCTGCAGGTCGACGTCGATCGGGTCGCGGCCGAGCACGTCCTCGATGCGCACCTCGCGGATCTGCGCCGCGAGGCTGCCCGCGTCGCCGCCCAGCATGAGCTCGCCCATGCCCGGCAGGATCCGCACCTTCACGCCCGCGGCCCGGCACCGCTCCACGATGCGGCGCACGTCCGAGCCCGGCGCGCTCGGCATCGCGATGATGACTTCCACCGCGCCGGCATCGACCGCGTGGTCGACCACGTCGTCGGTGCGACCGAGCACCGGCACGCCGAGGATGCGCATGTCGTGCTTGCGCGCGTCGTCGTCGACCAGCCCGATCGGCACGAAGCCGAGCGACTGGCGCTGCGACTCGCGGATGAGCAGGTGCCCCGCGCTTCCGGCGCCGGCGATGAGCACGCGCGTGCCACCGTGGTCACGGTTGCGCGCCGCGCCACCGACGAGCGTCGGTCGCTCGAACACGCTGCGCGCAAGCAGGCGCAGGCCGCACAGGAACGCGACGACGAACCCGAGGTCGTACACGAGCACCGAGCGGGGAATGTCCATCGACGAGAGCGGCGGATCGAGTGGCGGCACGATGTTCACGTACGCGACCACGCTCAGCCACGCGAGCACGACCCGCACGAGCACGGCTTCCATGTCCTTGACGCTCGTGTAGCGCCACATCTTGGCGTACATGCCGCTGCCGACGAAGAGCACGATGTTGATGAGGGCGACCCAGCCGATCGTCGCGAACATCGCTCGCTCGTACACCGGAGGCGTGCCGCTGTCGAAGCGTACGAAGAACGCGAGCCACCACGCGAGGCTGGCGAACACCGCATCGGCGACGACCTGCCAGATGCGGTGGCCGCGCATGAGCACGAGCACTCGGGTGCGAAGCCCCGCCTGGAACGCACGTGACATGCGCGCTCGCGTGGTCGGGGACGTCGGTGTGGCAGGGGCAGGACGCTCGGACATCTGCTGGAGATTGTACCTGCGGGGCGGGCTGCTCCCGCGGAAGTGCCTCCCCTAGCGGGCAACCCGGCACCACGCCGTGGCCGCCCCCGGTCAGGAGGTTCGAGCAGCTTCCGCGACAGGAATGCCTGACAGCAGCACGTCGAGCAGGTCGCTCGGCGAGCGGTCATGCAGCAGGCGCGGCGCCTCGCCGCGCGTCGCGCGCCGCGACAGTCGAACGTCATCCGCGCTCGTGAACAGCTCGAGTCGCCCGGCTTCCACGAGCTGCTCGTCGACGCCGCCCATGCGCCCGGCGAACACCGTGTAGACGGGCACACCGAGCGCCGCCGCCTCACGGTTCATCGTGCCGCCCGCGCTCACCACGAGGTCGGCCGCCGCAACGAGCGACGCGCCGTCGATCGCCGCTCGAGGGATGACCACCCGCGCATCACGCCCGACCATCGCCTTGATCGCCACGCGCTGCTCGGGCGTACGCGGCAGCACCACCGCCACGCAGCCCTCCGTGGCGCGCACGCGATCGAGCACTGCGCCGAACACGTCGTTGGTGATCCCGCGGTGATAGAGCGCCATCGCCGCGGGCGGACGCAGCACCACGAGCACCTGGTCGGCGTCGATCCCGAGCGTGGCGCGCACGCCGGCCGGATCGAGCGCCGCCGCGTCGAGGTAGTACTCCTCCTTGAGGCCCGGGTAGCTGACAGCTCGTCCTGCGGCGCCGTACTGGTCGAGCCGCTCGAGCGGAATCGAATCGGGCACCGCGACCCGCCAGCTCAACCGGCAGTTGAGGCGGTGCTGCGTGCGCGCCCACTCGTAGTCGAAGATCGTCACGTGCGGGATGCCGCGCCGGCGCGCGACGAGCGGCAGGTCCGTCGAGCCGTGCGAGAGCGCGACGTCGAAGCGCCCGCCCGCACGCTGGCTGCGCCCGACGAACCGGTCGAGCGACCACGTGCGACCGATCGCCGCGCGCGCCTTGCCGAGCCGATTCGTACCGCCGTGGCTGCCGATCACGGTGGCGTCCAGCCCATGCAGGGTCGCGAGCTCGACGGTCTGCGCGAAGCGCCGCGCCGTGATCACGACCTCGTGGTCGCGCGATTCCAGCTCGCGCACGAGCGGCGCGAAGAACGGCACGTGGGGCGAGTTGGTGAGGTCGACGAGCAGGCGCACGGTGTCGAGCCTCGCGGTCGTGTCAGACGCGGGCCGGCACGCCGGCTCGCACGGCCGCGACGACCTCGTCGACCTGCGCGCGTGTCATCGTCGCGAAGATCGGCAGTGCCACGCCCGTCGCGCACAGGCGCTCGGTCACCGGCAGGTCGCCGCTCGCATAGCCCAGGTCGGCGTACACCGGCTGCGTGTGGTGCGGGTCGCCGTAGTAGATGGTCGCGCCGACGCCGGCGTCCTTGCACGCCGCCATGAGCTGCTCGCGATGTTCGGTACGCACGACGTACAGGTGCCAGATCGGCACGTTGCCGTCCGCGACCGCGGGCAGCTCGACCAGCTCGCCGAGGCCAGCGTCGGCGTACCACTCCGCGACCTGGCGGCGATGCGCGTTCCATGCATCCACCTCGCGCAGGTTGCGGCGCAGGAACGCGGCCTGGAGCGCATCGAGGCGGCTGTTGTAGCCCACGTGTGTGAACGTCTGCTTGTCCTTGCTGCCATGGAAGCGCAGCATCTTCGCGAGCTCGGCGACGTCGTCGCGGTTGGTCGCGATGAGCCCGCCGTCGCCGAAGCAGGGCAGGTTCTTGGTCGGGAAGAAGCTGAACGTCGCGGCGTCGCCGAACGCGCCGGCCTTCGTGCCGTGCTGCTCGGCGCCCCATGCCTGGGCGGCGTCCTCCAGGACGGCCAGGCCGCGCTCGGTGGCGAGCTCGCTGAGGGCGGTCATGTCGGCGACCTGTCCGAACAGGTGCACGGGCACGATCGCGCGCGTGTTGCCCGTGACCTTCGCGCGCACGTCCTCGACGTCGAGGCAGCTCGTCGCCGGGTCCACGTCCGCGAACACCGGTGTCGCGCCGACCGAGCTGATCGTCTCGGGCGTCGCGAAGAACGTGTACGCCGGGCAGATGACCTCGTCGCCGGGGCCGACGCCGAGGCAGCGCAGCGCGATCGACAGCGCGTCGGTGCCGTTGGCCACGCCGATCGCGTGCTTGACGCCCAGGTACTCGGCGGCTTCCTGCTCGAAGCCTTCGACCTCAGGTCCGAAGATGAAGCGTCCCGAGCGCAGGACGCGCGTCGCGATCTCCTCGAGCTCCGTCATGTACGGGGCGATCTGCGCGTTCGGGTCCATCAGCGGGACGGCCATCGGGCGTGCTCCTGGTCTCGGGTCCGGGGACGGTCCCACACTATCGAACCGCCAACGAGCGAGGGCCCCGCAGATGCGGGGCCCTCGACTGCATGCTGGCGTGGTGCGACTGGCTCAGTGCGTCATCGCCTCGGGTGCCTCGACCTCGGGGCGCGGGACCGGCAGGATCGTCACCGGCGGGCGCACGACGACCGGCTCGGTCGGGCGGTTGCCGCCCAGGTCGAGCTGGATGAGGCTCTTGGCCATGTCGAGCCAGAGCTTCGCGCCGTCGAACTTGAGCACGACCGTGTTCGGGTTGAGCGGCATCATGGTCTTCGCGCGCAGCAGGGTGACGCCTGCGGACGCCTCCGTGCGGGCGTTCGTGAATGCCGACAGCACGCCACGCGAGAGCATGCCGCTCGCGCCGAACGAGAGCGCGTGGTCGATGTGGCCGAGTGCGTTGTCGCCGTGCTGTGCCGCTCGCTCGAACCGGCTCGTCGGCGTGGTGCCGGGGAACGGCTCGTACATCGGGCGAATGTCTCGGCCGAGGAGCACGTCGTTGCCGACGCTGAGCGAACTGATCGCCTGGTCGGCGAGACGGGAGGCCGCGAGGGCCGGGTGCATGATGCTGGTCATGGTGTGAATTCCTTTCGGGGGAGGTGGGAGGCAGGTCCGGTGCGGGACTACTGGATCTCGCTGTCGGGGCTCGGCAGCTGGATCGTGATCGGCTGGTCGATCGGCTTGATCGTGATCGGCGAACCGGGCTCGCCGGGACCGACCGGCATGGTCGTGACAGGCGGGTGGACGACGGGCGGGCGGACCGGCGGGCGGGGCTGGCCGTGGTCGAGCGTCAGCAGGTTCTTGGCGAGGCCGAGCCACATGCCGGCCGCGTCGAACGTGAGGGCGGGCTGGCCCGGAGCGATCGGCTGCTGCGGATCGGCGCTGAGGAGGCCGACGCCGGTGACGGCCTCTTCCTTGGCACGGGTGAACGCGAGCGTCACGCCGGCCGAGAGCTGTGCGCCGAGGCCGAGCGCCTGGTCGATCGCGGTGACCGCACCGCCGGCGAGGCGAAGCGCGGCGTTGTTGGGAATGTAGGGCGGCATGATCGGCTTCGGGCCGACGAACCACGGGTTGTCCGGCGAATCGGGGCCGTTCTGCTCCGGGATGCCGACGGTGAGCTCAGGGGTGTGGTCGAGCGGGCGCGGGCCGCCGTTGCGGAGCATGGTCGAGGCCTGCGTGAGGCGCTCCTGTGCCTGCGTGGCGAGCTGGGTGGCGTAGGCCCAGGGGGAGATGATGCTGGTCATGGTGGTGGTTCCTTCCGTGGAATGGGTGTGAGGTGGGGAGTGCCGGTCGAGCCGGGTCTGTCGTTGCCAAAGGTCAGTTGCCGGCGAACGGGTCGAAGCCGCCCGGCTTGCCGAGCCGAAGTGCGAGCAGGTTGCCGGCGACGTCGAGCCACGTGGCAGCCGCGTCGAACTGCTGCGAGACGATGGGACGGCTGATCTCGAGGTCGGTGCCGTGCTCGGCAGTGAGCGTTGCGTATCCCTCGCGAGCGGCGGTGGCTGCGGAGGACAGTGCGGTCGCGAGTTCGTCGCGGCGCTGGCCGTAGGAGTCGACCGCCGCATCGATGGCGTCGATGCCGCGCTTGGCGTTGGTGATCGCAGCGGGGACGTTGGGAGCGACGGGGCGCTGACCCGGCATGACCACCATGAGCTGCACGGGATTGAGCGCGCCGTGGGCCTCGAGCATCGCGAGGTAGCCCTCGGTGACGTGGCCGAGCACGCGGGAGAGCGGGTTGCGATCGGGCGTGGTCATCGGGGGAACGCCGGGACGCGGCATCTCGATGGTGCCGGCGCCGGGCGGCTTCGTTCCGCACCAGTCGTCGCCCTTGACCGGGGGCGACGCGAGGCGTGACGGGCCGGCGGGCGAGATCGGGGAGAGGCTGAACATGTTTCGGTGTCCTTCGTGGGGAGGGGCAAGGATTCGTTGACGGAAGTCTAGTTCCGTAAAATCTACAGTGTCAAGGGCTATGACCAAGAAAAATCCCATATCGAACGTGGTTTTGACAAGAATCCCTCCGGGAAACACCCCTGAAGTGCTGCAATTCACTCGCATCTGGCCGCTTCGGGTCGCGATCGTCGTCGCTACGTGGCGCGGCCTGACCGAACTGCTCGTGCGCCGCCGAGAGCTCGCCTCGACGGGTGAACTCGACCTCCGGGTCGCACGCCGCCGTGCCGAGCGCATCGACGGCGCTCTCGTGCGTGCGGGTGTGAGCGCGTCCGCGCGTGAAGCGGTGCGCGTCCCCGTGTCGGCGTTCGCCCCGACGCATGCTTCGGTGCAGGTGGGCTCGATCCACGGCTCGGACCTGGACGACGTGGGGCTGCTGGAGGCCGCAATGCGTCGCAGCTCCGCGAGGCCGCCGCTCGTCACCTACATCGACGACGCTGCGAGCGATGCCGCTACCGCGCATGCGACGGCGTGGGGCGAGATGCTCGGCGAGGAGAACGTGGTCGAGCGGTTCCGTCGCGTCGTCGTCGCGCTCGGCACGCTCCCGCTGCTCGCCCTGGTCCTCGGTGTCGCGCTCACGTTCTATCCGCTCGTGCGACCGCTCGACGACATCGCCCCGTGGTTCGCGATCGGCGGATTGGCGCTCGTCGGCGCCGGAGTGCTCGGTGCCCGCTGGGCCCGACAGGACGAAGACGACGAGGACGAAGACCCCGACGCGCCCTAGTCAGGTTCGAGCCGCGCTCAGGCCTCGGCGACGGCCGCGCGGCGCCTGCGGACGTGCTTGAGCAGGAGATACGCCGCGCCGAGCACGATGGCACCCACCACGACGTAGTCACCGTTGTGGAGCACGTGGCGCGCATGCTCCCAGTTCGGTCCCATGCGGTAGCCGACGTAGGCAAGCGCCCAGACCCAGGGGATGCAGCCCAGGAACGTGAAGAGCGTGAAGCGCCCGAGCGACATGCGCGCGATGCCTGCAGGCAGCGAGATGAAGGTGCGGATGATCGGCAGGTTGCGCGTGAAGAACACCGTGGCCATGCCCCACCGGTCGAAGAAGCGTTCCGCGATGGTGACGTGGTGGTGGTTGAGGCGCACCCACTTGCCGTGCCGGTCGATGAACGAGCGTCCCCCGTACGCGCCGATGAGCCAGCACAGCACCGATCCGATGACGTTGCCGATCACGCCGGCCGCGACCACCTGCAGCATCGTCGCGTCGCCGGAATAGACGAGGTAGCCCGCGAACAGCATGATCAGCTCGCTCGGTGCCGGGATGCAGCAGCTCTCGACGATCATGAGTGCGAACACCGACCACACGCCGCCCCAGGTGAGCAGGTCGAGGGTGGCCGAAAACAGGGGTTCGAGCGCGGCTTCCATGGTGCGTGATGGTACTACAGCCGAACCCCCGCGCCGGTACCGCCGACCCAGCCCACGGCACCCCCCCTCGCTATGTGTAGGATCGCGCCGATGCGACCTTCGAATGCGGGTGGTCGCGCACATGCGAGCGGACGCAGCTGCGTCCGGGACCGAAAGGTGCGACAGGGTCCATGAAGGGTCAATGGGGCAAGCTGGCGGGCTACATCGTCGGCACTGGCGCCGTCGCCACGGCGATCACGCTGCTGCCGGCGCGCATCGGCATCGACGGCAACGGCTGGCTGCCGGATCTCATCTCGAGCGAAGGCGGCGCGATCGACGACCTCTTCTGGGGACTGACGATCATGTCGCTCGTGATCTTCGCGATCGTGTGCGGCATCGTCGTGTACTCGATGGTGCACTTCCGCGCGGCGCCCGGGGACCTGGGCGACGGCGAGCACATCCACGGCAACGCCAAGATGGAGGTCGCCTGGATCGTCATTCCATCGATCATCGTGCTCGTCATCGGCGTGCTCAGCTACGTGGTCCTGCAGGACAACGAGGTCGGCCTCTACGACAAGGCCGCCGCGAAGAAGCCCGGCGCGGCAGAGATGGTCGTCGACGTGCGCGGCTTCTCGTTCGGGTGGGCCTTCCGGTACGAGACCAAGGAAGGCGAGCCGCTCAGCGGTGACGAGGACGCGGTACCAAGCTCCGAGCTCGTGCTTCCCGTCGACAAGGTCGTGCGCTTCAACGTCCTCTCCTGCTCCGGCAAGGAGCACCTCGGCCGCATCCAGGAGCAGGTCTCGCGCGAGCTCGCGGCCGGCGACGAGGCGGACGAGTTCGCCGAGATCGAACCCGGCATCTGCGAACGCGAGTGGGACCTCACGACGGACGAGGACCAGAAGGCCGCCGAAGAAGACGCGACCCGGACGTACGAGGCGCTCATGAAGCGCCAGGACGGCAAGCAGATCAACGACGAGGAACAGGCGGTTCTGGACGAGCAGCCCCGCTTCCACGGCGATCAGCAGTTCATCGACGTCAACCACGCGTTCTGGGTGCCGGAGGCGCGCCTCAAGATCGACGCGATCTCGGGCCTGCGCACCTACGTGCAGTGGGAGCCGAATCACGTGACCGGTCCCGACGACAACTACCAGGTCGTCTGCGCCGAGCTCTGCGGCACCGGCCACAACGGCATGCGCACCGACATGTGCGTGGTCGACCAGGAGACGTTCGACTGGTGGGCCAAGCTCGACGAAGAAGCGCGACGCGACGCGACCTGCACCAACCTGCGACTGCTCACCTGCCTCGGCGGCGACGTCGACGATCGCGACGACGCCATCGCCGACGTCGCGAAGCTGTCCAAGGAAGACCCTGACGCGGCCTGCGATGCCGTGAAGGAGAAGATCTGATGACCGCCCCCGTTCGTACGGAAACCACGGGAATGCCCATGCGCCCAGGCGCTGGCATCCTCGGCATCGTCGGCGGCTGGGTGTTCGCTGCCGTGGTGCTCACGCTCTTCCGGATCTGGTCCGGCGGCCTGGACTGGAACGGCTCGTCCGCCGACTGGAAGGCCGCGCTCGGCCTGACCGGTGGCGATTTCCTGCTCGTGTCGCTCGCCGGTGCCGTGCTCGGCCTGCTGCTCACCATCGCGGGCCGCGACGCGTTCCGACGACACGGACTGCTGCGCGCGCTGGCGATGATCGGTGTGGGCTACGCCGTCGGCGCTGCCCTGACGATGCTCGTCCGCACCGCGTTCGGCCTGGTGCCCTATTCCGACGGCCCGGTCATCGTGTTCGGCATCGTCACCGCCTACGCGTTCTACATCGCGGGCATGGGCGGCTGGCAGTCGTGGTTCTGGTACGCCAAGGGCGACCCCACCCCGGAGCACGAGGATCACTCCAACCACGGCGCCCGCCGCGGCTGGCGCGACTACTTCATCTTCAACACCGACCACAAGGTGATCGGCCTGCAGTACCTGGTCGCGGTGTTCTTCTTCATGCTCGTCGGCGGTGCGATGGCCGAGGCCGTGCGTGCAGAGCTCGCCAACCCGGAGCTGCAGTTCTTCGCGGACGGTTCGCAGTACAACCAGGCGATGTCGCTGCACGGCGTCATCATGCTCTTCCTGTTCATCATCCCGGTGTTCGCCGGCCTGGCCAACTACGTCATCCCGATCATGCTCGGCGCGCCCGACATGGCGTACCCGCGCCTGAACGCCCTGTCGTTCTGGACGTTCGTGTTCGGTGGCTGCGTGTTCCTGGCCTCGATCCCGATCGGCACCTTCGAGGCAGGCTGGACCAACTACGCGACGCTCTCGTCGAGCGGCGGTCCTGCGGAGGTCGGGCTCGGCCAGCTCATGTGGCTCATGGGCATCCAGCTCGTCGGCGCGTCGTCGATCATGACGGCCATCAACTTCATCGTCACGATCGTCGCGATGCGCGCGCCCGGCATGACGATGTGGCGCATGCCGCTGTTCGTCTGGGGCAACCTCACGCAGGCGCTGCTCATCACGTTCGGCACGCCGTTCGTGGCGGGGTCGCAGTTCATGGTCCTGTTCGACCTGGTCATGGGCACGAACTTCTTCAACTCGATGCTCGGCGGCGACCCGATCTCCTACCAGCACATCTTCTGGTTCTACTCGCACCCTGCGGTGTACATCATGATCCTGCCGGGCTTCGGGCTCATCACCGACGTGATCACCACGCACGCGCGCAAGCCTGCATTCGGTTACCGAGCGCTGGCGATCTCGACGATCGGCATCGGCTTCCTCGGATTCACCGTGTGGGCGCACCACATGTTCACGTCCGGCATGGCGCCGTGGCTGCGGCTGCCGATGATGATCCTCACGATGCTCATCGCGGTGCCGACCGGCATCAAGGTGCTCGGCTGGACGGCCACGTTGTGGAAGGCGAAGATCCACATGACCGTCCCCATGCTCTGGGCGCTCGGGTTCCTGTTCACGTTCACCTGTGGTGGACTGACGGGCGTGATGCTCGCGGCGGTGCCGTTCGACATCCACGTGCAGGACACGTACTTCGTGGTCGCGCACTTCCACTACGTGCTGTTCGGCGGGTCGGTGATGACCGTGTTCGCGGGCATCTACCACTGGTTCCCGAAGATGACCGGGCGCATGTTCGATCCCGGCCTCGGCAAGCTCCACTTCTGGCTCATGTTCATCGGCTCGAACGTGACGTTCTTCCCGATGCACTGGCTCGGCACGCTCGGCATGCCGCGCCGCATCGCCGACTACCAGGAGCTCGCGGCGAACTACCCGTCCGTGCACGGCTGGAACGCGGTCATCACGATCGGCGCGCTCATGCAGGGCCTCGGCTTCGTCGTGTTCCTCTACAACATGTCGACGTCATGGCGCCGCGGCCCGCTTGCGGGGAACAACCCCTGGCGCAGCCACACGCTCGAGTGGCAGGTCACGAGCCCGCCGCCGCTGTTCAACTTCCACGGCACCCCGGTCGTCGTGGGCGCGCCGTACGACTACGGCCTGCCTGGCGCCAAGCACGCGCTGCTCCACGGCGAGCCCGGCTACGACGAGGCGCTCGCCGAGGCACTCAAGCGACGACCCGCAGCGCCGGCACCGGCCGCGCACTGACCTGAGCGGAAGCGACTGACACCATGGCATCACACGCAGCAACAGCAGCCGACCTCCACCACGACGAGGAGCATCCGCCCCCCGTCATCTGGAGCGCGAAGACCCCCATCAACCTGATGGGCATGTTCTTCTTCATCGGGTCGGAGATCGCGCTGTTCGGCTCGTTCTTCATGTCGTACTTCTTCCTGCGCGTCGCAGGCGAGGCCGACTACTCGAGCTGGGCGCACCAGGTCGGCGACCTGCTGCCGATGAACGTGGTGACGTTCAACAGCCTCATCCTGTTCTCGAGCTCCGTGACGATCCACTACGCCGAGATCTCGCTGCTGCGCGGCTCGCGGTTCGGCATGAAGCTGTGGCTCGCGCTCACGATCCTGCTCGGCGCGGTGTTCCTCGGCATCCAGATCACGGAGTACGCGGACCTCGTCAAGCACGAGAGCCTCGGCCCGTCGACGAGCTCGTACTCGAGCGTGTTCTTCTCGCTGACCGGCATCCACGGCTCGCACGTGCTCGTCGGCCTCATCCTGCTGAGCGTCATGCTCATCCGCACCATGCGTGGCCACTACGGCACCGAGGCCCACCAGCACGTCGGCTTCCGCACGATGTCGATCTACTGGCACTTCGTCGACCTGGTGTGGGTGTTCGTGTTCGGCCTGCTTTACGTTCCCGGCAACTGGGATCGCTGGGGCAGCGACAAGGCGATCTTCTTCGGCGGCGCCGCAGTGATCATCCTGCTGCTCAACCTGCCGCGCTTCATCGGCAAGGGCGCACCCAAGCACTGAGCGTCGGTGGCTAGTGGATCGCGCGGCGGGTCAAGGCTCGGTCGACGTCGCCCTCGAACAGGGTCACGCGCTCAGACTCGACCTGGTCCATGTCGGCTCGGTCGGCCCACGTGGCCAACAGGATCCCGGACGTCAGCCCGAAGATCATGTTGCCCCAGAACATGACGATGAGTGGCAGGCCCTCGATCGCCGTACCACCGAGGCCGACTCCGATGAGCGCCGTGGACCACACGAACAGCATGGCGCCATAGAGCAGGCCGAACAGCGCGACGGGCGTCCAGCCCTCGAGGTCGAACATCGCGACGAGGCCCGCATATGAGGCGCCCGCACACGCGCCGATGAGCAGGTGGAGGAGCAGCCCGACCACCACCGGCAGGGCGTCGAAGCCGGCGAGCGGCGTGGCCGCGTCGTCGCCCAGCACGGCCGAGCTCACCACCTTGAGGAACGTCCAGCCGTCCGCCCCGTCGGTGAAGACGGGATAGGAGACCGTGGCGATCGCGAGCATGACGACCGCGCTCGCGAGGCCCGCCACGACACCCGATGCGAAGAGCATGCGCCAGCGGATACGATGGTCGCGAACGTTCGTGATCTCCATGGCGACATACCCCAGAGTCGGATGGGTGCGGTGAATCGGTCCCCGAATACGCGTCGGACAAACGCTCGTCGCTGGGTGAAGCTGCTCGTAGCTGCAGATCTGGTGATCGTGTGTGCGGCGATCCTGCTGTGGGTGCTCCTGCGCGAGGATCCGCGGGGCAACGCCGCGAATGACGGGCTCCGGGGCTCGAAGCCGCCGGCGGGGCAGGTCTGGCCGGAGCTCGCGAACGTGCGCGGGATCGAGCCCACGTTCCCCGATCGCGACGCGGTGCGCGGCAATGCGACGATGCTCGTCGCGACCTGCGCGGACTGCCGATCGGGCGACATCATCGGCGGGTTCCTCGGCCGGCTCGGCGAGGACGGACTCCCCGCGGACGCACGTGTCGTCGTGCTCACGTGGGGCGGCGACCAGGGTGCGTGGGTCGATCGCTGGAAGCTGGCGGGGGTGCCGCGCCTGCAGCTGCACCGGGCGACGACCCCGAGCGCGGTGGGCCAGGTGCGGCGCAGGCTGGGCATCGGACCGGTGGACGGTGCCGAAGAGAGCGGCATCGCCTTCCTGCACGACGTGCGGGGCCGATGGCGCAGCTCCTTCTTCGTCGGACAGCTCACGAGCGAGGACGTCGCGCACGACCTCGAGCGGCTCGGCCGCCAGTGAAGACTCTGACGGCCGCCCCGATGTGGAGCGGCCGTCGAACGTGAAGCGATGTGTCGTGCGCGATCAGCCGACGAGCTTCGCGCCTTCGACGACCTGGATCTCGGCGTCCGGGCTCGGCAGCTGGATCGGGGTGCCCCACTTGGTCGGGTCCCAGCAGTTGCGCTCCCACGGCTTCGGCTCGGTCGGGCGCGTGTCCCAGCAGCCGGACGGGCCGGTGGGCAGCGGGTGGTAGCAGCCGCCGGGCATGATCGACGTGACGGGGGCGGAGACGGTGGAGGCGAGCATCGTGAAGTCCGTTTCGTGGGGAGGGAGGGCGCGTCCTGCGCTGTTGAGAGGACTGTATACGGCCTCCGCCCACGATGTCAAGAACATATCTGGCCATATGTCGATTTCGCCAGAAAATCTTCAGCATGTGCTCCGCAATGCCGCGATCAGTACGTCTTGACCGTCCGATACAGCGTGTCGCGCTGCACCGGCGTGAAGCCCGCAGCCCCGATGAGATGCACGAAGTCCTCGGTCGTCGCACGGAACGTGGTGCCGGCACTCGACACGACGTTCTCCTCGATCATGATCGAGCCCATGTCGTTGGCGCCGAAGAAGAGCGCGGCCTGTCCGACCTTGAGCCCCTGCGTCACCCAGCTCGACTGGACGTTGTCGAGGTTGTCGAGGTAGATGCGCCCCACCGCCTGCGTGAGCAGGTACGTGTACGGCGTCGGCGTGGGCGGCAGGTGCTTCTGGTACGGCGCGGCGCCGGCCTCGAGCAGCTTGCCGAGCGGCGTGCCGCCGGGCTGGAACGTCCAGCTCGTGAAGCTGCGGAAGCCGTGCGACTCGTCCTGCACGTCGCGCACGGCCTGGAAGTGCAGCGCGCGCTCGGCGAGCAGCTCGACGTGTCCGTACATCATCGACGCAGTGGTCGACATGCCCATGCGCTGCGCAGTGCGCATCACGCCGAGCCAGTCGTCGGTCTTCGTCTTCTTGGGCGCCATCACGCGGCGCACGCGGTCGACGAGCACCTCGCCGCCGCCACCGGGGAGCGAATCCATGCCGGCGTCGCGCAGGCGCGCGAGGACGTCTCCCACGGACAGCTTCGAGCGCTTGGAGATGTGCTGGATCTCCGGGGGGCTGAGCGCATGCAGGTGGAAGGTCGGGTGCGCGGTCTTGATCGCGCGGAACAGCTCCTCGTACCACTCGACACCGAGGTCGGGGTTGTGGCCGCCCTGCAGCAGCGCCGCGGTACCGCCGAGCTCGACGGTCTCGCGGACCTTCTCGATGATCGTCTCGGCCGAGTGCAGGTAGCCGCCGCCGGCCTCGTCGCCGGGGCGGCGATAGAACGCGCAGAACCCGCAGTCGGTGAGGCAGTAGTTGGTGTAGTTGATGTTGCGGTCGACGATGAAGGTGATCTCGTCGGCGGGCGTCTTCTGCAGGCGCAGCGCGTGCGCGACCTGGCCGACGTCCATGAGCCGCGACGTCTGCAGCAGCGCGAGCGCGTCGACCTCGTCGATGCGCTGGCCGTCGAGCGCCCGGTGGAGCACGTCGTCGACGTCGCGCGCGCGTCCGTCGGCTTCCATGTCGAGGCACATCTCGACGTGCGCGTCGTCCTCGGGCGTTTCGTCGAGCGCTCGCTTGGACCCGACCGTCGCCAGGTACGTGCGGCGCAGGCTCTCGGGATCGCTGGCGACCGCGGACGAGGACGCGGGCGATGCGCCGGCGGCGGGCTCGTCGACCTCGACGTAGGCGGGCTGGGGGACCGTGCCGAGGAAGCCCTGCTCGTTCGCCATGCGCAGGTAGCGCAGCAGGCCCTTGCGCTCGTCGCGACCGAACGCGTAGCGGAGCCTGTCGAAGTACGCGCGAGCGGAGTGGGGGTCGATCGAGAAGTGGTGCGCCGCCTGGTCGACCGCGTCCTCCGTGCGTCCGAACTGCGCGACGCCTTCCACGAGCAGTCGATCGAGTGCGGCGGCGGCGTCGGGTGCGCGTTCGACGGCCTCGCGGCGGACGGCCCAGACGGCGTAGACCATCGGCAGCCCGGTCTCGCTCAGCCAGCGCTCGCCGAGATCGGTGAAGACATGCCTGGCGAGCGGTGCTGATCCGCGAGCGGCGAGCGCGTCGTCGCCGATGAGCAGCACGGCACGTCGATCGCCCTGCAGCAGGACGTCCGCGGGTGCGCCCTCGAGCAGGTGGATCTCGGGGCGGAAGCCGCGCAGGCGCGTGAGCAGCTGGTAGAGCACCACGCTCGTGGCGGTCTGGGGGGTGACCCATACGTCGGTGACGTCTTCGAACGGGACGTTGGAGATCGCGAAGATCGACCCGACGGCCCCTTCGGCGCTGATGCACATGGACGGCAACAGCACCAGCTCGTCCGCGTGGCGGGCGTACTCGATCGAGGACATGCAGGCCACGTCGATGTCGCCGGCGATGATCGCGCGGTTCACGTCGGTCGGCACGCCGCTGGTCGTCGGCTCGATGCCGAGCGCCCAGTGCATCGGGTACATGTTGAGGAAGTCGATGCGGCCGAGGCGAAGCTCGCGGGCGACGAGCTCGCGGTCCGCGTCGGAGCCGGCGGTGGGGGCGAGGGCGGTGTCTGACATCTCAGCGTGCTCCTGCGGGGGACTGCGGCTCCCAGCGCCGCAGCTCGTTGTAGACCGTGTCGCGCTCGACGGGAATGCGTCCCGCGCCCTGGATGAGGGTGACGAGCTTCTCCTGCTGCGTCTCCTGCTGGGTCTTGGCGCCAGCCATGTGGACGATGCGCTCGACCATGACTGTACCGTCGACGTCGTTGGCGCCGAAGTGGAGCGCGACCTGTGCGAGCTCCGGGCTGATCATCACCCAGTACGCCTTCACGTTCGGGATGTTGTCGAGCATGAGGCGCGAGACCGCGACCATGCGCAGGTCGTCGGAGCCGGCGGTGAACGCCCAGCCGCGGCGCGCGAAGACCGTGTTCTCCGGATGGAACGCGAGCGGGATGAAGCACTGGAACGCGCCGACCGTGCCCGTGCGGTTGACGTCGGGCAGCACGCCGGTCTGCTCGAACGTCGCGCGCGTGGCAAGCGACTCGTCCTGCAGCTCGCGCAGGCGCTCGAGGTGGTCGATGCGCTCCTCGAGCGTCTCCACGTGGCCGTAGAGCATCGTGCAGTTCGTCTTGACGCCGACCTCGTGGGCGCGGCGGTGCACCTCGAGCCACTCCTCGGCGGTGTCCTTGCCGCGGCACACCAGGTCGCGCACGCGCTGCGAAAAGACCTCGGCGCCGCCACCCGGCATCGAGCCGAGCCCGGCGTCGACGAGGTCCTGCAGGACCTGCGTGTCACTCAGCCCGCCGCCCAGTCGTCCGAGATGACGGATCTCCGAGGCGGTCCACATCTTCAGGTGGATCTGCGGAACCGCCTGGTGCATGCGGCGCACGAGCTCGATGTACCACTCGTAGGTGATGTCGGGGTGCTCGCCGCCGACGACGTGGATCTCGGTGACGCCCAGCTCGGCGGCCTCGAGCGCCTGCTCGACCATGTCGTCGTGGCTGAAGGCATACGCGCCGTCGTGCGTCGCCTGGGTGCGGCTGAACGCGCAGAAGCGGCACTTGATCCGGCAGATGTTCGTGTGGTTGATGTGCCGGTTGTGGTTGAAGAAGACCTCATCGCCGTGAAGGGCGCGTCGGCGCAGGTCCGCAAGGCGCCCGACCGTGAGCAGGTCGGTGCTCTCGATGAGCGTCAGGCCGTCGTCGAACGACAGCCGTTCCCCGGCGAGCACGGGTTCGACGAGCGGCAGCAGCGCGTCGTCCTGGACGAGTCGGCGGATGGTCTCGATCTGTCGATCGACGGGCGCCGTAGTGGTATCCGACATGCGGGTCCTCGGTAGGGAAAAACCTGCTCCGATCCTAGGCGATCGGCGGTACGGGCGGGCCTGCGCGAGCCCGTAACGGGCGGGTGCGCAGGCGGTGCATTGGTACGATCGTGCGCATGTCCGACGTCCTGCCGCCCTGCCCCGAGTGCTCCGGCACCTTCGCCTACGAATCCGGCGACCTGCTCGCCTGTCCGGAATGCGGGCACGAGTGGTCGCCCGCCGCTGCCGCGGAGGCTGCCGCCGCGGACGTGAAGGTCGTGCGTGACGCGGTCGGCAACGTGCTCGCCGACGGCGACACGGTCACCGTCGTGAAGGACCTCAAGGTCGGCAACAGCGCGATCAAGGTCGGCACGAAGGTGCAGAACATCCGCCTCATCGACGACGGCGTGGGCGACCACGACATCGACTGCAAGGTGCCGGGATTCGGTCCGATGCAGCTCAAGTCGAGCGTCGTGAAGAAGGCCTGATCACTCGACGAACGGACCCGTCGGCTCCGTCGCGATGGCGCAGCGAACGCGACGCCGTCGTCCCACCAGTGGACCGACGAGCAGCAGCGCTCCCGGCACAACCATGATGAGTCCGAGCACCGCGAACATCGCGACAGTGCCCCAGCCGCGGCGCGCCTCGACCGGCTGGTTCACGGCCGGGTCGCTCTCGAGGTACTCGACATCGATCTCCCCGCGCTCGCGACTGCGATCCCATACGTCCCTGGGGACGTCCACCTCGTCGCCCTGGTCGATGAACCAGATGTCGTTGGAGAACGAGTGGTCGGTGTCCTCGCCCGGCACGCGGAACACGTAGCGCAGGTGGAACTGGTCGGTGTGCGAGCGGCTGCTGGTCGAGATCCTGAAGTCCTCGGCGCGAGCGGTCGTGCGCACCGCGTTGTCAGACCGCAGGCGCCAGTGGAACGAGTACGCGGTCTGCGAGGCATGGGCGAGGAACAGCAGCCCGAAGGCGAACGTGACGAGCCCCATCAGGACGACGACGGCGGTGAGCTTCCTGCTCAAGCGGTCAACCGACCTTCCAGACGTGGTCGATGCTGTCGCCCTCGAACCGCGTCTCGGTCACGATCAGTTCGTCGAGCTCCGCGCCGGGCTTGACGAGGTAGATCTCGCACGAGGAGGACGTCGCGCCGGCCGGGAACGGGTCGGGCACGTTCACGAGCTCGCACTGCTCGAAGTCGCCGAGCGGCATGATCTCTTTCGGTTCGAGACCGCCGTCGTCGTGGGCGTCGACCACCGCGGCCCAGGCATCACGTTCCTGACTCAGCTCGTCGCCACGGTTCTGGAAGGTGTGCGTGACGTACCACGGCGTCATCTTCTGCTCGTCATCCTCGAGCCGGTAGTCCTTGAGGTCATCGATCGACCCCCGCTTCGCCTCGACGGTGATGCCCACGTCGAGTTTCCCGTTCGGACCCTTGAAGGTCGCGGTCTCGCCGTCGGCGACCACAACTCGCTTCGCATCGGAGCCGCCATCGCCGTCGCTGCCACCGCACCCGGAGGCGACCAGCGCGGTCGAGACGAGCACGAGCAGGGACACGATTCGACGCATGGAGCACCTTCCGGAGCGAACTGTCGTTCGACCCTACCGAAGAGCTCCATCGCTGGGAGCTTCGCGAACCCGGCGTGCTCAGCTGATCCGGTCGACGGACGCCGCGGCGATGCGATGCAGCGGCCCGAGCTCGAAGCGTCCGTCGAGCTGCGCGAGCAGTGCTTCCGCATCGCGCGCCATCGAGCGGGCAAAGGCGGTCGAGGTTTCGAGCGCGCCGGTTGCGCGGATGCGGTCGAGCAGCGGTTCGACCTGGTCGTCGGCGATCGGCGCAGCCAGCAGCTCGCCGAGCTCGGCGTCCTCCTGCACGGCGCGGAGCATCGGCAGCGTCATCGTCCCGTCGCGCAGGTCGGCTCCGGGTCGCTTGCCGAGGATCGCCTCGGCATCCGGCGTGCCGCAGTCGAGCACGTCGTCGGCGAGCTGGAACGCCGTGCCGACCGTGCGGCCGAAGCGGCCGAGCAGGTCGACGTCCTCGAGCTCGGCGCCACCGAGGATCGCGCCGAGCTGGAGCGCCGCCTCGAACAGGACACCGGTCTTCATGCCGCACCGGTCGAGGTACGCGCCCTCGCCCAGGTACGGCAACCGCAGCTGTCGCGCCTGCATCGCTTCACCCTGCGCGAGCGTTCGCGCCGCGCGCGCGAGCACGCGGGTGGCGCGCTGCACGCGCGGGACATCGGTTGCGGCGCGACACTGCACGAGCGTGTCGAACGCGAGGCTGAAGAGCAGGTCGCCGGCCGCGATCGCGACGTCGCGACCACTCGTCGCGCCGATCGTGGGTTCGCCGCGACGCAGGTCCGCGCCGTCGAGCAGGTCATCGTGCACCAGGCTGGCGGTGTGGATGAGTTCGACGGCCGCGCCGGCGCGCAGCGAACACGTGTCGAAGGCCATCGACGCCTGCGAATCCGAATCGAGCGCACGGGGCCGAGCGGCGCGCACGAGCAGCGGGCGGAGGCGCTTGCCGCCCGCGGCGATCGGTCGGCGTGCCGCAGCCGCGACAGGGCCGTCATAGGCGTCGACCAGCTCGAGCATGTGGCGGTCGACATCGCCCAGGAACGTCGTGACGCCGACGCCGTCGAGCATCGACTCGTCGTGGTCGGCGGGCGACGTGGTGCTCATGACGACGCGCCGACCTCGGGGCTGTCCGCAGGCTGGTCCGTCGTGTCCGCGACTGCTGCCGCCGTGCGGTCGGGAGCGGCAGCGTCGAGTGCGAGGTCGCCTCGGTGCAGGGCGACGATGCCGCCGCCGTAGCGCTTCCAGGTGACGTTGCGAATGCCGGCGGCGCGGATCACCTCGGCGAGCTTCGGCGGTCGCGGAAACGACTTCGTGGACTCGGGCAGGTAGGTGTACGCCGCCTTGTCGCGCGAGACGATCGCGCCGAGGACCGGCACGACCCGGTCGAACCACACGTCGTAGAACCAGTTCGCGATGCGGGACTTGGGACGCGTGATCTCCAGGCACACGATGCGCGCGCCGGGTCGTCCCACGCGCGCGAATTCGCGGAAGGCGAGCGGGATGTCCTCGACGTTTCGGACGCCGAACGAGACGGTGATCACGTCGAACGTGTCGTCGTCGAAGGGCAGCGCGAGCGCGTCGCCCTGCACGAACTCGATGCGCTTCGCGCTCGACGGATCGCGACGGCCACCCTGGCGCCGACGCGCCTGCTCGAGCATGCCGGAGGAGAAGTCGAGACCCGTGACGTGCTCGGCGCCGGCCTCGGCGAGCAGGAACGTGATGTCACCGGTGCCGCAGCACACGTCCAGCGCGCGCGTGGAGGGGTCCACCTTGGCGGCGCGGATCGCAGCGTGTCGCCAGCGCCGATCGATGCCCATCGTCATGACGGTGTTCATGAGGTCGTAGCGACGCGCGATGCGGTCGAACATGGTGCGGACGTCGTCGGCCTTGGGCATGTCGCGATCCTATCCGTGTCCGGGGGCGGTTGCCGGCTTCGTGCCGGCGTCCCACTCGCCGAGCAGCGACTGCTCGAGGCCGAGGAGGTTGAGGACCTTCGCGACGACGAAGTCGATCATGTCCTGGATCGTCTCGGGCATCTGGTAGAAGGCGGGCATGCCGGGCAGCACGTGCGCGCCGGCGCGACGCACGCGCAACAGGTTCTCGAGGTGGATGGTCGACAGCGGAGTCTCGCGCGGCACGAGGATGAGCTTGCGGTCCTCCTTGAGCGCGACCGACGCGGATCGGTGCAGCAGGTTCGAGCCGGCACCGCTCGCGATCGTGGCGAGCGTGTCCATCGAACAGGGCACGATCACGGCGGCATCCCAGCGCGCACTGCCGCTCGCATACGGCGAGCCGAAGTCGTGCGGATCCCAGAGGCGTTCGGCGGGCAGCCCGGTGTCGGCGAGCCAGCGGTCGATGACCTCGCCGCGCTCCATGCGCAGGTCGCCGTAGAGCTCCTGGCCCGACACCTGGGTGGCGGCCCCGGAGAAGCACGCGCCGACGGTGTTGCCACCCGCGAGCAGCGCCTGCACGAGGCGGCGTGCGTAGGGCGCACCGCTCGCACCCGTGATTCCGACGAAGACATCCATGTCGGCAGGCTATCGGACGCCCCGCGTGGGTGCGCGCGTCCGCGCCGCCCACGAACGACGAAGGGGCGCCGGAGCGCCCCTTCGATCAACTCGCTTCGTGCGCCGAGCCCGTGCTACGGGTTGTCGGTGTCCTCGCCGTGGACCTCGGAATCACCCTGGGCCTGCTCGTCGGTGGAAGCTGGGTTGGCCGCGTCCCCCGAGTCGCCGGCCTTCGTGGAATCGCCGTCGCCACCACCGGTGACGCGCTCCCAGTCCTCGAGACCGAAGCTCGTGAGTGTCTCGGCGTCATCGGGTGCGCCGAGCGTCTTGAGGTAGGCAGCGACCTGCGCCGCCTGCTCGTCGGTCATGGCCGAGCCGCCCTTGACGGGCATGGCTCCGCCGTTGAGGCCGTTGGCGAGCACCTCGACCAGGTCGTCGGCGCTGTCGTAGCGCGTTCCGACGTCGGTCAGGTCGGGTCCGACGTTGCCGGCACCCTGTCCGCCGAGCTGGTGGCAGGCGCCACACGTCTCGAAGATGCCCTCGTCGAACAGCACGGCGTAGCCCGGCATCGCGGTCTGCGACTCGGTCATGCCCTCGGGCCCGCCCGACTCTTCCTTGCCGGACTGCGATCCCTTGTACGTGAACGCCAGCAGCGTCACCGCGGTCAGCACCATGGCAGCCATCGCGATCGGGCGGCGCGAGGGCCGTCGCTCCTTCCTGCGGTCGACGAACGGCCACGCGATGAGCATCACGAGCCAGATCGTCGGCACCACGATGGTTCCGAGGAACACGAGCTGCGGGTTGCTGAAGATGATGAGCAGGTAGAACAGGAAGTAGAAGTACCACTCCGGTCGCGGGTGGTAGCTCGTCGTCGCCGGATCCGCCTTCTCCTCGTAGAGCAGGCCGAGGACGGGCTTGTCGACGTTCTCGTCGATCGCGCCCTTGTCGGTCTTGGCGACCTCCTCGGGATGCTTGGCGTCGGGGCGGTACTGCTCCTGCTCGAGCGGCGTGGAGACGCGATCGCACGTCACGTTGAACGGCGAGTCGCAGTTCGCCATGCCGAACCACATGACGCTCAGCAGCACCAGGAACGCGAGCACCGCGGTCGCCGCGATCACGTCGTGGTACACGCCGTACGGGAAGAACGGCTTGCCGCTCTCGTGCACGCGCTTCTTGTACTCGAGGAACGCGCGGCGCTGGTCGCTCACCCGTTCGGTGGGAGCGGGGTGCTCCGAATCCTTCTGGTGGTAGTCGTGGTCAGTCATCAGGACCAGGCCTCCGGGTCATTCGCGGGGTCGTCCGTCTTCCACGGGGCAGGCGTGACGCCGAGCCGCGTGACGAGGTACATGTGGATGCCGATGAGGCCGATGAGCGCGCCCGGGATGAGCAGCATGTGCAGCGCGTAGAAGCGCGGGATGATGTCCGACGTGTAGGTCGCCCCGCCGCGCAGGAACTCGCTGATGAACGGCCCGAGGAACGGCGCGGTGCCGTTGAGGTTGATGGCCACGACCGACGCCCAGAACGCGCGCTGGTCCCACACGAGCAGGTAGCCGGTCAGTCCCATCGCCAGCGTGGTGACGAGGATGAGCACGCCGGTGATCCACGTCAGTTCTCGCGGGTACTTGTAGGCGCCCATCATGAACGAGGCCGCCATGTGCAGGAACATGAGCACGATCATCATGCTCGCGCCCCACTTGTGCATGCCGCGCACGAGCCAGCCGAAGTCGAAGTGGAACATGATCCGCTGGATCGACTCGTACGCCGTGTCGGCGCCCGGCTGGTAGTGCATCGCGAGGATCGCGCCGGTGATCGCCTGGTTCACGAACACGATCAGCAAGCAGAAGCCGAGCG
The DNA here is from genome assembly GCA_025964555.1 of Thermoleophilia bacterium. Taxonomy (GTDB): domain Bacteria; phylum Actinomycetota; class Thermoleophilia; order Gaiellales; family SKUG01; genus JAGQUL01. Next base: position 52 of record JAOPYQ010000038.1, on the reverse strand, counting down.
TGTGAAGCCAGCTCAGCCCCTTCGGGACGTTGCGGAACAGGAACCACTTGTG
>JAOPYQ010000037.1 GCA_025964555.1 Thermoleophilia bacterium | reverse complement strand
ACCCGGACGTGTCGCCCGTGCCGTGGGTCGTCGCCAAGGGCGAGGTGCACGACGCCGACGAGATCCGCGCGAGCGCCCGTGGCGCCGGCGTGCCGGTCGTGCGAAACAAGCCGCTGGCGCGCGCGCTGTACGAGCTGTGCGAGATCGGCGACATCGTGCCCGAGGAGCTGTACCGCCCGGTCGCCGAGATCCTGGCGTACGTGTTCCAGCTCAAGGAGCAGACGCGCGTCGACTCCAACCAGGCGGCCGAGGCGAGCTCGCCTGCCGCGATGAGCGCGAACGACGCGGCAGCTGCCGCCTCCCGCCTCGAGGCCGACGCCGAGGGCGTCCACGACCTGGCGGCGATCGCCGTGCCGGTCGATCCCATGCATCCTGCAGCGAGCGCGGCTTCAGCCAGCTTGGCCGCAGGTACGCCCGTGAGTGCGACGGCTGCTGGGGCCGCCGTCGCACCGGGCATGTACACCGTCGGTGCCGCTCCTGGCGCCGTCACCACCGCTCCGGGCACGAACCAGGCGTGGGGCCTGGCCGCTGCCGATCACGAGCGAACGCAACCTCGCACGGCGAGCGGGAGCACAGGCACCACCCACGTGGGGTGGGTATCCGGTGCCGCTCCCGCCGCCGCGCAGGCTGCGGATCACGCGAGTGCGAGCGCGCACGCGCACTCGGCCGGCGACGACGACCGCTTCAGCTGGAACTGATCGCCTGACGCGACGCGACCTCGCGAACCGTGGTCATGCGCAGGTTGGCGAGGAACCATCGAGTCACGGGATCGCACTCCGGAAGAAACTCGCGGCCCGGCTCGAGGGACGAAGTCGAGGCGGGCCGCTGTGAGTTCTTTGCGGGCTGGTGGGACAGTCGGGACAGACATCCAGCCGATGCGAGGTATGTGGACGGCGACGTGATGGCGTGAGCGGGACGAGTGCTCGGATCGGGACGTGATCCATGTGCCTGTCGCTGTGGGAAGCTCCTCGCTGCCTCCCTGTGCCTCCAATATGCGGCAGGGCCCAGAATCCCGGATCGGTGCAATTACCTACATTAGGTACCTAGCAGAAAAACACCTGCACATGGCGTAAAAATGGGTTGAGGCAGGCGGGATTCGGGTAGGTGGTCGATCCGGTGGAATCCGTCGAACACCTCACCGTGCCGCTCCTGTTGGGCGCCGCGTTCGCCTTCGCCGCCATCGTGGCGAGCGGGCTTGGTCGACGCTTCTCGCTTCCCACCCCGGCGATCTTCCTGGCTCTCGGGCTGGCCGCCAACGCCGCGTACAACGGCACGGACCGCGCAGTCGAACCAGAGGTCGTCGCGCAGGTCGGAACGGTCGCACTCGTGCTCATCCTCTTCGAGGGGGGATTCACGGGTGGCATGCGCCGCATGCGCGGGTCGCTCGGTCCCGTGCTTGCGCTCGGGATCGTCGGCACCCTCGCCACGACCGGGCTGCTCGCGTTCGCCGCGCACGTGTTCGCCGGCCTGGCGTGGCAGACGAGCGTGCTCGTTGCCGTCGCGCTCGCGCCGACCGATCCCGCAGCCGTCTTCTCGATCCTCGGAAGCCGCGACGTGCGTGGCCGTTCGAGCGCGATCATCGAAGGCGAATCGGGCGCGAACGATCCGGTCGGCATCGCGCTCATGGTGGGCGCGCTCGCCTACTACGACGGCGACGCTTCGATCGCCGGCACCGCCCTCACCTTCACGCTCGAGCTGCTCGTCGGGGCTGCAGTCGGGCTCCTGCTCGGGTGGCTGCTCTCGCGCGCACTGGCGCCCGCGAGGCTGCGCAGCCAGTCGCTGCTGCCGCTCGCCGCGATCGCTGGCGCGTTCCTGACCTACACGTCGGCGGTGCTGCTGCACGGCAGCGGGTTCCTCGCGGTGCTCGTCGCCGGGCTCGTCATGGGCGACGCGCTGCGCCGGCACACCGCGATCTCCGAGCTCGTCGGCCTCGGCTCGGCGATGGCGGAGATCGTGATGTTCACGCTGCTCGGCCTGCTCGTCGACCTCGACGGGCTCGGGGCCGCGCTCGGGGTCGGCCTGGCGATGTTCGCGGTGCTGACGTTCGTCGTGCGACCGATCGTCGTCGCACTCCTGCTCGCGCCGGCCCGACTCGAACAAGCGGAACGCATCTTCGTCGCATGGGGCGGGCTCAAGGGCGCGGTGCCCGTCCTGCTCGCCACGTTCGTGCTGCTCGACGACGTCGCCTCCGCCGACCGCGTGTTCGCGATCGTCTTCGTCGCCGTCGCGGCGTCGATCCTCGTGCAGGGCGGATCGATCCCCTGGCTCATCGGGCGCCTCGGTCTCGTGGACGAGGATGCCGACGCGCCCGCGCCCAGCTCCGCCCCCGCCCCGCCCTCACCGAACTGACGCGTTTTCGACGCTGTCACGCCTCTTTACGAAACTCGGGTCTCGTCGTACCTTGGACTGGAACACCTGCGCGCTCCCCCACGCGTGCGCAGGCCCCCCACCCCCGACAGCCCGGAGCCCCACCCCATGACGCAGGGCGGACTACTTCGCAAGATCCAGAATCTCGGCCAGTACAAGGAAATCTGGCTGGCCGGGCTGCTGATGGTCGTGCTGACCCTCATCATCATCCCGCTCAAGCCGTGGATGATCGACTTCTTCGTCGCCATCAACCTGCTGATGAGCATCCTCATCATGGTGACGGCCATGTACATCAAGCGCGTGCTGGACTTCGCCGTGTTCCCGGCCATGCTGCTCGTCACGACCCTGTTCCGCATCGCGATCTCCATCGCCACGGCGCGCATGATCCTCTCCAACACCGCGCCGCTCTACCACGAGGCGAAGGGCAGCCCCGAGCAGCGCATCGAGCACGCCAAGGAAGCGGCCGGCCACGTCGTCAAGACGTTCGGTGAGCTCGTCGCCGCCAACAACGCCGTCATCGGCATCGTCATGTTCCTCATCATCATGGTCGTGCAGTTCGTCATCGTCGCCCAGGGCGCCGGTCGCGTCTCGGAGGTCGCGGCGCGCTTCACCCTCGACGCCATGCCGGGCAAGCAGATGGCGATCGACGCGGAGATGAACAACCGCATCATCACGCCCGAGGAGGCCAAGCAGAAGCGCGAGGACCTCGAGCGCGAGAGCGCGTTCTTCGGTGCCATGGACGGTGCCATGAAGTTCGTGAAGGGCGACGCGATCGCCGGCATGGTGATCGTCGTGGTCAACATCATCGGCGGCCTCATCATCGGTGGCGTCATGGGCGGCATGCCGCTCGGCGCTGCAGCCGCGACGTTCACGGTGCTCACGATCGGTCAGGGCCTGCTCGAGCAGATCCCGTCGCTGCTCATCGCCATGTCAGCCGGTTTCCTCGTCACGCGAGGCGGCACGTCCAACAACCTCGGCGCCGAGATCGGCGGCCAGCTCATGCAGAACACGCGTGCGATGACCATCTCGGCCACGATGCTCGCGATCATGGCGCTCGCGCCCGGCATGCCGAAGATCCCGATGTTCACGCTCGCAGGAAGCCTCGCGTTTGCGGCCTGGTACATGAACAAGCAGAAGAAGGACGCGCTCATCGCCGAGTCCGGCGAAGACCTCGCAGCCGACGGCGGCCAGCAGGAGGAGATCTCCCAGGCGATGCTGCGCACCGACGCGATCGCACTCGAGGTCGGTCCGGAGCTGGCGCGCCTGGCGGATCCCGAGGCAGGCGGCGGCGAGCTGCTCGAGCGTCTCAAGCACGTGCGTCGCCGCGTCGCGATGGAGTTCGGCGTCATCGCTCCGGGCGTGCGCGTGCGGCCGCATCCGAGCCTCGAGCCCGGCCAGTACCAGATCCGCATCAAGGGCGACCTCGTCGCCGAGGGCGATGTGCTGGTCACGCACCAGCTCGGTATCGGCCAGGACCTCGACGTGCCGGGCGTGGACGTGGAGCACACCACCGACCCGATCTACGGCACGCCGGCGGTGTGGATCCCCGAGCAGTACGCGAACCTCGGACTGCAGCACGGCCTGCAGATGTTCGATGCGCAGGACGTCGTCTCCACGCACGTGGCGGAGGTCGTCAAGCAGCACCTGAGCGAGCTGCTCACCCGCGAGGAAGTCGCGGAGCTGCTCAACATGGCACGCCAGGACGCACCGATGGTCGTGCAGG
>JAOPYQ010000050.1 GCA_025964555.1 Thermoleophilia bacterium | reverse complement strand
TCATCACCGGCAATGCGGCCGCCAACACGCTCGACGGCGCGGGAGGCAACGATACGCTCAACGGTGGCGCCGGTGCGGACACGATGGTCGGCGGATCGGGCGACGATGTCTTCATCGTCGACAATGCGGCTGACGTGGCGACGGAAAATGCGAGCGAAGGCACCGACCTCGTTCAAGCCGGCGTGAGCTACACGATCGGCGCCGAGGTCGAGAATCTGGTTCTGACCGGCGCTGCCGCGATCAACGGGACCGGCAATTCCGCTAGCAACAATATCACCGGCAACAACGCAGCCAACCTGCTCGATGGCGCGGCGAACGCGGACACGATGATCGGCGGGCTCGGCAACGACACCTATGTGGTCGACAATAGCGGCGATGTCGTCACCGAGCTCGCGGGCCAGGGTACCGACACGGTGCAGTCATCGATCACCTATATCCTCGGGTCCGACGTCGAGAACCTGCTTCTGACCGGCTCCGCCGCTGTCGACGGGACCGGCAACGCTCTCGTCAACGCGATCACCGGCAACAACGGCAACAACGTCCTCGACGGCGGCGCGGGCGCCGATTCGATGACCGGCGGCGGCGGCGACGACACCTACATCGTCGACAGCACGAGCGATAAGGCGGTCGAAGCGGCGGCCGGCGGCACCGACACCGTCGAGGCCTCCGCGACGTTCACCCTCGGCGTCGAGGTCGAAAACCTCGTCCTGACAGGGGCCGCAGCGATCAACGGCACCGGCAATTCCGGGAACAACCGCATCACCGGCAACGGCGCGAACAACATCCTCAATGGCGGCGCTGGCGCCGACACCATGGTCGGCGGCGGCGGCAACGACACTTATGTCGTCGAGGATCCGGGCGACGTCGTCACCGAGGCTGCAGGCGCGGGCTCGGACACCGTCCAGTCCTCGATCACCTACACGCTCGGTTCCGAGCTCGAGAATTTGACCTTGACCGGGGCAGGCGCGATCAATGGCACCGGTAATGGGCTCGGCAACAGCATCACCGGCAATGGCTCCGACAACATCATCGACGGCGGCGCCGGCGCCGATACGATGGCCGGCGGCGGCGGCGACGACACCTTCATCGTCGACGACATCGGCGACAGCGTTTCCGAAGGCGCAAACGCCGGAACCGACAGCGTGCAGGCCCGCGTCAATTTCACGCTCAGCGCGAACGTCGAGAATCTGACGCTGACCGGCACGGCACTGACCGGGACCGGCAATACGGCCGCCAACACCATCACCGGCAATGGCCTGGATAATGTGCTGAATGGAGGGTCGGGCGCCGACACGATGAGCGGTGGCCTCGGCAACGACACCTATGTCGTCGACAACGTGGGCGATGTCCTCGTCGAAGGCACCGGTGCCGGCACCGGCACCGACCTGGTCCAGGCATCGATCACCTTCACGCTCGGAACGAATTTCGAGAACTTAACGCTGACCGGCTTCGCGGCGATCGACGGTACCGGCAATGGCCTGAACAATGTCATCACGGGCAACGGTCTTGCCAACCTTCTGGTCGGCGCTGACGGCGCGGACACGCTGGCCGGAGCGGCCGGTAACGACACGCTCGACGGTGGCATCGGCATCGACAGCATGGCCGGCGGCACCGGCAACGACACCTATTATGTCGACGCGGCGGGCGACGTGATCACCGAAAACGCCAGCGAAGGCACCGATTCGGTGCGCACGGGCCTCGCCAGCTACACCTTGGGCGCCAATCTCGAGGGACTGATCTACACGGGCGCCGGCGGCTTCAACGGCACCGGCAACGGCCTCAACAATTATCTCGAAGGCGGTGCCGGCAACGATACGCTCACCGGCGGCGGCGGCACCGACACGATGGAAGGGGGCAACGGCGGCGACACTTTCTTCCTCGACAGCAACGGCGACGTGGCGAACGATTCCGGCGCGACCGGGGTCGATACCGTCAACAGCACCGCAAACGTCACGATGGGTGCAGGGATTGAAAATCTCATCCTCAGCGGCACCGGAGACACGGACGGGTTTGGCAACGAGCTCAACAACAGCCTGACCGGCAACGCCGGGGCGAATTTGCTCGATGGCGGTCTCGGCGCCGACACGATGACCGGGGGCGCGGGTGACGACAGCTATGTGGTCGACAATGTCGGCGATGTCGTCACCGACCTCGTCGATGGCGGCTATGATACGTTATTGGTTCGGCTTGGTTCCTACACGCTCGGCGCGAACATCGAGGATCTCTACTTCGACGGAACCGGCGCATTCAACGGCACCGGCAATGATCTCGACAATTACATCTCGGGCGGCGAGGGCAATGACACGCTCTCCGGGGGCGTCGGCTTCGATTGGCTCGAGGGCTGGCTCGGCAACGACACGCTGACCGGCGGCGCCGGTGACGACACCTTCTTTTTCACCGCCACGCCGGGTGCGGCCAATGCCGACCGGATCATGGATTTCCAGCTGGGCTTCGACTGGATCGCGCTCGATGCGAGCGTCTTCACCGCGATCGGCGCTACCTGGGCTGCGAGCATGTTCCAGGTCGGAACCGCCGCCAACGATTCCGGCGACCGCATCATCTACAATTCGGCCAACGGCAATCTGTTCTACGATCCCGACGGCAATGGGGCTCAGGCGCAGCTGCAAATAGCAACCTTGACCTCGGGGCTCGCGCTCACGGGCGATGACGTCTTTATCGTCTGATTCCGTGCCTGCTCGAACAGAGTGCTATCTTTTCAAGTTGATTGTGGCTCAAAACGGGACGAACCGCATTGTCTGACGCATCAAATTGTGTACTGAATTGTTTTTGTTTCCATTACTTGGAAGCCACCAAAAGCGGAGCTTCAACATGAAACGAACTGCTCTCATACTTGCCTCGATGGCATTCATGGCCGCCCCGATTGCGCCCAGCTGGGCAGCGGGCGGTGGTAGTGGCGGCGGCAGCAATGGCGGCGGCAAAGGCGGCGTCAGCAGCAAGAGCAGCAGCAGCGCCAGGGGGAGCAGCAGCAACAGCAGCAGTGGCGGCAAGGGCGGCAGCAGCGGCGGCGGAAACAGCAGCAGCAGTGGCGGCGGCGGTTTTGGCGGCGGCAGCAACGGTGGTGGTGGACCTGGCGGCGGCGGAAGCGGCGGCGGCGGCGGCGGCCCTGGCGGTGGCAGCAGCGGCGGCAATGGCGGCGGTCACGGGGGCGGCTTCGGCAATTGCCCGAAAGGCCCGCCAAAGTCGTCGCACGGCAATTCGTCGAAGGGTGGCGATCACCAAAACCACGGCAAGTGCAAGCCGCCGAAAAGCCCCCACTAGAAACCGAGCGGCAGCGCGAGCAATTGCGCTTGTCACGTCAAAGGCCGCTTCGGCGGCCTTTTTCGTGCGCTCGAACCCTCGGCGGCCTGGTGGATTTCAGGACCGAATTGCGCTCTCGGCAGCAGGAGATTCGCTGAGCTCGGCGCCTCCAATGGCCGATGCCGCGTCGGATGCGTGTCGATCCGAGGCGGCGATCGTCCGGCGTGCGCGCCTTCGCCACAGGCGCACCAGCAGCAGCACGAGCGCGGCCGCCAGCGTGTCCGCGATCCAGTCCCTGGCGTCGCTGTCGCGATGCAGCATCGGAAGTGCTTGCAGAAATTCGATCAGAGCACCGAATAGCGACAGCCAGACGGCGATCCGCATCAGCGAAGTCCGCGGGTAGGCGGCGGCGGCGAGCGCAGCCAGCACCACGAAGGCGGCGATATGCTGGATCTTGTCCGACGGCGAGCCCGGCAGCTGCGGCGGCTTGGGCAGGATCGCCATCACCAGCGCGAACAATGCCGCACTCCAGAATGCCCGGCGCAGCCAGCTCGGCCAGTCCAGCAGGCGCTGCAAGATTTTCGTTCGTCCCGCACCGCGCATCTTCATCTGCTGGCGCCGAGCCGCTCGACCAGTTCCACCTGCCTCGGAAGGCATTTGTCGAGCGCATAATGTTCGAGCACGCTCTCGCGCGCCGCTGTCCGTACGCGGTCGAGGCCCTGGCGCTGCGCCAGCGCCTCGATCACCTTCGCGGCGATGTCGCTCGGGTCGAGGAAATCTGCGAGGAAGCCGTTTTCGCCGTCCTGGATCACCTCCTCCACCGGCGGCGTGCGCGATCCCACGACCAGGCAACCGGCGGCGAGTGCCTCGATACAGGACCAGGAGAGGACGAACGGAACCGTGAGATAGACGTGCACCGACGAGACCTGGAGCAGGCTGAGATAGTCGGCATAGGGTAGCTGCCCGACGAAATGGACGCGGCTGCGGTCGATCGCGACCTCCTCGAGCATGGTCTCGCGCCATTTTTGGCCGCTGGGATGGCGCCGGCCATAGTCGATGCCGTCGCCGCCGGCGATCACCACCTGCGCGCGGGGGCGGCTTGCGAGGATCTTCGGCAGGGCGCGGATGAATGCCGGAAAGCCGCGATAGGGCTCGAGATTGCGCGCGGCGTAGGTGACGATCTCATCCTTGCCGTCCAGGCGCTGCCCCCCGGGGAGGTCGAAGTGGGCGGCGTCCGCGGGCTTCACCACCTCGGTATCGATGCCGTCGAAGATGACGGAGATCTTCTCCTGATAGGCCTCAGGGTGGACCGACTTCTGCCACCGCGTCGGGCTGAGGCCATGATCGCAGCTTTCGAGGCTGAGCAGCAAATGGGCATTGCGGATTCTGGCGCGATAGGCGTCGTCCGCGACCATCGGCTGGTCGGGATCGTAACCGATGTCGGCTCCGCTGCCGTGATAATAGAATTCGCAATAGTTGAGCAGCGGCGAGGAGGGGAAGACGTCTTTCATGAACAACGGCTCGCCCCAGCCGGGGTGGGCGATGATGACGTCCGGCACGAAGCCGCCGCGGCGCAGCTCGAGCGCGATGCGAAGCGCTTGCTGCCCATGGAGGACATTGTTCTCGAGCAGGCGGAGATAATGATGCGTGCTGCGCGAAGCCGTCCTTTGCGGCTCGTAGGTGATGACCCTCACTCCCGGCAGCCGGACGCCTTTGCGCTTCGTCACAAACACGATGTTGTTCGCGGGATCGGAGGCCAGGCGAGCGACCAGATGCTTGAACTGTCCCGGCATATTCTGGTGGAGGAACAACAGGTTCATCTAATATCCGTAAAGACGCGGCAACCGCGGACGGGATGATGTTCTTAGCCGCGGCCGGTCGGCAATGACAGAGTGCCGGGCACTGGCGATGCCGCGGCAGGCGCTGCGGGGCGAAGACGGCGGACCGTCCAGCGAGGACGGCGCCTCGGGCCGCCTTGCCAGTCCAGCTTTTATCTGCGTCTATCCCGGAAACGGAGAACGAGCGGGGCTGACGCGGTTGCGGCGGCCCGGCGCGACAACAAAGCAGCGATCGAGCTGCGGATCATGGGGGATGCGATGACGACGCAGCATAGCAAATATCTGGCGATCGAGACTGCTGTCAGCGGCGTCGTGAACGCGGTGCTCAGCGTGCTGTTCTTTCTGCTCGTCTTCGGGCGGGCGGAGGCCGTCCCGGTCGACGGCAATCCCGGGCTGGTGGTCGACGCGCTGCCGCAGACGTTCATGGTCGTGTTCATGACCACCCTCGTCCAGACCCTCCTGACGCGGCAGCGGCTCAGGAACGGCCGGCTCGAAGCGCTCGACGGGCGCGGGGCTCCGCTTCCGGCCAACCTGTTCGTGCGGGCGCTCGCGATCGCAATTATCGCCGTGCTCGTCGCCGGCGCGCTGCACGCGCTCCTGCTGCCCAGCCTGACGCCGGCCGAATGGCCGTTCATGACGGCGCTGATCTACAAGGGCGTCTATGGCGCATTGGTCGGGATGGCGGTGAGCCGGCTGATCCT
>JAOPYQ010000039.1 GCA_025964555.1 Thermoleophilia bacterium | reverse complement strand
CATGCCGATTCCGAGTCGCTCATCGTCGACGTCGGCGGAGTCGGCTATCTCGTGCGTGCCACCACGGGCGTGATCCAGTCGGCGCAGCGCAGCCCCGAGCAGGTCACGATCCACGTGCACACGAACGTGCGCGAGGACGCGATCCAGCTGTACGGGTTCGAGTCCCACGCGGAGCAGCAGGTCTTCGAGCGACTGACGTCGCTGCAGGGCGTCGGTCCGAAGGTCGCGATCGGCGTGCTGAGCGCCATCAGCCCGCAGGACATCCAGCGCGCGACGATGACCGAGGACGTGGCACTGCTGCAGAGCGTGTCCGGGGTCGGGCCGAAGGTCGCGCGGCGCATCGTCACCGAGCTCAAGGACAAGCTGGATGACATCGTGCCCGCAGGGGTGACGACGTTCTCCGCGCGTGTCGAGGGCGACGGTGCGCCCGACGCGATGGCGACGTTCTACGAGGCCCGCGAGGCGCTCGTCGGTCTGGGGATGTCCATTCCCGAGGCCGAGGCCGCCTTGGTGGCGACGGATGACACGGCGGGCGCGAGTGCCCGGGTGAAGCAGGCGCTGGCCAGCAGGAAGCAGGTTCGGACGTGAACGACGGCGATCTCGATTTCGGTCTCAAGCCGGGCATCGTGCCCGACGACCTGAGCCCCGGCGAAGCGCTCCCGGGCGCGCCGCTGCGCAGCCCGATCGCCGATGCCACGGCGCGCCGCGGCGACGACGAGCTCGACCGCTCGCTGCGCCCGAGGACGCTCGACGAGTTCATCGGGCAGCGGCGCGTGCGCGAGCAGCTGCAGGTGTTCATCGACGCTGCGAAGCAGCGCGAGGAAGCACTCGACCACGCGCTGTTCGCGGGTCCTCCCGGGCTCGGCAAGTGCGTGACGCCCGACACGATGGTGTTCACCACGCACGGCATGGAGCCCATCGGCGACCTGGGCGTCGTCGGTGGCGAGAGCTGGCAGCCGATCACGCGCCCGCTCGCCACGCTGTACGGCGTGCGCACCGCCGACTACTTCTACGACAACGGCGAGGGTCCGACGCTGCGCGTCACGACCCAGTCGGGCTACCGCGTCGAGGGCACGCCGAACCACCCGCTGCTCGTGCGTGGACTGAACGGGCGACTGCAGTTCCGCCGACTCGGCGAGCTGCGCTCAGGTGACGAGGTGGCAATTCGGCTCGGCGCGCAGGTGTTCGGATCGAGCACGAAGCTGCACGTGGAGGGCGTCGGGATACCGAGCCTGAGCGACCCGGCGCACGCGCCGGACGAGCTCGAGCCGGAGCTCGCGCGACTGCTGGGCCTGCTGCTCGACGGCGGCCGCGTGTCGCCGGGAGGTGACGGGTTCGTCTACGTCTCCCGCGACCCCGCCCGCGCCGAGGAAGTGCGCCGGCTCGCGCAGTCCGTGCTGTGCCTGTACCTGGAATCGTTCGGCGCAGGTCCGCTCGGCGAACGCTGGGGTGCGCGCAGCCCGCGCATCGCGATGTTCCTGTCCGGGCTCGGCCTGCAGCGCGAGGGCTTCAGCGGCATCCCCAGCTGCATCTACCGCGCCCCGAAGCTGCTCGTCGCGGAGTTCCTGCGCGGGGTGTTCTGGGGCGTGGAACACGCACCGGTGGCGTCCCACGGCGATCGCACTGTCGTCTCGCACCTGCAGCTCATGCTGGCCAACTTCGGCATCGAGTCGTCGATCGCGCCCAGCGACGGCGGTTGGTCGCTGCGCGCGAGCGCCGAGCCGGCCGGCTACGACCAGTTCGATCCGTCATCGGTGCCGGCAATCGAGGATCCGTACGAGGCGTCGGGCGGTCAGCACCACCACGGCGACGAGCCGCACGAGGCGCTGGCGCGCCTGCGTGATCGCGAGCGTGACGAACGACGCGTGCTCGTCGGTCGGGCACTCGCCGATACGCGCGACGGCAACGAGGGCAGCTACGGCTTCGGCCTGACCGCCGCCGGCGTGCTCGTGGCGATGGGCGGAGACGGCGGGAGCAGCTATCGGCGCGGCGGAGCGACGAGCGGCGACATCACGCCCGTCACGGTGCAGAACACCGGCAGCATCCAGATCGTCGAATCGTCCGTCACCGTGGCAGAGGTCGAGCCGGTCGAGCGTGGACGCGCGCTCATGCGCGAATCGAACCACGACCACCGCGCCCTTGCGGTGCGCAGCGCACGGTCGCAGCTGCGCCGCGACGACATGGTGGAGCTGGCCTGGGAGCCGATCGTGTCGATCGAGCCGGGACATGCGCACACCGTCGATGTCAGCGTGCCGGACGGGCACACGTTCGTCGGCAACGGCATCGTGTGCCACAACACGACCCTGGCGAGCGTCGTTGCACGCGAGCTGGGCTCGACGATGCACGCGACGAGCGGTCCCGCGCTCGAGAAGAAGGCCGACGTCGCCGCGATCCTCACGTCGCTCGGCCCGAACGACGTGCTCTTCATCGACGAGATCCACCGCCTGAGCACGCCCATCGAGGAAGTGCTCTACACCGCGATGGAGGACTACCAGATCGACATCGTGCTCGGTCAGGGACCTGCTGCGCGGACGCTGCGACTCGACCTGGAGCCGTTCACGCTCGTCGGAGCGACGACGCGCACCGGGTTGCTCACGACCCCGCTGCGCGATCGCTTCGGCATCACGCAGCGACTCGAGTACTACGACGCGGCTGAGCTCACGCAGGTCGTCATGCGCTCCGCGCGCCTGCTCGGCCTGGAGCTGCAGGCCGAGGCAGCCGACGAGATCGCATCGCGCTCGCGTGGCACGCCGCGTATCGCGAACCGGCTCCTTCGCCGGGTGCGCGACGTCGCGCAGGTGCGCCACGAGGGCGTGCTGTCGCTCGAGGTCGCGCAGGAAGCGCTCGACCTGGTGGACATCGACGCCGAGGGGCTCGATCGCATCGATCGCCAGGTCCTCGAGACGATCCTCACCAAGTTCGGTGGCGGCCCGGTGGGGCTGTCCACGTTGTCGGTCGCGATCGGCGAGGAATCGCACACGATCGAGGACGTGTACGAGCCGTACCTGCTCCAGCGCGGCTACATCCAGCGCACGCCGCGCGGCCGGATCATCACGCCGCGTGGTCGCGCGCACCTGGGCGAGTCCGGCATCACCGCGCTGAGCCAGCCCGGCGAGCTGTTCTAGCCACGTCCCGGACGGCAGGGCCGGCTTCCGCCGTTGCAGGTGTCTGCAACGCCATGGATGCTCGACGAGGACTGCTCGCAACCGTGGCCGGCTTGGCCATGCTGCTGCTCATCGCCATGGCGCTGCGCCCCATGGGCGCGCATGCCCACCCCGTGCCGGGTGCGAAACGGCACGGGCCCTGTTTCCCGACATGCGGGTGACGACGACGCGCGGCGGGACATCGCGTGTCGCAGGCATGGGACAGGGACGGAGATCTCCAATGGCGAACCCCTTTGCGATCGGTGGCGGCGCAGCCGTAGCCACGGGCCTCGTGGTCGGCTTCGGCGCGACGAAGCTCATGGACGACGTGGCGGAGCGGCATCCGACCGGCTCGGATGCCGACAAGCCTGCCGGCCGCATCCAGTGGGGCGCCGCGGGACTCGGCTTCGCCTCCGCAGCGGGCGGCATGGTGGCGCTCGCGACCGGGCGCGTCGACCTTGGTGCAGCACTGTTCGGCGCCGGTGCGGGCGCGATGCTCGGATCGTTCGGTGCCGGCATCGCGTTCGGCGCCCGACATGGCGTCGGCGTGGACACGAGCGTCGTCAACGTGCTCGGCGGCTACGACCACAACCGGAACGGCGTGATCGACATGGACAGCGGCTCGTGGTGGCGCGAGCCCGAGACCATTCGAACGACGACGACCCGCCACGAGGACTCCGACGGCGACGTGACCTACGACACGGACACGTACTCGATCGAGCGCCTCGCGACGGCGTCGGATGCGGATCGGAACTGGAAGGTCACCACCGACGAGCTGCGCACCGTGATCGGCGGCTACGACGCGGACGGCAACGGACGGATCCAGAAGGACGAGCTCAAGCGCTTCGAGCGCGAGGTCGGCGAGCGCTTCCTGGGCTGATCGGTCCACCGCGGCGAACCCGTCAGGCGGGATCGCCCGTCATCCACTCGCGGTGGGTCGCGAGCACGGCGTCGAACGACTGCTGCTCGACCACGCCGCGCGTGCCGAGCGCCGCGCCGAGCAGCCCGAGCGCGATGATCGTCCACGACTCGATCTCGGGGTCGCGGCCCTCGAGCACGCCACCTGCGTCGGCGCTGTGACGCACCGAGCCGGTGACGTAGGCGTGCACCTGCGCCATGAGCGCGGCCAGGTGATCGTCGACCGCTTCGATCCCCGTGGTCTCGACGAGCCCACGCATCCACATGCGCGCGACATGCGGTTCACCTCGCACCAGCTCCAGGAACGCACGACCGGGCATGCGCCAGTGGCGATCGTCGGGCTCGCCGACGCACAGCTCGTCGGCGCGCGCCTGCAGGCGTTCCCACGCGGCGTCCACGCACGCGAGGTACAGGTGCTGCTTGGTCCCGAAGTGACGGAACACGAGCGCCTCGTTGACGCGCGCCTCGGTCGCGACGCGCGCGGTGGTCGTCCCCCCGAAGCCACGCTCGGCAAAGCAGCGCGTCGCCGCGTCGAGGATACCCTCACGCCGCTCCGGGGCGGACAGTCGCTGGGTGGAGGAGGAGCCGCTCATCGCGTCAGCACTCCCGGCGGCAGTGCCTGTTCCAGCGGGGTGCCGCGCCGAGGTCGGCGACCGGGCGCGAACTCGATCGCCTTGGCCTGGTCGAAGCAGACGTGCACCTGGGCCCAGATCTCGTCGCGCACCTGGGCGACGCGCTCCTCGGACGGGTCGTCCTCCTTGGGGAACTGCAGCTGCTCGCCCCACACGACCGTGACGCGGGGCCAGTGGTACCACCAGCGCTTGCCGTAGGCGCGTGCGCGCTTGGATCCCCACGCGGCGACCGGGATCACGGGCACGCCCGTTGCGAGCGCGAGGCGCGCGAGGCCGTTGCGCGGCGTGCCGAGTCCCGTGTGGTCGAGCTCGAGGCGACCCTCCATGAACACGACGAGGCCGTCGCCGCTCTCCACGACCGTCTGGGCGACGCCGAGCGCCGTCTGGCTGCGCGAGCCACCGCGGTGGACGGGAAAACCGCCGGCCCAGCGGATCAGGCGACCGAGGACCGGCCATTCGAGCGCCTGGTACTTCGCCATGAAGCGCAGGCGCGTGCGTGGCTGCCCGAGCGCGTAGATGAACGGATCGACGAATGCACCGTGCGGGCCGGGGGCGAGCAGGAACCCGCCCTCGGTCGGCACGCGCGGATGTGCGCCGTAGCCGCGGTAGCGGTAGATGACCCGCCCGGGGCGCGACCAGAGCCAGCGAACCAGGCGCTGGGGCCAGGTCGGGTCGTGGGCGGCCCAGTCCTCGGGAGTGAGGTGGTCGATCTTCATGCTGCCGCGTCCTCGACCCATTCGTGGTCCGCGTAGCGGGCCTCGTCGCTGAGCGGACGGAGCACCCACAATCCGGCGAGCACGGCGACCGCCAGCACGAGCAACGCGGCGCGGCTCGCGTCGAGCACGGACCAGTCGGAGCGGTCGTGGAGGAGGTAGACGGTGCCACCCCACAGCACGAGTGGTCCGAACCCGCTCGAGAGCTTGCCGACGAGGTTGTACACGCCGAAGAACTCGCCGCGCACTTCCGGCGGCGACAGGCGCATCATGAACACGCGATCGCTCGTCCACACCCCGCCGAGCGTGATGCCGATCGCCGGGCCGAGCACCCACACCAGCGCGGCGCTGCCGGTGGCGCCGGCGACGATGAGTGTCAGCGCCGCGAAGCTGAGGATGCTCACGAGCACGCGCTTGGGGCCGAGCCGCTCGACGAGCGCGCCGCAGCCGAACCCGCCGACGGCCGCGGCGACCATCGCGAGCCCGAGCACGATCGTCTTCTGGCTCTCGGTGAAGTCGCCGACGCGGCTCATGTAGACGGTCATGTACGCGATGACCGTGGCGATCGCATCGACATAGAGGAATCGCGCGATCAGGAATCGGCCGGTGGCGCGATGCTCGTCGCGGATGTGGCGGGCGGTGCGCGCGACCTGGCCGAACGCGTTGCGGATGACTGCCCCGGTGCCGTGCTCGGAGGTGCGACGCTCGCCTCGCTCGCGCACGAACAGGAAGATCGGGAGCGAGAAGACGAGGAACATGATCGCGGTCGGCAGGAACGCGGCCTGGTAGTCGTCTTTCGGCACGATCGCCGTCAGCACCGTGGAGCCGACGAGCACGCCGACGTAGCCGAGCCCGACGCCGAGACCGCTCACGCTGCCGTGACGGGCGGGCGGCGCGACGGTGGCCAGGAGCGGGTCGTACATCGACAGTGCGAGCTGGTAGACGAAGATCGCGATGCCGGCCACCACGAGCGCGATCGTCACCGAGTCGATCGTGCCGAGCACGCCCGTGGCTGCCACGCACGCGAGCGTGAAGGCCGCGAGGAACGGCAGCCGCCGCCCGAGCTGGTCGCTGATCGCGCCGACCGCCGGCATGGCCGTGAGCAGGATGATGCCGACGATGAAGCTCATCAGACCGACGTGCCAGTCCGGTCGCCCGTTCTGCTCGATCACCCACTCGTTGAAGTAGCGCGTGATCACCGCGAACGAGAAGATCGTGTTCGCGAAGTCGTAGATCGCCCAGGCGAGCACGGGGCGGGACATGAGCCGAAACGGAGCGCTCGGCTGGGGCGTGGGGGTGTCCATGCGGATCCTCCTGTAAGTATGTACTTACTTATATCGTGCGGAGCCGCGTCGCGCAAGGGGTCGCGCACCCATAGGATTCGACACGTGGATGCCGCCGCCTCCCTGACCACCGACGACCTCGACTACGTCCTGCCCGCCGAGCTCGTCGCCCAGCACCCTGCGCCCGAGCGCGGGGCGTCGCGGCTCATGGTGCTCGAGGCCGGCAGCGGCGAGCCGATCGCGCTCGGTCGATTCGACGAGCTGCTGCTCGGCCAGCTTCGGGAGGACGACCTCGTCATCGCCAACGATGCGCGGGTGCTGCATGCACGGATCCCGGTGCAGCGAGCGACCGGCGGAGTCGGCGAGGCATTGCTGCTCGCGCCCGCGGAGACGCAGCCAGCGGATGCCGGTCGCTGCCGCTGGTCGGCGATGGCGCGTCCGGCGCGCAAGTACCGCGACGGCATGGAGGTCGCGACGGTCCGCGGTGATGCGAGCCTGACCTTCGTCGAGCGCAGCTCTTCCCAGACGTGGACCGTGGAGCTGCCGGTCGGGCTCGACGAGGTGCCGGCGTGGCTGCTCGCGCACGGCGAACTCCCGCTGCCCCCGTACGTCACCGAGCGCGGACAGGACGAGGGGCGTTACCAGACGGTCCACGCGCGCGTGGACGGTTCAGTGGCCGCGCCGACGGCCGGGCTGCACTTCGACGACGAGCTCTGGGCGAGGGTGCGCGATCGATGCGAGGTGGCGCACGTGACGCTCCACGTCGGGGCGGGCACGTTCCTGCCCGTGTCGGACGGGTCGCTCGACGAGCACGTCATGCACCACGAGCGCTACGAGGTGTCCGAAGCGACTGACATCGCGGTGCGCGCAGCGCTCGCTGCCGAACGCCGGGTCGTCGCGGTCGGCACGACCACGACGCGCGTGCTCGAGCACGTGTACGCGACTGACACGCCGCAGCTGTCAGGCAGCACCGACCTGTTCATCGTGCCTGGGCACGAATGGTCGTGCGTGGGGGCGCTGCTGACGAACTTCCACCTGCCCAGGTCGACGCTCATCGCGCTGGTGATGTCGTTCCTGGGTCGCGACGAGACGCGCCGCGCCTATGCGCGAGCGATCGAGGAGCGCATGCGCTTCTACTCCTTCGGCGACGCGATGTTCGTCCATGGGCGGCCGGTCGCCGCGGGCGACCACTAGGATCGACCGGATGACAACGACCCGAACCACGCCCGAGCAGGTCGACTGCTTCCGTCTGAGCGCCACGAGCGGCGGCGCCCGCGCCGGACTGCTGCGAACCGCGCACGGCGTGGTGCGCACGCCCACGTTCATGCCGGTGGGCACCAAGGCCACGGTCAAGGCGACGGACGCACAGGAGATCGTCGACCTCGGTGCGCAGGTCGTGCTCGGCAACACGTACCACCTCGTCCTGCGACCAGGCGCGAAGCACATCGCCGACGTGGGCGGGCTGCACCGGCTCATGCGCTGGCCGCACTCGATCCTCACCGACTCGGGTGGCTTCCAGGTGTTCAGCCTGCGCCACACGCTCAAGCTCGACGACGACGGCGTGGTGTTCCGGTCGGTCTACGACGGCAACAAGGTCGAATTCACCCCCGAGAACGTCGCGCAGGCGCAGGCGTGGCTGGGCTCGGACATCGCGATGGTGCTCGACGAGTGCCCCGCGGGCGATGCCGCGCGCCCCGTCGTGGAGGCCGCGGTCGCTCGCACGACGCGTTGGGCAGGCATGGCGCGCGAGGCGCACCTGCGGGTTCGACGATCCGGCGACGGCGCGGACGGCTGGTCGCTGACCGGGCAGCCGCAGCTGCAGTTCGCGATCGTGCAGGGCGGCGTGCACTCGGACCTGCGCGAGCGCAGCACCTCCGAGCTGCTCGACATCGGCTTCGACGGCTACGCGATCGGCGGGCTGAGCGTGGGGGAAGAGCCCGAGCTGACGATGCCTGCGCTCGCCACCACCACCGCGATGCTCCCGGAGGACCGCCCGCGCTACTACATGGGCATCGGCGATCCGGTCGGCATCCTCGACGTGATCGATCGCGGCGTCGACATGTTCGACTGCGTGCTGCCGACGCGGCTGGGGCGAACCGCGAGCGCGATGGTGCCCAACGACGTGCATCCGCGGGCGCGGCTCAACCTGCGCAACGCGACGCACGTGGGGGACACGGGGCCGATCCTCGCGGGGTGCGGGTGTCCGGCATGTCGTGGAGGCTACTCGCGCGACTACATCCGCCACCTGTTCCAGCAGGACGAGATCCTGTCGCTGCGGCTGGCCACGCTCCACAACCTGCACGTGCTCATCGACCTGGTTCGACGCAGTCGCTCGGCGATCGCCAGCGGCGCATGGGCCAACGGGTGGTACGAGACCGAGCGCGCGCGATGGGTGTCGCTGGGCTGAGCCGCGAGTGCGACATCGGATCAGATCGTCGTCAATCCCACAACGAGTGGATCCGATGTCCGCGAGGTGGCGATCATCGGATCCGATCGTGTACGTGGCCACGACGATCGGATCGCGAGATCGCGTGGCATGATGTCGGTGATGGCATCCGCTCCTGACATCGGCTCACGCCCGACCGTCGTGTTCGACGGCGGCTGCTCGTTCTGTCGCCGCCAGGAGCGACGCATCCAGCGCTTCGACTGGATGCACCGCTTCGACACGATGCCGTATGACGCTGCGGTCCTGGGCTGGCCCGAGGTCGCGCGTGGCTCGCTCGGAGACGGATTGCGGGTGCGCTTTCCCGACGAGACCGTGACGGTGGGCATCGACGCCGTGCGCTCGATCGCCGTGCGCATGCCGCTCACCGCGCTGCCCGCGCTGCTGCTGTGGGTGCCGGGCGTGCGCGCGCTCGGCGCTGTCGCGTACCGGTTCATTGCGGCGCGTCGCATGCGCCTGCGCGGCGACGACGACGGTTCCGCCTGCGCGATCTGATCACGCCCGGATGCCGCATCGCGCGGCCATTCCGACGGTCGCGTGAGACATGCGGAGCGATTTCACCCGACATGCAGGTACGGGCAGGTGCCCGGACCGTGCGGCGGGGGACTCCGTCGTGCGGAAGGTGGACAGGGACGAAAGCGACGAGATGCTGCCGCTGCTGGTACTTTTGGGAACGATCGCAGGTGCGTGGTACCTGCTGATCGTGCGTCCCCAGAAGGACCTGCAGACACGTCACGGACGGCTCGTCGAACGGCTGCAGGTGGGCGACCACGTGCTGACGGTCGGCGGGATCTACGGACGTGTGGCCGCACTCGAGGGAGCGAGCGTCGTGCTCGAACTGGCTCCCGGGCTCGAGACCCGCATCGCAACCGACGGCATCGCGCGCATCGTGCACGGTGGCGAGGCGGCGCTGCCGACCCAGACAGATACCCCCCGACAGGCACTGGACACGGACATGCATCAGCACCCCCACTCCGACCAGCAGCAGCCGCAGCACGCGTTCGCAGCGCCGCAGTACGTGGCGCCGCAGCAGCCCTACGCCGGCCCTGCGCCGACCGCGTCGCAGCACATGCCGCAGCACGCACCCGAGCAGCAGGTCGCGCAGACGATCCAGATGCCCGCGCAGCCGCAGCACGCTCCGCAGTACGCATCGCCGCAGCCGCAGTACGCGGCCCCGCAGCCGCACTACGCGCAGCACGCGCCGCAGTACGCAGCGCCGCAGCAGTACGCTGCGCCCGTGCAGCTGCCCGCGCCGCCGGCGCCGAACGTCACGATGCGGGCCCCCGTCGGATCGTCGATCCCGACGTACGAGCCGCGACCGTGGGGCGACGTCGCTCCGACGAACGCGCAGCCGCAGCACGTCGCGCACCAGGTGCAGCAGCACCACGCACCCGTGCAGCAGCAGTACGCACCCGCCGCACCGCAGCCGATGGCGTTGCACCAGCCCTTCGCACCGCAGGTGCAGCAGTACGCGCCACAGCCGCACGCGGTGCAGCCGCAGCAGTACGCGGTACAGCCGCAGCAGTACGCGGTGCAGCCGCAGCAGCACGCAATGCCGCCACAGCAGCACGCGCCGCAGCAGTACGCGCAGCAGCCCGCGATGACGATGACCGCGCCGAACCTGGCGCCGGCGACCGTCCAGCACGTGGTGCATGCACCCGTTGCCGCAGCTCCCATGGCCGAGCCGACCACGGAGGAGACGCGGCGACACTCGCGCGCGCCGCAGGGCATGGGCAGCTCGCTCCGCCTCGACGATCCGTCGATCAGCGACACCATGGGTCGCGCACGTGAAGAGCGCGCCGGCCTTGCCGACGAGTACCGCAAGCTCACGGCCCCGCTCGTCGAGCTGGACCAGCCGCAGCACGCGCACGCCGTCGCGCCCGGCCAGCCGCAGCCGCAGCTCGTCGGGCACGACCCCAACGGGATGCCGTTGTTCGCCACGCCCGGCGCGCCTCCGACGCACGCGATCGCCCAGTATCCGGCGCCCGCACATCCGCAGCCGGCGCACGCGATGCCGCGCCCGGTCGTGGCTGCGCCACACGGACACGTGGACCCGGCCCTCGCGACCTCGAGCGCCTTCCAGCGATCGACGCCGTACACGCCGAATCCCGAGCTGCAGCCCGCCCACGCCTAGTCGCAGCGCGCGGCGAACGTCGACCGACGCATGCCGTGCTGCGCCATGAACTCGACCGCCTTCGCCGGGGAACCTGGTGCCGTACGCAAAACGGCGTAGGCACGCTGATTCGTGCGCATCTCCCGGACCAGTTAGGCTCACGGCATGAGGGACCCCAAGAATTCGCGCCGCCCCGAGGGCGGACGCTCGCACCTTGCCGTGCTGGCACTCGTCGTCGCGGTGCTCGTTGCCGTCTTCGCAGCCGGCTACTACAACGCCGTTCGCCTCGGCCTCGACCTGCAGGGCGGGCTCGAGGTCGTCATGAAGGCGACGCCCACGGATGGCAAGAAGCTGACGAGCGACCAGCTCACGCAGTCGGTCGAGGTCATCCGCGACCGCGTCGATGGCCTGGGCGTGTCCGAGCCCGAGATCCGCACCCAGGGCAGCGACCAGATCGTCGTGTCGCTGCCGGGCGTGCAGGATCCCGACGAGGCCGTGGCCGTGGTCGGTTCGACCGCGTCCTTGCGCTTCTACGAGTGGGAGAAGAACGTCGTCGACGGCAAGGCGTTCCGCAGCTCGCACGAAGCGCTGCGCTCCGCCAAGGACCGCGCCAAGGAGTCGGACGAGAAGGCCGGCGACAAGGCGGTGCGCCAGCTGTACCTGTTCGACGGTGACGACAAGCAGGTCGCAGGGCCCGCAGTGTCCGAGAAGCGACTGCTCGAGCAGGCCTCCGACGCGCTCGGCGCGATCGGCGAGGACGACCGTCCCGAAGGCGCCGACTCGATCCTCGATGGCGATTCCCCCAAGCTCCCGAAGGACTGGGAAGTGCTCGAGGTGCCGCAGGGCGAGGTGCTCGTGCACGGCCCGCCGGAGCAGGTCCAGGGCGACGACGTCACGCTCCAGGAGGGCGGCAAGTTCGACCGTCTCGCGGGCGCATACGTGCTCATCAAGGACAAGCCGGGCCTGACCGGCGAGCGCATCCGAAGCGCCACTGCCGAGGCCGGGCAGGGTGGCTGGGTCACCTCGATGCTCTTCGACCGCACGGGCGGCAAGCAGTTCGGCAACGTCACCGAGCAGATCGCGAAGGACGGCGCACTCAACGGCACGCCGCGCCGCTTCGCGATCATCCTCGACGACGAGATCAAGTCGATCCCGCAGATCGACTACAAGCAGTACCCGAGCGGCATCAAGGGCGGACAGGCGCAGATCAGCGGCTTGGACGACCGCGACGAGGCATCGAACCTCGCGCTGGTGCTCAACACCGGTGCACTGCCGGTGCGCTTCGAGGTCATCTCCAAGACGCAGGTCTCCGCGACGCTCGGTGAACAGTCGCTGCGACAGGGCCTGCTCGCAGGTGCGGCCGGCCTGGCCGTCGTGCTCGTCTACCTGATCCTCTTCTACCGAGCGCTCGGCATCATCGCCGACCTCGCACTGCTCGTGTTCGCGTTCATCTTCTACGGCATCGTTGTTGCGCTGCCCGTGACGATGACCCTGCCGGGCATCGCTGGCGCCATCCTCACGATCGGCGTCGCGGCTGACGCGAACATCATCATCTTCGAACGTATCCGCGAGGAATATCGCGCGGGTCGAAGCGTGGTGCAGTCGATCAAGGCCGGTTACAAGAAGGGCTTCTCGACGATCCTCGACGCAAGCGCGGTGACGCTCATCACGGCCATGCTGCTCGTGATCATCTCGATCGGCTCGGTCAAGGGCTTCGCGGTACTGCTCGGAATCGGCACGCTGCTGTCGATCTTCACGGCGGTGTTCTTCACCTACGCGATGCTCGGCCTGCTGAGCCAGTTCAAGGTGTTCCAGAAGGCATGGGTCATCGGCGGCTCGCGCAAGCGCACGAGCACCCGCTTCCACATCCCGTGGATGAAGTACCGCACGCACTTCCTCATCCTCACCGCCGCACTGCTCGTCAGCTCGTTCGCGGTCGTCGGCATCAGAGGCCTCAACCTCGGCGTCGACTTCAAGAGCGGCACCAAGTTCGACGTGCAGTTCGAAGAGAAGGCCAGCGCCGAGCAGGTCCGCGACGCGATGACGAAGATCGACGGCGACTACGGGCGCGCGACGATCCAGGAGACCAAGGAAGCGATCGGGGGCTCGTCCGGCGACTCCGAGGCAGGTTCGTCGTTCGCGATCACGGTGGAGGAGCTCAGGGGCGGCGATGCCGGCGCCACCGGCGATGCCACCGAGCGCAAGCAGGCTCGCCAGGATTCGGCGCAGCGGCGCGTGCAGAGCGCACTGGACAAGGAGTTCGGACTCGCTGACGACGGATTCAACGTGCAGACGATCGGACCGTCCTTCGGCAAGCAGGTGCTCGAGCTGGCGATCATCGCCGTGCTCGTGAGCCTCGTGCTCGAGACGCTCTACATCTGGTGGCGCTTCGAGTTCATCTACTCGATCCCGATCCTCGTGGCGCTCGTCCACGACATGGCGATCTCCGCCGGCGCGTTTGCGATCACCGGGCGCGAGTTCAAGTCGACGACGGTCGCGGCGCTGCTGACGATCCTCGGCTATTCGCTTTACGACACGATCATCGTGTTCGACCGCATCCGCGAGAACGTCCACGTCATGCGCAAGAGCTCGTTCCAGCGGATCACGACGACGTCGCTCAACGAGGTGCTCACGCGTTCGCTCAACACGTCGTTCGTCGTGCTGCTGCCGACGGCCGCGCTGTTCGTGTTCGGTGGCGAGACGCTGCGCGACTTCGCGTTCGCACTGCTCATTGGCGTCGCGGTCGGCATGTTCTCCTCGATCTCGGTGGCGTCGCCGCTGTTGTGCTGGCTCAAGGAGCGCGAGCCCGCGTGGAAGAAGCGACTCGATGCCGAGCACATGCATGACGAGGCCCGCACCGGCGCGATCGTCACGAGCGACGCACCGGCGATCGTCGATTCCGGCGACACGCACGAGGCTCGCACGACCTGAGCTCGTCGGTGGAACGCACCCTCGCGTGCGTCCGAAGTACTGGTAGCAGCCCCGATGGGAGGGGTCGCTGGCGGCGTCCGTGGACTGGACTCCCGATCGGCTCTGGACGTGTGGGGACATCGATGACGACGAGTACTGCAGTGTCGACCTTGTCGAACGGCGCGAAGGCGCTCGGCCTGGGCGCGGGCATCACGGGCGGGCTCGGCTTGGGAGTTGCCGCGCACTTCGCGCTGCCGTCGCCGGAGAACGAGCGCAAGCTCGACGCCAAGGGCATTTCCACGTTCAGCGACCGCGAGGCGCGAGCGACGTTCGGACCGATGACCATGTTCGCGGCCGCCGCGATCGGTGCTGGGATCGGCAAGCGCTCCGAATCGGCGGCGCTCACGACAGCCAGCCTGGGAGCAGCGGCGATGATGGCGAGTCCGGCAGCCACCGGACTCACGAACGCCGAGAGCCCTGACGCCGACAAGAACCTGCGCAGCATGGGCGTCCTTGGCGCCGTCGCCGCAGGCGGCTTCGCGGTCGGCGCGATCGACGAGGTACCGCTCAATGTCGCGAAGGTCTCGGGCCTCGTCGCGGTCGGGCTCGCGATCGGGACGTTCCTGCCCGAGACCGCGAAATACGTCTCCAACATGCCGGGCGATCTCGTCCGCGGCGTGCAGCACCGAAACGGCGAATAGCCCACGCCAAGGTCGGGGCAACACGCACGCCTGAGGACGACCTGGAACCCCCCTGAGCGGCCTGATGCTGGCCCGCGGGGGCCGGGCGCCGGCCAGAAAGCAGGTAGTAGATCCGGACCGACGAATAGGATCCCGTGTCCGTGCTGCCGCCTGCTTCCTTCTCGCTCGACCCCTGCGACCTCGACCTCGTCGACGCGCTCCGCCGCGAACTCTCGTGCACCGAGACGCTCGCGTGGGTGCTCGCCCGACGCGGCACGACGCCGGAGCAGGCCCGGGCGCTCATGACCGATGATCCTGCGGCCGACGACGCGCAGCTGCACGATCCGTTCCTGCTCGGCGACATGGCGGCCGGAGTCGAGCGCATCCGCTACGCGATCGAGCAGCGCGAGCCGATCGTCGTGCACGGCGACTACGACGCGGACGGCGTGTGTTCCACGACGCTGCTCGTCGAGGGCCTCGAGCAGCTCGGTGCTGACGTTCGAGCGTTCCTGCCGGACCGCTTCACGAACGGCTACGGGCTCCAGATCGAGCAGGTCGAACGCTTCAGGAACGATGGCGCGGGACTGCTCATCGCGGTCGACTGCGGCATCACGGCGGTCGAGGCCGTCGCGCATTCCAACGACCTCGGTCTCGACGTGGTCATCTGCGACCACCACATGCCCGGTGAGGTGTTGCCGGCCGCGATCCTGTGCTCGACCAGGCCGAGCGACTACCCGTTCCCGGACCTGTGCGCGACGGCCGTCGCCGGCAAGCTGCTGGTCGCGCTGGGTGGCCCGTCCGGACCTGCACAGCACGAGCTGGAGGCGATCGCGACCGTCGCCGACTGCATGCCGCTCGTCGGCGAGAACCGCGTGCTCGTTCGCCGCGGGCTGCGCGCGCTGCGTTCCACGACCCGTCCCGGACTGCGCGCGCTCGCGGAGCAGTGCGGCATCCGCACGCCCGACATCGACGCGGAGACGATCGCGTTCAAGCTGGCGCCCCGCATCAACGCCGTGGGTCGCATCAGCCAGAGCGAACGCGCGTATGAGCTCCTGCGAGCTGACGAACGCCTCGCGCCGAGGCTGGCAGCCGACGTGGATGCCACCAACGAGCAGCGCCGCGCGATCGAGCGCGAGATCGCCGATGCCGCAATCGCGCAGGTCGAGTCGTGGGGTGCACGCGAGCGCGCGGCCCGCATCTACGTCGTGCACGGCACGGATTGGCACGAAGGCGTCGTCGGCATCGTCGCGTCTCGTCTCGTCGAGCGCTACTCGCGCCCGGTGATCGTCGTCGCGGACGGCGATCCTGCGCGCGGATCCGGTCGCTCGGTGGACGGCGTGGACCTCCACGCCGCGCTCCGTGCGTGCGACGACCTGCTGCTGCGCTGGGGCGGACACTCGCAGGCGGGCGGGATCACCATCGATCCCACGCGCATCGGCGAACTGCGTGACCGGCTCGCGACGTGGGGGAGCGAGCACATCGACGACTCGCTGCTCGTCCCGCGCGATCGCATCGATGCGGTGGTGCCCGGTGCGGAGCTTCGCTTCGAGCTGGTGCAGGAGCTCGAGCGGTTGGCGCCGTACGGCACCGGCTGGGAGCGCCCGCGACTGCTGGCAGTGAACGCGACGGTCGAGGAGCTCAAGGCCGTCGGCGGCGATGGAACGCACCTCAAGTGCGTGGTCGCGGCCGGCGAGTCACGCGTGCCGGGCATCGGATTCGGCATGGCGCTGCTCATGTCCGACCTGGGCCCCGGACGTCGTGTGGACGTCGCGGTGCGCCCGTCGGTCAACCGGTTCCGCGGGGTGGAGAGCCTGCAGGTGCAGCTCGATCGCGTGTATCCGGTGGAGGACGTGCCGGGGTCGGAGCTGATCGATGGCTGGTGTGCAGCCGGCTGCGCACACGCCGCCGCCGACCGCATCACCGCCGAGCAGCTGCTGCTGTCCGCCAGCGGCCTGGTCACTCCGGAGCTCGCCGACACGAATCCCGACTCGCCTCCGGCACTCGAGCCGCTGCTGGCTCGTGCGGGCACCGTCGACCTGCGCCATCGCGGCATCGGCCTCGAACTCGTCGCCCAGCTGCTTGCAGCGAGGGCGCGAGTGCTCGTGGTCGTCGCCGACGTCCCGCGCCGGCGCGACGACCTGCGGACCTTCGCGATGCCAGAACGCTTCGGGGTCGCGAGCGCCCTCGTCGTGAGCGAGCGATCGTCACCGCTCATGCTTCGCGCGGCGCTGCATCGCGTGGGGTACACCACGCCGGGCACGAGCCTGTTCGTCGTGGCGGATCATGCATCGCTCGACCACGTGCTCGACGGGCCCTCGCGGTTCGACGCCATCGTCGTGCTCGATCCGCCGGCGACGGTCGGGGCACGTGACCGGCTCGCGGGCGCTCCGCTCGAAAGTCGCCTGCACCTGACCTTCGGCGCGCGCGAGGAGCGGTTCGCAGCGGATGCGTTGCGTGCGGCGCTCGACGTGCGTGCGACGCTCGCCGACACGTACCGACACCTGCGCGACGTCGGCCCCGCCACGGGCGACACCCTCGAAACGCTGCTCTGGGGCGACGGGGAGCACCCACGCTCCACGGGCGCGATCGTCCACGGGCTCCAGACGCTGCTCGGGCGCGGGCTGCTCGAGCTGGACGGCGCGGCGGGCCTGCGGCTCGCTGAAGCCCCAGTCACCGCATCGGCAACGCCCTGAACGGGTAGGTTGTCAGTCCGATGCAGGAACCCGAGCAGGCCGCAGCGACCGCCGAAGCCGCACTGACGGCCGACGCCGCGCGGGACGATGCTGATTCTCCCGAATTGGCCGCCGCGGACGCCGAAGTCGCGAAGCTGCCCGACCACCTGCGTGTGCTGCTCGACACGCTCGTGGCGAAGGTCGAGGGTGCGACCCAGCAGATCGATTCGAATCTCGTCCGGCAGGCGTTCTGCTACGCGAACGATCACCACGCCGGGCAGAAGCGCAAGAGCGGGGAGGACTACATCGTCCACCCCGTCGAGGTCGCGATGCTCGTCGTGGACCTGATGCTCGACACCGAGTCGGTCGTCGCGGCACTGCTGCACGACGTCGTGGAGGACACCGACGTCACCGCGGAGGACGTGGGCAAGCGGTTCGGCGACGACGTCGCGCACCTGGTGGAGGGCGTCACCAAGCTCTCGAAGATCAACTTCGCGAGCCGCGAGCAGGCGCAGATCGAGACGTATCGCAAGATGATCGTCGCGATGGCCCACGACTATCGCGTCATCCTCATCAAGCTCGCGGACCGGCTGCACAACATGCGCACGATCCGCTACCTGGCCAAGCAGAAGCAGCTGAACAAGGCCAAGGAGACCGTCGAGATCTACGCGCCGATTGCCCACCGCCTCGGTGTGCACTCGATCAAGTGGGAGCTCGAGGACCTGTCGTTCGCGGTGCTGTATCCGCGCAAGTACGCGGACATCCAGCAGATGGTCCAGACGCGCAAGAGCGACCGCGATCGCCTCATGCGCCAGTCCAACGACGAACTCGACACCGCGCTCGAGGAGGTCGGCATCACCGCCGACATCTCCGGCCGCACGAAGCACTTCTATTCGATCTTCCAGAAGATGCAGCGCAAGGGGAAGGAGTTCAACGAGATCTACGACCTCACGGGCATCCGTGTGATCGTCGATCGGTTGAGCGACTGCTACGGCGCGATCGGCATCATCCACTCGATCTGGACGCCGCTGCCGGGACGCTTCAAGGACTACATCGCCATCCCGAAGATGAACGGCTACCAGTCGCTGCACACGACGGTGATCGGGCCGAGCGGCAAGCCGCTCGAGATCCAGGTACGCACCACCGAGATGCACCGCACCGCCGAGTTCGGCATCGCCGCCCACGTCATGTACAAGGAGAGCGGCAAGACGGGCAAGAAGGCGCAGGCAGCGGCCGCCCGCAAGGCGGAGGACTGGATCAAGAACCTCATGGAGTGGGAGTCGCAGGCGACCGGCTCCGCCGAGTTCATGGAGGGGCTTCGCTTCGACCTCTATGACGACGAGGTGTACGTCTTCACTCCGAAGGGCGAGGTCAAGTCGCTCGCCGCGGGTGCCACGCCACTGGACTTCGCCTACGCCGTGCACACCGACGTCGGCCACCGCTGCGTCGGCGCGAAGGTCAACGGACGAATCGTGCCGCTGTCGTACACGCTGCAGAGTGGCGACACGGTCGACGTGCTGACGAGCAACCAGCTCGACAAGGCACCGAGCCGCGACTGGATCAACGTCGCGCAGACCAATCGCGCACGCTCGAAGATCCGAGCGTTCTTCGCCCGCGAACGCCGCGAGGACTACGAACAGCGCGGGCGCGACTCGCTCGTCGATGCGCTCAAGCGCCAGTCGATCCCGCACGCCAAGATCGCGTCGAGCTCACTGCTTGCCGGCGTGATCCGTGAGCTCGGGTTCAAGAAGGCGGAGGAGTTCTACGTCGCGCTGGGGCGGGGCAAGTTCGGCGCGCAGGTCGTCGTCGACAAGGTGCTCCAGCAGCTCAAGACGGACGAGGCCGTCCCGGACGAGGCACCGCTCGGTGCGCCGATCACGACCAAGCGTCGGCAGATCCGTTCCGGCGACGACTTCGGCGTGCGCGTCGAGGGGATCGAGGATGCAGCGGGTGTCGCGGTTCGCATGGCGAAGTGCTGCATGCCGGTCCCGGGCGATCCGATCAAGGGCTACATCTCACTGGGTCGCGGCATCACGATCCACCGCGGTGACTGTCCCAACGTGAAGGCGCTCGAGCGGACGCCGGAGCGCTTCACGCCGGTGCATTGGGAGGGTCGCCCCGACGCTGCGTTCCGGGCGGAGATCCAGATCGAGGCGTGGGACCGCGTGCGCCTGCTGGAGGAGATCTCGCGAACGATCTCCGAGCACGGCTGCAACATCGTGCAGCACCAGGGCATCGTCGACGACCAGATGGTCAAGGAGCGCTTCACCGTCGAACTCGGCGACGTGACGGTGCTCAAGAGCCTGCTGAGCGCGCTGCGCAACGTGGAATCGATCTTCGACGCCTATCGCGTGACGCCGGGCAACGGCTGAGACCGTCCTGATCGGCGGCGCTGCAACGGCGCGCCCACCCCGCTCGACACCCCGGTAGGGGGAGCACCGCATCGACGGTGCAGTGACTGATGGGGATCGACAGCTGGCAACGCGCGATCGAGACGGCGCGGACGTTCGCGGGGGCCGTGCCCGTGGCGACCGACACGACCGTCGACGACGCGCTCGACGCACTCGTGGTCTTCGCGCGCGACGATGCGCGCGCCGGTTCGCTGGAACCTGTCAACGAGGCGGCGGCGTCGCTGCTCGCCACGCCCTCGGGAGAACGAGCTCGACGAACGCTCGACGGCATCACGAGCTGGGTCGATGCACGACCGCACGGTGCGCTGTCGAGCGTCGTCATCTCGGGAGGCGCGGGCGGAGACCAGGCGATCCAGGGGCTGTACATGCTCCAGCACCTCGAGGATGGCGTGACACCGACCCAGTGGTCCGTGATGACGAACTTCCTGGCAGGTCCGTTGTCGGAGCGGATCGGACAGACCGACCTCGCGTACCTGCGCGAGGACGGCGGTACCCTGATGGCGATGCACGGCGCACGCGATTTCACCGACCTGCTCACCAATGACTTTACGAGCCTCCTGCCGCGTCTGCAGCGCCTCGATGCGCACACCGGCACCCATGTGCAGCGGGCGTGGGACAACGCCAGCGCACTGCTCGAGGACCCGACCGGCACGCTCGCGCGTGAGCGCCGGTGGGACCAGCTGTATGAGCTGCTGCACGAACTCGAGCACGCGACGGCAGGAACAGATGCGACATCGATGGTCGCGCTGCGCGGCGTGGAGGAGGGCACTGCCGATCTGCACGCTCGATGGCCAGGCGCAGTCGAGGAGCTCGCTGCGCACCTCAGGATCGCCGACGAGGTGACGCGGCCCGAATTCCACGCCGCGGGGTACGGCGGCCTGCTTCGGGAGCCGACGGACGTCGCGCATCCCTACGACGGGTGGCGCGACGGCATGCGCGGCTACGTCGAGCTGGCGGGCATCGATCCATCCGATCCGTCGCAACTCGCAGCGTCGCGCGACCTGCTCCGTGGCGTGGACCTCGCGGACGTGCCGGCGCGACTCGCTCGACGCATCGCCCAGCGACAGGGCTACGACGACCAGCGCGTCGCCGATGCGATGGCATCGATCATCCGCGTCGCCGAACCAGATCGTGGAGCGCTCGCACTGCGCAGCTAGGACCTGATCGGGCCCGGGATCGTCATTCGGCGGGAGCCGTGGCGGTCTCGATCGCCTGGTTGAGCAGTCGCACGGCATCGCGCACGCCAAGTCGCCCGACGTTGCCGAAGCCGACCTCGATGTGCGGGGGCTCCAGGCTCCAGTTGGTGCCGATCACCTCGCGCGAATCCTGGAGCAGGATCGCCGCGTCGCGCGCGTCTGACTTCGCCTGCGGCGATGCCTGTCGCTGCAGCGCCGAGTGGATCGTCTCGACTCCGTCGTCGATCGCGCGGAACGTCAGGTCGACCTCCGTGGTCCCGTCCTCGCGATGAAGCGCCTGATCGAGTTTGGACACGACCTCGTCGAGCTGGCGCTGGAAGGACGTGGGACGCGATGCGACGGCTGACAGCTGCATGGATCGACCTCGGAACGGGATGGGTTCACTCCGTCCTCGTCGCATGCGGCGCGAACGTGTCGTCGCGCGACCGGCGCGGCCGATGCTGGCCGACGCGATGGCCGCGCTGGGATGGCGCCGGTTACTCCGAGGAGGAGCGCAGGTCGCGTCGGGGCTCGACCGGTGCATCGTCGAAGCGGGGTTGCCACTCGGCGATCCACGCGGCGCGTCCGCGAGTGGTTCGGTGGGCGCGTCCATCGGTGGCGTCGTCGTTGGCGTCGCGCTCGATGGCGCACGCCAGGTCGTGGATGAGGAAGTTCATGTCGTGTCCTCGGCGGTGGTGTCAGTCTTCTCTACGAAGGAGAGCGCCACGCCGGTTGGGGAGGTCACGACGACCGTACCACCGTTGCGGAGGTTGTGTCGGATCCTGCGGGGTTACGCAGGGTCGGGATGCTCGAACGCCTCGATGCGCTCGCGCATGTGCGAGTCGATCACGACGGGCTTGCGCGCGAGGAGGTCGACGTTGACCATCGTCTGCGTGGCGGACGCGAGGTGTCGATCCGATCCGTCGGCCAAGACCACGTCGAACTCGAACTGGATGGATGTGTTGCCGATGCGTGCGACGCGACAGAACACCTCGAGCACGTCGTCAAAGGAAGCGGGCGCGTGGTATTCGATGTTGAAGGCGCGCATGACGAACTCGCCGCTCGCCGGGTCGTCGTGTGCATCGAAGCCGAGGTGGCGCCAGTACTCCACGCGTGCCACGTCGAAGTAGGGCGCGTATCGACCGTAGTAGACGATGCCCTGTGCATCCGTGTCGCTGAATGCGACGCGCGTCGCGGCGCTGAACGAGAACGGCGGTCGCGCCGTTGTCGGGCCGGCGATCTGGGGGAGGTGTCGCTGCGGACTCATCAGGCGTGTGCCCCATGTCCGACGCGCTCGGTGCTCTCGGATCGGATCAACCCGAGCACCTCGTCGCGGCGGCGCTCCATGTCCTCGCGCGACACCACGGATTCCAGGTTGAGCCGTAGCAGCGGTTCGGTGTTGGAGGGACGCACGTTGAAGTGCCAGTCGTCGTAGTCGACCGAGACGCCGTCGACATGGCTGATGCGCGCGTCGGCGTAGGTCTCCTTGAGCTGCTGGAGCTTCATGGGCACGTCGGCGACGGTCGAGTTGATCTCGCCGCTGATGAAGTACTTCTCCCGGATCGGCGCCACGAGCTCCGACAGGCCTCCGCCACTCTCGCTCACGAGCTGCAGCAGCATGAGCGCCGGCACCACGCCCGTGTCGACGCCGTGGAACTCGCGGAAGTAGTAGTGGCCGCTGATCTCGCCGGCGAACGCGGCATCCTCGGCCTTGAGGCGCGCCTTGATGAACGCGTGCCCGACGCGGCTGGCGATCGCGGTGCCACCGTGCGCCTCGATCGTGTCGGGGACCGCGCGACTTGCGCGCACGTCGTAGAGGATCGTCGATCCCGGCTCGCGACGCAGCGCGAGCTCGGCGAGCACCGCGGTGATGAAGTCACCGTCGACGAACTCGCCGGTGTCGTCGACGAAGAAGCAGCGGTCGGCGTCCCCGTCGAAGGCGATGCCGATGTCGGCGCCGTGCTCGCGAACCTTCTCGATGATGAACTGGCGGTTCTCCTCGAGCAGCGGGTTCGGCTCGTGGTTGGGGAACGTACCGTCCGGCTCGGCGTTGTAGGCATGCAGCTCGATCGGCAGTCGTTCGAGCAGCGGCAGTGCGATCGTCGGCCCGATGCCGTTCCCGCCATCGACGACGACCTTGAGCGGACGGATCTTGTCGACGTCGATGAAGCTGAACACGCGCTCCCGCCATGAATCCAGTGCGTCGACCTCGGTGCTCGTGCCTGTCGTCACCCCGTCCACGGGTCCCTCGGGTGCGCCGGACTCCGCGAAGGCGATCGCGAGGTCGCGCACCTGCGGCAGGCCGGCGTCCTCGCCGACCGGCTGCGCACCGCGCTTGACGCACTTCATGCCGATGTACTCCGCTGGATTGTGCGAAGCCGTGACCATGATGCCGCCGTCGAGACCGCCGTCGGCCACGGCGTGGTACAGCACCTCGGTGCCGACCAGGCCGATGTCCTGCACGTTCGCGCCGGCGTCGGTCATGCCGCGGATCAGCGCAGCGGACATCGTGGGCGCCATCGTGCGCATGTCGCGACCGACCGCAAGCGTCTTCGCGCCGAGGAACTCCACATAGGCGCGGCCGACCGCGTACGCGCCCGCCTCGTCGAGCTGGTCGGGGTACGTGCCACGCACGTCGTAGGCCTTGAAGGCTGCCTTGTCACATGCCATCGGTCGTCTTCTCCTCATCGTGGGCCCATGCATCGCGCAGGAGCTTCCAGGTGGTGTTCAGGTGCTGCGGCATGACGCGCACGTCAGCGAGCACCGGCATGAAATTCGTGTCGCCCTGCCAGCGCGGCACGAGGTGCCAGTGCAGGTGCGAGGCGATGCCGGCGCCAGCCGCCTCGCCCAGGTTGAGGCCGACGTTGAAGCCGCCCGGTCCCATCGCCGCGCGAGCCGCTCGGATGCCGCGCTCGAGCATCCGCTGCGCCTCGGCGCTCTCCTCGGCGGTCAGGTCCTCGAGCTCGGCGACGTGCCGGAACGGCACGACCATGAGGTGCCCGTTGTTGTACGGGTACAGGTTGAGCACCGCGAACACGTGCTCGCCCCGTGCGACCACGAGCGCCGCCTCGTCATCCTCGCCCTGCTTCGCGCACAGCACGCAGCCGGTCGGCTTGTCGCCGGCCACGTACTCGAGCCGCCAGGGGGCCCACAGGTTCTGCACAGCTGCCATCGTCGACGATCCTACGCGCGAGCGATGGTGTGCGCTCGACCCGACGCTCAGAACCGGTAGACGCCGCCCTTGTGGTTGAGGTTGTCGTTGGCGGCGTCGAGGCGGCAGAACGTTCGGGCATCCTCGAGCGAGAAGTCGCCCTTCGGATCACCTTTCGACTTGAGCACCAGGTCGCGGTCGTGACGAAGCTTCGCGCAGCGTTCGATCCGCACCTCGTCGGAGACCCACGGTCGATCGTGGGCGACCTTCACTGCCAAGGTGGCGATGACAGCTACCGCGATCGCGAACCACACGAGCCGGCGACCCTTGCCGTAGGGACGACGCCCGTCCGCTCCGTCGGCCTCACTCACGCAGCTCGACGTCGATCGCTCGAGCCGGGGGCGGTGCCGCCGGCGGGCTTGACCTCGCCGAGACGGACGAGGTTCACCAGAGCGGCGACGACGTCCGGGTCGAAGCGCGTGCCCGCGCCGCGCGTGAGCTCCTGCATCGCGTCGAACAGGCTCATCGCCTGACGGTAGGGACGATCGCTGGTCATGACGTCGAACGCCTCGGCGGCCAGCACGATCCGCGAACCGAGCGGGATGTCAGGCCCGGCGAGCCCGTGCGGGTAGCCGCTGCCGTCGAAGTGCTCGTGGTGGTGGCGGACCCAGCCGGCGATCTCGCCGAGACCCGCGTTCATCACGATCTGCGCCGAGAGGTCGGGATGTCGCTTGATCTGCTCGAACTCTGCCGGCGTCAGCTGTCCGGCCTTCTGGATGAGCGACTGCTCGAGGCCGAGCTTGCCGACGTCGTGAAGGAGACCGCACAGGTACATCTGGCGCGAGTACGTGTCGTCGTAGCCGAGCTCCTCGGCGATCCTGGCGCTGATGCGTCCGACGTTCTCGGAGTGCTCGCTGCCCATGCCCTCGATCGTGTCGACGGTCTGGACGAGCATCTTCGCGGCCTTGAGCTGGCTGTCGCGCTCGCGGGTGTTCACGCGATCGTCCTCGGCAACGTTGGAGACCTTGCCCGGGTCGAACACGACGGTGTGCTTCTTGCCGTTCATCTTCGCCGCGTAGGCGGAGCTGTCGGCGAGCTGGTAGAGCATCGACTGCTCGCGCGCGTGGATCGGGAACGTCGCGATGCCACCCGAGAACGTCTGGACGGTCGCTTCGGGACCGGCCGTGGCCAGCACCTGCATGATGCGATCCATGACGACCTTCGCCTCTTCCGGCGACGTCGACGGGAAGATGACGCCGAACTCCTCGCCGCCGAGACGGGCCGGCAGGTCGTAGGGGCGCAACGTCTGCGTGAACGCCTGCGCGGTGCGGATGAGCACCGCATCGCCTTCCTGGTGGCCGTAGGTGTCGTTGACGGCCTTGAAATCGTCGAGGTCGATGATCGCGATTGTCGTCATCTCGCCGGTGCGCGAACAGCGATACAGCTCGGCAGCGAGGGCTTCCTGGAAGTAGCGGTGGTTGCGCAGCTGCGTCAGCGGATCGCGCGACGCACGCTCCTGCTCGAACTGGAGCGCCTGGTTGAGCTGGTGCGTCAGCGCGGCGTTCTCTTGTTCACGCGACTGCAGCGCGCGCGCCATGCTGTTGAAGTCCGCGACGAGCTCACCGAGCTCCTCGTACTCGGCGGTGTCGAGGTAGCCGACCCGTCCGGACAGGTCCCCGCTCGCGATCCGACGCGCGACCTGGCGCAGGTCCTGCAGCCTCGTGAGCAGCACGCGCGGGATCCGGTTCGCCGAGAAGAGCGCGACGACCAGCGCGACGTAGAGGACGAGCAGCGTCGCATGGGCTACGACGAGCGTCTGCGTGACCCCGAACACCTGCATCGAGGCGAGCCCCGCGAGCGGAATCGCGCCGAGCACGACGATGCGGTCGACGAGGCGCAGACCCAGCACCAGCTCGCGGACGTCGTCGAGGATCCAACGTACGGCGTCGGTGATGCCGAAACTGTCGCGCCCGAACTCGACCGCGGGATCCCACGCGTTGAGGCGCCACCACGGCGGCGCAAGGAACTGACGCGCGATGAAGAGCCCTGCGATGTAGGCGCTGGCCGAGAAGAGGATCGCCAGCACCGATGAGGCGAGGGTCCCGATCAGGTCGACGCGGTGCTCGAGCAGCCACAGGCCATGCACCACGAGGAACGTCGCGACCGAGAACAGGCCGATGCGCAGGAGGTTGGCGGCCATGGCGACGGCCACCACGCTGGCACTTGCACCCCCGCGCGGACGCAGCAGTCGCGCGAGCACGAACGCCAGCACCACGCCTGCTGCAAGCCCGGCGACGATCCGCACGGGCGAAGACAGGAGAAGGTCCGGCAATTGGGCCTGGGCAGCGAAGGTGGGCATCTCTCGTGCGCCATCGGCAGCAGGCCGTCGTTCCTTGACCGTTGCGGCCGTCAGCAGT
The DNA here is from genome assembly GCA_025964555.1 of Thermoleophilia bacterium. Taxonomy (GTDB): domain Bacteria; phylum Actinomycetota; class Thermoleophilia; order Gaiellales; family SKUG01; genus JAGQUL01. The sequence continues at coordinate 4,928 of JAOPYQ010000039.1, read as the reverse complement.
GGCAGCGGCGGCCCAACACGTGTCGTCATGCTCAATCCGGGCGCTGTCAGGGTATCCTTACAGGTGCCATGACCGCCTCGGACCCGATCCAGCCCATCGACCTGCGCATCGAATCGCTCGACAAGCGATTCGGCGACGTGGTGGCGCTTCGCGGGACGGACCTGGAGGTGCGACGAGGCGAGCTCGTCTCGATCCTCGGACCTTCCGGATGCGGCAAGTCCACCCTCCTGCAGCTGGTCGCGGGCCACCTGGTCCCGGACGCCGGCAGCATCGAGATCGCCGGCACGGTCGTCGCAGGAAACGGAGTACTCGTCCCGGCGCAGCGACGCGGCGTGGGCATGGTGTTCCAGGACTACGCGCTCTTTCCGCACCTGACGGTGCTCGACAACGTCGCCTTTGGTGCAACCGCGGCGGACGGCAGTGGTCCGATCGCTCGCCTCGGAGGTCGTCGTGCTCGGCGCGCAGCCGCGCTCGAGGTGCTCGACCACCTGGAGATCGCACCGCTCGCGTCCCGCTTCCCCGGCGAGCTGTCCGGTGGCCAGCAGCAGCGCGTCGCGATCGCGCGCGCCATCGCGCAGCGCCCGCGCCTGCTGCTGCTCGACGAGCCGTTCTGCAACCTCGACGTCACCACGCGTGAGCACGTACGCGGCGAGATCGTCGAACTGCTTCGCACCACCGGCCTGACCTGCGTGTTCGTCACGCACGACCAGGAAGAGGCGCTCGCGGTCAGCGATCGCGTGGCGGTCATGCAGGCTGGTCGCGTCATGCAGGTCGACGATCCCGAGACGCTCTATCGCCGTCCGTTCTGTCTTGAGGTCGCGGAGTTCCTCGGCCGCACGAACGTGCTGCGCGGTCGCGCGAGCGCCGGGCACGTCGACACCGAGGTCGGTCGTTTCCAGCTGCCGGGTGGTGGCAGTGGCGACGTGGAGGTCATCATCCGGCCCGAGCTCATCGACGTGCGGACGTCCGCGACTGGCCCTGCAACGGTCGTCGGTCGCGAGTTCCGCGGCCACGACGTGCTCTACACGCTTCGCATGCCGAGCGGCGAGACGGTGTGGGCGCATCGCCCGAGCGTGCACATGGCGAACGTCGGCGATCGCGTCGAGCTGTCAGCCGAGCCCGGTCCCGCAGCGCTCGTCGGCACGTCAGTCGCCAGCACCTGAATCACCGGGCGGCGCAGTCGTCGCTCGCGCCGCCTCGATGCCGGCGACCGGACGAATGACGAGCAGCCACAGCGGCACGGCGCTGATCGCGACGAGCACGAGTGCGGGCAACGCAGCCTCGGGATAGTCGGACACGTTCGTCTCCGCCCACAGCTGCGTCGCGAGCGTCTCGTATCCGGTCGGGCGCAGGATGAGCGTTGCCGGCAGCTCCTTCATCGCGGTCAGGAACACGAGCATCGCGCCGGCCAGCACACCCGGCCCTGCAAGTGGCAGCGTCACGCGCCGGAACGTGCCCCATGCGCCGAGCCCCATGCCGCGTGATGCGGATTCGAGCGCCGGGTTGACGCGCTCGAGCGACGCGCGGGTCGCGCCGAGTGCCTGCGGCAGGAACCGGATGACGTACGCGATCACGAGGATCGCCAGGGACTGGTACAGCCAGAACGCCGCGCGCGTCGCGAAGAACGTCAACCCGAGCGCAGCGACGAGTCCGGGCAGTGCGTAGCCGGAGTACACCACCGTCTCGACGATCGATGGCAGTCGACCCGGCGCGCGCACGAGCAGGATGGCGATCGGCATCGCGAGCACGGCTGACACGAGCGCGCCGATGCCCGCGGCGAGCAGCGAACCGCCCATCGACTGGAGCACCGCCTGGATGCGGTCGGCCCATGCGCCGTCCGCCCCGATGCTCGCCAGCCACCACACGAGGACGCCGAGTGGGATGACGAGCGCGAACGCGGTCACCACGGACACGAACACGAGTGCAGGGACCTTCCACCGACCGAGGGCCACCTGCTCGCCGTGGTCGCGCGCCGCGATGCGTGCCTGGGCCGCTCGACGATCGCCGCGCAGCACCCGACGCTCGACGAGGAGCACGACGAACGTGATGACGCACAGCACGAGCCCGAGGATCGCCGCGCCCTCCCGGTCGAAGAGCGCGCCGTAGCGCAGGTAGATCTGGCGGGTGAACGTGTCGACTCGCAGCAGTGACACGACACCGAAATCGCCGAACGCGTAGAGCGCCGACAACAGTGCACCCGCCACGATCGAGGATCGCAGCTGGGGGAGTGTCGCTGAACGGAACGCCTGCCACGGCGTGCGGCCCATGCCCCGCGCCGCGCGCTCCAGTGACACGTCCGTGCGGCGCCACGCAGCTGCGACGAGCAGCAGCACGTATGGGTAGGTGAACAGCACGAGCACCACGAGCGCACCGCCGAAGCCGTACATCTCCGGGAGCCGCTCGACGCCCAGTGGTTCGAGCAGGTCCTGGAGCATGCCGCGCGGACCGAACGCGCCGACCAGCGCCAGAGCACCGACGTAGCTCGGGATCACGAGCGGGAGCGCCCCGACGAGTCCCCACACGCGACGCGCGGGCAGGTCGCTGCGCACGACCAGGAACGCCCACGGCACCGCGATCGCGATGGTGCCCGCCGCCACGAGCAGCGCCAGCAGCAGGCTCCGTGCCGCGATGCCGACCAGGTCGCCCTCGAGCGTCGCGTGCCACGCCTCGGTGCCCGCGCTCCCGGCTCGCACCACGAGGTAGACGATCGGGATCGCGGGTACGAGCATCGTCAGTGCAGCTACGACGCGAAGGACCCGCAGCGATGCTCGTCGCCCCGGGTCCTTCGTGGACATGCTGCGCGTGTCGGCGGCGCTGCTCAGGTGGCGAGCCCGCTCTCGCGGATCAGCTGGACGGACTTCTCGAGCTCTGCACCGAGATCGGACAGGTCCACGTCGGGGCCCTCGGTCGCGTCGAGCGGCGGCAGCTCCTTGTAGCGCGGATTGCTGGCGATGTCAGCCGACACGACGAGCGGATACTCGCGCTCGGGAGCTTCCTCCACGATGAAGTCCTGGCCGTCGTGCACCATGAAGTCGACGAGCTGCTCGGCTTCCTTGCGATGCGACGCGGTCTTGAGGATGCCGATCGCCGAGACGTTCACGAGGTTGCCGACATCGCCATCCTGGAAGAAGTGGTTCGCCACCGGTGCGTTGGCATCGTTGGCCAGCTTCTCGTAGATGTAGTAGTGGTTGACGAGGCCGATCTGGACCTCGCCCTTGGCGACGGCGTCGACGATCGGGCCGTTCTTGGGGTAGATCTTCGCCTCGTTGGCGACGAGTCCTTCGAGGAACTCGCGAGCGGCGTCCTCGCCCTCGGCGAGGCGAAGCGCGCTCACGAACGCGATGAACGACGCGTTGGTCGGTGCGACGCCGATCTTGCCCTTCCACTTCGGGTCGGTCACGCCCAGCACGCCACTGGGCAGGTCGGATTTCTCGAGCTCGTCGGTGTTGTAGACGAGCGTTCGGATGCGTCCCGTGACACCGGTCCAGCGACCCTTGTCGTCGCGATATTCGGCCGGGACCTGGTCGGCGACGCCCGCGGGCAGGTCCGACAGGAGGTCCTCGACCGCGCCGATCGCGCCGGCGTCCTGGGAGTAGAAGACGTCGGCCGGGCTCTTGTCACCCTCCTCGAGCAGCTGCGCCGCCATCTCGGGGGAGTCGGCGTAGCGCACCTCCAGGTTGATGCCGGTCTCTTCCTCGAAGCGCTCGTACAGCGGATCGACGAGCTTCTTCTCGCGACCGGAGTAGACGACGAGAGTCTTGTCGTCCTTGGACGACTTGGTCGAGCCGGAGTCGTCGGAGTCGGACCCGCAGCCGGCGACAGTGAAGGCGGCGACGGCGACGAGGGCGATGCACGGCAGCAGGCGCGTGCGAACGGGGCGGGCGGTCATGCGGGGAGCACTCCTTGCTGGATCTCGAGGCTCGCGTCTGGTGCGAGCAGGGCGACCCTACACACTTCTTCCCGAGCGTGTAAGGCGAGCCTTACACCAACAGGGGAGTCAGAAGCGGCGCCAGCGGCGGAAGGCGAGCACGAACGCGACGAGGAGGGCGAAAATGATCCCCGTGATGATCGTGAAGGCGTGTTCGTTCTCCTGGAACGGCAGCGCGACGTTCATGCCGTACAGGCCGGTCACGAAGGTGAGCGGGAGGATGATGGCGTTGAGGACCGTCAGTGTGAGGAGGGTGTCGTTGAGGCCGTGCTGGACGACCGTCTCGTTCGTGTCCTCGAGCGCCTCGACCACTTCCTTGTAGTTCTCGAGGATGTCCCAGATGCGCTGGCCGGCGTCGATGACGTCGTCGAAGTAGACCTCGAGCGATCCGGTGAAGCGCGCTGCGGTCTTGGCCTCGAGCACGCGCAGGGTCGCGATCTCCGGTCCGATGATCTTGCGGTAGGCGATGATCTCCTGCTTGGCGTTGGAGATCTGCCGCACCATCTCCTTGGAACGACCCTCGAAGATGCCGTCCTCGATCTCGTCGAGCTTGTGCCCGATCTTGTCGAGGATCGGGAAGCAGTAGTCGAAGAGCTCGCTCAGGACCGTGTAGAGCACGAATCCCGCGCCCTTCTCGAACAGCTCGTCGCGGAAGGCCTCGTCGGCCTGGCTGCGGTGGAACACCCGCCCGAGCGCGCGCAGCGGCTGGCTCGAGCACGTGATGAGGTAGTCGGGACCGACGAACACGTCGAGCTCGGCGGTGCCGAGCCGACCCGCGCTCTTGTCGTAGCGCGGGAAGTGCAGGACGACGAACAGGTAGTCGGCGTACTCGTCGACCTTCGGTCGCTGGCGTCGCGAGAGCACGTCCTCGTAGTCGAGTTCGTGGAAGTCGAATTCCTCGGCGACCGCGGTCATCTCGATCGCGCCCGGGCGCTCGATGTTGAGCCAGCGCAGGCCGCGTTGCTCGTCGGTGGCCGCCACGTCGACGCGCTCGATCCGC
>JAOPYQ010000026.1 GCA_025964555.1 Thermoleophilia bacterium | reverse complement strand
TTCCGATAGCGCCGACCAACGCATTAGGAATGGCGATCCGGTGAGACAGCCGATCGCCACGATCACGACCCAACGACACGACACGAGCAGCTCGAGCACCGATTCGGACTGCCGGCTCCATCCCGTGTAGTTGTCGATGTCGATTCATGCGCCCTCGAGATTCGTGCTGTTTTCAGACCCGGACTGCGACGTAGTCGCGATCGTTGGGTTGATCGAAGCGAGCAGATGCGAGCAAGGTCGCCCGCGCTGATCTGATTGCCTCGCTCTCCCTTGCATGTAGGGAGAAGTTCGAAATTCGTAGCTACTTGACCCGACGAGTTCGCGCCGGTGATAGCAGGGTGTGGCGGCGATGTCGGCGCGCCCTTTCACGCGTCCGCGTGACGCAGGAGGTCTCGTGGGCTGAGACGTCGACTAGGGATCGACGAGTACGCGAGCCAGAGTCCGGCAAGAGTCTCAGAGCTCCCCGTTGAGGCGTTTTTACGATGCACAAGCCGTGCGCTCGCCGGGCAACGAATGCATGCGACGGCGCCGACCGTTCGTGCGGATGGCCGCGCTCAGGCTCGGCGAATTGGCTTCGACGCGGAGCGACAGTAGCGGCATCGCGGCGATCCGGGCCGGAAGCCAGGCAGCTGGCCCCAGGGTTTACCTCCGAGCGAGAATCCGCGCGGCGTGATCGATGCGCGACAAGAAAATCAGGCGGGCGCAGCGTGATGCTGCGCCCGCCCATGCCGGAGCGGTGATGGAGCGCTCCTGGCGGTCCGATAGGAGATCTCGCCGCGAGGAGGGGACGGTGGGAGCCGCGGCTGATCGGACCTGGTCGAAATTGAGGCTACGAGCGACCCATGGCCCGCTGAGCGCCGAGCCGAGCGTTCTCGGCCGTGGTGACGTACATCTCGAGTTCCGAGCGCTTCAGCAGCGTCCGGGTGCCGTCCTTGTACCGACCCAGCGTCCGAGCCGAGAGCAGGTCATAGACCCGCTGCGGCTTGCAGCGCAGGAACGTCGCTGCTTCCGGGACGGTCAGAAATGGCGAGCCAGGTTCTGGCTGGCTGGAGCCTGGCTCCTGCTGGCGAGCCGCGAGTTGCTGGCGCAGTCGAGCCTCCACGATCGATGCGATCGACCCGATGAATGCGTCAAGCCATTCCGGGCCGATCGGCGGCTGCGGTGCGGTACGAATGATGGTGTGCTGCATGTGATCTCCCTCAAGGATGCCGAGGCGGCGTGGTGCTCTCATCCAGCTATCGAGGCATCCAAGCCGCTTGGCAACAGGCTCCCGCCAACAGCCGACTAACCGCACAAATAGCGTTGGCAGGGTCCACGATTTCGGCACCAGGAAGACGCTGCGATGAGCGTCCCGACGATCGACGTCATAGACCGGTGTCTACGGGTGCGTCTACGTGCCCGTCGCCGCCGAACGTCCGGGCGGCATCACGAAGGCCTCGCAAATCCAGGTCCCGTGGCGGCAAATCAGGACGCTTGAGCGACCAGCGATGCCCGGCGATCGGTCGCAGCATCGATCCCGTTGGGGTCGTGGAGAATCGAACCTGACCTATCGGGTCATTCCGGCGTGCTTCGTTGAACGCGTGGCGAGGCGCGGATGCAGTCCGACGGAGCCGAGCGACCGTCTGGCTCGCGTAGCGAAACCACGCGCGCGACCCGATTCATGTCTTGGCGCGCTCGCCGCGGAGGTACCCTTTCCCACGACGAGGTTCAAGCGGGCAACGACGGCTGTCGGCAGTCGGCGTGTGGCGGTTGGGCCTGCATCGACCCGGGAGCGGCGTCAGATTCGTCGGTACGTAACGCCCTGATCCGTTCGACCGCGTGGTCGGGGCGATTTGGTTTCGTGCGTGGGAGCCTGGCGCGTACCGGTGTAGTGCTGGTGCAGGAACGCCTCGATGTCGCGTGGGGAGAACCGCACGTGCCGATCGAACTTGTATCCCGGAAGGCGGCCTGCACTCCAGAGGCGCCAGACCTGTTCGCGGCTCATGCCAAGCAGTGCCGCCACCTCAGTCGTGCGCAGGAGCGGGTCACCTATCGCTGACGCAGTGGAAGTGGTCGGGGCCGGCATGGCGCAAAGGTAGAGCGAACTCCGTGCGCAGAAAATAGGGAACGCAGAGGCGAATCTCGGTGCGTCTCGGGTGGCTGGCGGCCAACCGGCGGCCGCCCAGACGGGCCGAAACCCGCCGAGATTCATGCGAATCGACAGCTCGAGAGCACAGCTCAGTTCAGGTGTCGTCTGTGACCTGGAATGATTGAATCGGCAGCGAGTCGAGGCTCTCGGGGACCTCAATAGGGGTGAGGCATCGTGGTGATGGATTCGTCGAGGAGCCGGCGGAGGGGTTCGATGCCGCGCGTGGGCGGTTGCGCGACGCGCGGCTTGGCGACGGATGCGTGGTCATCTCGAGCCTGCAGAAACGTCCGACGCTTGCCAGCCGTTCGTTCGCGACGGGGGTGGCGGTGACGATCACGTAGCGCTTGTTGCTGGCGAGCTTCGTGCGTTCGACAAGCCCGCGCGATTCACAGCGCGCGACGCGTGAGCGTTGGCGCCGAATCGCCGAGCGAGTTAGCGTCAGAGCCATCGACGACGTCGTGAACTCCCGAAGTCGTCGCCATCAGCCGTACCTACCGGCACTTCGCACCAACGATGAGGTGCAGAGGACGATCGTGCCCGTCGTCAGGTCAACTGCGCCCGAGGCGCGCACAACCATCTGCTGTAGTTCATCGATAATTGCGTGCCGCCGTCGCGCGGCGCTGAGTCGATCCGGGTCCACGATGGAGGGTCATGAAGTACTCGCCGGTAGTTCCTTTTCCGATGTCTCAGCTCGATCGATTTTGACTTGTGCGGCGCAAAATTTGCAGGAACTTCGCACATTGATCTGCGCAAACTTGCACTCATCTTGTTGTACTTCCGTTGACGTCGACATCGTTCGCTCTTAAGAATCATCGCTTCGCGTTCGTGTATCGTTAGTAGCTCAGAAGGTGTTGATCGATGCTCAAAATCCGGCGAATTACCGCTTTGGCCACCGCCGTGCTGGCGGTCGGGGCATCGAATGCGATGGCTACATGCAACGCACTTTCTCCGACGATCACGGGGACAAGCGCCTCGGAAACCATCAATGGCACAGCCGGTGTCGACGTGATCGAAGGCGGGGGCGGTGCGGACACGATCAACGGCCTCGGCGCCAATGACGTCATCTGCGGCAACGGTGGCGACGACACCATCAGCGGGGGATCTGGCAACGACACCCTGATCGGCGATACGGGCTACGACACGTTCCTACCGGGCTCGGGCAATGATTCCACCAACGGTGGCTCGGACGGGGGCCTTCTCGATTTTCGCACCGTCGGCGCGGCTACCACGATCAATCTCGGTGGCGGGACGGTAGGTGGTGATGGCAGTGACACGATCACGTCGGTCAACGACGTGCTCGGTTCCAACACTCACCCAGACACGATCGACGGCAACTCGAGCGCGAACGTACTCGACGGCAATGGTGGAGACGACGATATCGATGGCGCTGGCGGCGCGGACGACATCGACGGTGGCGCGGGCGACGACATCATTCGCCCGGGCCTGGGCGATGACACCGCCGACGGCGGCGCCAACAATGACCTGATCTCGTACAGCGACGTCAGCGCGGCCGTGGCCGTGACGCTCGATTCGACGTCAGCTCAGAACACGATCGGAGCCGGATCCGACACGCTTGCGACCTTCGAGGACCTAACTGGCACGACCGAAGCCGACACGCTGACCGGCTCACCCGACGCGAACGCGATCCGTGGCGGGGCCGGTGACGACGAAATCGATGGTCTCGCCGGTGCCGACAACCTCCTCGGCGAAGCAGATGACGACGTCATCAAGTCCGGTCTGGACGACGACTCTTTCGACGGCGGCAGCGATACCGACCGGATCGATTTCGGTCTTGCGAGTGACCCGATAGGCGTCAGCTTGGAAGCGGGAACTGCAACAGGCGAGGGCGTCGACACGATCACCAACATCGAGGACGTTCGTGGAAGCGAGTACGACGACGTGATCGAAGGCGACGACTTCACTAATGCCATCGACGCGCTCGGCGGCAATGACATCGTCGATAGTCGCGAGGGCACGAGCGAAGCGGTCGATGGCGGTGACGGGCTCGACACCTTGTCCTACGCGAGCTTGAGCTTCTCGGTGTCCGACACGCTCGGGGTCAGCATCCCTGGCGGGGTCAGTGGGTCGGCTGATGATCACTCGAATTTCGAGAACGTCAAGGGCAGCGCGTACAACGATCGACTTGGCGCGCCGGTGGCCGGAGGCGAGCTGTACGGCGAGGACGGAGATGACGAGCTGTACGGCGGCGATGGCGGCGACACACTGGAGGGCGGCGCTGGCCAAGACGAGCTCTACCCCGGAGATGGGACCGACACCGTGCTTGGAGGCTCCGACGATGACCTCGTCGACTATTCCGATGCCGGCTCCGCCGTCACGGTCAGCCTCGAAGCTGAAAGCGCCACGGGAAGCTCTATCGGAACGGACTCCCTAACGAGCGTGGAGGACGTCGATGGCTCTGCCTACGGCGACGACATCGTCGGCAGCTCGAGTGAAAATGTGCTCAAGGGGGGTGGGGGTGGCGACACGATCTCGGGCAGGAGCGGAAACGACAGCGTTCAAGGCCAAGGCGGAGTCGACGTGCTGTCTGGAGGCTTGGGGACGGATCAGATCGACGGGGGCGCTGACGTCGACACCGTCAGCTACGCATCGGCTTCCGCTGGCGTGACGGTCGACCTCGGTGGCGACGGGGAGCCCCAGTCCACTGGTAGTGACGGCACCGACACGATCTCCGGAGTTGTTCACCTCGTCGGGTCCCCGTACCCGGACACGCTAATCGGATCCGACGATGACAACGTCATCACCGCCGGCTCTGGAGCAGACACCATCACCGGCGGCAAGGGCGCGGACGAACTTCATGGCGAAGATGGTCGCGACACGCTCCGTCTCGACGACGCAGACACCGACTCAGCTACCGCATCCACCTGCGGAGCGGGCTTCGACATCGCAAGCATCGACGCTTCCGATACGGTCGATCCTGACTGCGAATATGTGCGCAACGTCGCGCCCGATACCACCGCGCCTCGAGGCTCTGTCCAGTCCGTGACCGAGGTGTCCGGAGGCGAAAATCAGCACGCGCGCGGATCAACGATCTATATCAACTCCACGGGTGCGGGATCGTTCACGGTCAACGTCGCAGCCAGCGACCTTGGGTCCGGAGTCCGGAGCGTCACGTTCCCTGATCTCGGGACGGGTTGGTCGCCGTCCGGCGTCGTCGATCACGTCGCACCCTTCGCAACCACGTACAGCTTCGCTGTGGCTCCCGCCGTTGGCACGTTCCCGATGACCATCACTGACATGGCCGGCAACACCTCCAGTGTCGACCTTGTCGTCGCGACCGATACCGCGGTCGCTACCGGAGGCTCCCTGACCTACATCGACGGGACACCCTCGATAGCCGAGGTCACGATCGCCTTTGGCTCGTCCACAGATACCGGTGCTGGAGTTGGCTCGTACCGTCTGGAGCGCCGCGTGGGTGCTCTCGTGGGATCGAATTGCGACGCGTACGGTGAATGGGACGACGTCGGAGCCGCTAATCAGACATCGCCGTACCTGGACACCGACCTGGGACCGGACCGTTGTTACCAATATCGTCTGCTCGCAAAGGATTTGGTTGGTAACGAGGCGGTAGTTGCGACGAGTGAACGAGCGGCCCGTCTGAACGATTGCCTGTTCGCATGAGCCCGTCCGCTCCGCCCTTTTCGTTCATTTCCCGGAAGGCAGTCATGCTCCGCCGAACCTTGATCGTCCTCACCGTCGTCGTAGCGAGCATCTTGCTCGCGAGTGCCGCACCGGCTGACACGGTCTCCTCCGAGACCCCACCCCAGCAGGTCACGAACGCTCTCGGCGATATCGTCGTGGAATTCCCAGCGGTCGATCACGCGGTTGACCAGGCGCTCACGCAGTCGGGATTCGAAGCTGCCTCCGATGTTGCTACTCCAGTTGTCCGAGGCGGATCGATGTTCTCGGTTCCGACGCGTCCCAACGCGATCGAAGTGCCTGGCGTAGAAACGGGCTCGACCGAATTCCATTTTGGAAGCGACGTCGTTCGCTTCATGCTCGAAGGTCAAAACGACTCAGCCCCAGCCGACACGAAGGGCAGTACCTCCTCCCGAGAAGACGTGTTTCCCGGGGTGGACTCCCATCACATCTCCTGGAATGGCGGTGTCGAGGAGTTCCTTCACGTATCAGAGGACTCTTCTGCTCGACAGTTCACGTGGTTGGTAGACCTCCCCGACGGTTGGTCGCTCGTGTCGCTAGGCGATGGCGTCGAGGTGCTGGACGCGGACAAGTCGTCGGTGCTTCAGTTCCGTGCGCCGTGGGCGCAGGAATCCGATCGCGGTCAGCTTGGGCGTCCCAACGTCCAGTTGGACGAGCAGCGTGATGCGATCCAAGTGAAGGTTCCGGCGTCGATCGCTTCGGGTGAATACGTGCTCGATCCCGTTTGGCTGTTGTCCGGCGCCGTGGGCAATTATCGGTGGCGATCTTGTGGCGACGACAGCGCCCCAGCATGCGACCACGGCAGCACGACTGTGCCCTCTGGATGGGCTGCGTCCACTTCAAGCGGGGATAACCTCCTGTTCACCGAGGCATTCACAGCCGACAAGTCTGCGGTTCTCAGCACCGTCGCAAGCTCCACGATCCCCGCGTCAGCGTACAGCCAGTGGACCTACACGCCACCTACCGGGATCCAAGTCAAGCAGCTCTCTTGGCTTGGAACGCAGACCCTCTCGGATTCGTCTTCGCCCATGACCTGTCAGGTCGGATGGGCCGAAGATGGGAGCACGTTTTCATGGTCCAGTGGCTCGGTTGGCACTACCCCAGCCTATGAAGCAACCAATCTCGGCACGTACCCATCTCCAGACGACCTGTGGCTGTCGGTCGGATTCCGTCTCGTGAACACCGGCTCGTCGTATCTGGCACCGACACTTGCCGTGGACAAATGCGAGACGATCACGCAGAACAACCACCTCACGCTGCTGCTTTTCGACAAGCCCGACCAAGCGCCCGAGGTCAGCGTGAGTCTCGACGACACTGAGCACGATGGCATCGTTGGGCCCGCGCAGCCGTCGGTGGACGTGACCATCGAGACCTCTGACGTCGGTTCGGGCGTGCGACGTGTTGAGCGGGCAGTCGATGGAATAGGCTATGCGTACGTCGGCGATGATTGCTCCGTGGAAGTGATGGACGCGTTCGCATCGACTCCGTGCGCACTGACACTCAATCTTCCCAGTGCTCCGCAGGCTCTATCGGGTCTCTCCGACGGCACACATGAGATCCATGCTCGCGCCGAGGACTTCGCGGGCAACATTTCCAGTGCCGATGTCGCCGAGTTCGAATGGGACTCGGTCGCTCCGACGGCCCCGTCTGCTATCAAGCTGACGGGAACCGACCAGCGCAACTGGCTGGGCGACTGGTACCTCGGCGTCGACGACGAGGCATCCGCGTCGTGGACATCCGCAACCGACTCCCACCTCCTGCGCCACGAAGCACGAATCGTTGGAGCGACCGAGGCATGCACGACGGCAGGCGGCGTCACCAGCTGGACGACCGAGACCGCCACCTCTGGCGCGATCGACATGCTGAGCCTCACCAGCGGCGATGCATACAAGTGGTGCGTCCGTGGCGTGGACTCCGCCGGAAACGTCAGTAGTCCCGCAAGCTTGACCTTCGTGGTCGACACCGAAGCTCCACTCGATGTCGACGGGCTCTCATCGCCGGTATCCACCGATCCCGCCAAGCTCCATGTGGCTTGGACGACGGGAGCGATCGATGCATCGCCGATTCGATACGACGCATGCGGATCGTCCGTCGGCATAGATGCCGGTGCGCCGCTCTGCGACCTCGGTACCTGGTATCCGTTTGGGCCGACTTCGACGGCCGCGACCGCGACCATCGATGCAGGCGTCGACGAGAGCGAAACGGTCTACGCATGCGTTCGTGCACGCGACTTATTTGAGCGCATCTCTGACGGGGTCTGTGTTACCGCGAACCTCGATTTCACCGCGCCACCGCGCCCGACTGACGTCATCGATGGCGCGAGCGGACCCGACGTCGACCTCTTTGATCCGATTGAGCCCCTCTCCGGTGACGATCGACTTGACGCGCGCTGGACAGCATCAACTGGCGCCGACAGTTACCTGTCCTGTTTCACCCAGCTCACGTCCTGCCACCCGTCCGCGCCTGTCACGCCCCTACCCGGTAGCTCCGACGAGAGTGTCACGATCTGGTCGATCACCGACATGTTCGTGCCGGGCACGCTCATCCGCTTCTGCATCAGCGCTCGCGATGCGGCAGGGAACATCTCTCCCACCACATGCAGTGATGGAGCCGTGATCGACGAGTTCCCGCCATCCATCGTTCGCGTCGACGATGGCCCGACCGCGGACATCGCCCGGCAGACTTCTACCTCGACCTATCAGGCACATTGGACCGCGGAGTACGAGTTCGCCCCGATCGACGAATATCAGTGGACGCTGTGCGCAGTACCCTGTGTCACTCCCACGTCGGGGACCACGTCGTCCACTTCTGTCTCGCTCACGGGCCTTGCTCTGGGGTTGAACACTACGTATCGCCTGTGCGTCACCGCGGTCGACGTGCTCGCGCGCGAGTCGGACCCCACCTGCTCCAACGGAACGAGAGTTTTTGAATATTCGACCGACGTAGGCGAAGTTCACGATGGCGAACTTGGATATGACCAGGACGTCATCGCTGCGGGGTCCGGGCTGAAAGCCAACTGGTACCGGTCACCGTCCGCCAACCCCGAGGCGAGCGCGGACTGGCAGGTATGTTCCGTCGCCGCATGCGGTCTACTCGGAGCGAACCTGGAGTCGTCCGGAACCGACGACACTGGTTCGATCAACGCATCCGTCACTGTTACGCAAGGGACTTTGTACTTCGTCTGCGTCGAAATTCCCGGCGCCATCGCCGCTACGTGCAGCAACGGCGCACGCGGCGCTGATTTCGACGGCGGCGGTACCGGCACCGTGACGGTCAATGAGGTGCCAGTCAGCGCTCGTCAGGAGTCGACGCTGTATGACGTCGACGAGATCAAGTTCGGCGACGCATACGTCGCGGCTTGGTCCACCTGGGGCAATGACTATTCGACTGTCTGGCGCGTGTGCGAGGAGAGCCCGTGTGTGACCGAGATTCACCGAGGCGTCTACGGTCCATTGCGAACGTCGATCTCGTTCGAACAACCTCCATTGGACGCCACCTGGTTCACGTGCGTCGTGATCGTCGATCGCCTGACCGGAGATGCGCTCACCTCGGATACCTGTAGCAACGGCGCTACGATCATCGGCTCGTCACAGGGAACTCTGGTCAAATCCGATTCCACGGCAGGCTCGTCGCTCGTGAGCCAAGACACCGTATGGCGAGCCGCCAATAGCCCTTACATCATCGAGGACTCGATCACTGTCGGCGAGGACGTCGACGACGAGCTTCGACCGGCTACCTTGACCATCGAACCCGGGGTGGTCGTCAAGTTCAAGAGCGGAGCCTCGATCCGAATCGCCAGCGGCAGCGACATCGTGACCAACGGAAGTCGAACGTCACCGGTGACATTCACGAGCTACCACGATGATTCGGTCGGCGGCGACACTGATCTAGTGGAGGTCGATCCGACATCCGCCCCGTGGAATGACTTTCAGATCGACGAGGGAGCGGGCGGGACGCTGAACGGACTTGTCGTCAAGTTCGCTGGCACCATGAACGTCTACGGCGACGACGTCACATGGCGCAATGGCGGCTTCAGCGAAGGCGTTCAGACCGTAGTCGAAGGCTATCGGACCAGGTTCGAAAATCTTCTGTTCGCTGACAACAGTGGCCCAGTCTTTATCAATGTCGGCGGGTCGGTTGTGATGCGCGATTCGGTGGTCGACGCCGCTTCAACCGTCGCCGGCCTGGAGCTCTTCGTGAACGAAGAGGCCACGCTGACTGATCCAGTTTCGCCTCGAAGCGTATTCATCGGCAACACCTTCAAAGCTTCCGGCGACGCTCCGTTCGCCGTGTCGTATGCCACGGGTTCAGGGCCGGTGTTCTCCAATGGTCCATTGATCCGAAACAACAACCTCCGGCTCGCGGACGGCGGAGGAGTTGTCACCGGCGCGACCGTGCAGATGGAGCCGTCTTGGGCCCACAATTATTGGGGCGTGGCGCCGGCTATCGGCGATTGCATCGATTTCTCCAGCAACCACTCGCCAACGGCGTTTCCAACCGTGGTCACTGACTTCACCGGAGCGCACGACGCTGCTGTAACAACCGATGACTGGCAGTACTGCGGTGAAGGCTTCGGGAATCCGGTTGATGGAATCGTCACCCACCCTGCGTATTCTGAGGCCATCGGGCTAGGAGTGGTTGACGACGCTCGCCTTGGGACTGACGAGGACCTTCAGCCGCAGCCGGATCTCGACGCTACGGATCCAGTCAATACCTTCATCGGCAACTTCCATCACACACGCGCTGACCTCGATCTGCACCTGCCCGGCGAGAATCCGGAGATCGCTCGTACCTACAATTCGCTCGACATCATGCCGGGAGTGTTCGGCGACGGGTGGTCGAGCGTGCTTGACACGTCGCTCGAGGTCGCCGGCGATCGCGCGACGTTCCGCTCCGAGAGCGGTCAGCGTGTCGAGTTTGGTCGAACCGACGACCATGGGTGGAAGCAACTTGGTTCCGATTGGACGAGGCTCGACGGCAACGCTGAAGTCGGATTTGTACTCCGTGTCCGCGACGGACGCACCTACGGTTTCGACGGGCTTGGTCGCCTGGCTTCGCGTCATGATCGGCACGGGAACGGCTTCAGCATCGAACGAGAAGTCGATCCCGAAGAGGACTTCACCATCACGGACACCGCCGGCGTATCAGTCGCCGTCGACATCGACGCGGCCCGCGTTCAATCATTGACGTCGAGCGACGGTCGCACCGTGTCGTACGAGTACGACGAAGCTGGCGGACGGTCGCTGACGAGCGTCACTGACGAGTATTCAGGTACGTGGCAGTACGCCTACGACACAGCGGGTCGGCTCGCGTGCGAGAAGAATCCCAATGATCATGTCGTGTTCGAAAACGAATACGCGCCCAACGGCGAAGTCTCGAAGCAGTGGGACGGGGCCCGCGGCGGCTGCGCGAGCCTCGGCGAAAGCGTGACCTCCACGCCAGCTACTGAATTCGAGTTCGATCGGTCAGATGCGCAGGCACCCGTCACGACCGTGACAGATCCAGCTGGTGGCGAATGGATTCACACCTACGACGTGAATGGTGCAGCGACTTCATCCACGGATCCGACCGGTAACTGCACGTCCTTCGAATACGACCAGGCCGGAAACCTCGTTACAGAGATCAAGCCGAACGGATTGCTGCTCTCCCGCACGCACGACGAACGTGGCCGCGTCACGTCAACCGCGTACACCCGAGCGAGCGGTACATGGAACTGCGCCGGGGCGGCACCTGCTCCGGGCCCCGACGAGCTCGATGAGCCCTTCACGGACACGGTCACCTACGACGATGACACCAGCAACGTGCTCACGTCAGAGCGACAGTACGCCGGCGCGGTCGTTCCCGCCGACCAGCGCGTCTTCACCTACGACCAACTTGGCAACCTCCAGCAACTCGAACTCGTAGGATCGTCTGGAACCTCAACGCCCTGCGAGACCGGCATCGATCGCTGCGTCACTCTCGAGCATGATGCGCATGGCCAGCTCGTCTCACAAACCGACGCCCGAGGCAAGACAAGCACCTACGCATGGGACGTTCGCGGCCATCAAGTTCGCGTATCACCTGCGGGGCTGGGCGCGACGCGTACCAAGTACGACGGGCGCGGTCGGCCAATCCGAACGATCCGTGAGACGGCTGGCTTCGTTACCGGACTCGGGGCCTCGACCTGGTTCATATACGACGATGGCGATGCCGGCGATCACCGCCTGCTTCAAGTCATCGATCCCAATGGCGCCACGACTACCTACGACCGAGATCTCTCGGGCAACATCACCGACGTCGTCGACGCCGAGGATCGACACTGGTCTAGCGAGTACAACGAGTTCGAGGAGCTCGCGCGTGAGTCAGGTCCGGGACTCGACAGGTCGTATGAGTACGACGAGCGAGGATTGCTGGTCGCGATCGTCGACGGCGGCGAACGAACCGAGTATGAGCATGACGCCGCAGGTCGCCCCGACCGCATCGTGCCACCGCGCGGCACCGCCAGCGGAGCGACGCCCGCGGACTTCGACTGGAATACGACCTATAGCTCCGCGGGTGACGCCATCCAGGTCGACGGTCCCGAAGGAACCCGACTAGCCTATGAGTACGACCTGCTGGGTCGACGAGTAACGCAGCGTCGAATCGACTCGCCGTCGACCATAGTGCTCGACAGCGTCACGAATGTGTTCGACGACCAATCCCGCGAGGTCGTCACCACTCGGCGCGAGGGCTCCGCGACGACCGGTGGTCTCGAAACCGAGATCAGCACGAACGAATTCGGCGACATCGTCTCTCGAACCGACGAACGCGGCAAGACGTGGACATACTCCAGCGACGCCGCCGGCAACCGCCTACGCGAAATTTCGCCAGACGGTCGCATCAGTGGCTGGGAATACGACGACGCCGGAAACGTCGTAGCGGCAATCGGGCCTCGAGGCTTCGAGGATCCACTCGCGCCAGGGTCATCCGTCGCCGACCCGTTCGACCCTGATGGCACCACATATGCGGACCATCGCATCGAGATCGAGCGAAACGCAGCAAGCGGAGACGTGACCTCGGTAGTGGAGCCCGGGGGTGCTGAATCGACTTACCAGTACACGCTCGCCGGCCAGCTGGCAGCAGCCACGAACGGAGAGGGCGAAACCACGTCCTATCACTACGATTGGGTTGGTCGTCCAACTGGCGTCTCCGCACCGAACGGCACTCGTTCGTACATCGAGTATCGCGACGATGACAACGAGACGGTTACGCGCTCGCCGATGGGACGCGAGACGATTTACACCTTCGACGACCACGGCCGAGTTCGCTCCAAGAAGGTCCCGTCAGGGCGAATCTGGCAATACGACTACCTTCCCGGTGGATTGCTCGCACGCGTGACCCTTCCGGACGGCACGTCGACGATCTGCATCGTCGGAGACGGAACGATCGAACACGAGTACGACGCGCTCGGTCGACCCACCGCGATCGACTACTCAGATGTCTCATCCGACGACGTCGCCTGGTCCTACGACGACGAGAACTCGACAGCCACGATGACCGACGGACTTGGAAGCGAGGTCCGATCGTACGACGGATTCGGACGCTTGACCGAAACGGCACGATCTGGGCATTCCACGATCTCCTACAGCTGGCTCGGAAACAACTTGCTGGATACGCAAGGGATCAGCGGCGCCGATCCAGTCGACTACGACTACGACGACGACGGCCTCGTGGCCTCAATCGCGTCTGACTCACGCACTACCTCCTACGGCCGCGATCTCGCCGGCAACATGACGACGCTGACCCACCCCGATGGCGGCGCGCTGGTCGACCCATCGATCGAGACGCGACAGTACGACCCCATGGGACGAATCACCGAGCTCGAAGTCTCAACGGGCGCCACCCAACTGCTCGACCTGACCGCAACTCGGGACCTGGTCGGCCGCATCACCGAGCTCGATCGTGGAGCCGGGGAGTTCGAGCGCTTCGAATACGACGCCAACGGACGAGTGAACCTCGAGTGCTTCGCTACCCCGTGCGATGGCTCTGGCGGCGAGTGGAGCCAGCACGCCTACGATCCGAACGGAAATCGCACCTCGACGACCAACCAATCGTCGGTCGTTGATCGCTTCGGCTACGACCTGGACGACCGTCTCACGCGAACAAAGCATGCGTCTGACCCGTCGGTCGTTCGCGAACACGACGTGCGGGGACAAGTCACCGACGACGACACGCACGCCTACTGGTACACCCAGTCTGGTGCGCTCTCAGGGATCGCAGACTCAGGTGATCCAACCCCGGATACCACGTTCGGTCTGTCCGGCGACGATCGACGTCTCACACAGACCCTGTCGAGTAGCACGACTCGCCTAGTCTGGAACGACGCCTTCGGTGTACCCCAGGTCGCAGCGGAACTCGACGGATCTCTCGGCACGGTCGAGCGCCAGAACGTATTCGGGCCCGAAGGCATCACGATGATGCAGGACACCGGCGCCTGGTACGACGTCACCCACTCTCCCTTGGTGGGCAACACCGAACTCATCACCGATGAGGACGCCACGATCGCAGCGACGTACTCCTACGGAGCGTTCGGCAATGATCGAGGAAGCACGGGAGCGTTCGATCAGCCGTATCGCTTCGCCGGCGAGCGCTTGACTCCATCGACGGACAACTATCACCTACGCGCGAGGGAGTACGACCCCAGCGGTGGTGTGTTCACCTCCGTTGACCCGGTGGAGCGCTCCTCATCGTCTCCATACAACGGCACCTACAACTACGCGGAGGGTGCTCCGACCCGGTATAGCGATCCCATGGGCACATGCGCGGACCACTTCAACTGGCTGTGCGACTCAACAGTGGTGTACATGGCGAAGAACCCGCTCGAGACAGCCGGTATCGCTACTGAGAACACTGTCGGCGTTGCGGTCGGCATCGGAGTCAACGCCTACAACACCGCGAGCGGCGTGATGAAGCTGTGCCAGGCCGGAATGTCCAGCGCCACCGCGCAGGTACCTGGTCTCTCGTGCGTGGTCGGGGCCGGCGAAGCGATGGGATCGGGGGCTGCAGCTCTCTACAACTCGTGCGCATCGACGACCCGCCATCACGACGCCATGGGCATGACCCAATGCTTCGGAAATACCGCATGGAGCGCAACGCAACAGGCAGTCGCTGATTGCAAGAAGGCGGTGGCAACCAGTGGCTACGAAGCCGGCAAGGGGTGCGTTGGCTCGTTCGTTCTGAGCGCCGGCTCAGTAGGTCTCGGCGCCGCCGCGAAGGGGGCGAAGGGTCTGAAGGCACTCGACGACCTCGACGCCCCTAAGGTCACCGGTTCGTGCAAGTTCAGCTTCGCCGGCGACACTCTGGTGTTGATGGGCAACGGAGCCTGGAAGCCCATAAGCGATGTTCGCATCGGCGACTTGGTGTGGGCCACGGATCCGCTGTCGGGCACGTCGACCGTTCAGAAGGTGCTCGATACGATCCCCCATATCGACCACGGCAAGTTCGTGCGAGTAGAAGCCGCCGGTGGATCGATCGTCTCAACTGGTCGACATCCGTTCTGGAACGACTCGATTAAGCGGTGGCAACGAGTCGGAACCCTTGGCTCGTCTGCCCGCGTGCGAGGTATCGACGGGGATCTGCACGCCGTCAGCGTGACGAACTCCGAACCCACGCCCGGTGGCCTGGTGTACGACCTCACCGTCGATCGCGTGCACACCTTCCACATCAAGATCGGTGACGCAGCCGTGCTGGTGCACAACTCCGGACCATGCAAGTTCCCCGAGACGGGGACGCCCAACTCGCAGGCAATCAAGCGGGTCGACGGGAAATTGACCCGATACATCGAATATGGCGAGGATGGCAAGCCGGTACTTCGAGTGGATATGCACGGATCTCATGGTGAAGTCGAAGGACCTCACATCCAGTACTACGACCGACACACGAATCCCGATACAGGCGAAGAGTTCGTTGGTTCTGGCGACTACCGAGCGTTGACGCAGGAAGAGATTGATTACTTCAATGGCCTTTGACCTCGAAGAGCTGCCTGACATCGCAAGATGGTGCCAATCACTCCTGCCGCCTGCCAATTGGTTGACTTACGTCTCCAACATGGTCCCATTCTCTGCGGCGGTAGCAGTTGGCGACCTGCTCATCCCCCAGCTTGTCGAGCACGAGGGGCTAGTGCTCCGTCGAGCTGCGCTCCTCAACGGTGGACTCGCATCGATCGTCGCATCCGACAAAAGCGCGCGACAGAAAGAAGCGCTGGCGAACCACCTTCACGTATGGGACGCATTCAAGTTCGCCGATGGCATGGAATGGCCCGATGAGTCGATGGAGCACTTCGCAAAAGTGTTGGGTGTCGGTTGGGGTGCCGCAGTAGCGAGTCAGTTCCCCGACCGGAGCCTGAAAGTGATCGCTGGGGAAGGGTACGGACCAACGATCACGATCGCCCGATGCGAATAGCCGCGTGCAGGTAAGTTCGTCTGTGGGCGTACACGATGGATCTCACGCTCGATAGAGCCAGCGCCCGACGGGCGATTCGGTCGCTTGCGTCCGAAGGTGACACCGGGCACAATGTTCCAAGATATGTTCCAGACGACGGCCATGTCAGCCACGAGAGCAACGGACTGACAGGTTGGAATCCCGCATCGGGCCGTGAATCTGGCGTCGCAGCGTCGTGCTTAATCGGCCTTTCACACCGGTAGTCGAGGTGCCGAGGTGCCGAGGTGCCGGTCCCTGCACTTTCATCGGGATTGGGGCCAACTGACAACTACCAACATCAGAGACGTCGGTCGCCAGCCGAGGAGGCTTCGCGGTCGTTCTTGGAGTCAACGGCGGCGCGAATTAGAATCTGGTCAAGCTGCTCGGAAATCTCGAGCAGCGTTCGGCGATGATCCACGGGGTCCTGCACCCGTTGAATAAAACCAGCCGATTCCATTCGATCTACCAACGTCGTCACGGCTGCTCGAGATAGGGATACACGCGAAGCTAACTCGGCCATGGATTGGCTTCCGTCGTTCCATAGTGACAAAAGCGCGCTCGTCTCGCTGCGAGACAATTCCAGTTCCCGCGAGACGCTGAAAAGCAACGAATCCATCGAGCTGGCCAAACGAAGAAGCAATCTGGAATTCTGCAAATCGCTACCGATCAAGTCGGACACAATTGCTTGCATGAGAGCGAGTGCCGATTGCCACTGGCTGGAAACGTCTGAATCCACGAGCGCGTGCCGGCTGCGCGAGAACAGTCCCCGCCCCAAGATCGTCTGGGCGCCCGAGTAAGCCACGAACTCATACTTGTCGAACCCGTCCTCTGGTTCGGGTCCGTCCAAGATTGTCAAGCGAGCTGCACCTCGCTCTCCGCGCTGGATCCGCGCGGCGAGCGGTTCCAGGACGCAACCGATGAATGCGCCCTGATCGACGCCCGCTTGGTCGACCAGGTGGATGCGAGGTTGGATCGGCCCCGCGAGGTCATGAGCAATCGGCTGGTAATCTACTTCGAAGGACTTATGGCTCATGGCGACGGCGGTACCTTCATCGTTGGCTCGCAGGTGGGGGTTCCGGGTGGAAACTGCCCTTCGTCGAAAGCGTACATCGTGCCTGCTTCCCTTCCCACGAGCGGGATTGGCTCCGGGAGGTCGGAGTTCAGCACTCGGATAGATGTCAATGTGTAAGGGCCCTCCGACGCCAAGACCCTGTGCATGGACCGAGCGAAGCGTGATGCGTCCGCGTCCGACGCATAGAACTGCTTACCCATCTGATGTGGTCCGGATGTGTATGCGTCGGCTCTTCGGATGCTTTCGAGTTCTGGGTCGAGCACGGATCGGTACAGGATGGTGTGTTCGGGGTCCAACTAGCCTCGCAAAACCTTGTCGCTTTCTCGCAAGTATCGTCCGGTCAGGCCGCTCGCTTGAGCGGCCCACACGTTCCTGTCGATCGAGCTCTCAGTGAGAGAGGCGACCGCGTTGCCGTCGCTCGCGAGTCGAGTTCGTGACCCCTTCATTACGAGCCGCAAAGACCGACACCGAAAAGGCCGCCTGACGGATCAACGC
Source organism: Thermoleophilia bacterium (assembly GCA_025964555.1). Taxonomy (GTDB): domain Bacteria; phylum Actinomycetota; class Thermoleophilia; order Gaiellales; family SKUG01; genus JAGQUL01. The sequence goes on along the minus strand of JAOPYQ010000026.1, from coordinate 115,071 downwards.
ACACTGCGAAATAATCCCCAAGCGTACACACCAACTCCATATAACCACCCATGCGCATGCACTAGGGGTAGGGTCGCGATTGCCCTGGAGCGGTTGCCTAGTTGGCGTGAATGGACGCGTCGCTCGTGTGGATGTACTGTGTTCCGATGCACGCGGCGTCACGCCGGTACGGGTCGAGCGGAAGCGGGCGCCGGAACGCTGTCCGGGTGCCTCCCTACAATCAGGGGCCGGCGCGGGTGTCAATTCCCGCATCGGCTTTCGGCGGTCATCGAACCGCATCATCACTGCAGTGGAGGGCCGTGCATGGCCACCGAATCTGACTCAGCCGGTCGTCTCGCGCCGGGCCTCGATGTCGCCGTCGAGAAGTTCGTCGCAATTGCGGAAGAGGCGACGCCGGACATTTGCCTCGCCGCAGCTCGCGAATTCGAGCACTACGCCGGGCAGTACAACCGCATGGCAATCCAGCTCCGCAAGCGCGCCTCCACACTCCTCAAGGAGGTTGAACGCACCACCGCTTGACGCATGACGCTCAAGGTGCTCGACGTTCCCGCGACGAGCATGATGATGCGAATTTAGCCTCTCGCGTGAACGCCCCGCGCGGATCACTTTTTACCTGGTCGCGACACTCGTCAGGCAGCCTTGGGCACGATGTCGCCGCGAATGTTGCATGTTCCACACGCGTCAACCGCGTCCACAAGGCACTGTGCCGGAGGCGTGAGTTGCACCGCTACGGTGGGGCCGCTCTGCACCCGTGAAAGGCCAGATTTGACCGTTCTGTCGTGTTGTCCAATTCCTGTCGACGGTAAGGTGTGTCCGACACGATTGGCACCATTCGAGGTCAACTGTCTGGAGTCGCTGAATCATGGAATCCTCACTCGTCGCGTTGAAGCTCGTCGTTCGTAGCCTCGAGGAGGCCACCGAGGCTGTCGAGACCGGGAAAGCGGACGTCCAGTCGCTCGTGTACCTTGTGCAGCAGTGCGGCGTTGACCTTGGCTACTCCTACGGCTGGTACGAGATGGGTCCGTTTTCTCCGGCCCTTGCGCGCTCGTGCGTACGGCTGGCAGATCAGGACGCCGCTGCGGTGGCGCCGGACAAGCGCCTGAGCGCACCTGCGTTGCGATGCATCGACCGCGTTCGAGGTCTGGTTTCTTCCCGAACCGAGGCTCAGGGTTCTGGCTGGGTGTCGGCACTGGCTGCGATGCATTTCTTGCAGAACCAAGTCGGCAAGTCCGAGCCCGAAGCAATGCAGGTGATCACAACTGCTCGCCCAGAGTGGACCTCGATTGCAGGGGCGGCTCGGCAAGCGCTCGTTGAGAACGACCTGATCGCGGTCTAGAGCGCACAATGCGCACCATCTCTTGTCCCGTTCACGACGCGATGCCATTCTCCGATGACGAGTTGGCGCTCGTGAACGCACCGTCTATGCAGCGACTGCGCAGCGTCAAGCAGCTTGGGCTTGCACACTTCGTGTATCCGAGCGCCGACTTTTCCCGATTTTCGCACTCGCTCGGAGCGGCGCACGTCGTTGGAAAGCTCTTCATGCAGCTCGGCGCACGAGGTGACACTGAAGCGGTTGAACAACGTCAGCTCTATCGCGCGGCGACGATCGTGCACGACGTCGGGCACTATCCCTTCTCCCATGCGCTGGAACGAATAGCGAAGGACGCGCAGGCAGACACTTTCCTCGTTGAAGCGGCGATTGAGCCGACCGAAGACGGTTCGACCGACCCCGCAGATACGCCGGCTGCGGGCGATGACAGTGACGAGACTGCCACGGTCACCGAGGCGCCTGACGTTGCTTCTGAAGAGCCGGGAGGTGCCGCCAGTGATGGCGCCGAGCGCAAGGCGGTTGCCGCCGATGAGCCTATTGCGGTCGTTCCGTCTTACTTCGCCGACCACGAGGCGCTTGGTGAGTTCCTCGTGTGCAACGACCAGGTGATCACGGCCGCGCTCACCAAGCTCGGCCTCGATCCATCCGAAGTCGTGTCGATCTTTCGACACACCACTACGAACCAGCTCGCCAACCTCGTGTCGTCAGACCTCGACGCCGACCGGATCGACTACTTGATGCGTACGGCGCACGCAACGGGCCTTCCGTACGGTGCGGTCGACCTGCAGTATCTGCTTTCGCAAATGTCCCGCGACAGCGTGGGGAAGGTGAAGTTGTCATCGAAGGCTCTCAAGGCGGCAGACCATTTCCTGCTCTCACGGTATTTCGCGTACCTCCAGGTCTCGTTCCACAAGACCGTTGCGGGGCTCGAGCACATCCTCGTTGATGCGGTTCGCGGGCTCTTCGAACACGACATGCTTGCGTTGGATCGTCCGTCGATCGAGCAACACGTCGCTGAAGGGACGTGGCAGATGTTCGACGACAACCACGTGTTGTCGTTGTTCTCTGAACTTCACAAGCAGGTCGCCCCGACCTCGACGCTGGCCCTGAAGCTTCAGGGGATCCTGCTTCGTCGTCCTCCGAGGATGATTTGGTCATCGGAGCGGCTCGAGTCACGTTCGACGAAGCAAGAATTCAGTCGACGAGTTCGCGAAGTCGAGGGCATGGTCGATGAGCTGGCGAGCCAGACCACGATTCCACGTGATCGTTGGTTCGTTTGGAAGCGGTCTGTGGTGCTGACGAGTGTGGGGTCGAAGGTATCGATTACCGATCTGGATCCGCAGCATCAGGAGTTCCAGTCAGGCGATATCGACCTGTCGATCCGGGTCGAGCGTCGCGATGGTTCGTCGATACCGATCATGCAGGACCCGCGATCATTGTTCAGCGTCCTTGCAGACCATGCGTGGAACTGCGTCAGACTGTACGTCGTCGCGACCGATGAGGAACTCGAGAGTTCGGGCGCTACTGCGAAGGCCGACGCCGCGTTCCGATTGTTCTAGAACTCGGCGACGAAGAGATCGATCGCGTATTCGGGAGGACTAGCGGATGACCGATCCTGTCGAAGATTCAGGTTCCCTAGGCATCTATTCGCACTGGTTAATGCCTGCCGGAAGCGAGACGTGGGACCTGCTCGGATTTTTCGGTCGGCGGCGAGCGCTCGTCTTCAGCGTGCCGCCTTTGCAGTCCAATATCGCGCCGGTGGAGCCTTTGGACTTCCTCACACCGTAGTGGAAGTAGGTCAGCGTTGTTGCGTCTGCGTCCGGGCCGTGATCTGGACCTCACGAGGGCCTCGCGAACGACACGATTGTTCGTCGGTATCTGACCATTACGAACTGGCCGGAAGCTGGATCGCGTGCCCGATTTCGTCGATGGGCCATCGGCGAGACCGGACGGTGTTCACGATCGAGCTTCGTTGTTGGCAGTAGCAGTCGCCGCGGGGGTCCCGTACTTCGCCGCCGTATTGCGGACCGTGGAGCATGTCGAGCTGGAAGAAGTTCACCGCCGACGTCGCGCGGCCCGCCAGGCTGATGAATCGGCCCACGACGAGGCAGGCTGCCATCTGGCTCACGAACGGGACGGCCGGCAAGTAGTCGTCGGTCGCCAGCTCGGACAGACCTGCTGCGCTGGTCAGGCCGCACATCTTGGTACCGACGAGCGGTTCGAGCGTGGCGAGTTGCTCGTCGCTCAGTCCGGCGAGGTCGTCGTCGGTCAATGCGCTCTCGGCGTCACGAAGGCGGGCGATGGGAAGACCGGTGGCCGCCGCGAGGATCTCGTAGGGGTCCGGTCCGCGTGCCAAGTCGGGGAAGAAGCACGACAGGCATGGTCCGCCGGGCCGGCCGTGGTGAAGCCCTGCCGCGGTGTCGCCGGTGCCCCCGTCGATGAGGTCGTCGCACCACAGGCGCTGCGTTTCGCGTCGTGAGCGAATCGTGTCCAGTCCGCTCAGCGCGATCCGGGGCGGGGTGATCTCGCTTCGATCGATCTTGTCGATGAGCGCCATTGAGGTGATCGCCTCGGCGATCACGGTGTAGCCCGCAGCTTCGAGGAGTTCCTTCGCCACATGTACCTTGTAGGGGGCGTCGCGGACCTCCTGCTCGCCACCGACCGAGTACGTTCCCTTGTTCTCCGGCGCGTATCGCTCCGGGTCGCACGCGACGATCCGCCCTCCAAGCGCGAGACCGCCGAGTATCTTCACCGTTGCAGTGCCGATGGCGCCCACGCCGACGAGTGCGCTATCGATCGGGCCGATCATGTCGAGTGCGGGTGCCGCGGAGACGTCCGAGCCCAGGCTTACCGGGCAGAAGGACAGGTGGAGGTGCTCGCTCTTGCGCGCCGGATTGTCGACGACGATCCGCTTGAAGCGTTCGCAAGCCGCGAACGACGCGGCGCACATGTATCCCAGGGCGTTGGGAGCGCGCGCCTGCTGCACGTCGACCGAATCATCGGTTGCGAGCTGCATGCCGTAGCCGTCCGGGATCACGCGAATCGCGCTGGCGCGCGCAGTCGTGCCGAGAAGGATGTGTACGTCCGCTTCGATGCTGCCGACCGCCGCCTGCTGCAAGGGTCGGGTTGAGTCGATCGCCAACGTGGCTTCGGTCAGTTCTTCGATTTGCGCGTCCGACAGCTCGGCCGGGTCGAACACCAGGACCCCTGGTCCACGTCGGAGCGTCGTGAGCAGCAGCAGCGCTGTCTCGAACGTGCCGGGCACACAGATCTCCATGCTGACGTGCGTGATCGCGGTGTCCTGCCGCTCGAGCAGGTCGACTTGTTCGTGCCCGGTCACTCGTTGGGCAAGGAGCAGCATGCGGGAATGTTCAGCTTCCATGGATTCCGTCCTCGTCGAACGCGATGGTCGTGAAGTGGTGGTTGCCTACTTGCGGCGGAACCTCCGGAACCCATGCTCCGTCGGAGTACACCCACCAGCCCCACGCGGCTGGGTCCGGTGACGCGCGGGCGTAGTCCGGCACGATCATGTTGCGTAGGCCTTCGACGTTGTACGCGAACCTCAGGTCGGTGTCGGAAAGGAATGCGTGCATGCGATGTGTGTGCCATTGCGACACGACCGTCAGGTTCTCGTCTCCGGCCCATTCGAACAGCTCCGTGATCGCGGACGTGCTCACGCAGAACAGGTCGCGCTGGCGCTCGACGCCGCGCTCGCCTGCGACTGCAAGTACGTGCGGTGCCTGGCCTGGGTGGGCAAGGATGAAGCCCCCGGTTTCGGTCGGTCGCGCGCCGGCAGAGCGGGCGTGAAGGGCGATCGCGGTGCCCATGTCACGTGGGAGCGTGTGGGATGAGCGTGTCATTGATGCCGTCCTCCGTATTGGTGATCGAGCATGTGCTGAAGCGACTGGATGACATGGGCGAACGGGTTGCCCTCGCTCACCCACGCCTGTGGCCCGGAGGTCCATTCCTGGTGGGCCTGGAAGCCTTCGGCGGTGAACGATGCGCAGATGTCGTGCTGGGGGGCGTCGGGTCGAACGCCAGGGCATGATGGCCACGCATTTCGAACGTCGAACCGGCCGCCGATCGCCTCGCAGAACCGCACTGACGGCGGTCGGTCTGGATACGCGGCCCAAGCGACTCGCGCGAAGTAGGTCTCGTGCGGTGCGCTCGCAGGGTGCATCTCGGCCCAGTAGGTCGCCGGGTCGCCCTCGTCGCGGACGAGGCGGCCGCCGCATTCGGTCAGGAACGCGGTGACGGCCTCCTCGTCCGCTTCGAGTGCGAGCGCTGTCTCGAGCGAGCTCACCGGCCGCCGGCCACGAGCTGCTTGGCGAGGGTCAGCTTGATCGCTTGGGCGCGATCGGCGATGTCGCTGATGGACTCGCTGCCCGTCAGTGCAGTGCGCTTGTGGCTGAGAACGTACACGTTGCTCGCGTCGTCCGAGACGCCGAAATAGGCCATCGCGGCGTTGCGGATGTCCTCGACCGACGAATCGGGGGTAGCGTCGTCGTGGAATGCGCCCTTGCCGCTGAGCGGAAAGGTCACGGTGACGTTGATCGTTTGGTTGGCGGCGGTCCGGGCCTTGGTGGCGGGATCGCTGCTGGGTTCGCTTGGTGCCATGATTGGGTGTTCTCCTTGCTGGGTAGATGCTGGTCGCTTATCCATCAACTGAAGTTGATGGCGTACACTCACTATATCCGCTAGAGTGTTCGGCGTAAACCTGAGTTGATAAACGAATGGAGGGCAGATGTCGTCGTCGCGTCTTGGGGAGCGCCTTCGCGAGGTCCGCGAGCTCAAGGGATTGTCCTTGGCGAGCGTGGCCAAACCGTCGGAAATGTCCGCGACATATCTGCAGAAGCTGGAGCGGGGCGACGTCGAATCCCCGTCGCCGCATCGGCTGTACAAACTCTCGACAACCCTGGGCGTCGACTACGGTGACCTCATGCAGCTTGCCGGATATGTCGTTCCAGACACGGCGAGCAGGACCGACGAGGAATCCGAAGTCAACGTACTCGCACAGGCGCTCAACGCGCCTGAAGGTCTGAGCGGCGACGAGGTCCAAGCGCTCGCGGAGTACCTCGCGTTCATACGCCAGCGAAAGGCACGGTAGCGACGAGGTGTTGGAGGATCTGGACTCCGCGGACGAGATCAAACGACTGACTCGGCGCCTACTCGACGAGGCCGGCGCGGCCGGTCGCCTTCCAACGCCCGTGGACGACATCATCGAGGCCGCTGGGCTTCATCAGCCCAGCGAGTCCATCTTCGACCTGATCGAGTCCGCGCCCGCGCACCTGCAGCAGAAGCTTCGCGGCATGCGACACAAGGTGCAGGCGGCCCTCGATCGCCGATCACGCGAGATCTACGTCAACCCTGATATTCACGTGGAAGGCAAGCGTCGATTCAACAAGCTCCATGAGGTGTCGCACGACATCTACCCATGGCAGCAAGCGCTCATCGAGATCGACACCCCCGCGACGTTGTCGTGGCAAACTCAGCAGACCTTCGAGCGAGAGGCCAATCAAGGCGCAGCCGAGTTGCTGTTCCAGCGTGAGTTGTTTCGAAGCATTGCTGCCGACTACGAGGTCGGGTTCGCGCCGATACTCGAACTCGCTGAGACTTTCGGCGCATCGATTCACGCAACGTTTCGTCGATACGTCGAGTCCCACCGGAGGTCGCTCTGTGGCCTCGTGCTTGATGTGTCGCCGGTCGTTGGGGCAGGTATCACCGGGTTCAAGCGGCGTGAGGCGGTCGCCTCGGCGCGCTGGACCAGGAAGATCGGATCGCCAACCGAATGGCCGGACGTCCTTGAAGCTCCGCCGTACTCGTTCGTGTCACATGTTGCCGCAGCATGCGCCGCGCAGGGGGGCATGCAGGTGCCGTTCGGCTACCCGAATCTCCGAGGCGAGCAAGTCGCCCTCAACGTGCACCTGTTCAGCAACTCCTACAGCGTGTTCGTATTGATCTGGAGGCCACAGCGCCAGCTGATCGCGCGACGACGAACACTGGCCGGAGCCGTCGTTGTCGAATGAGTCCGCTCGATCAGGTCAAGCGTGATCGTCATCCTCGTTCGGTGTGTCGTTTCCGTCGATGTCGATCTCGCCACTTGCGTACATACGCACGACCTTCTCGAGGAATGTCGGATCCGTTTTGAGAAGCATTGGTCCCACGAGTGAGTCGAAGTAGCTGGCGACGCCCTTGAAGTACTCGGTATCCCGTCTGAGCTGCTCGATGAGCGCGTCACGACCGTGATCCGAGAACATCTCGCGGAAGTTGCTGACGAAAAAGTCGTGTGCGAGTCGGTTGCGTCGTCCCGTGGCATTGTTGTAGCGCTTGCTCGTGCCTTTCCTTATCTTGAATTCGCGCTCGAGAAGTTGCAGCACGGCTCCCATCGAGTCCCGGCGGATCTCGGACAAAGTCGCATCAATCGTGTCGATGTCGCCGGTCTCTGCGAAGCGGCGAATCACCAACAACGACGTCAGCGAGCGCTCGACCAATTGGGCATGCAGCATCGCCTCGCCATACGTTTTCAATAGCTCGCCACCGTGGGCAAAGGACTCCGGCGTCTCATCGATCTCGAACAGGCTCGCCAGTTGCTCCTTCAGTTCGTCCAAGTCGTCAGCGTCCATCAGTTCGAGTTGCCCTCCGGCCTCAAGGAGCAAGCCCGCTGGTGTCGCTCGGCTCGGTGAGGAGAGATGACAAGAGAACAAATCGATGCTTCTGTGTAAAGCCCGTTCCGACTCCAGTCGTCCGGTGTGGGATCCGAGACGTCAGCCGGATCGTAGGGGGGGGGGGGGGGGGGGCATCGTCGTCCGACAGCTCGTACACGTCGAACGGCTCGTCGGGTGGATCGATGCCGTCGGCGACCCCGCGATCGATCGCCTCGGCAATCCGTCGCAACGAATCGAGGTGGGCACCGGCAAGTGCCGATCGCGTGGTCACCGGGACCATCGTGACGATCAGTGGCATTAGTTCAGGTAACCCGCGAGCAGGAACTTCCGGTTGCCAGAAGTTGGGATCAGCGTGCCTGCGACGACGACGTCGCCCTGGACGAGCTGCACTGCGCTGACCGTTCGGATGGCGCCTTGTGGCGTTGACGTTTCGTTGACGCCGTTGTTGCCGAATGTGGTGTCGACGAGGCCGTCGGTGTGGAATCGGGCGATGGCGATCTTGTCTGGGTTGTTGTTGTCGTTGCCGGATCGGCCGACGGCGACATACTGTTCGTCGCTGGTCTTAACGAGGTCGAATTCGCGGGCAAGTGTGAGGTCGACTGCGCGGTAGGTCGCTCCGTCGTTGCCGGTGCCGAACGTGGTGTCGAGTTGTCCGCTTGGTGTCAGGCGTGCAATTCCAAGTCCCGTGCCGGAGTCTGGGTAGAGCCCGACAGTGATCGAGCCGTCCGCTTCGGGGATGAGGCGGCGTGCGACGCCTCCTTGGTTTTCAGGGCGGCCTATGTAGTAGCCGTTGGTTCCGAATGTCATGTCCTGTGTTCCGGTGTCTGAGAATTTTGCGACGACGACGTAGCGGCCTTGTGGGCTTCGGGTGGTCGAGTAGATGTTGCCGCCGAGTGCGTAGGTGCCATCGAGCAGTTGGGTGAGGTTGGCGTTGCCCTCGACGTTGCCTTCGGGGCGCCATGTGCGCGAGCCGTTCGTCCCAAAGGTCGCGTCGAGCTCGCCGTTGGGGGTGAGACGCACAAGCACGAATTCGTTCTGCGCGATGGACTGCGTGCCGGCGATCACGACGCGTCCGTGGTCGTCGATGATCATGTCCTTTACCTGGACTGGCTGCGGGAATGTTCCCGGACCTATGAGATGCGCGATCGTTCCGGTCGTACCGAACGATGTGTCGACGGATCCGTTTGGATTGAATCGGGTTACCTTGAGCCGGAGCCAGTTGCCGTATTGTGCGGACCCCGCGACGAGGATTCGTCCGGCGTCGTCTATGGCGCCGGCGTCGCCCGTGAGGTCTTCGGTTGCCGCGATCGAGATTCCGTCGACTCCGAACGTCGCATCGCGCACGCCGCTCGGCGTGTGGCTGGTCAATGCGATTTCCCTGAAAGTCGACCCGATGCGCGTGCCGACGGTAATGATGTTGCCATTGCTGGCAAGGAAGTTATGCGTGACATCGCCTCCTCCTGCGCCGATGTCGGTAATCGCGAGGCCTGCATCTCCGAAGCTCGGGTTGAGGAACCCGCCACCGCTCGACGTTTCGGCAGCAATCGTGATCGCCGCAGCGGCGGTGGTTGCGACGTTTCCGGCTTGGTCCGTGATGCGCGCGGTGACCTCGTACGTGGAATCGGGAAGGAGGACCGGCGAGACGTAGCTGCATGTGGCCGTGACGGCGGTTGGGCAACTCGCCGCCGCGTTGGTGACCAGTCGTTCCACCGGGTTCGCGCTAGTGCGATCGATGGTGATCGCAACCGACGCCACGGGCGATCCGTCGTAGGTCGACGGGTTAGTCGCCGGCGATGGCAGCGTCGTGGTCGCGTTGATCGTTGCGCTGATCTTGCGGGCGCCGTTGTTGCCAGTAACGGTTGGAGAAATTTCGCCGGAGGGATCGATCCGGTCGGCGGCGATCACCGAACTGATCGTGCTCGGCGTCGCGGCTGGGTACTCGGTGCTCGCGGCATTTGAGTGTGTCAGGAAGCGGTTGTCTGCCGGCTGCCGCGCATCGCGAGCGTAGCCCGATACCTGGTAGTTCTGATCAGGCAGGAGGTGCTCACCGCGTGCGCCAACGCGGGGACGCAGCGGGATGCGCATGTCTACCGCGCTCGGTGCCGACGACGGCCGCGACAACACGAGCCGCGAGCAATCAAGCGTCCAATGCGTGCCAGTCAGGGTCTTCGCCTGACCCGGTGCACACGTATCACCGTCGGATCCGCTGAGTGCCGCACTCTCGAGCCCAGTTGGCGGGACGCCCTCGACGAGACGGACGAGACGCTCGCCGTCATCGGGGCCGAGCTGCATCACCAGATGCGCGGACGCGGCCTGCGGACGCGCGGCGTTGGTCGGAGCTACGCGGAAGATGAATCGCGCGCGGTCACCCGCCGCCGCAGCATCCTGCACCGCTCCAAGGTCCGGGTCCGGTGACGACAACGCGTAGAGGTCGCCGTCTAGATCCTGCACACGGGCGTACATATCGTGGTTTGGAGTGCCGTTCACCGTCGCGGGCCCTGACTTGGAGATCCTCCACGCGATCGACGAGTTGTCGAGGTTGAAGCCCGTCGCCACGACGCCACTCACAGTGGGGCGCGAATCGACGACCAACGTCTGCGGAATGCTCGCGGGACCCTCGCCGTAGACATTCACTGGCCAGACGGTGAAGCGGATGGTCGTGCCTGCCGGATTCGATCCATTGCCGCTGCACGCGGGCGTGTGGATCGCGAGGCCACTCTGGCTGGTGAACGTAGTCGAACCGCTGAGCGATGTGTTGCGGGTCACGTTCTCACACAGCCAGCGATACGAGGTCGCGTCGGCGGTTGGCGTCCATTTGGCGACGATGCCGGTACTCGCTCGAACGAGCGTGACGGACGGTGCGATCACCGGTGTCGCTGGCGTCTGCACATGCGTCGTGGTTAGTGCGGTGGTGTTGCCCGCGGCATCGGTGAGTGTGGCCGTTATGACATAGGTGCCGACAGGGAGGGTGGACGTTGACCAATCGCAGACCCACGACGCGGTTGCGGCGGGCTCGCAAAGCGTGCCGCTTGCAGGACCGCTGTACACGACGGAGATGCTCGCTACCACGGTTGCGGTGTCGCTGGCCGTTCCTGAAACGTGTGGGGACGCCATGCCTTCGACTGCGAGCGTGCCCGTCGGAGCGGTGCGATCAACCTGCACAAGGCGAGTCGATTCCACGGTCTGCTCGTTTCCGACGTTATCCGCGTTAGCGAGCTGATAGCGGTAGCAACCCTCAGCCCCAAGAGTTACGGAGGTCGGCGAAGCACTCACAAGAGTGGGGGAGCCAAATGCGCCGAAGGAGCCGCATGTGCCGTTATTCAGGGACGCCTCCGCTGTTTCGATGCGGGCTGACCCGGTTCGAAGGCCGGAGCCGTCGTCCGTACCGGAGGTCGTGCTAATCGTGAGGTCCGTTCCGTTGGTGGGGCCGTCCTCATAGGTGATCGATCCGTTGGTGGGCGCCGTGGCATCTGCCCGCGCCTGGAACGTCGACGTAGCTGTCTGGCCAACCGCGTCGGTCGCGATGGCAGAAAGCGCCCCGCCTATCGCAATCGCATTCGTGGTCCATGCGTAACGCTGCGTATAGGTCGGACCTCCGGTAGCGATCGTCGAGCCAGCTGGAGTCCAGCCGTTGCCGGGAGCTCCATCGATGTCGGGGAATGTGACGCTGTTGACACCCGTGTCGTCGGAGGCATCGAACGCGACATCGACGCTGCCAGGCGCATTCGGGTTGAAGTACAGCGTAGAGCCGATCACATGCTGTAGGTCCGCGCCGGACGCTGCGGTAAAGCGCGCGGGTCCGATACTGGGGGGTGCCGTGTCCACCTCTACCGTGCGCTGCGTGGAGGTGCGATTACCTGCGGAGTCGATTGCCGTCACAGAGATGACATGCGAGCCGCCTCCTGCTGACAGCGAACGTGTCGAGTTGGCTGCGGTGGTCGTCGTCTGCACGATTCCGTCGATTGCTATCTGAACTCGTGCGAAGCAGCGATCATCGGATGCTGTCCATTGCACGGCGACGGGCGTCCGCACCATCGGGCCCGTCGGCGCGATCAGCGTTACCGAGGGCGCCATCCGATCGCGTACGACGGTAATCGGATTCGGAGTCGCAGTCGTCGTGAGACCACCCCCATTGCGCGCAATGACACGCAGGGAGTGAGTGCCATCCACGACCGTGCCTGCGGGCATGTACGTCGTGAATGTCGCGCTGGCCGTCGACGAGGACACAGTTGTGTTGTCGAGGGTGAGGTCGTAGCTGGCGATGCCACTCTGGGCATCCGTGGCCGTGCTCCAATTGACGCGGAGCGGATCTGTCCCGATCGCAGGAATCGTCGCGCAGATCGGTGCAGCCGAGCCGTCAGTCACTGCCGGAAGCGTCACCAGATCCGCAGTGGCGGTGAACGCAGTTGGCGGGGTGGTGTCAACCCCGACGCCGCTCGGGGCGAGCACAGCTGTTGGTTGGATCGTCGTCTTGTTCTGCACCCCGTCGACCAGGTCGAGCGAGTAGCGAACGCATCGGCCGGCAGGGATGCTGTTATCCGTGTACGGGGACGCAGGGTTTCTGGCGATTTCAACGAGCGCACCGAACGCTCCGCACGTTCCGTTCGAGATCGTCGCCGTCGCTCGATTCAGCACTCTGGTCACGGTGCCTGTACCTACATCTAGCCCCGCGCCAATCGTCACGGACGCCCGCAGGGTTGGCCCACCCAGTGCAGCGTAGGACAGACTCCCCCCGGTGGGACCCTGGGTGTCGACCGTGACATCGAAGGTCGAATTGGTGGTGAGGCCAGATCTAGTGCGCGACGCGACCGTCTGTGTCTTGTTCAGAGGTGCGTTTGCGGTCCACGTATATGAGGCTCGGTACGGATTGGTCGTTGACGTGGTCGTGGGCGCCCATGACCCGTTCCCCACCGTTTGTATTGAGGGGAACGTCACGCTCGCGATGTTCAGCGTGCTGAGTAGTGCTACGTTCACGTTGAACGATCCAGCGTCCGCGCTCGGATTGACCACGATCGACCGGCCACTGATCATTTGCCGCGTGGGATTGGCTCCCGCCGACAACGTCAACGTGGCAGCGGGAGCGGTGAAGCCAGTCTGCACCACGCCACTCGACATCGGTTCGCTCGCGTTTCCAGCGCGATCGACGGCGTCTACGCGGTACTCGTAGCAGGCGTTGTCGACCAGCGCCGTGTCACTGATGGCGACCGGTGCGACGAACTGCTTATGCAGTCCAGCATCGGGCGTCAGTATTGACCACGTGCCGCCAATGCAGATCCCGTCTCCGAACGGCGTTCCCTTGCGCTTTGTGATTCGTACCACGGACAGGCCGGCGCCAATGTCGCTCGCTGAGATTCGCAGGTCGACTCGAGCGGTTGAGACCCATTGCGGTACGGGATCTATCGTCGCGGTGGGCGACGTGCGGTCATCCCACACCGGCTTCGCGATCTGGTACTCCGAGCGATTCCCTGGCCGGTCCGTGGCTACGAAGCGATAGTCGTAGCAGCCTTCGGCGCGGCCGGGAACCCAGGGATCGTACATCGGAACCGATGAGTCATTTCCAATGCGGGTCCATTCAGACCAGGCACCCGAACATGCGGCCGTCGACGCGGTGGCCGTGGCCGACGTCCCGGGAGAGTACCTCCGCTCAATCCAGGTGTCCCACAACCAGGCGTCTTGCGGAGTGGTGTGAGTGAGTTGGTGGCCTCCTTGAGTCACCTCGGGTGACACGGCCAAGTAAAGGTTCGTAGGCTTGTCATTGTCAATCTCGGCTCGAACTTGCGACCCGTTTCTGACATAGTGAAAACCTGCCGGCGAGGTATCATCCACCTCAGCGAAGCTCGTAACGACAACGTCGGAATTCCCATACCTGTTCGTCTTAGTGCCAGCCGGAATCACGTAACGCGTCCGATAAGAACCCTCCCCCCACGACGTTCTGCCAGGACCCCATGCTCCTGCATCAGGCGAGGGCGCGTTATTCATCAGAAACGGACTCGGCAGGGACGGGGTCGTCACCGACCGAATACCCGACCGCGCATAGAGCGTTGACGGCGTAGCCTCATCCAAGTCGAGTGACACCGCTCCAGCGTTCGTCCGAACGATCACAACTCCAAAGCCGCTACCAGACACCCGAGGGTCATTCGCCGAGACCGCGTAGAGGGCCGGACTGAACCGCGGAAGCTGTAGATCCACCTTCATGATCGGCTGCTGGAATTCCCGGCCATTGTGAGAGCCAGCGCCAGCAGGGTCGGAGGAATTTCCAGTGCGATCGACTTGCTCGAGTCGGTACTGGTAGCAGGTTGCATCCAGCAATCCGGCATTGGTGTACTGCCATCCGTTCGACGAATCGTCGCCATTCGTCAGGTTTGGCACGATCAAGGTCCAGGACGACCACTCGGACGTCGCGCACGTCTGGTCGCTCTTGAACGCAGTGGACCGGCGCCAAACTCGGCGCTGGGCGATTCCAACACCCAACTCCGCAGGGTCGCCATTTGTATCGGAACCGCGCTGGAAGCGAAGCAACGCCCACGACTGACCAAGGAAGCGATCACGAGTCGCAACCGTAAAGCCACCGGTATCGGGCGCTGTCATGTCGACCATCGTTGTGGGAGCCGATACGACGCTTTCGTTCCCGACGTTGTCAACGACTACCAATCGGTACTGGTAGCACCGGTGATTCGCAACCTGGGTATCGGAGAATTCGGTGAGGCGCTCAGGTCCGACCTGTTGCCAAGCAGCGATCTGCTCCAAGCAACGGGCCGGGTGGTCCCGCGACGGGTTGCCCTCGTCGACCTCGCCGTCGAAGCGCAGTTCGCTTCGCTCGAGCCTCCACGACGCGACGCCTGAATCGGCGTCGGTTCCAGGGGCGACCGACACTACGACCGGCTCGTTCTCGAAACGCGGCGCGGTGATCGACCCTCCGGTCGGTGCGGTGTCATCGGGCTCGACGCTCAAGGACAAGGTCGTGTCCCAATCACCGTCTGCGTGCGCATCGACAAGGATCGGCTCCGGAGCCGCGCTATTCGTTGCAAACGAATACGTCTGTTCGGCAACACCCTGGTCATCGATCGACGCGTAGAATCCTGGCTCATCATCTGGGCCGTTGTTGTGGCCCGCATCGGACCATCCGCTGGTTGTGAGTTCGGAGAAGCGAGCTTCCGTCCACGAATCTGCTGGATCATCCAACGAGACCCGGAACGAGCCCGCCTGACGTGGGTTGTACCAGACGAACGGAAGCGTCGACTCCGGCAGGCCGAGTTCCTCACCTTCAGGCTCCACAGGTGGGTCAACTACGACATCCGGATGAATGAACTGCGCACCCGTGACCTCAGCAACTGAAAGCGAGACCTCGTCGTCCCCGTGGAAACTTGCGGCGGCGACTGGGGCCTCTGATTGCCATAGATTGAGAACATCTTGATCGTCGGCGTCGGATGGGTCGGTCACGGATGCCGAGATGGAAAACGGCATGGCAAACAACGCATTGAGTGGAGGCCGAGGCCAAACTCGATCGGGGCCTGGTGTGATCACGCGACCACGTGGGTCGTCGAGATAGTCTCCGACAGCTCCCGTCGACTGGGAGCCAGCGACGGCATAATAAGTCCGGTAGTGGGTCGGCATCCAGGCATCGCATTTGTACGGCGCCGCAGGCTCCCCGGGCTTCGCGGGCTTCGGTATGCAACTCACCTTGGAAAGGGTGCGCGTGAATCCTTGGACGTGGAGTACGGCGCCTGCGGCCACGCCAGAACCCTTTGGAACCCGCTGAGTCATGCAGAAGCTCTGCTTCTCCATAGGTACTTGCTTGTAGGCTCGCTTGTACTTTTTGTCGACGGTAATGCCCGGCTTGAATCGCTGGTTCCAAGGCACCTTGACGAGGACGTCGCCCCAGATGTACGCCCGTCGCATCGTCCCTCGTGCGGGCGACGGATTGATGTCGTACTCAAGTCCCGGGGAGTTTGTAATCCCTCGCCAGTTGTGGAGAGCCCAGCTGCTCTTCTGCCCCGCGTGGCTGCACTCCGTGGAGATTACCGGCAATGCAGTGGTGCTGATGGTTGGCGTCGAGCCGTGATAATAGGAAACCACCTCATAAACGCGGGCGTCGCGCCCACCGGCCTTTCGGGTCGTCGGCAACGCGCGGATCGAAACCGGGCTTTGAAAGGCAACGAATGACGGCTTCCGCCTGCCAGCCTGGCTCTCATCCGGAGTTTGGTACGGAGCGTTTTCGTTCACGACATGGTCGTTTAGCCCCGCTCCATCAAATCCCGCCCCGTCGTCTTCGCTAAAGAACGGATACCACGACACGAAGGTCACGTTGTAGAGCGCCGCCTTATGGATCGCTGCAGGGAGCCACGTAGCTTGACCGAGCTCAGCCTTTCGGTAGCGATCAAGACCACCAGAAGCGCTATAGGGCTCGTGTTGGTAGCGCACCTCGGGAATCCAGATGGGCTTGCCGCGTGTGACGCCGAAGTCGGCGTCCAGGCTGTCGATGCCCTTCAGCGTGAGATCGTCAGAGCCAATTAGGCGGCACGGATTCGGCTCGCAGTTCTCCTTCAGCTCGTGGCCCGTGGCCTTGGTCAAGCCCGTCCCTAGGCGAAACTCTTCCAAGTTCACAATGGAGATACGACCTGATCGGTAGACCTCGACGGTGTCTTCGCCGATGAACGGGTGGTTGTCTCCTGGATAAGCGTTAATTGCCACGGCGTCAACGCGCGACGTCGTCACGCACTTCTGGTCCAGCATAAGATTCAAATACTTAAGCGCGGCGTTATAGTCCACATGGCCAACTGGACGCACCAAGCCCGGGGTGAGGGGACCCAGTGCAATGCGATGGGTTCCAGTCAGGATCTTGTTTCCATCTGGAGCCGTCGTCCCCTGCAGTGCGCCGATTGTCTCGGAGTACAGCTGTCCGTAGTGGCAGGCGCGATTGGCGAGAGTGGTATTGGCGCCTCGTGTCTGGTTTGGAGCAACTCCAACCAATGGCGCCTCGTACCAATACTTCGCGCCATTGGGCTCGTTGAAAA
The DNA here is from genome assembly GCA_025964555.1 of Thermoleophilia bacterium. Classification (GTDB taxonomy): domain Bacteria; phylum Actinomycetota; class Thermoleophilia; order Gaiellales; family SKUG01; genus JAGQUL01. The sequence goes on along the minus strand of JAOPYQ010000026.1, from coordinate 98,062 downwards.
TCGTCCAGTTCGCCACAAATGGGTGGGAGCCTCCGCGTGCGGACCCGCGGTAGCGGATCATCGCCGCCTTCATGAATGCAATGAACTCGTCATTGAACTTGGTTCGGTCATTCGGCGGGCCGACATAGGGATCCCATACGGATGAGTACGGATCGGCCGCTGCGCAGTTCTCGCCTGTGGCCGGACCCCGGTAGATGAAACACGGCACCCCGCGGGTCGACATGACAAGGGTTTTTTCCTTCCTTCCAAGCTCCGCGCCTCCAAGCGCCGCTTGGACCCCTCGATCAGGTGCGCTCCAGTTGTAGCAGCCATTTTCCGGATCGGCGCGCTCCACGATGTTCTTGCCGCCGCAGCCAGCGGCAATGACGTTCCACTGGAGAAAGAAGCGCTCGGAATCGGCCCCCGCTTCCTCGAGCTTCGTAGTCATCTTGTCGCTGAGTATCGGCTGCGAGCGTGCGAAATCGTCTTGGCTGCCCAACGAGAACGTGGTCACTGGACCCAGAATGTCGTCCGCGTGCGCCGGTGCCGCAATGCCGAGAAGTGCTGCCAGCAGAACCGCGAAGACGACAACGAGTTCAGGGGCATGCTTAGTACGAAAGGGTGGGCGCATGTCGAGCGATATCGACAGGTGTAAGTAGACTCTTTACAACAATCTGCACATCGGCCGAACTATTCCCGCTCCGTGCAGAAAAATCCTACGGCGCTCAGCAGGTGCTACGATGGGGGCCATGCTGGGCTGTCCCCGATTCGCATTGCTGGCGGTCATGCTTCAGGCGACCGTGTGGCTCTCTCCCGCGTCTGCCGTCGCCGCGTCTTCAGGCTCGGTGCTTCCCGGCTTCGGTGATCGCGGAGCCCTTTCCGTGCCCGGTTCCGTTGTTGTGGTTCCGAATGGAGCCGTCGTCGCAGTGCGGCCAACGAGCGACGACCGGTATTCGCTGTCTCGCCTTGACGACCATGGTCATGTCGTTGCGGTCGGATATGTGGCATTACCACGCGAAACGAGCCGACCGAGCTACGCTGGTGACTACGCAAGGCCGTTCAACTCGGGCGTCTATGCGCACGAGGCATCGGCGAACTCGCTGTTTCTGCCTTGGGGGTACGACCTCGCCCGAGTCTCGATTGACGGATCGGGGGAAGTCGTCTCTCGCCGTTGGCCAAACCAGTCAGTACTCGGATTCGTTCAAGCCAGTGCGGACGGCTCGCTGTATCACTGGGGGCAAAGCACGCTCGAGCCCGGTCTCCGCCCGGGTGACCGGCAACCATCCCTGTACCGGGACCTCGCTGACGGCCAACTTGGTCCAGGTACCGAGTTCAGTATTCCGTCCACGTCTGTGCCGCTGCGGGACTCCCGGTATGGCGTGGCCGTTTTAGCCGATGGTGTCGCGGTGACCGGGCTTTCGGAGGTGCGCCGATATGACTCCTCTGGCGGGTTGGCGTGGAGCTACCAAACTTCCTTGCTGGGCATTCCAGGCTTCGATGTCTGGGCATATGTGCTCGCACCTTTGGGTGACGGATCGATCGTCGTCGCGGGGAGTGCCCGCAACGTGACGGACGCGTCGCAAAGCCGGATTGCGGTCTGGAAATTGACGGCGGATGGAAGGATCGACAGCTCGTTCGGGGATGGCGCCGGGTACACCGTGCTTCCCAAGGGAGCGGGCGGGCTCAGCCTCCTGAAAGTCTGGCGAGATGGTTCCATCCTCAGTGGCTGGGGAGTCGGTGATGTGTCTCTGACACGTCTGACACGGACGGGAGCCCTCGACTCATCATTTGGCACCGGAGGTCGAGTGACGATTCCCATGCAGGTCGGGACCGAGGCGAGCGCGTTCGGCGCCGAGCGGACCGTCCGAGTAGACGAAGCCCCCAACGGCGATATCCTGCTTTCGCAGCAGGCGGTGGATCCTTGTCGCCACGTGAGCAATGAAAAGGTCCCGCTTGCGTCGAGGGAGACGCGGGTCATTCGGCTGAGGGGATCGGCCCGGGCAGGCGCCGACCTCGCAGGTAGATATGGAAACCTGACGTTGCTCGGCCCAGGATCGGATCGCTTTAGTGGAACGACCGGCTGCGATCTCGTTCGATCGCTCGGCGGGAACGACGCAGTCTCCACTGGAGGTGGTCGGGACGTCGTCAACCTCCTTGGGCGAGGAAATAGCGTGGTTTCCACCGGCGCGGGAAATGACGTCGTGGATGGCCCAGCGGGCGGCTTCATGGTGGCGAACGGCGGTGCAGGTAACGACATCTTGCGCGCCCGACCTTCAGCAGCGGTGAAGCTTGTGGGCGGGCCAGGTCGGGATGTCCTGATAGGCAGTTACGGCGTGCGACGTGACGTTCTCAATGCGATTGACGGCTTCGGCGGCGACATTGTTCGTTGCAGCGACTCTCGCCGTCCGAGCGGCGGTTCTCCCGACGTCGTGAGAATGGACGCAGGCGATCGTGCGTTGGACTGCGAGCATGTCGTCGTCGTTCGGTAGCCCGGGGACTCTCTACGCTCGGACGCAGGCAGCGTCGCGGACATTTGCGCTGCCTCGCTCGCACGATTCGGCGACTCCTCTCAGAGCATGGGCCTAGCGGTACAGGAACCTGTCGGGTTCGGCGCAGGGAACGTCACTGGCGCGACGGTCCACGCGCAGGTGAGCCGACCATTGATGCGGAACACGTCATCAGGCTGATCGAGGAAGCTCCGGCGGCCGCAGAGCGTGAAGTTCGGGCTCGGCCGTTCCTCAGCACTCAAGTACGAGCGAGTTCCACATCCAAGCCGATCCCCGCGCGTTCGTGATCAGCAGTCGGCCTTCGAGGCTGTAGGAGCGCCAGCCGTAAGTGAATCCGTAACCGTCCCCGATGTGCTGCATGGAATGGCAATCCCACGTCCGGAGGCTCGGCCGAACGCGAGCCATTTCGTAGTAGTGCGCGGCGGCGGCGGGGGTTCGGAAGGCATATACCGTCATCAACTTGCCGCGGTCTCGGCACTGTTCTCGCGCGATCGCCGTGGTGTGGATGCTGGGAATGGCGTGGCAGCCGCCGTCGATATGCATCACGCGGTTCAATGCTCGCAGACGCCGAAATGCCTGAATTCGTGCCGGCGACGGGTGGTGGAGCGCCGAGCGCTTACCGGCAGGGGGGGAAGCCGTAGCGCCGCGTGGCATAGCGACCTGCCCTGAATTCTGATTTCGGTTTGGGAGCGCGTTCTCCTCGAACGCCGCGTTCTGATCGTCGGGTTCGTTGGCGCCGTTCGGGGCGTCGTCACCGTCGCGCTCGCGTTCATGCGGACGTTCGATCGGACGAGCTTCGCGTTCATGGCCACCATCGGGTGAATTCTGAAGCTGTGGCCAAGATGGCGAAGGCATCGCTGGTAGCGACGGAAGCGGGCGTCCTTCGGCGTTCCACTGCAGCACCCAGCCCACGACAAGGACGAACGACAATACGAACAGTGTCAGTCGAAGGGCCCGCCCGATCAGACGACGGTGTTGATACCACCAGGCTTCCAGTGGAGTGATGATCTCTAGCGGAGCATCGGGAGGGTCGTCATCTGTCTCGCCGAAGGATTCGGGGCTCGACTCGGCGTCGGTGGATGGCTCGCGGGGACGAGCTGAGTGCTGCGCCGCGTCCGGGCGCAGGGCGGCGTTGAATGTCTTCTCTATCCACTCACGCTGTCGCGCGTTCTCTCGTCGCTCCTCCTCTAACTCCGCTCGAATCTGCTTCTGCAGCTCAAGCTGACGGTTGTAGGAAGCGACCAGCTCCTTCTTGAGCAGCTCTTGGGCCTTGAACAGGATCCCGGCCAGAAGCAGCGCTGAGATCAAGCTCGCCAGCAGGCCGGTGAACCACGCGGCACCGCCAACGTCGAAGAGCACGACGAGAACCACGGACAGCAGGAACAGTACCCCGGCCGCTGAGGCGAGCTCGGGAGTAGCGAGAATCATCTTTTTCCATTTGACCCTACGCGCGATGTCTTCCGGGGCCAGTTGCTGCGTCGAATCGGACATCGTCTCGCCAATCCACGTGGTTCGCTCTGCCTGATCTTCGCGCTTAGTATCGGCTTGGTTGCATGACCTGGGTCGACGTGATCCGGCTAGAGGTCATGGCCAAAACCTGCGTCGGGTGTAGATGAGGCCGATGCCGAGGCAGAGCCATTGCCAGTAGTGCTCGGCTCGACGTTCGTATCGGGTTGCGAGCCGCCGCCAAGGGGCGAGCCATGAGAAGAGGCGTTCGACGGCCCAGCGACGCTTGTAGTGCCGCCCATTTTTTTCCTGATCGCGAGGCGGCTTGCTTCGGGTGACGCGGTGCGCGTGAGCTTCGCGGTCCGGATTTCGGGAACGCCTTGATCGCCAACGTGGCTGTTCGCGGTCTCAACGTCATTACCGACGAGAGGCGGCGGGATTCACAGGTCATGAGGGGTTCCGAGTCACCGGGATAGTCAGTGCGCGATCAAGACGGCTCGTGTCTCCGAGCGAATCCGGAATGTAGTGGCCGTAGTACCGCTCGACGGTGTCGGGATGGTCGCCGCCCCACTTGGCGACCTCCCACAGATGTCGACCCGCCGAGAGGGTGAGGCTGAAGAACGTGTGGCGCAGTTCGTGGAACTTCATCCGTGCACAGTCCCAGATGCCAGTGCGCAAATTGACGCTGCCAGCGACGTCTCGTGCCTTAAGCCAGACCTTGTTATAGAAGTGCTCCGCCCGCTGAAAGCCGTCGCTCGCCTGGTTCGGGAAGACGATCTCGGGATGCGCACCGATCGTGCGCCACTCGGCGAGGATGCGCGGCGCGTCACCGAGCAGCGGCACGCGACGCTTGCCTCGGTTGGACTTCGGCACTCGCCTGGTGAGCGTGCGGCGACATAGCTTGTGTGTGAGGTGGATCCATCCGTCGTCGATGTCGCTCCATCGCAGCCCGAGGAGTTCGGACTGACGGAGACCGGTGAGCGCCGCGAGCATGATGATCGTGTAGTCGCGTTCGCCTATCCACTCGGCCTGCTGGCCCCGCTGGAACTCGGGGAGTCGATCAGGCAGGTGCTTGGCCGCGAGCGCGATCATCTCGATCGCCTCGAGCGGCCAGGCGGTGCGCTGCTCCTCAGGCTGTTCCTCGAGTTCCGGGACGCCGTGCACGGGGCTCCTGGCGATGAGGCTCTCGTTGATCGCGTACTTGAACATGCTCTTCATCACGGTCAGCGTCTTGTTGATGGTCGCGTGCCCCGCGTAAGGGTTGCCGGGATCCTTCGCGCGCATGACCTCCTGCATCTGCGCCATCATCGCCGTGATGTGCGAGCGCCTGACCGTGTCGATCGTGCGGTGACCGATCATGGGTTCGATCCGCAGCTTGAACTGCGTCCTCGAATCCTGCTGCCACACGGGCGTGCAGGCGAGCATCGCATGGTGCTTGTGCCACTGCTCGAACAGACCGCCCACGGTGAGGTCGACTCGAGTTGCGACGCCGGCGTCCAGCTTGTCCTCGACCTCTGCCAGCGCGGCCTTGGCCTGGGTCTTGGTCCACTTCTTCGAGGATCGCTTGCGATCGATGCCGTTCTCGTCCGTCCAGCGGATGCCGTAGGTGACGGTTCCGTTGGGGTACGTGCGCTCGACAATGGGGCTCATGGGGGGATCTCCCGTCGGTGGGACGACCACTCCAGCTTGGAACCATTCTGGAACTCTTCCAAGGGGGAACGCGAAACGCCTGCGCATCGTGGACCGTAAATCCAGCGATGCGCAGGCGTTTTACCAGGTACTCCGTACGGGATTTGAACCCGTGCTACCGCCGTGAGAGGGCGGCGTCCTAGGCCACTAGACGAACGGAGCAGGCCCGGAGAATGGTACCGGTTCGGCGCAATCGACGCAACACGTTGCCCTTGTCCGCGCGACACGACAGAATGCCCGCATGTCGCATGACTCCACATTTCCCGATTCGCCCGAGTCCCCCGCCCAGCGCACTGACCGTGCGCTCGAGGCCCTCCAGTACGAGGAGCGGGCCGGGCTGGGATTCCGCCGCCGCGAGCGCGCGCCGATCGGTGACCCGTACGCCGAGCCCGAGCGCTTCCAGGTCGTCGGCGAGGAGACTGCCGGGCAGCTGTGGGCCGGCATGCTCGCAGGCATCGGAGCCGTGCTCGGCTTCGGCGCGATCTTCTACAAGCCGCTGCTGCTGGGTTTCGTCGCCGTGCTGTTCACGATCTTCGGATCGCTCGGAGACGGCGCGCCCGCGCGTATCGCCAAGGCGTCGTTCATCATCGTGCTCATCGGGGTGACGATCGGCATGCTCATGCAGATCTTCGTCGTGAAGAGCTCCGTCTTCTAGAAGTCGTTCGTCGCTTCGCGACGGCGACTTCGTCGTCACTCGGCCATTCGAGCGAGCTCGATGGCGCTCGCTCCTAGAAGTCGTCGCTCGACGGATTGCCATTCGACGTCGAGTTGCGGCTGCTGCCGGAGTCGTCGCCGCGGCTCGTCGAGCCACCGCCGGAACTCGGGTAGCTGGGGCTTGATCCGCCACCGCTGCTTGGTCGCGAGCCTCCGCCGCTGGGGCGCGAGCCTCCGCTCGAGCCCGAACCGCCTCCGCCCGAGTAGGTGGGGGAGTTGTCGCGCAGGATCGCGAACGTGCCGTCGGCCGCCTCGACGATCTTGGTCTTCCCGGAGATCCTGGCGTCGACCTGGTGCGCCAGGTCGAGCGTGGGGATCCCGGCCGCGAGCGCGTACTCGGACTTCGGACCGATCAGGCGACTGCCGCCCGCGAGTGTGCCACCGACGATCGTTGCTGCACCGAACGCGAGCATGGTCGGGAGGTTGAGACGGGCGGACGCGCCACCGCGCAGCGCGCCGACGAGCGCCGCTCCCGCACCGATGATGCCTGCGCCACCGACCACGAGCCCGCCGATGCCGAACGTGTTCCTGAGCCCGCTGCGCTCGATCTGCACGGTGCTCGGCGGGAAGTTGGCGGGGTCGCTCGGCTCGACGGCGGCGAGCGCCGCCTGCAGTCGCAGCGAGATGAGCGGTCCATCAGGCAATCGGCCTGGAATGGTCATGGTGCGTCCCGTCGTGTGCTGCGCACGCCGTGTCCAGCGGCATGCGCGATCCGTCCCTACTCCTGCATGTCGGAGCTGGACGACGCGACGTTTCGGACGACCGTTCGGCTGGCCTCCCGGCGAGATCCTGCCGGTCGGTCAGGCGCTGTCGGGCAACGCCTCGATGACGCCCGTGAGCAGGTCCAGTGCTGCGTGCGAATCGCGCAGCGCGCCGGGGATGTCCACGCCTGTGAAGCGCCCGTCCGGGCTCGGCTTCTTGGCGAGCTGCCAGTTCGCGTCCTCGAGATGGGCGTCGGCCTCGCGCAGCGTGCTGACCAGCTTGTGGTCGACGTCTTCGCGCAGAAACACGTCCTCGATGACGTTCTGCGCTGCCATGTTGGCGTTGTAGGCGCCGATGCGTGCATCCTTGGTCGACGCGTCGCCCTTGTCGCTGACCGGGACGGTCTCGATGAGCTCGATCGACTGCGTGACGTGGTCGACAGCCTCGCGCAGCACGCCACCAGCCGGCGGGGGCGGGGGCGGCGGAGGCGGCGGCGGGAAGGGATCCTTGGCCTCGGCGTCGCGGACCTCGCCATCGACGAACGCCCAGCCGTTTCCGACGACGGCGAGCGCACCCAGGCTCGCGTCGAGGCGAAGCGTGCCACGCGCGTCCTTGGTCTCGTTCGAGCCGTAGGAACCCTTGCGCACGATCTCGAAGTCGAGCGCGACACCGTTGCCGGTAGCGCTCGGGTTGGCGGTGCGGAGCAGCGCGGTGTCGACCGCCTGGTCGGTGCCGAAGTGGTTCTTCCAGACCGGCACGAGCAGGCGCGCTGCGCGGAAGGCATCACCCTGCTTGGTGACGACGAAGGTCGCCTCGCGATCGGTGAACGTGTTCTGCGAGTGCTTGCCGGTCTGCGACATGTACGACGCGCCGGTGATCGCGTCCTCGAGCGTGGCGAAGGCCGACTCGGGACCAGCCTGCTGGGTGCTCAGGAAGACGGGCTCGTCTTGGCGCCACGGGCGATCGATCGTTCCGACGCGCTGGTTCGGCAAGGCAGTGACGGCTGCGAGGTTGGCGATCATGGATGCAGCGTCGCACCGCCCGCGCGCGAGATGCATGCCGACGATCGATACTCGGCCCGCGAGGGACACGACGACGGGCCGGCGCTGGCCCTCCGCGTGGAGGGGGCGCCGGCCCGTCGAGGTACCGCGAGAGTGTCAGGGCCTCGCTCCCAGAAGTCGTTGCTCACCGCTGCGCAGGTCGCGCGACTTCGTCGTCGCTCGGTCATTCGAGCGAGCTCGATGACCCTCGCTCCTAGAAGTCGTCGCTCACCGCTGCGCAGTTCGCGCGACTTCGTCGTCGCTCGGTCATTCGAGCGAGCTCGATGACCCTCGCTCCTAGAAGTCGTCGTAGTCCGGGTTGCCGTTCGAGCTCGAGTTGCCGGAGTCGTAGCTCGGCGGGTCGTAGCTCGGCGGGTCGTACGACGGCGGGTCGTAGCTCGGGGGGTCGTAGGACGGGGGATCGTACGACGGCGGGTCGTAGCTCGGCGGATCGTACGACGGCGGGTCGTAGCTCGGCGGGTCGTAGGACGGCGGATCGTAGGACGGCGGGTTGTAGCTGCCGCCATCGTCGCCGCTGCTCGTGCCGCCGTTGTTGGACGGCGGGTAGTACGGATCGCTGCTGCCACCGTTGGACGGCGGGTAGTAGCCACCGTTGCCGTAGTCGTCGCCGGAGCTGGTGGAGCCGCCGCTCGGCACCGGGTACCAGGGGTCCGGGTACGTGGTCGGGTAGTTGGGGTAGTAGCGCGACGTGTCGTAGTAGCCCGGGTAGTAGGGCTCGTAGCGACCGTGCGTGTTGTAGTAGTCGTTGTAATAGCTGTCGCCGCCGTAGTAGTGGCCGCGACCGTACTCATAGCCACGCGTGTTGGGCAGCGGGCCTTCGTCGAAGACCGCCCACTTGCCCTTGATGTCCTGCTCGATCGAGTACTTGCGACCGACCATCTTGCCGGCGAACTCGCCAGCCATGGCTCGTGTCGGCAGGCCGCTCGCGACCGCGATCTTCGACTTCGGCGGCAGCAGCGAGGCGCCCACGACCGCACCTGCACCAGCTGCGATCAGTCCGCCACCGATGAGCAGCGGCGCACCGAGCATGCGCGACGCGCCGGCTCCGGCGGAGCCGCGGCTCAGCAGCGAGATGCCCAGGAGCGCGGCGCCACCGAGTGCGGCGATGCCACCGGGGATCTGCAGGCCGAGCTGCAGGCCCTTGCGCTCGAGCTGCACCGGACCAGCCGGGTACTGCTCGGCGAATGCGATCTCCGCAGCCGACGGGCCCTTCGCCGCTTCGGTTGCGGCCGGCTCGTCTGCTGCCCGTGTGGCGTAGACGACCGGCAGGTTCGTATACGAACGAAGTCCTGATGTCATGCGAGTGCTCCCGTCCCAAGGTGTCCCGGAGGCCTCGATGCGCGTCCCGGCGCATGGATTCGAGGCAGTCCTGAGTTACCGACCTATCGGGGCACTCGACGATCGTGTTGCAGTCGAAGCAGTCGACCACGAAAGCAGCTGCGGCCGACACGAGGGAGTCGTGTCGGCCGCAGCGGGGAGAGGTCGTGCCGGCCCAGGGGGAAGGGAGGGGCGGCACGGAGGAGCTCCGACGCGGAAACGCCGGAATATGTCAGTCACTCGGTGGTTCAGGCGGCCGGCGGATTCACCGCGTCGCTCGCACCGCCGCCGTTGCGACCGGCGACGAGCTTGTCGAGCAGCGTGTCGAGCAGCTCCACGGCCTTCTGCGTGTCGCGGGCCGCGCCGGGCACGTCGACGCCGTTGAAGCGACCATCCGGGCTCGGCTTCTTGGCGAGCTGCCAGTTGGCATCCTCGAGCGACGCGTCGGCCGAGCGCAGTACGGAGACGACGTCCTGCGGGTTGCCGCTCATCTGGCGCTCGATTCGCTCCTGCGCCGCCATGTTGGTCTTGTAGGCCTTGATGCGCACTTCCTTGGAGGTCTCCTCGCCCTTGTCGGTGGGGGAGACGGTGCCGATGATGCGCGCGGCTTCGCTCGCCAGGCGCAGACCCTCGGTGAGGTCCTCGACGAGCGTGCGTCCGCCAGGGTTCACCGGCGGCTTGGGATCGACGGGCGGCTTCGGATCGACCGGCGGGCGCGGGTCGACGGGCGGCTTGGGATCGATCGGGGGCTTGGGGCGCACCGGCGTCACGTCGCGCACGACGCCGTCGACGAGGGCCCAGCTGCTGCCGACGATCGCCTCGACGCCCGTGCCGGCGTCGAGCTTGATGCCGCCGGTTCGGGTCTGGTCGGCACGACCGTACTGGTCGTTGCGGTACTTGAAGAACCCGAACTCCGGCTTGCTGCCCGAGCCGAGCACCTCGAGCTGCGTTCGATCGGTCCCGAAGGCGTCCTCACGTGCGAAGCGCTTGGTCCACACCGGCTGCACGAGCTCGAACGTCGAGAACGAATCGCCCTGGCGCTTCACCGCGAACGCGCCGCCCTGGTCCTGCGAGAGGCCGGCCGCGCCGCTGAGCGCGTCCTCGAGCGAGGAGAACCCGGTCCCTGCCTGCGCGCCGAGGAACAGGTCCTCGTTGCGCTTGAATCGCACGGACAGCTCGCCGACCTTGGGTCCGAAGCTGGAGTGACCGGTCACGACGTTGCGGACGGGCGTGTCGGCGACGGATCCGCCACCGCCGAAATCACTGCCGCCGTCGATGATGTACTGGGCTCGAGCTGAGGATGCGAGGGAAACGTTCATGGCACGAATGGTCGCTGGTGGGGGCCACGCGATGCAGTACGACGGCCGAACGGCGGCCCGCGCCGGCCGCGCCGGTGGCCCGCTCCGACGGCGCAGACCGTGACGGGTATCGACCTCGTCATCGTCTCAGCGACGCGCTCAGCTGCCGTGGAATTCGACCGCGGTCTCCAGCTCGGCCCATCGAGCCGCGAGGTCACGATCGAGCTGGGCGTGACGCTTGAGCGCCTCGGCTGACTTCACGCCATCGGTGTACACGTCGGGATCGAGCATGAGCGCGTCGACCGCGGCCTTCTCGGCGTCCAGGCGCTCGATCTCCGCTTCGATCGTGGCGGGACGCCGGACCTTCGCGGCACCGTCGCGTCGCGTCTTCTTGGCGTCGCCGCCACCGCGCTTCACGGTGCGCGACCCGGAATCCGTCGAGGCGCTCGGCGCGGTCGCGGCGGGCTGCTTGACCTTCGACTTCGAGCGTTCCTTGGTCTCGCGCCGGTCCGAGGCCGCCACGCGTCGTCGCTCCGCTTCCTCGGCCTCGCGCAGGCGCAGCGCCTCGCCCGGATCGGTCGGCGGCGCCTGGATCTCGCCAGCGAGCACCGCCTTCGCCTGCTCGTAGCCGCCGACGACCGTCACGAGCTTCTGCTCGTGCAGCACCACGGTGCGCGTGGCGACTCCCTCGACGAGTGCCCGGTCATGGCTGATCATCACGAGCGTGCCCGGCCACTCGGCCAAGGCAGCCTCGAGCGCCTCGCGGCTCTCGATGTCGAGGTGGTTGGTGGGCTCGTCCAGCAGCAGCACGTTGTCTGCGCCCGTGAGCGCCATCGCCATGAGCAGCCGTCGTCGCTCGCCGCCGCTCATCGTGCTGACGAGCCGCTCCGGATCGCGCCCCGTGAAGCCGAACAGGCCGAGCAGGTTCTGCGCGTCGGTGCGACCGATCATCGGTGCAGCGAGGTTCATGTTGCCGAGCATGGACGCCGTGTCGACGAGCTCGCTGTCGTGCTGCGACAGCAGGCGCGCCTGCACGTCGTAGCCGATCCGCATCTCCCCACCCTGCAGCGCTTCCGGCGGCTTGTGATGCATGACGCACGACGACGCGATCGCATCGAGCAGCGTCGACTTGCCGGCACCGTTCGCGCCGAGCAGCGCGATCTTCTCGCCGCGCTCGATCACCAGGTCCGACGGCTCGAGCAACGTGCGACCGTCCGGCACCATGTCGCTCGGCTCGAACGCCAGGTGGATGCCCTTCGCGTCCAGCACCGTGCGTCCGGGATGCTTGACGACCTTCGGCAGCTGGAAGCCGATGTTCATGCGCGCCGAGATGTCCGCGTACTCGGGAGCGTCCTCGCGCAGCTTGTCGAGCACCTTCGAGCGGCTCGTGGCCTGGCGCGAACGCGTGCCCGCGCTGAAGCGGTCGACGAAGCGTTGCAGTCGCGCGACCTCGGTCTGCCAGTGCTCGATCTGCTTCTGGTGCGTGACCGCCTCGAGCGCCTGCTGCGCCCGATACTCGACGAACGAGCCCTTGAACCGGCGCGCGCGACCCATCGCGATCTCCACGACGCTCGTGCAGGTCGCCTCGATGAACCACCGGTCGTGGCTGACGAGCACGAGCCCGCCCTTGAGGTCGTTCATGTAGTCCTGGAGCCAGTCGATCGTGTCGATGTCCAGGTGGTTGGTCGGCTCGTCGAGCAGCAGCACGTCGGGACGGCTCGCGAGCGTACGCGCGAGCGACGCGCGCGTCAGCTCACCGCCGGAGAGCGTGTCGAGTGACTGCTCCATCTGCGCCTCGGTGAACCCGAGCCCGCGCAGCACCGCGTCGGTCTCCGCGACCCAACCCTCGCCACCGAGGTGGTCGTACTGGCCGCGCACGCGCTCCCAGCGATCCATGATCCCGGGATCGCCACCCGCCATGTCCAGCTCGAGCTGCCGCAGCTCGCGCTCGAGCGACACGATGCGCTCGGGTGCCACCCACGTGCGCAGCGGCACCGGCTCGCGCTCGGGTCGCTGGTCATGCAGTGCCACGTGCACGTGGTCGGCGACGCGAACCGCACCGTCGGTCGGCGTGAGCGTGCGGGCCAGTACGCGCAGCAGCGTCGTCTTGCCGGCGCCGTTCGGCCCGACGAGCGCGATGCGGTCGCCGCGGTCGACGGTGAGCGACACGTCCGAGAAGAGCGGTCGGGTGCCGAAGGAGACGGCGAGCTGGGAGGCGATCAGGTCTGACATGGGAGCAGGCAGTCTACCGCGCAGGAACGAATGCTTCGCGTGCAGCAGGGCCACTCGCTGGCCGGAGGTGATACGCGGCGCGCCGTTTTCCCGACATCACAGGTAGGAGGACGTGTGGGACCGGGACGGATGAGCATTTCAAGGCGCCTTGCGGCGTACGCATTGGCACTGATCGCCGCGGCGATCATGGTGTCCGGCTGCGGTGGCAGCGCCGACACGGCAGCCGCCGACCCCGACGCACCCAAGCAGCACGGCGGCCTGGTGACGATCGGGATGGACCAGGAGCCCGCGTGTCTCAACGAGAAGATCCAGTGCGGCTCGATGGCTGCGACGACGATGATCGCCGCCTCCCTCTGGGACGGCCTGCTCGACATCGACGCCGAGGGCAACTACGCCCCGAAGATCGCCACTGACGTTCCCACCAAGGAGAACGGCTCCGTCAAGGACACCCCCGATGGCGGCATGACCGTGACCATGCACCTCAAGCCCGAAGCGCGATGGAGCGACGGCAGGCCGATCACGTGCGACGACGTCGCCTTCCGCTGGTCGACGACGATGGACGAGCGCTGGCAGGTCGTCTCACGCAAGGGATGGGAACTCATCAAGGACGTGGAGTGCCCCGATGCGCAGACGGTCGTCTTCGTCTGGGCCGAACGGTATGCCCCGTACTTGGGCATCGTCTCCGCCGCGCCACTGCCGAAGCACGTGCTCGACGGCAAGGACTTCAACAAGTACTTCAACGAGGCGATCCCGATCTCGAGCGGTCCGTTCATGCTCAAGAAGTGGAACCGTGCCGTGGACGTGCAGCTCAAGCGCAACCCCGAGTACTGGGACGCCGGCAAGGATGAGCGACCGTGGCTCGACACGATCCGCTACGTGTTCGTGGCTGACACGAACACGCTCAAGATCCAGCTTCGCACCGGCGAGGTGGACATCATCAGCCCGCCCCCGGACAGCACCCTCAAGGAGGAGCTCGAAGGGTTCCCGCGCGGCGGCTACCAGATCGAGCCGGGCATCTACTGGGAGCAGATCGCGTTCAACAACGCGAAGGCACCCACCAACGACATCAACGTCCGCAAGGCGATCGCCTACTCGATCGACCGCGACCAGATCACCGACGTGGTGCTCAAGGGCCAGGTCGAGCGCCTCGACTCGACGCTGCTTCCCGCCAAGAAGGAGTACTACATTCCTGCCTGGAAGGACGTGAAGTACGACACGAAGAAGGCCGCTGGGTACCTCGAGAAGTCCGGCTACAAGCGCAACGGCCAGTACTTCGAGAAGGGCGGCAAGCCGCTCACGGTGCAGTTCAAGTCGACCGCGGGCAACGACCTGCGCCTCAAGGTCGCGCAGCTGCTGCAGCAGCGCCTCAAGGCCAACGGCATCAAGATGGACATCGCCCTGGAGCCGCCGAACGTGTTCTTCGGACAGAGCACGCCGAACGGTGCGTTCGGCATGGCGCTGTGGGCGTGGTCGAGCGGCATCGATCCGTCGCAGGAGACGATGTTCCCGTGCGACCAGATCCCCAGCGAGGCGAACGACTTCTCCGGCCAGAACAACTACCGCTACTGCAACGAGAAGGTCAGCGAGCTCATCAAGCAGGCGAACGTGACGACCGACCAGGCGGAACGCATCCGCATGACGCACGAGATCCAGACGCTCATGGCCGCCGACATGCCGATGCTGCCGCTGTTCCAGCGACCGGAGACGCTCGCGTACACCGAACGGACGCTCGGCATGGATTCGAATCCCCTCGGCGGACTGGTGTGGAACGCAGCTGACTGGGCGGTGATGAAGTGATCGGCCTCATGGTGCGACGACTGCTGGAAGCGATTCCGGCCCTGATCGTGGTGAGCGTGATCATGTTCGGCCTGCTCGCGCTCGGCCCGAACCCCCTCGACACGCTCAAGCAGAACCCGAACATCACGAGCGAGGACGTCGCGCGCCTCACGAAGATGAACGGGTGGGACAAGCCCGTGACCCAGCAGTACACGCACTGGGCCACCCACTTCGTGAAGGGCGACCTGGGCACGTCCACGGTCGACTATCGACCGGCGTGGGACAAGATCAAGGAGCGGCTGCCGCTCACGCTCATGATCACGGGCATGTCGATGGTGCTGTCGCTCGCGATCGCGCTGCCGATCGGGGCCTACGTGGCGGTGCGCAAATATTCCAAGGCCGACTACGCCGCGACGCTCACGACGTTCGCGATGATGGCCTCGCCGTCGTTCTTCGTCGGACTGCTGCTGCAGCTGTTCGCGCTCAAGCTCCAGGACGCGCTCGGCGGAACGCTCCTGGTGTACACGGCGGGTGCGCCGCAGTGCGTGGCGTCGAGCTCGGGCTTCTTCGGCACGGTGTTCGGCTGCATGGGAACGCCGGTGGAGGTGTTCCAGCGGCTCGCGCTGCCCGTGTTCGCGCTGTCGATCCTGCAGATCGCGGGCTGGTCGCGCTACATGCGCAGCGAGCTGCTCGGCGTGCTCGGGCAGGAGTACGTGCGCAGTGCGATGGCCAAGGGACTTCCGGCGCGGCTCGTGTTCATGCGGCATGCGATGCGCAACGCGCTCCTGCCGATCGTGACGATCGTGGCGCTCGACGTCGCCGGTCTCTTCGGTGGAGCGGTCATCACCGAGCGCGTCTTCGGCCTGCCCGGCATGGGCAACCTGCTGCTCGACTCGCTCGGCCAGAAGGACATTCCGGTGGTGCTCGCGATCGTGATGATCGGCGCGGGACTCGTGCTGTTCATGAACATGGTCGCGGACGTGCTGTACGGCGTGCTGGATCCACGAGTGAGGGTGGGCTGACATGACTGCTGCACAGAACGCGGGGCATTCGCTGCCCAGCCCGTTCGGCAAGGCGAACTCGGCGGCGGGATCGGTCGTGCGCCCCGGCGTGCTCAACCTGCCGGGTCAGTCCAGCGCCGACTCGCAGCAGCTCAGCGCGCCTGCGCGTACGCAGCTGCAGCAGACGTGGGACAGCTTCCGTGCGCACCGTGCTGCATTCATCGGTCTCTGCATCCTGCTCACGATGATCGTGGTCTGCACCGTCGGGCCGTTCGTGCTGCAGGACCCGGACGCGATCGACATGCAGGTGCTGGGATATCAGGCGCCGAGTGCGTCGCACCCGCTCGGAACCGATGCGATCGGTCGCGACGTGCTGTCGCGGCTGGTGAACGCGGGGCGGACGTCGCTCGCGATCGGTTTCAGCGTCGCGATCGGAGCTGCGGTGATCGGATCGATGGTCGGTGTCAGTGCCGGGTATTTCGGTGGCCGAGTGGACTCCGGGCTCATGTGGTTCGCGAACGTCATGATGTCGATTCCGTCCATGCCGCTGCTGCTGACGGTGGCGGTGATCGTCGCCAACGAGGACTCGAAGGTCGGACCGATCATCCAGAAGATCCCCGAGTGGGCGCGCATCGCGCTCGTGCTCATCATCCTCGGCTGGATGGGTGTCAGTCGCGTCGTGCGATCTCAGGTGGTGAGCCTCCGCAACCAGGAGTTCGTCGAAGCGGCGCTCGCGCTGGGCGGCACCCACAAACGAGTGATGACGGTGCACATCCTGCCCAATTGCGTCAGCGTACTCGCAGTGTTCACGACGCTCGCGGTGTCGGGCGCGATCATCGCCGAGAGCGCACTCAGCTTCCTCGGATTCGGCGTGCAGCCCCCGACTGCGACCTGGGGCAACATGCTCGCCGAGGGCAAGGGGCTCATCACGATCCTGCAGTACTGGTGGGCAGTGTGGTTCCCCGCCCTGGCGATCTTCGTGACCGTGCTCAGCGTCAACTTCGTCGGCGACGGCATCCGCGACGCGCTCGACCCGAAGACGCAGAAGAAGTAGCGCCGCCAGGCGGCTCGAATTCCGAAAGGCGCACGATCTCGTGCGCCTTTCGTGTGCCTATGGACACGTTGCGCGCGTGTTTCGTGACATTCCGCGAGCCATGGTGAGGGGTCCGGCAATCCACTGACCCACCAGGCAAGTAGATGGACGAACCTCGCTCTCGAGACGCACGAATTGCCGCCCATGCTCGGCGCCAGCATGGCCTGATCACCACGCACCAGCTACGGGACTGCGGCCTGACTGACAGCTCGATCGCCAAGCGGGCCCGGGTGGGCCGCCTGCATCGCGTCCAGCGAGGCGTGTATTCCGTCGGGCACGTCGCGCTGTCGCGCGAGGGAGTATGGCTGGCGGCGGTGCTGGCAGCTGGCGACGGCGCCGCACTCAGCCACCTCGCGGCAGCGACGCTGTGGAAGATCTGGAAGCGATCGGGGGCTGTGGAAACGACCGTCGTTGCGCCGAGGCGAGTTCGTGGCATCGCCGAAGCGCGCGAGTGAAGATGTCGACGACTCTCGTGCGTCGCGACGTGAAGCAGCGCTGGGACATTCCGGTGACCAGTGTCGAGCGCACGATCGTCGATCTCGGTGATGTGCTGACGGCCTGGCAGCTCGCGAACGTGCTCCACGAAGCCGAGTTCCGGCGGCGGCTGTCGCTCTGGGAACTGGATCGCGTGATCGCACGCAACCCGGGCGCGGCGCGAGCACGGTCGTCCGTCGTGCGCTCGACATCCGAGCCACTGGCAGCTGGGGGACGCTGAGCGATCTCGAGGACGAATTCCTCGCGATGGCGCACGCCCGGGGCCTCCGCCCGTTCGTGAACCGCGACGTCCGCGTCCTCGAGGGCACGGTCCGACCCGACTTCTGCTGGCCTGAGGCCCTCATCGCAGTCGAAGTCGACGGGTCGCCGCACGAGCGCCGCCGGACGAAGCGCGAAGACCTCGGGCGTGCGGCGCAGCTGCGCGAAGTCGGATACGCCGTGCTGCGATGTGGACCCGACGACATGGGTGCATGCCTGGACCGGGTCGTGGATGCGCTGTGGGAAACCGGTTCGCTCGTCTAACCGCGCGGAGCGCGGGAACATGACTGGATCCCGATCGAGATCGGAGTCCACCATGGCGATCGACACGTCGACCTACCACCATCCGACGACACTCGAGCTGACGCGGCACGCCGAAGCGAACGAACTCATCGCGAGCGAGCCGTCGGCGCTGCTCATCGGCTGGATCTGTGACCAGCAGGTGCGCGTGCAGCAGGCGTTCTCGGCGCCGCTGCACCTCGCCGAGCGACTTGGAACGCTCGAGCCGGCGGAGCTGGCGGCCATGCCCGTCGAGCAGATCGTGGAGGCCTTCGTCGCGAAGCCGCCGCTGCACCGGTACGGACGGTCGATGGCGAATCGAGTGCACGCGTGCATGCAGGTCGTCGTCGACCAGTATGGCGGCGATGTGGAACGGATCTGGCTCGAGGCGGAGGACTACGATGACCTCGCGCGCCGAGTGCATGCACTCCCGGGTTTCGGCATGACCAAGGTGCCGGCGTTCATCGCGATGCTGGTGCGACAGTTCGGGCTGGACGTGCGCGGCTTCGAAGGTGACCTGCCGTCGTACGGGAGCCTGTCGGAAGTCCGGACGTATGACGACCTGACGGCGTATCAGGCGCGCAAGCAGGAGTGGAAGCAGGGCCGGGCCGAGCGAAGCGCCGGAGTGCGGCACGGCACGAGGTTGGGCGAGTTCCCCGAGGCGTGAGGGGTTCGGTCGTTTACTTGCCCTGCGGGTCAGTGGATTGCGTAACCCCGGCTGAAAAGGTCGCTCAGAGCGTACTTTTTGGCACGGCGCGCTGCGCGCGCGGATGGGGGGAGGGCACGGCGCGCTGCGCGCGCGGATCCGGGGATGGCACGGCGCGCTGCGCGCGCGGATCCGGGGAGGGCACGGCGCGCTGCGCGGGGTCGGCGCGGAATTGCGTCGGGGGCCCCTGGCGTGGGCCCCCGACTGGCGGTGCAACTACCTTCGCAATGTTCGTGTGCGGTCGGTCAGACGGCGACCGGCAGCAGGACGGGCAGCACGCCGTCCTGGGTGGCGACGCTGACGATGCGCGGCGAGTACTGGCCGGGCTCGAGGCGCATGGCTGCGGCCCAGTCGAGCTCGGGACCGACGATGGCGACGAGGTAGCCGGTCGAGCTGGCGAGCACGACGTGCTGGCGACCCGATCGACCGGCGAGGATCCAGGCGACGCGGTCGGCAACCGCGAGGTCCGAGGCCTCTTCGAAGATCTGCTCCACGCACACCTCGACGTCCGTGCCGGGCGACATGCCCCGGAGGATGCCGATCGCAAGGCCCTGCATCGCGTGCCAACCCGTGATGGGCGCGTGCCCGGGAAGGTCGGCGAGCTCGGCGTGCTCGGTGCTGGTCGGGACGATGTGTGCGGCTGCGGCGTGGTGGGAGGTCATGCATTGAAGGTACGACGCGCCTGCCCATCGGTGATCGGGGCTAATTACCTACGTTTGGTCCCAGGTAGGTAGGGACCGCACCGTCGCGGGTAGGGGGCTTTCGTGCCAAACGACGCAGACATGCCAGAAATGCCGCTGTTCGAAGCATCCGCCGAACAGTTCCTGCTCGAGCTGCTCGACGTGCCGGCACCCTCCGGGTTCGAGGACGCCGCCGCCGCGAAATTCGCCGAGTACGCAGGGTCGTTCGGCGCCGAATCCACCACGGACCGCGTCGGCACCGCCTTCGCGACCGTCAACGCTGGTCGCGGGCCCCGGATCGCGATAGTGGGACACGTCGACGAGATCGGGCTCATCGTCACCCGCATCAACGACAAGGGCTTCTGCAAGGTCGGCTCGATCGGTGGCTGGGACGCCGTCGTGCTGCCCGGCCAGCGCGTGCGGATCATGTCCACCCCGACGGGCGGCACCGTGCTCGGCACCATCAGCCGCACGGCCGTGCACGCACTCGACCAGGCCGCGCGCGAACGCGCCCCCAAGGTCGACGACCTGTGGGTCGACATCGGCGCCGACTCCGGCGACGAAGCACGCCAGCTCGTGCGCGTCGGCGACCCCATGGTCATGGACGTCGTGCCACGCCGCATAGGCCTGCCCGACTCGCACCGCCTCGCGTCACGCTCGATCGACAATCGCGTCGGCGCGTTCGTCGCGCTCGAGGTCGCGCGCATCGCGAAGGATCGCGACATCGCCGCGGAGGTCGTCGCCGTCGGTTCGGTGGGGGAGGAGAACGGCATGGGCGGCGCCACCGTTGCGATGTACGGCCTCCAGCCCGACCGCACGTGCGTCGTGGATGTCACCACGCCCGGTGACACGCCCGGCGCGTCCGACCTGGGCGACCTCAAGCTCGGCAAGGGGCCGATCATCTCGCGCGGTTCGACGCTCACCGGCCGGGTCGTCGACGAGCTGCTCGCCGCGGCCGAGGACGCCGGCATCCCGTTCCAGCTTCGCGCGAAGGGGCTGCGGACGGCCACCGACGCGGACCAGACCATCAAGGCGGGACGCGGCATGGCGACATGCCTCGTGAGCGTCCCGGCGCGCTACCTGCACACGCCGGTGGAGCAGGTCGACCTGCGCGACGTGCGCGCCTCGATCGACGTCATCGTCGCCTGGATCGAACGCGTCGCCGCAGACCACGCAAGGAGCACCACGTGAGTGACACGGACGACGAGACGACCACCGGCAACACGAGCACCAAGAAGCGGCCGCTGCCCTACTACTCGGGCGACGTACGCGTCGAAGGCGACTCGCTCGCGTTCCTGCTGCGCCTGCTCGACACGCCCGCACCGTCGGGCTTCGAGGAGCCGGCCGCCGAGGTCGTCGCCGAGTACGCGAAGGGCTGGGCCGACGATGTCCACGTCGATGCGATCGGCAACGTGCACGTCACCGTGAACAAGGGCGCGGCGGGCGGGCGCGTGATGCTCTCGGGCCACATCGACGAGATCGGGTTCATCGTCACGCGCGTCGACGACAAGGGCCTGTTGCGCTTCGAGCAGGTCGGCGGGTGGGACCTGTCGGTGCCGGTCGGCCAGCGCGTGCGCATCCTCACGCGCCAGGGCACCGTGCTCGGCACGGTCGGCAAGCTCGCGCCGCACCAGATGAAGGACCGCGCCAAGGCGCCCGTCATCAAGGACATCTGGATCGACATCGGCGTCGCGACCGCGGACGAGGCGAAGGCGATGGTGCGCATCGGCGACCCGATCGTGCTCGACACCACGCCGCACGTGTTCCCCAACCGCCGCGTCATGAGCCGCTCCGTCGACGATCGCATCGGCGCGTTCATCGCGCTCGAGGCCGCGCGCCGCGCGAAGGGATCGGACGTCGAGGTCATCGCGATGTGCGCCACGCGCGAGGAGATCGGATGCGTCGGGGCCATGCCCGGCACCTACGGCGCCGATCCGGACGAGGCGATCGCCATCGACGTGACGTGGACCTCCGACGTGCCCGGTGACCATCCCGAGGACTCCGACGTCGGCAAGGGCCCCTCGATCACCTTCGGCGCGACCACGCGTGCGCGCATCGGTCGCGAGCTCGTGGCGATCGCGGAGGAGGCCGAGATCGACATCCAGATCTCGGCAGCAGGGCGGGCGACGTTCACCGACGCGGACACGATCGTCCGCGCAGGCCGCGGTGTGCCCGTCGGCGTGGTCAGCATCCCGACACGCTACCTGCACTCGCCCGGCGAGCTGTTCGCGCTCGAGGACGCCGAGGCGGCGATCGACCTCCTCACGCGCTGGGCGACACGCGAGCGCTGAAGGCGCTGAACCTCTGCATCGGGGCGATCGCCGCGCCTGTTCCACCCGCGCGGCGACGACGGGAAGGCGAGGCCGCAGGACTGGCCGCGTAAGGCATCGTTCACCGAAAGTGCCCCACGCGTCTGCAGCGCCGGGCAGGATACGCACATGCAGCTTGCCTCCCTCTCCCCAGTCTCGACCGCTGTCCAGTTCCGTCCGGTGAGCCCCACGCTCGCCGCGGGCACCACCGCCACGCACCAGCGTGAGGGCGGGGAGGACCTGACCAAGTACTACGCGACGGCGCAGGGCAAGGAAGGCGCCGAGCTGCTTCGCGCGCTGCACCTGATCGTCCGCACCGGTCACGTCGACCGCGGCTACGCCCAGGCTCGCGACGAGCTCTTCGGCGAGGTCGAGGACCTCGACGGCGACAACCGCATCGAGGACCTGTTCACCGGCGAGGTGCGCGGCCCCATCACGGATCGCAAGAACGGCTACGACAAGGGCTTCAACACCGAGCACACCTGGCCGCAGTCCAAGGGTGCCACCGGCATCGCGCAGAGCGACCTGCACCACCTGCATCCTGCCGACACCATCACCAACGAGCGCCGCGGCCACCTGCCCTACGGCGACGTCGTGACGATCGACTGGTCGGTCGGCGAGGGCGTCCACCAGGCCAAGCGCGGCGTCGATGCGCTCGGCACCACGGTGTTCGAGCCCCATGCCGCCGTGAAGGGCGACATCGCCCGAGGCCTGCTCTACTTCTACACGCGCTACGCCCAGTCGCGCACGAGCGACTTCACGCTCGAGAACTTCCGCCACGAGCTGCCGACGCTGCTCGCCTGGAACAAGGCCGACCCGGTCACCGACGCCGAGCGTGCCCGCAACGACGCCGTCCAGAAGGTCCAGGGCAACCGCAACCCCTACGTCGACCATCCCGAGTTCATCGACCAGGTGAAGTTCGCGACGCTCGACCTGGGCCGGGATTGATCCAGACCCGCACGCGAGTCATCGTCGGCGCGCTGCTGCTGGCGGTGAGCATCGTCCTCGGCGTGCTCGTCACGCACGTCGGCGCCCCTGCGTTCGACGCGCAGCTCGTGCGGCACGCACGCGGCTGGCGCGACGGGTTCATCGGCGACGTGATGGACCTCGCCTCCGAGGTCGGCTACGCCGTGTGGCTCGTGCCGATCACGATCGTCGCGTCCCTGGTGCTCGCGATCGCGATGCGACGCCGCCGCGACGCCACGATCGTCGCGCTCTCCACGGCGATGGCAGCGATCGTCTCGCGCATCCTCAAGGAGACGTTCGATCGCGTGCGCCCGACCGGAGCGCACGAGCTCGTGGCGGGCTTCTCGATGCCGAGCGGGCACGCCGCATCGTCGTCGGCGTTCGCGATGTCGATCGTCTTCGCGGCGCACGGAACGCGTGTTGCACGCCCCGTGACGGTCCTCGTCGTGGCGTTCGCGATCGTCGTCGGGGTGTCGCGCGTCGTGCTCGGCGTGCACTTCCCGACTGACATCGTCGCGGGCTACTGCTCCGGCACGGGCGTTGCGCTGCTCGTGGCGGCGGCGGTCGATTCGGTGCACGTCGGTCGCCCGGGTGGCGTCACCGGCGACGAGGCCTGATCACCACACGAGCGCCTCGGCGGCTTCGGCGCCCGCCTGGTCCACCGCTGCAGGTGCCTGCACGTGCGGGATCGACATCGCCTGCTCGAGCAGCGAGGCGTTCGCCTGCACGCGCCCGACCTTCGCGTAGTCCGGGTGCCAGTCGTAGCCGACGTCGGCGACCCGTCCGTTCATGACGCCGAGCGTGTCGTCGACGAGCGTTTTCGTGTCGTCGCGCAGCTGCATGAGCTGCGGCGACGCGTCGTCGATCGATGCCAGGCCCTCGGAGAGCAGCTCGAACGGCGTGCTGACGGCCTTGGTCGCGTTCAGCTCCGCGTTGTTGAGCATGGCGACGGCCAGCCGAACCTGCTCGCGGCCCGTCAGTCGCCAAATGTCGCCGTCGTGGCGCTGCGCGATCGCGGTCGGCATGTTCGGCTCGAGCGTCGCGAGCTGGCCGCGTGCCGCTGCGAGGGTCGCCTCGCGGGTGCGGTTGTCCCACGCTGGGTCGAGGCGCATCATCCAGTCCGCGAAGTGCGGACGGAACACGCCCGGGCCGACGCCGCGCGTGCCGGCGGTCTGCATGTGCACGAGGTCGTCGAACGTGTACCAGCCCGCAACCTGCGGCTCGGCGGGCATGCGCAGCCGATCGCCGCGCAGCTGGTTGGCGTCGATGACCGCCTCGAGTGCTCGCCAGTCGTTCCTGTCGAACGTCTCCGGATTGCGAGCGACGAGCGCCTTGGCCGCATCGCGCAGTTCGACATCGGACAGCTGGCTCGCGCGCCACGCGCCCATGTAGCGATTGACCTCGGCGCTTGGGCTCCGCGTCGCGCCGTCGCGCAGCGGCGTCAGCAGGTCGTCGAGCGACGAGGCGGCTTTCAGGCGGCCCGGGATGTCGATACGCGACGCGAGCACCCCGGAGCCGTGCAGCGCCTCGAGCGTGGCCCAGTCGCGCGCGGTGTAGCGCTCGGGCGTGAGCGTGCGCAGGCGCGTCGATTCGACAGCCACGTCTTCCGCGCTCATGTCAGCGACCCGCCACGCGTCGAGGAATCGCTGGACGCCCGTGCGGTCCTTGTCAGTCAGGCGCCCGTGTCGCGCCGCCCGAGCCGCGAGCGCCGGAAGGCGATCGGAGAAACCATCGAATCCCGGCAGCGTGTGCGGCAGCCCGGGTGGGTGCCCGGTCGAGATCACGGCGTCGAGCGATGCCCAGTCGGCAGGCTCGTAGGTCGATGCCACGGTGGACTGCAGTCGCGACACGAGTGCCGACCGCTCCGGTGCCGGCAACTCGCTCACGCGCCATGCCGCGAGGAACCGCTCGAGCTCCTGGCCTTGCGTCCCCATGATCTTCTGCGCAGGATCCTGGCCGATCACCGTGCCAATGTGCGTGTCGAGGTCGATGTGGCCCTCGAGCTGGCGCGGCAGTCCCGCGGTGAGCTCGGCTGGACCGTGCTCCACGAGCTCGCGCAGGCGGAGCGCATCGGCAGGGGTGTACTCGCGACCGACGAGCGCGCGCAGGCGCACGGCGTCCGACGCCATGTCCGCGCTCGCTGCTCCCGCACGCATGACGGTGCGGGTCGATTCGATGCTCACCACGAGATCCCCCCGGACCGGTCGCCGTTCCCCTACCGAGGTGTCGAGTGGCGCCCACGCGGCGTTGCACCTCGCGAGCCGTGCAGTTCCTCGCCCGCGCGCGGGTGCGCTACGCTCCAGCCATGTGTGGTCGCTACCAGCTCGCGCTTCCCGGGCGCACCCTCGCCAACCTGCTTGAGGCCGAGCTGGCTGCCGTCGGCGTGCAGCCGACCTGGAACGCCGCCCCGAGCCAGGTGCTGCCGATCCTCGGCCTCACCGCTGATGGCCGTCGCGTGCTGCAGGGCGCCGAATGGGGTCTCGTGCCCGCCTGGGCGCGCATGCCCGGGCGCGACCTGCGGCCGCTCATCAATGCGCGCTCGGAGACGGTCGTCGAGAAGCCCGCATTCCGCTCCGCGGTACGAAAAGGGCGCATCCTCGTGCCCGTCACCGGCTTCTACGAGTGGCACGGCTCGAAGGGCTCGAAGGTGCCGCACCTGATCCGCGTGCGCGGCGCCGCGATCGACTCGACGACCGGCACCCGACTCGACCACGAGGCCGGGCGCGGCGAGGTCGCCGAACCGTTCCTCATCGCTGGCTTCTGCGAGGAGTGGACGACGCCCGACAACGTGCCCGAGCTGACGTTCTCGATCCTGACGACCACGCCCAACGAGCTGTGCGATCCGATCCATGACCGGATGCCCGCGATCCTCGAGGGCGACGATGCCCAGGCCTGGCTCGAAGCGCCACCCGGGGACACGGAGCTCGTGCTCGACCTGCTCGGGCCGTTCCCGGCCGGGCGCATGGAGGCATGGCCGGTGTCGCGCGCCGTGAACGATGCACGCCAGGACGGCGCGGCGCTGTCGCTGCCGGAGCTCGATGCGTGCATCGACACGGTCTCGATGGCGGACGACGATCAAGCGGTCGGCGAGGGTCAGCTGTTCTGACGCGCGGCTGCGCCAGGTGCGTGTAGTCGATAGTCGATGATGACCGGGTGATGGTCGCTCGCGGCGATGCCCTCGACCATGTGCGAGCCGACGTGGATGTCAGCCACCTCGAGCTCGTCGGACGCGTACACGCGATCGATCGGCGACGACGGCGTCGTGACGCCGAACGTCCTGCGCGCCGGATCGTCGATCGCGAGGCCGTGTTCGGTGAACGCGTCGTGGAGTCCCGCGGCGTTGAAGGCGGCGGCTTCCTTGTCGCCGGCCGGGGTGGCGCTCTTGACGTTGAAGTCGCCGCCGACGATCGTCGGCCCGTGCCACGCCGCGAGCAGGCCCGCGAGCGCGTCGACCTGACGGCGTGGATGATCGACGCCGTCGGCAGGCCAGCTCCAGTGGCCTGACAGGACGCGCACATCGTTGCCCGCGGGCGTCGTGACCATGACGTCAGTCGTTGCCCGGGGTCGGTGCATCGGCGAGTCGAACGGATGCCACTCACGATGCGCGACCTTGTCCGCCACGACGTTCGCCAGCGTGTCGACCGCGCCGGTGACGCGGCGCCACGTGCCTTCCCCGAACGCGTCGGGGCTCACGATCCCGCGCGCGTCCGCGATGGTGGTGCCGTTGAGGGTGAGCACCGCGGTGCCGTTTCGGCGCCCGGTGACGGTGCGGACGGAGGGGGCGTGCACCGCGCCGTCTGCGTCGAGTCGATCGGCGAGCGTGCCGAGCACGTCGCGGTAGCCCGACTGGATCGCGTGGTCGTCGACCTCCTGGAGCAGGACGACGTCGGGGTGCTCGCGTTCGATCGCCTTGGCGACGCGCTCGAGGTCCGCGGCGCCGCCGACCATCTCGCCCCCGGGCCCGAGCGAGCCGTGGATGTTGAAGCTCATGACGCGCAGCGACTCGTCGGCGTGCAGGTCGGAGCCGGCGACGCGTGCTCCTGCGGCTGCGGCGGTGGAGACGGATTCCGTGCCCCGTCCGCGGAGCGTGTCGAGCAGCATCCCACCGCCGAGGAGCAGTGCAGCGCCGCCGAGCGCGCCCAGCGATCCGAGCCGGATCGCGCTTGCGACCCCGCTCCCGGAGCGCGCAGCGACCAGCGCCGTCGCGCCGGCGCCGAGGCCGGCGCCTGCAGTGAGCAGTCCCCAGCGATCGTTGAACTGGTCGCTGATGCGATCGATGGTCGACGGCCGGTGGACGGGCACGCCCTCGAGCACGGGCAGCGCCACGTCTCGCGTCGGCGCGCGCCCAAAGATCACGCCATGATCGACCGTCAGGTCCACAGCTTCGTCCGTCCCACCTGTCCCACGTCCCGTACACCTGTACATCGGATCACGGCGTATTCGCGTGCCGCTTTCGGGCGGCACCCGGGGCACGAGGACGGCGAAGACAGCGAAGGCCGCCGACGGGGGCTGATCCGTCGACGGCCTTCGAAGATATTTCGGGGGTAACCAATGGTCGCAGCCGAGGTAGGCGGGGCGACCACTCTGATGATCGGAGCTTTTCGCGCGGCCCCTGAACGCCGGCACGTGGATCAGGGCCGGCTGGCCCATCGCCACTGCGTCGTTCTGCAGGTTCCGCTCAGGAATCGCCGCCCTTGAGGATGTCCTCGTCCTTGGGGAACTCGTCCTCACCTGGGTAGTCCGAGTCGGGCGAGCCACCGTTGGGGGGCGTGGGCCCGGCCGGCGGCGCGGGCGGCAGGTCCGGATCCGACGGCGGGGCCGGCGGCAGGTCGGGTTCCTCGCCACCTCCACCGCCACCCGGGACCGGCGGCCATGTCGGCGGCAGCGGACCACCGGGCGTCGACGGCGGGAAGCTCGGTCCGCTCGGCGGCTCGACCGGTCCGCCAGGTGGGTTCACCGGCGGCGGGGTCGATGGCGTGCTCGGCTCGCCACCGGCGGCGGTCAGCAGGCTGTCGATGATGCGGGCGCCTTCGGCGGTGTCGCGCACCGCGCCCGGGATGTCGACCCCGTTGAACCGACCGTCGGGACTCGGCTTCTTGGCGAGCTGCCAGTTCGCGTCCTCGAGGTAGGCGTCGGCCTTGCGCAGCTCGCTGACGACCGCCTCGGGGTTCGTCTCGTTGAGCTGCTTCTCGAGTCGCTTCTGCACCGCCATGTTCGTCTTGAAGACGCGGATGCGGATGTCCTTGGTGGCCTCGGACCCGACGTCGTCGAGGGGGACCGTGCCGAGCATCTCCACTGCCTTGGCAGCGAGGCGCGAGGACTCGGTCAGGTCGACCACGAAGTTCGCCGACACGCCGGTGAGCGTCTTGGTCGGCGGCAGCGTCGGCGGCGATGGCGGCGCGGTCGTCGGGCCGGCGGGCGGCACTCCGACGTTCGGCGGCACCTGGACGGGGCTGGGGGAGACTCCTGTGAGCATCATCATCGTGTCGAACCATCCCCCGGCAGGAGCAGTTCGAGTCAGTGCGGCGGCCGCAATGGGGAGGTGTGGGCCACGCGGCGGGCCGCACCCCGCCGGTCGTTCGCGACGTCGCGAATAACGGCGTGCGCGTCGCTCGCTAGCTCGCGACGATCGGCTCGACACGCTCACCGATGCGGTCGCGCAGGCCGTCCTGTCCCTCGTGTTCGGCGCAGCTGGCGCAGCAGTAGAACTGGCCGTTCACCTCCACGCCGTGCCCGATGATCGTGCAGTCGCAGTGCTCGCAGCGAGGCGCGATCGCGCTGATCGCGCACTCGAAGCTGTCGAACGTATGGCGCACCCCGGCGGCGATCACGTCGAAGCTCTTGTCGTAGTCGTTGCCGCACTTCTCGCAGATGCCCATGTCGCGCCTCCGGTGCTCGTCGTGATCGTCTCGGTCGATGCCCCCCTACCTCCCCGAGCCGCGAGCAGTTACACGGTGCGACTGCCAGGACACACGGATCAGGTCGGCGCCGGGGTGACGCGCATCGCATCGGCATCCTCGGCGCGCACGGCGCGGAGCGACCCGATCCCGGCGAGGTTGGCAACGGTGCCGAATACCGAGGCGTCCGCCGACCAGCCCTTCGCATCGAGGAATGCCTGCAGCGCCGAGGCGGCGTCGGGCGCGCGCAGCTGGGCGACGTCGCTCCACGTGAGGTGTCGATCGTCGGGTCCGATCGGATCCTGGTGCTGGATCACGAACGGCGGTCCGGTCGGCTCGTCCGGCGGCAGCGTCGCCCGGAACCAACCGACGCCGTGCACGACCGCGGTGTTGTGTCGCAGCTCGTGGGAGTAGTACTGCATCGCGATGCAGAACTCGTAGATCGCGTGGGGCGCGGTGGGGGCCTCGACGGTGCCGACGATCGTCCACCGAAGCTCGCCGTGGCGAGGATCGCCGGGCTCGCGTTGTTCAATGACGAAGGTCGGCATCGATCCAGCCTGCAGTGACGACGAAACCCCCGCCGGAGCAGGGGTTCCATGTAGTTCCGGGACAGGGATTCGAACCCCAACTCCCCGCTCCAGAGGCGGATGTCCTACCGTTAGACGATCCCGGAGTGTACTTCGCCGAAGGTTACCGTCATTTGCCAGCACGTGCAAGCACCGCGGGCATGTGCGACGCGCCGCCGTCGCCGTCGTCAGAATCTCGAAGCTGGATCCATCCACGCGCCGGAACGTCGATTCCGCGCCAATGCAGGAGCTGGGACATGGACTTTCGAGGAGCGATCTCGTCCGCGCGTTCGAACACGCTGCAGGCCATCACGGAGCTCGACCGCTACGACCGCGCCAGCGCGCCCGATTCGGAGTACAACCGGAACGTCCTCGGCGCCGTCTCCAGCTACATCTCGCCCGGCGCGACGCAGTACGGCTCGGCCGCGCTCGATGCGGCGCGCTGGGAGCGCTGGGTGACCGTGCGCCAGATCCGCGACGTCGGCACGGCGCTCGAGTTGCTCGACCGCGCGTGGTGGAGCGTTCGCCCGAACGGCTCGATGCCGAACATCGACGGCGCCCGCTCGGCGCTGCGCGACGCGGTGAGCTACCTGGACCGGTCGGCGAACCGGTGGGCGGCGCCCGCGCGATTCGCTGCGGCCAGCGCCGCCTGATCGACTACCAGTCGGCGTTGCCGTTGCTCGACGAGTTGCCCGACGAGCTCGACCCCGAGCTGCCCCAGCCGGCGTTGCCGTTGCTGGAGGAGTTGCGGTCGGCTTCGCGCTGTCGCTCGGCCTCACGCTGTCGCTCCGCTTCGCGCTGACGCTCCGCCTCGCGCTGCTGCTCGGCCTCGCGGGCGCGATTGATCTCGTCCTGGCGCGCCTGCTCGCGAGCCTGCTCGGCGGCGCGCTGGCGATCGATCTCGGCCTGGCGCTGTCGCTCGATCTCGCGCTGGCGCGCTTCCTCGGCTTCACGCTGGCGCTGGATCTCGCGCTGGCGCTCGAGCTCGCGCTGACGCTCCAGCTCGCGCTGTCGTTCGAGCTCGCGCTGGCGGGCCTCTTCCTCGCGGCGACGTCGCAGCGCGTCGGACGCGCCGGCGTTGAAGCTGCGTGACTCCTGCACCACGCCGCTGTCCTTGAGGGT
The DNA here is from genome assembly GCA_025964555.1 of Thermoleophilia bacterium. GTDB lineage: Bacteria > Actinomycetota > Thermoleophilia > Gaiellales > SKUG01 > JAGQUL01. Next base: position 67,969 of record JAOPYQ010000026.1, on the reverse strand, counting down.
GCGCGTGCTGCCGTTCTCGTCGAGCACGGCCTGGGTCTGCGAGAAGGTGTAGTCGTACAGCTGGTTGGTTCCTTCCTCGCGCTGGTCGGACCAGCGGTTGAAGGTGCGGCGCAGGACGCCGTCGACCGAGCCCATCTGCTGGTCCCAGGCGCCACTGCCGCCGCCGCCGAGCTCGTAGAGGTGGCTGACCTTGCCGTCGGCCGCGGTCGCGCCGATGAGCGCGGCGCCGCGCTTGTCGCCGCTGAACACGGCGTTCACGAGCGCGGATTCGGTGATCGCCGAGCGACCGGCGGAATCGCTCGCGTAGGAGCCGAGCAGGCGTTCGGGCGTGCCCGGAGCGTTGCCGCCGAGTGTCTTGCCGATCGGCTCGCCGGTGTCGAACGGCGTGATGCGCTCGCGGAAGCCGACGGCGCCGGCGGCGCTCGTGCCGTAGAGCTTGGCGCCGGTCTGCACGCCGAGGTTCTGCGGCGGGGCGAGCAGCTTCGTCGGCGAGGCGAGCATGCCGCCCTGCATCGCGTAGGCGTACGTGCGGCCGCCAACCTTGATGACCGCGTGGGACTTGCCGGGCTCGGCTGCGAGCGCTGCGGCGCCGGCTGCCTTGGCGGACCCGTAGCCTGCTGCGTCACCCACGAGCGCGCCGACGCGAACGTCCTTGCCCGCGGAATCCGCGCCGAGGCGGCGGCCGACGATCGACTGCGCCGTCGTTGCCGGATCGTCGAGGTTCGTGGCGGGCAGCGCGCTCTCGGCGAGCACGCCGTTCGCACCGCCGCGCAGGAGCACCTCGCCCGACTGGATCGCGGCGCGGTCGCCCGGAAGCAGCGAACTCAGGTCGATCGAGGATGCCTTCGCGCCCGCGGGCAGCCCGGCGATCGAGAACGCGTAGCCCTTGGCGCCAAGCGCGAGCACGGCGTGCGATCCCTGCTCGTCGGACAGGTGCGCGGCGAGGCCGGCCTGGCCGAGGTCCTTGTAGCCCGCAGGGTCGACGATCGGCGCGCCGATGCGAACGACCTTGCCGTTCACGGTGCCCAGGCGCAGTCCCGCGACGTCGCCCGGCTGCATGGAGGCGAGGTCGTGCGTCGCTGCCTGGCCCGCGTTGCCGAGCGCCTCTCCGGCCTGCGGGAAGGCCTGCAGCTGGTCGCCCGACTGGATGCGCAGTGCGCCGAGCTGGCGAAGAGCGGACCCCTTGGCGGTCGTCGTGGCGGGATCGCCGTCGATCTTGAAGGCGTAGGTGCGGCCGCCCACAGTGACAAGCGCGCTCGAGTCGGTGCCCTGCTCGAAGAGGTCGCGCGCGGCGACTTCCGGAGAGTCGTAGCCGGCGGGGGTGCCGATCGGCGCGCCGAGCTTGGTGACACCGCCTGCGGAGTCGATGCCGAGGCGCGTGCCGGTCAGGGCCTCGCCCGGACCGCGGGTGGGGTCGATGCGGATCGCGTCGAGGTCGATGGCGCCGGTTGCGACACCGGTGTTGGCGAACGGGACATCGTCCTTCGCCGAATCGCCAGTGCGCTCGAGCACGTCGCCGTGACGGGTGACGTACGAGTTCACGCCGAGCTGGCCGACGTTCGCGGCCAGGTCGGGATTGGCAGCGGAGTGCGCGTCGATCTGTTCGGCATCGCCGGGCACGACCGCGAAGGAGCCGTCGGCGGCGTGCACGACGGTCAGGTTGCCACCCATCTCGGCGGCCTTGGTGCGGGCGTCCTCGGGAGTCTTCAGGTCGGCGGCGAGAGCGTCGACGGTCTTCGGCTTGATGAGCTGCGCCGCGCCGATGCCGAGCAGGCCAGCACCCGCGAGCGCGCCAGCCAGGATGATCGGTGCGCGGTTGGCGATGGAGGGGAACGCGCCGGGAGTGGGGCGACCCTTGAGCAGCATCGCGCCACCGATCGCAGCGCCGGCGACGAGGGCGACGCCGCCCATGATGCGCGCGGTCATCTTGGCGCCGCCGCGCGTGTCGACGACCAGCTGCTCGGTGGCCGCGGGGGCCTCCTGCTGCTCGGTCGGCTCCGCTGCACGCGTCGCGTAGGTCCGCATGTCGGCCACGCGCGGCGTGGCGGCATCGATTCCGGTCATGTCCGTCCCATTCGTCCCAAGGGAATGACGAACGGCGTCCCGACCGCACGTCTCCCTACCGAGATGTCGAGGGATCGGTCAGGCCGGTTTCACGACACCGGGGTCGAGCGTGCGATTTCGGCCTCGTCGCGTCCAGATATGCGCGCTCGATGCCGGTGGGCGATGTCGAGCTTGCTCAGCGTTGCAAAAACGAGACGCTCTGCACGCTCGGCGTCGGTGGGTGCATCGAGCGTGCTCAGCGTTGCAAAAACGAGACGCTCTGCACGCTCGGGTGCCGTCTGAGCGTGGGCTCAGGCGGCGACGAGACCTTCGAGGAGCTTGATCGCATCGCGCGTGTCTCGGATCGCGCCGGGGATGTCGACGCCGTTGAAGCGACCGTCCGGGCTCGGCTTGCCGACGATCTGCCACGTCACGTCCTCGAGCGTGGCGTCCGCGCGGCGAAGCGTGCTGACGATCGCCTTGGGCGTGCTCGGATCGAGGAAGCGGTCCTCGAGCAGCTTCTGCGCGTCGAGGTTGTCCTGGCGCGCGGACTTGCGCGTCGGCAGCCAGGTCTCGGCCTCCTGCGCATCGTTGGGGATCGACGCGAGCGAGCCTTCGGACTTCGACAGGTAGCTGAGCGCCTGCTTCACGTCGCGCGCGATGACCGGGTCGACGCCGGGCTTGGGATCCGGCTTCGGGTCGGGCTTGGGATCCGGCTTGGGATCGGGCTTCGGGTCGGGCTTCGGGTCGGGCTTGGGATCGACCGGCGTCGTCGGGACGGGCTCGGTGAGCTCGCCCAGGTCGATCTCGTAATTGCCGGCGATCGTGCGCAGCGCCTCGCGCGCGGTGCGCTCGGATGCGATCGCGCCCGGCACGTCGAGGCGGTCGAAGCGCCCGTCGGGGCTGGGCTTGCCGACGATCTGCCACGTGGCGTCTTCGAGCGACGCGTCCGCAGAGCGCAGCGAGCTGAGCACGGCCTTGGGCAGGCCCGTGCGGTTGAAGAGTGTTTCGAGCTGCTCCTGCGCCGCGAGGTTGAGCGCACGCGCTTCCTTGCGCAGCGGCATGAACCGCTCCGACGCAGCCTCCGTGCCCTTCGGCACCGCGAGCAGCTGCCCGATCGAGCGGCCGATGCGCGAATCCGCCGCGCCGAGCGCGGTCTTGAGGACCTTCGCGACCTCGCCCTTGTCGAGGTCGGTGAGCCACGGCGACTGCACGAGCGGCTCGACGCCGGCATTCGCCACGCGCAGGTCGCTCGCGGCGCCCTCGGCCCATGCCGTGGACTCCGCCGTCAGTCGACCGTGCCTGGAGAACGCCTCGTGCACGTGCTCGAAGCCGCCACGCAGCTTGGTCAGCGGCGTGCTGAACTGCGTCGGCAGGCCCTCGTAGCCGAGCACCGAGTCGATGGTCGCGATGCCTGCGCGCGCGCTCGTCCATGCATCCTGGACCAGGTGCGGCTCGGCGGACCTGCCGTACTGCGCGAGGTAGCCGAGCGACGTCTGGGCCGTCTCGACGTACTCCCCGAGCTGACCAAGTCGCGTCTCGATCGCAGCCTTGGAGTCGGCCTTCACCTCGGGCGAGACGGTCGGGGCCGTGGTCGTGAACGGCGCGCCGAGGTCGACGACCTCGTTGCGCAGGCTGCCCCAGGTGTCGTCGACGATCCCGACGATCGAGCCGAGCGTCGGGCCGTACGAACCGTCCAGGAGCGCGCCTTCGAGCTTGCCGGTCGCAGTGTGCGCGTGCACCACACCTGTGCCCAGCACGGACGGGTCGTCCTGCGCATCCATGTGCGCGGGTGCGGATCCCACGACCTCGGTGCGGAACCAGCTCTTCTTCCAGACCGGCGCCTCGAGCACGAACGCGTCCACGCGCTCGCTGCCCGGTCGCTGCACGAGCACCGCGGCGGGCGTCTCGCCACCGTCGGTCGTATCCGCGAGCGCCTTCGCCGCGTCGACCGCATTGGCGTACCCTTCGGCAGCTCCGACGCGCGCACCGGCGAAGAGCGGCTGGCGACGATCCTTGGGCGTCGCGCCGGCGAGGTCACCGACGTAGCGCTCCGCCAGCGGCGCGAGCGTGCCGGCATCGACGGCGCGCGTCGACGCAGGGGTCGGGGCGGCGGGGCCGGGGGCGGCGGGGCCGGGCGTGGTGGTGCCGATTCGCAGGTCCATGGACGCAGTTGTCCCATGTACCTGCGCGTGGAGGAGGTCAGGAGGCCGTTCGGTGTCCCGTCGTGCCCCTCACGATGGCCGGGATCAACCGAACTGCGTGGAGGCGATGTTCGTGCGGAACATCCGCTCGTCCTCGCCGTTCGCCGCACCCGTGGATGCAGCAGCGCTCGTGGCCCGCGCGAGTTCCGCGTGGTCCTCGGGAGTCGTCTCGTACACGGCGAGCACGTTGTCGCCGGCACCCGGGTACGCGCTCAGCACGAGCCCGTCGGGAGCCATCGACACCTTCGCCTCGGCGACGCCGAACGCCTTGCGCTGCTCGGTCGGCAGGTCGTACTCGGCCATGCGCGTGTCGCGAACCTCGGTGCGCAGCGTGCCGTTGCGCGCTGCCTCGACGATCACGCCGATCACCTGCTGGTCCGACATCGTCGGGCCCTCGACCGCGTGCTGCGTCGGCCAGTACGTCGTCGTGCGTTTGCCACGCGGCTGTGGTGCGGGATCCATGTGGTTCTCGCGAATGTGCAGCCAGCGTTCCTGGGTCAGGTAGACGCGATCGCCGCGCGCGTTCGTCGTGTACGCGACGAGCCCGTGGCGCGACGGCATGCGCCATGCGCCATCCTTCGCGCCCGAAAGCGGACCAGGAGCCGCGCTGCGAGCCTTCGCAGGTGCGGCGTGCGCGACCGCGAGCAGCGTCTCGGTGCCCTCGGCGTCGTGGCGCAGGCGAAGCATCGTCTCGCTGCCGTCGGCCCAGACCAGGTGCAGCAGGTTGAGCGGATCGACGTCCACGACGCGACCCTCGCGAGTGCCGTTGGGTCCGTCGGACAGGCGCAGCGTCGCGCCCTTGGCCAGCTCGTCGAACACGACCTCGCCGGCCAGCCACGCGCTCAGGCCCTGCGGGGTCGACAGCGCGCGCCACACCTTCGCGACCGAGTGGGTCAGGCGACGCTGGAACCGGACGATCTCTCGTTCCTGCTGTTCAGGAGCGGGAGCGGGTGCGGGGGAGGGGGAGGCAGCGGAGCTCATGCAGAGCCCTCCAGGAATGCGTCGAGCGCATCCAGCCTTCCACTCCAATATGCGTTCACGTCATGGCCGCCGCTGGGCAGCTCACCGAGCGCGTCGATGCTTGCGCGTGCGTCGAAGAGCGACACGGGCGCGAGCGGAGAACGTCCACCCTCGAGCGATCGCGGAGCGACCATCGGCCCGGCAGGCTTCTTGGGCTGTGTGCGAGGCGTGCCATCCGGACGGGCCGGCAGCGGCACGCGCGCCAGGCCAGGACCGAACACGGTCGCGTTCTGCTCGAGCAGGCGAGCGACGACCTTCGAGTGCACCGGAGCCGCAATGGCAGGCTCGGAAACGTAGGACGTGGTCTGCTGGACGGACGGCTGCGTCGCAGCGGCGTCCTTCGTGGGCGCCTGCGGCAGGTTCGCGGCAGCGTCGGCGGCCTGCGAGCCGGACGTCACACCGGACAGGTTCGACTGCACGCCCGCAGCTGCTCCCTGGATACCAAAGCCTTCGGCCATTCGTCTCACCTCCCCCCGGAAGTGCCTGTCCCCGTGAAGTGCGCCGCGAAATTCCCCTTCGCGACGCGCTCCCTGCTACGTCTCTCCGCCATTGGCGAGTCCCCACGTGCACTGCTGCACAGGACCAACGTACGACGGTCTTCGGGTTCGGTCAACGGAATTCCGCAACCGTTCCGCCCGAATATCGCCGGAGCCGTGTCCGTGGTTGCGAATCAAGCCGTCGAAAAGGCGTCCATTCGGTGGCCGCCACCGGGCCAGGGCGTGGCCGTTCCTACTCGGAGCGGGTCGCGAGGCTCGATGCGATGGGCTCGTCGCCGCCGGCCGCGTCGCCGGTCCACGTGCCGTACAGCCCGGCGTAGAAGCCGCCGCTGATGCTCGCGAGCTCGTCGTGCGTGCCCGCTTCCACGATGCGCCCGTCGTCGATCACGAGGATCCGGTCGGCGCCGCGGATCGTCGTCAGTCGGTGCGCGACGATGAACGACGTGCGTCCTGCCACGAGCGCGCGCAGGCCGTCGGAGAGGCGCAGTTCGGTCTCCACGTCGACGCTGGACGTCGCCTCGTCGAGCACGAGGATCGGCGGATCCACGAGCATCGCGCGAGCGAACGCGACGAGCTGGCGCTGCCCCGCGCTCAGTCGAGAGCCGCGCTCGCCGACCTGCGTGTCGTAGCCGTGCTCGAGCTCCTCGATGAACTCGTGCGCGCCGACCGCGTCGGCTGCTGCACGCACGCGCTCGTCGCTCGCGTCGGGCGCGCCGTACACGATGTTGTCGCGCACGCTGCCCGCGAACAGGAACCCTTCCTGCGGGACGATGCCCATGCTGCGTCGCAGCCAGTGCTGCTCGAGCGAGCGCAGGTCGTGTCCGTCGAGCTGGATGCTGCCGCTCGTCGGATCGTAGAAGCGCGTGAGCAGCTTCACGAACGTGCTCTTGCCGGCGCCTGTGTGCCCGACGAGCGCGATCGTCTGCCCGGCCTCGACCTTGGTCGTCACGTCGTGCAGCACGTCGGGGCCGTCTGCCGTGTAGCGAAAGGTGACGCCCTCGAAGCGCACGTCGCCGCGCACCTTGTCGATCGAGATCGCATCTGGCTGGTCGAGGATCGTCGGCTCGGTCTCCATCACGAGCATGATCTTGTCGAGCGCCGCCATCGCCGCCAGGAACGAGCCGTAGAACTGCGACAGCTGCTGGATCGGATCGAAGAAGTTCTCGAGGTAGAGCAGGAACGCCACGATCACGCCGACCTCGACCGTGCCGAGGTCGCCGAGCAGGCCGCCCCGCCACAGCACGATGGCGGTGCCGATCGACGCGAGCAGCTCGACGCCCGGGAAGTACATCGCGCTCAGCCAGATCGTCTCCATGTTGGCCTTGCGGTAGTGCGTGTTCGTCTCCTCGAACTCCCGGTCGGCACGCTCCTCGGCCGCGAACGCCTGCAGCACGCGCATGCCGCCGAGCGACTCGGCGAGGTAGGCGGTGACGAGCGCCATCCGCTCGCGCGTTCGCCGGTACGCACGCGTGGAGAAGTAGCGGAACGCGATCGTTCCGACGAGCATCACCGGGAAGATCAGGTTCACCCACAGCGCGAGCTGCCAGCTGATGTAGAACAGGTACGACTCGATCGCGACGAGCAGGCCGACGTTCGCGAAGAGCATGAACACGCCCTCGTTGACGAGCTGGGCGAGTGCCTCGACGTCGTTGGTCAGTCGCGAGATCACCACGCCGGTGCGCTGGCGCGAGAAGAAGTCGAGTCCCTGGCGGTTGATGTGCGCGTACAGGTCGGTGCGCAGGTCGTTGACGACGCGCACGCTCCAGATCGACCAGCGCTGGTTGAGCCGCTCGGCGACGAAGTCGATGGTCGCCACCACGACGGCGAGCGCAACCCAGAACCACACCGCGCCGAAGTCGACGTCCAGCTTGGCATTGCCGAGGTTGCCCTCGTCGATGGCGTGCTTGAACAGGAACGGAATCGTCGCGACGCAGAGGGTGATGACGAGCGTGGTGATCACCGCGAGCGTGCACTCGCGCCAGTGCGGACGCACGTAGGCGGCGAGCACTCGCAGTCGGCGACGCTGCACGGTGCCCGTGGGGAGCGGGACGGCGTTGGAGGAGACCGACGCGCTGTCGCGGTCACCTAGGGTCGGGGTCGGGGTGGGGGTCGCAGGCGTGCGACTCATGCGAGGCCCCCCGTCCGTTCCTCGGAATCCTGTTCCTCGGTCTCGTCGAGCAGGAACTCGCGGCGAGCAGCGCGCTGTTCGTGCACGAGCTGGTACGTGGCGTTGCGCTGGATGAGCTCGTCGTGCGTGCCGACGTCCTCGATCCGCCCGTGCGCCATCACGACCACGCGGTCGGCGAGCGCGATCGTGCTCGGGCGATGGGCGATGACGATCGTCGTGCGCTGTCCGCCGATGTCCGAGAGCGCGGAGGAGATGCGCTCCTCGACTTGGCTGTCCACGCTCGCGGTCGCGTCGTCGAGGATGAGGATGCGCGGATCGACGATGAGCGCACGTGCGATCGCGAGGCGCTGACGCTGCCCGCCGGAGAGTGTCAGTCCGCGTTCGCCGACGACGGTGAGGACACCGTTGGGCAGCTTGTCGACGAACTCCGATGCCTGTGCGGCATCGATCGCGCGCAGTACGTCCTCGTCGGTTGCATCTGGATTGCCGAAGCGCAGGTTGTCGGCGATCGTCGCGCTGAACAGGAACGGTTCCTGGTCGACGATGCCGATCGAGCGGCGCAGCTCGTGCAGCGACAGGTCGCGCAGGTCGACGCCGTCGAGTTCCACGCTGCCGTGCTCGGGGTCGTAGAAGCGGGGAATGAGCGAGGCGAGCGTGGTCTTGCCGCAGCCGGTCGCGCCGATGAGCGCGATCGTCTCGCCCGGCTGGACGTCGAGTGACAGGTCGTCGATGACGGGTCGGCCGTCGCGGTAGCCGAACGTCACGTCGGAGAAGCGCAGGCTCGATCCCGATTCGGAGCGAGGCGGCAGCGTCGACGGGTCGTCGCGTTGCGGGATGCGATCGTCGGCATCGAGCAGCTCGAACAGGCGGTCGCTCGACGCGGTGGCACGCTGCGCGCGGTTGAGCAGGTTGCCGATGATGCGCAGCGGACCGGTGATGAGCAGGACCTGGAAGAAGAATTGCACGAAGTCGCCGGTGTCGATCGCGCCAGCTTCGATGCGGTAGGCGCCGACGACGAGCAGCGCGGCGAGGGTGAGGTTGGGGATGTAGATGTAGAGCGGCTTGAAGCGACCCTCGATCCGCATCACCTCGCGCTCGCGTTCCACCACGTCGTCGGTGAGCGAACGGAAGCGGGCGACCTCGCGGTCCTCCTGGCCGAACGAGCGCACGACGCGTGCGCCGACGATCGTCTCCTCGCCATGAGCGGTGACGAGCGCCAACTTCTGCTGTGCTTCGCGCATGACGGGGTGTGACCGGCGCGAGAAGCGCACGCTGATGAACACGATCAACGGCATGATCGCGATGACCATGAGTGCGAGCACGATGTCGAGCCGGATCAGGATGATCGGAACGACGATCAGCTTGGTCAGGTGCATGAACGAATAGGTGAGGCCGTAGCCGAGGAAGAAGCGCACGGAGGACACGTCGCTCGTCACGCGCGAGAGCAGCTGCCCGGTCTGCTGCTTGTCGAAGAAGCGGAACCCGAGCCCCGTCAGGTGCGAGAACAGGCGCTCGCGGATCGTCTGCTCCATGCCCAGGCTCATGACGCCCGCGGCGACGCGTCGTGATGCGCCGAGCACGGCGATGATCGCGGCCACGATGAGGAGACTTCGCACTTCGCCGCCGATCGCGTCGAAATCCTCCGCCTTGAAGTGGTTGACCGAGTCGCCGATGATCTTCGGGATACGGGTCGCGAGCACCGAGAGCGCGACGCCGGCAAGCACGCTGATCGCGAGGTCGCGCTTGAACGGCCCGAAGAACGTCAGCAGCCGCTTGAAGCTCTTCCAACCGCCATCGGGGGTTGCCTGCTGTTGTTCGGGTGCCGGACTCACGCGCGTGAGCATCGCAGGTGAATCGGGTACGTACCGCCCGATGCTGCGCCTAACGATCCGTATGGTCGCCCTCACACTCGTGCTGACACCCGTGCCGGCACTGGTGCTCGTCGCGCTGGGTGCGCCGGCGACGGCCCGGGCCGCCGGGTGCGAGGTCCTGCGCGATCCGCGCGACCGCACCGAATGCGAGGCCCGTGCAGTTGCGCGCGAGGCGGCTCGCGACGAAGTGGAGCGCCAGCTCGCGGGCGGCGCGTCCGCAGGAATGGCCGGTGACACGACCGGCGGCGACACATCGGTTTCCGCCGCCGATCCGTCCCGCAGTGCCGACTGGCAGGACGCCGTACGCGAGGCCAACGGCTTCGATCCAGGCGCGCTGCTCGACGTGCGGCCGCTCGCCGCGGTGGGCGGCATCGCCTGGTTCGTGATCGCCGTTCGCGTGCGCCGGCGCCGCGCCGCTCGCAGCGGCTCGCGCTTGGCCTAGCGCGTGCATGTGTGTGTGCATCTGGACCCGGGGGGTGGGTCCACAAGGATACACATGCCTCTCCCGGCGACATGTGAGTCGACTTTGCCCCGCCAGGCGAGGCAAAGTCGACTCACATCCTGTGCACGTGCGTGCGGCCCCGAACTCGCCATGCGAATGGATGAGACGCATGTGCCCGATGAAATGCACCGCACAGGTGCAATTGCCGGATCACATCGGGTGAAGCCGATGCGTCACGCGCGAGTCAGGCGCCGACCGCCGCCCGCGCCTCGACGGCGCGCAGGTCCTCGTCGCGCTCCATGACTTCGACCATGCGCGTCCACACCTCGCTGCGCGTCGGGAACGGCGCGACGCAGTGGCGCAGTCGCTCGAGCGGGACGCGGCCCACGATCGCGATGGTGGCGGAGTGGAGGAGTTCGGCGATGTCGGCGCCCACGAAGGTCGCGCCCACGATGCATCCCGAATCGAGGTCCACGACGAAGCGGCAGAACCCCTCGGTATCGCGCCCGTAGAAGCTGCCCGCCGCCACCCGCTGCGGATCGCGATCGAACTCGCGTACGCGCAGCCCCGCCTCGCGCGCCGATTCCAGCGTGTGCCCGACGGCGCACAGGTTCGGCTCGGTGTACACCACCCGCGGCGCTGCGACATGATCCTCGACGCAGTGCGTCTCCAGCCCGAGCGCATTGCGCGCCGCGACCTTCGCCTGGTACACCGCCGTGTGCGTCAGCTGCGCCCGCCCGTTCGCATCACCGACGACGAACAACCAGTCGTGACCGGGCACCTGCATGCAGTCGGTCGTCTCGATCACCCCGCCGCGGCCGGGGGAGACACCGATCGTCTCGAGGCCGAGCTCCTCGACGTTCACTGCGCGCCCGGTGGCCACAAGCAGCTCCTCGGCCACGACGTCGTCGCCCTCCTCGAATCTGAGCCGGACGCCGTCATCCCCTCGCTCGACGCTCGTGGTCGTACTGCCGCAGCGCACGGTCACGCCCACGCGGCGCAGCGCATCGGTCACCAGCTTCGCCGCCTCGGGCTCCTCGCGAAGGAGCAGACGACCCGCGGACTCGATGATCGTCACCTCGCTGCCGAACGATGCGAACGCCTGCGCGAGCTCGACGGCGATCACGCCGCCACCGATGATCGCGAGGCTGTGCGGCATCGTCTTCACGAGCGTCGCCTCGCGGTTGGTCCACGGCTCCGACTCCGTGAGACCGGGGATCGGCGGCATCGCGGCGCGGCTGCCGGGCGCGAGGATCACCGACTTGGTGGCGACGATCGTGCGCGTGGTGCCATCCACGAACTCGACGAGCACGGTGCGGTCGCCGTCGAGGCGCCCATGTCCGCGCACGATCTCGATGTCGTGCTTGGTGATGCGGTCCGCGTGCGAGGTGTCGTCGAGATGGCGGACGACCTCGTCGCGCCTCGCGAGCGCGGCATCGACGTCGAATGCGCCGGTGAGCATCTCGGCCGCTCCGGGCAGTCGCTGCGCCTCGGCGACCGCCTGGCCGGGGCGCAGCAGCGCCTTGGACGGCATGCAGCCCCAATAGGGGCACTCACCGCCGACGAGGTCGCGTTCGACCATCGCGACTGTTGCGCCCGCTCGCGCGCAGGCAGCCGCTGCCGCCTCGCCTCCGGGGCCTCCACCGATCACGATGACGTCGAACTTCGCTGTAGCTTCCATGCGGGCCCTATGCCCCGTGGTGTGCGCTGGCGCACGTGCGAGGATGCGAGCGATGCGCACGGGCGACCCAGGCAGCTACGACCACGACGAGCTCGAAGCGAGCATCCTGCGCGGACGCCTCGATGTCGGGCTGCTGCGCGCGCGTGCGTGGTGCGACGACCCGCAGGCGATGTGCATGTACGCGGACTGGCTCCTGCACCAGGCGCTCGCGCCAGCCGAGGGTGAGCACGCCGACCAGCTCGTCGACGAGGCGCGGTCGTGGTTGCGGCGCGCGGTGCAGTCGGGGTCGATGCACGCGGCGGGGATGCTCGGCGACACGTTGAGCCTCGAGGTGGACGGACGCCTCGACACGAATCCCGCCGAGGCGCGGCGCTGGCTCATGCGCGCGGCGGCGCGCGGCGACGAGCGCAGCGCCGAGCTGCTCGCGATCCTGCCCGAGGCCTGACGGCGGATCAGCGGATCGGCAGACGGCTTCGTCGGCGAGGGCCACACGCGGCCACGGCGGCCGGCGGGGGCGGCCACCAACCGGGGGGTCGGGGTTGACGTGGCAGAGTGGTGGCCGACAGACGGGCGCCTCCTGCATCCCCCAGCCCAGAGGAAACCATTTTCATGCTCGCTGCCGCACCGATCCCCACCGCCGTTCCGAAGCCCGCCCCGACCGCCGGACCCGCCGCGCCGGGCGCAACACCGCCAGCCGGAGCCGCCGCTGGCGCGGCCGCTGGCTCGGCGTCGAAGGTCGACGATGCACCCGCCGCGCCGGCCGGTCAGGCCGCTGACGGCGCCAAGCAGCAGGCTCCCGCGCCGAACGGTGGCGCCGCTCCCGTCGACGCCGCGGCCGCCAAGCAGGCGATCATCGAGAAGCTGCAGACCACGACTGCCTCGGATGCCATCGCGCAGGTCGACGATCACCTCGCGAAGCTCTCGATGCTGAGCGTCGGAGGAGGCACGCCCGAAGGGCAGCAGAGCACGAAGGCCGCGACGTCGCTGCTGACGGACTCGTCGATGCTGCTGCAGCACGCCCACGTCAAGGCGATGGAGCAGCTGCGCGACATGGCGACCGAACTGCAGATGCGCGTGATGAGCAGCGTGTCCGGGCTCGCCTACATGGGCGGTCAGGTCGCGATGGCCGGACAGTCCAAGACGCCGGTCAAGCTCTCCGAGATCGCCGCCGGCCCGATCAACGAGACGAAGGCGATCATGGCCGACGTCATCGCGGCGATCACGCCGAAGGCACCCGCCGATGCTGCCGGCGCTGCCGAGGCGCCGCCGGTCGCCGCGCCCGGTGCAGATGCGCCGCCGCCGGCCGATTCCAAGGCTCCGCAGGGCGCACCTGCATCCGCACCCGCACCCGACGCGAAGTCGGTTCCCGTTCCCAACGCGCCCAACGGCAACACCGGTGTGGCTGGCGGCGTGAAGGTTCCGGGCGGACTGCAGCACGTCACGCCCGGACCGGGCGCCGGACGAGGACCGAACCCGGCGTAGCGCCACACGTTCGCCGGCACCCGGTTCGCCGGCACGCCGGCACACAGCTTGTCCCACACCGCGGCACGCGCACGGATGCGCTTCAGCCCGCGACCAGGACGAGACGCATCGTTCCCCCTCTTCGATGCGATTCGAGACAGATGGCCGGGACCGCACGGATGCGGCCCGGCCGTCTCGAGTCTTCGAGACGTGACCGCGCGTTGGCGCGTGCCCCCTCGCGAACCCGCGTCATACGTAGGTTCGCGCGGTAGCATCGCGTCACGCGCATCGGGGCGTGCGTGCCCCCTCGCGAACCCGCGTCATACGTAGGTTCGCGCGGTAGCATCGCGTCACGCGCATGGGGGCGTGCGTGCCCCCTCGCGAACCCGCGTCATACGTAGGTTCGCGCGGTAGCGTCGCGTCGCGCGCATCGCGGCGTGCGTGCCCCCTCGCGAACCCGCGTCCTACGTAGGTTCGCGAGGTTGCGTCGCGTCAGGGGCGCCGCACGAACGTCATGCATGCCTCGAACGCCTCGGAGCTCGTGGAGGCGATCGCCGCGTGGTTGCTCAGGCGCGGACCCGCGCGCAGCGACACGTTCGCGACATTGGGCGCCGGTGGCAGGTCCGACGAGCCGAACGGCACCACGCCGTCCCACTTGGAGCGCACCGCCAGGTACTCGGTGCGCCCGGAGGGCACGTCCGTGCCGAGCGTCTCCATGAACTCGCTGCCGCGCAGCATCTGGCGCAGCGCGACGCTCGCCATCGGCATCACGGTGCGGTTCGCGACCGTGTCGACGAGCTTGTGCACGCGCCGCGCGGTGGAGTAGCGCTCGAGCCACGGATAGTCCTCGATCCGCACCGGCAACCCGCGGTTCGGCGTGGCGAGCGTCACCACGTGGCGCACCACCTCGTCGCCACCGAGCTCCTTGACGAACCAGCGCGCCATGAGCCCGCCTTCACTGTGGCCCACGATGTCGACCTCGCCACCGAGCAGGTCGACCATCGTTGCCAGGCGCTCCGCACTCTCGCGAATGTCGGCGAACGCGTTGTCGACCGGCGGCATCACCGCCACGCGCCGCACGCCCGCCCCTTCGTAAGAACGACGCAGCAGGTTGTAGAAGTCGATGCTCCCCGCGAACCCACCCACGATGACGAGCGCGCGATCGTGCGTCACCCGCGCACCGGTCCACGGATGGATCGGGTGGTTCGCCCACGCACGCGCGCTCAGCTTCACGCCGCGCACCGTCGCACCACGAAGCATGCGCATCGCGCGCTCCAGGCGCACGTCGACCGGTGCCTGCCCGTCCACGCTGCGGTCGGGACGCCGCGGCGCCGACCGCTCGATGTCTCGCCCGGAGGTCACCGCGGACGAACCTCGATCCACAGCGCGTCGGCGGCACCGAGCACGACGCCGCTCGCATCCAGCAGCACGCTGCGCGAACGCTGCTTGCGCCCCTCGACCGCCACCTGCCAGGCAGCCAGCACGTGCGGCTCGCCGATGCGCGCCCGACGCTCCAGCCGCACGGCGATGCGCGCCAGCACGGACGGGTTCTCGGCATGCGGATCGGCCATCGGCGCGGCGCTCGGACAATCGAGCGCGCTCCAGCACGCCGCCACGGAGGCGAGCGTCGCATGATCGGGATCAGCCAGGTCCGCGCTCGGCGTCCACACGTCGGCGAACACCGCCGTCGGCTCGCCGGCCTCGTCGCGCACGGTCACGCCCGCGACCGGCCCACAGTGCAGGTGCAGCGACGGCTCGCTCGGATCGCGCCTGGTGCCACACGACACGCAGCGCGGGAACGGGTGCACGTCGCGGAACGGGAACCCGGCGCTCGCCGCCCGCGCCACATCCACCCCGATCGCACGCACCGCGCCCGGCGCCTCGAGCGACACGACGGCCGGCTCGGCATGTGCGACGAGCACGTGCCCGTGGTCGTCGTCGACGAGCAGTCGCCCCGTCCCGGTCTCGTCGCTCGCAACCTCGAGCTCGCGACCGATCGGCGGCGGCACCCGCAGGTTCACCGCCACACCACCCGCGCGCCCCGCCTCCGGCACGAAGGGGGCGAGCAGGCCCGCACTCCAACCGCCGTTGCCGGACCCATCAGGGCCGTTCGCCCAGACGGGAATGACGATCGTGTCAGCTGGCTCGCGCACGATCCGAGACTATCGCGACCGACGGCGCGCGTCGTTGGCGCGCTACGACGGCGGCAGCGGCGGTGCAGGCGGCAGGCCCGGTGGCGTCCCGGGCGGCGTCCCCGGCGACGTTGAGCCTGGCGGCGGAGGCGGCGTACCCGGCGGCGTGCCGGGCGGCGTGGTCGGCCCGCCACCCTTGGTGGGCGGCGTGCCCTTGTCCTTGCCGTGCTGGTGACCCTTCGCCTTCTTGTGCTTCTTGCCCTTCTTGGCGGGAGCGGTGTCCTTGGCACCCTTCGCCGCATCCATCGCGGCGCACGGGCAGCCCTGCATGGGCGAGCCCGCGCCGGGACCCCCGCCGATCGTCTCACCGGGCGGCGGCGTGGGCGGAAGCCCGGGCGGCGGCGGCGGAGTCGGTGATCCGGGCGGCGGCGTCACGCCGGGCGGCAATGTGCCGGGGCCGCCACCGATGGTGGGCAGCGCCTGCTGGAGCAGGGCGACGGCCTTGTTGAGCTGCGCGACGAGGTCCCCGATCGACCCACCCCCGCCACCGACGACCGGCGGCGTCCCGGGCGGCAGCTGCACGCCGGGCGGCAGGACGGCCGGCGGCGGCGTGCTCGGAGGTGTGCTCGGCGGCGTCGATGCGAGCACGAGGCCGCTCGAGAAGCTCGTCTGTGGCAGCGTCGAAGTCGGCTGCGTGGCGAAAGTAGCGCCCATGCGGAGGTCCATTCGTCCGGTGCAGCGCCCACACGCCGCATCCATGGGTCCAACGTACGGATTCCGGCCACTCCCTACATCGGTAGGGGCTACGTATCTTTCGTACGACGACCTGACGACCCGTCAGCTCACCGACGCGCGATCCACCGTCACAGCGGGCCACGTCGCCGGGTCGAACTCGCTCGCCAGCAGCGCGAACTGCACCGCGTCGTGCCCCACCCCGTCGCGCCAGATGCGCTCGGCGAGCATCCCTTCCTCACGGATGCCCGGCAGCTTGCGCATCGCCGCCAGCGACCGTGGATTGTCGCAGCGCGTCAGGAACTCAACGCGCGCCAGCTCCAGGTGCTCGAACGCGAACGTCGCGAGCGCCGCCTTCGACTCGAGGTTGTAGCCGTGCCCCTGGAACGGCACCCCGATCCACGTGCCCGCTTCCGCGCGGCGATTCGCCCGATCGATGCTGCTGATGCCCGTGCACCCCACGAGCTGCTCGCGCGCGTGGTCGAAGATCCCCGGCAGCCATGCCCGCCCGCGCTGCCACAACGCCCGCGCGTCGTGGATGTACTCGAGCGAGTCGTCGACGCTCTCGTGCGCCTTCCACTGCAGGTGCTCGGAGACCGCCGGATCCCGCGCGAGCGCGAACAGCTGGTGCGCGGCGCGCGGCGTCACGAGCCGCAGCTCGACGGATCCACAGCGCACTCGTGGTGACGGGACGGACATCGGCGGGCAGGCTACCGGACGTGGCAGCGCCGCTCCTCGAATCCGTCCCCAACATCAGCGTCGGTCGCGACCTGGCGATCGTCGACGCGATCGTCGCCGACGTGCTCGCGGGCATCGAGCGCGGCGCCGACCTCGACGGCTCGTGCGCGACCCTCGCCGACGCGCACCGCGACTGCGACCACGACCGCAGCGTCCTCACGCTCATCGGTCGCGGCGAAGCGCTCGCTGCAGGTCTCGAGGCGCTCGCGCGCGCGTGCGTGAGTCGAATCGACCTGCATGCCGGCCACGGCGTGCACCCGCGCGTCGGCGTGCTGGACGTGCTGCCGGTCGTGGCGCTGGAGGAGGGGGACGACGTTCGCCGCGCTGCGCACGACCTCGTCGATCGCCTCGGCGCGTTCCTCGGTCGCGAGCTGGAAGTACCCGCAGTCCGCTACGCGCTCGATCGTGACGGCGTGCCGCTGACCGGCGCAGGACACACCGGCGAGGTGCGACGCGGCGGTCCCGCGACCGTCGCCGAGCGAGTCGCGAGCGGCGAGCTCGTACGCAT
This sequence comes from Thermoleophilia bacterium, assembly GCA_025964555.1. Lineage (GTDB taxonomy): Bacteria > Actinomycetota > Thermoleophilia > Gaiellales > SKUG01 > JAGQUL01. The sequence goes on along the minus strand of JAOPYQ010000026.1, from coordinate 50,512 downwards.
CGCGGGCCCGGATGCGCCCCATCCGACCGCAGGCATCACGATCTGCGGCGTGCGCGAGGTGCTCGTGGCGTTCAACGTCGATCTGGACGTCGACGACCTGGACGCCGCCCGCACCATCGCCGCTCGCATCCGCGGCACGGCCGACGGCGACGACGCCCTGCCCGGTATCCGTGCGCTCGGCCTGCGCCTCGCGTCGCGCAACGTCACCCAGGTGTCCACCAACATCGACCGCCACCGCGAGTGCGGCCCCGCCCGCGTGCTCCAGACCGTCGCGCGGCTCGCCGCGGAGCTGGGCGGCGACGGCTCCGATATCGGCGTGTCCGCCGCGGAGCTCGTCGGCCTCGCGCCGGATTCCGCGATCGCTGCGCTGCGATACGCGTGCACCGGTCTCGGCGTGCCGCTCCTGGCCAGCACCAATCCGTCGCTCGACGCCGGGATCCTCACGCTCCCGCCGCACGGCTGATCCCCGAATCGTACGACGGCCGAGCCTCATGCACGGTTGGTCGGGTACCTGTCGTGCATGGATGACGTCCAGCAACGCCGAATCGCCAAGAACGAGGACCACTGCCGCCAGGCCAACGAAGCGATCTTCGAGACGATGGTGCAATTCCAGGGCGCGGAGGAGGAGACCCTGTCGCTCGTGTGCGAGTGCGGCATCAGCGAGTGCCTCGACACGGTGGAGGCATCCCTGAGCGAGTACAACGCGGTGCGCGAACACCCCACACGCTTCATCGTCAGGCCCGATCACGTCATCGCGCAGGTCGAGAACGTCGTGCAGGAGCACCAGGACTACTGGATCATCCAGAAGGTCGGCGCCGGCGCGGACGTGGCCGAACAGCGCTACGCCGGATCGCACACCGAGCGGAGCGGCGCGCACCGGTCCGACTGACCGGGAGCGGTCGCGACCACGTCGTCTACGCCATCGACTCGAGGGTCCTGCGCACGATCGGCCGGATCACGGGTGCATTCATCAGGCGCACCCGAAGGCGCTGCATGTCCTCGCCGGTCACGAGGTGCGCGCGGCTCTCGTCGTGGCGCATCATCGCGTCGACCTGCCCCATGAGTGCCGGGTCGTTGCTGAGCACGTTGAGCTCGTGATCGGTGTCGAGCGCGCGATAGGTGAGGTTCGTCGAGCCGATCGTCGCCCAGTCCTCGGTGAGCACGATCTTCTCGTGTGACATCTGTGGCTGCTCGAGCACCCGCACGCCCTGCGCCGCACCCGCGCCCAGGTCGCCGTAGTACGAACGCGACAGCTGCTGGAAGAGCGGGAACGCCGACGCGTCGCCGTTCACCCACAGCTTCGTGTCGGCGCCGCGCGCGATCGCCGCATGGCTCGCGTCGACGATACGCGGCGATCCGAAGTACGGCGTCTGCATCCACAGCCGCTCCTGCGCCGTGTCGGCGAGCGCGTAGATCGCACGTGTCGCGTCACGCACCGGTCCGTCGTTGGCGACGAGCCGATAGCCGACGTCCACGGGCGTCTGCCCGGCCAGGTCCGCCTGCTCGAGCATCTGCCGCTGCAGCGTGCTGACCTGCCCGCCGTTGTCGACCCAGCGCCCGACGAAGTCCGCGTGTGCCTGCGCCACGATCTCGCGACCGGTCAGTCGCACCATCACGTCGTGCCACGACGTGCCCGACCCGAAGCCCATCCCGCCGACGTGCGCGATGTCGTCGTCGATCACGAACAGCTTGCGATGTTCGATCGGCGGGAACATCGGCAGCACCGGGCTCTCGTGGCGCACGAGCCGGATGCCGTCGCGCTCGAGCCGGTCGTAGAAGATCTTCTGGGGCAGCACGCCGCGCTGGCCCGATCCCTGTCGGTCGATGAGCACGCTCACTTCGATCGGCGCACGACCATCCGTCGGCTTCACCCGCGCACGAAGCGCTTCGAGGATCTGCCGACCCTCGCGCGTTGGCTGCAGGATGTACTCGGCGATCTCGATGGACCGCTTCGCGCCGGCGATGTCGCCGAGCAGTCGCGCCACCGCGAGGTCCTTGTCGACGAGCAGCTCTCCTGCGCCGGCGACGAGCACGTTCTCGGGCAGGGCGGCATGGCCGTGCACGGCGTTGGCAAGCTTGCCTGCCACCACCGGTCCACGAATTGCCCGAAGCGCTTCCACGCTGCCCAGACCCACGTCCCACAACTCCCACATCGCTGCGGGCTGCGCCGTCCAAACGCGCCCACGCCAGCATGTCGTGGCGCAGAACGTCGTCGTTGCAGCGCGCATGCGAGACTTCAGGCATGGCGACCAAGACCGACAGCTTCCAGATCACCGGTATCGAGCTCCCGATCGAGGAGGTCGAACGCGTCGCGATGGGCGGCGTTCGTGTCGAGCTCACCGATGGCGCCCGCGAGAAGATCGCCGCCGCGCGCGCCGTCGTCGACCGCGCCGAGAGCGAGGAGCTCTCCACCTACGGCCTCAACACCGGTGTCGGACGGTTCGTCGACACCCACATCCCGGCAGGGATGACGGCCGAGCTGCAGAAGCGCGTGCTGCGCTCGCACGCGGCGGGCGTCGGCAATCCGTATCCGGACGAGGTCGTGCGCGCCGCGCACCTGCTGCGCATCAACACGCTCGCGCTCGGCTACTCCGGCGTGCGCGTCGAGCTCGTCGAGCGCATGGCCGCGATGCTCTCGGCCGGCGTGCTCCCGTTCGTGCCCGCGCGCGGCAGCGTCGGCGCCTCCGGCGACCTGGCACCGCTCTCGCACCTGTGCCTGCCGCTCGTCGGCGAAGGCAAGGCCTACGTCGACGGTGAGCTCATGCCCGCCGCCGACGCGCTCGCCCAGACCGGCCTCGAACCGATCGAACTCGCGTCCAAGGAGGGCCTGTCGCTCATCAACGGCACGCAGTTCATGACCGCGATGGGCATCGTCTTCGGCCTGCGCGCGCGCCGGCTGCTCAAGATGGCCGACCTCATCGCCGCGCTCAGCGTGGAAGCGCTGCGCGGCAGCGACCAGCCGTTCCTGCCGCAGATCCACGAGCTGCGCCCACACACCGGCCAGAAGCTCTCCGCCGCGAACATGTACGCCGCGATGCAGGGCTCGACGATCACCGACTCGCATCGCTGGTGCGATCGCGTCCAGGACGCCTACTCGCTGCGATGCGCGCCGCAGGTGCATGGCGCCTCACGCGACGCGCTCGAGCATGCGCTGCGCACCTTCCAGATCGAGGCGCAGTCCGTCACCGACAACCCGCTCGTGTTCCCCGAGGAGGACCTGCTGCGCTCCAACGGCAACTTCCACGGCCAGCCGTGCGCGATCTCGCTCGACCTGATGGCGATCGCCATCGCCGAGATCGCCAACATCTCCGAGCGCCGCGTCGAGCGCCTCGTCAACCCGACCATGAGCGGCCTGCCGGCCTTCCTCGTCGCCGAGGGCGGGCTCAACTCCGGCTACATGATCGCGCAGTACACCGCCGCCGCGCTCGTCTCCGAGAACAAGGTCTACGCGCATCCGGCGAGCGTCGACTCCATTCCCACGAGCGCCGGGCAGGAAGATCACGTCAGCATGGGCAACCACGCCGGCCTCAAGCTGCTGCCCGTGCTCGAGAACGCCGAGCGGGTCCTCGCGATCGAGCTGCTGTGCGCCACGCAGGGCGTCGACTTCCTCGCGCCGCGACGCCCGGGCGCCGCGACGAGTGCGCTGCACGCCGCCGTGCGCGAGCGGGTGCCGTACCTCGAGGAGGACCGCATCCTCAACGACGAGATCGAGCTCGTCACGTCGCTCGTCACCGATCCCGCGTTCATCGCGGAGGTCGAGGACGCAGGCGGGTTCGAACTGCACTGACCTGCGGTGGAGGCTGCGCCTCGGGCCGTCGCGCTACGGAGCCACGACGCTGAACGTGAGCGGCGCGACCCAGGTTCCCGGCGCAGCAGCGGCCCCGAACCCGGCGCCGAACCGAAGCGTCGAGGTCGCAGTTGCGATGCCCGTCGTCGTGGTTGCGATGTCCGTGGCCGAAGTCGGCACCGCGCTCCATCCCGTGCCGCCAGCGGTGCACGTGCCGAGCGCCCAGCCAGCGGCAGGGGTCGAGCTGGTCGTGGCGGACTGACAGGCCGCGAAGAACCCTGTCGGGAACGAGCCCCACGTGTCCGGCGCGCCGAACTGCGAGACCGTCCCGGAGCTGATGCGACCGAACCGGATGCCCGAATTTCCGTTGTTCGTCGATGCGATCACGATGCGCCCGTCGAGCTCGGCGAGCAGCTGCGGGACCCAACCCGAGTATGCGGTGATGTCGACGGTTCCGGTGCCGGTGGTGCCCGCGCCGCGGGTGAAGGTCTGGTCGACGGCGCCGTCTCGCAGCAGTGCGGTGAGTGTGACGTGTCCGGTGGTTCCGCTGCGGGCGGCCATGTAGATGCGGCCGTCGTCCGTGACGAGCGCGGACGACACACCCGGCGTGTACTGACTGAATCCGTTGCCGGTGCCCGACGGGCCGTCCCACGTCGGATCGAGCACGCCTGCAGCGTTGAACCGCGCCACGACCGCCGCGGCTCCGGACCCGAACACGAGGATGTCGCCGTTGTTCGCGCGACGCGCGAAGCCGGCGGAGCCGAACCAGCCGGCCGGAACGCCCGGGAGGCTGACCAGGCCGTTGCCGGTGCCCGACGCGCCGTCGAAGGTGACGTCGCGCACGCCGGTGGTCGAGGCGATCCGCAACGCCCCCACGAAGCCTCCCGTGTTGGACAGCGTGACTCCGAGGATCGTGCCGTCGTTCATGTCGATGAGCTGACGTGAATACTCGTATCCGGCGACCTGGTCGTACAGGAGCACGCCGTTGGCGGTCCCGGAATCGCCGTCCCACGTCGCGTCGATCGCGCCGTCCGCTCGCAGCTTGATCATGCCGGAGCTGTCCTGTCCGCACGAGATCCCCACGAGGGTCTCGTTGTTCGGGAGCATGATCGCGTTGGAGGGCCAGTCGTTACCGCCACCAGCTCCGCAGTCGTGCACCCACCACCCGTTGCCGTTCGACGGCCCGTCGAACGTCGGGTCGAGCGTGCCGTCGGAGTTGAGCTGGATGAATCCAATGTCCCAGAATCCGCCGCTGTTCGCGGGCGTGAACTGGTTGACGTTGGCGGCGATGAAGATTCGTCCGTCGCCGCGAAGCTGCACCGACGCCGGCTCCGCGTCGCCCGCGCCGATGTCGATCGTCACCTGACCATTGGCGGTCCCGAACCCGGGATCTGGAACGCCGTTCGCATCGACCCGAGTGACGAGGACCTTCTTCTTCGCGACGGTGCGATCGATCGAGACGGAAATGACCTTCCCGTCGGGCTGGCGCACGGCACCTCCCATGTACAGCGCCACCGCCGGGCTCGCGACGTCGACGACCCCGTTCCCCGTACCGGTCGGCCCGTCGTACGTCGCGTCGAGCGCGCCATCCGGCAGTCGCCACATCGCGTTGGTCGATCCGTCAGCCTGTGCGATCCGGAGGTGGGACGTGTCGTTGCTCGAGCCGAACTGCACCACGCACGCACCCGGCGTGATCGCGGACGTTCCCGGAAGCACCGTCCCGAACGACGTGGCGGCAGTTCCCGTGGCGCACGAGGTCGTGTCCAGGGTCGTCGCACTCGGAATGGTCGCGGTGACGACCGTCGACGAGCTCGCGCCTGTCGCGATCTGGGGTGCTGCACCGAGGCAGGCAGCTCCCACGACCGACACCACGATCAGCAAGGCCCGTACGCGAACGCGCGCGACGAACGTTCGATGAGGTGAGGGCTCGGTCACCCACGAGCATCGGCAATCCAGCGCGGGTCCTCAAGGATATCGACGTGGCGTACTGCAGCTCGCGCTGCGAACGGGTCCGCAACTCGCTTCGCCGCCCGGCGCAGCGTCGGTGCGGGTCGCAGCGCCCGACACGGCCGGCTGACGCGACCTGACGCGACGCTGACGGTACACGGCCCGTACCGTCCTCAGGCGGAGCGGTTCCGCGCCGATAGCACCTTGATGCCCGGAATTCTGTCGTCGACGTGGATCCGCGTACGTGCGTACGTGGGCGCGAGCCTGCTCGTGCTCGCCGTCGTCGTGGCGACGCTCCTCGTTCCGGCGTCCGCTCGGGCCGCGACGGCGCCGTGGACGAACATCACCTCGCCCGGTGGCACGAGCGCGACGATCAACCCGATCCCGGACATCACCTGGGACGGCACCGGCCTCTGGGCCGCGTGGGGCACCGACACGCTCGATGTCGAAGTGCGTCGCTGGAACGGTTCGGCGTGGACCGCGTATCCGCAGCCCGTGAACGAGACGACCCGCAACAAGATGCCGTCGATCACGTGGGACGGCGCGCGACCCTGGGTCACGTGGAACGACGACACCTTCGCCGTGCAGGTTGCGTACTGGAACGGGTCGGCGTGGGTGAACGTCGCGAGCCCCGGCTCGGGAACGTCCATCAACTCCACTCCCGACATCCTGTACGCCAACGGCGCCGTGCACATCGCATGGCAGGACTCGGGCCGCGTGGTGCGCGTCGCCCGGTGGACCGGGTCGGCATGGGTGGCGATCGCATCGCCGGGCAACGGCGGCACCGCGAACGCATATCCCAACCTCGGCTGGGACGGCTCGAACCTCTTCGTGGCGTGGGCCCAGCCGAGCACCGTGCTCGTCTCGAAGCTGGTCGGAGCGGCATGGACCGCACACTCCTCGCTCGCGAGCGGAACGGGATCGAATCCCCTGCCGGCGATCGAGTTCGTCGGCTCGCGGCTCTACCTGGCGTACGAGGCGACGGGGTCGACGAGCGGGCTCGCGTGGTGGGACGGCGCGCAGTTCCGCACCTCGCCGGCGCCCGGCGGCGGGCCGACCGTCTTCACGTATCCGTCGCTCGCGTGGACGGGGTCGCGGTTCTACATGTCCTACGTCGTGGACCCCGACGACGTGGCGATCGCCTCCTACGACCCGGTCGTGCCGAACGCGCCGACGCTCGCGTCGCTCAGCCAGCGCGAAGCGGACGGCACGACGATCGTCGGCGCCGGGGCGTGGACGCGGTTCGGCGGTGCCCTCAACCTGCTGCTGCGGTCGACGATGGTCGATCCGCAGTCCAGCGAGCAGCTGCTGCCGTGGGTGGAGGTGCAGCCGAACGCGAGCGCCTTCGCGGCGACGTGTGGTCAGCAGCTCGCCGGGGCGACGTGGGCCGGCTCCCAGGTTGCGGCGCCAACGGGTGGGACGGGCGTGACCGGGATCGGGACCGTCACCGGCCTGATCAACAACACCGCCTACAAGTGGCGGTCCTGCGTCGTCGACCGCTTCGGCTTCACGTCGGGGTGGACCGCGAACGGTGGCAGCCCGGACCTGCGAATCGACACGAGCGTGCCGACGGCCGCGCCGTCGGTGCCGGCGAGCGCTGCCACGGGTGTGTCGACCACGCCGGCGCTTGATGCGGCCTATGCCGATCCGGCGCCTGCCAATGCGGGCACGGTCGACTACGAGGTCTGCACGACCAATGCGTGCGGCTCGGTCGTGCAGTCCGGCACGAGCGCGTCGACAGCCAGTGGTGCGACCGCTTCGTGGACGGTGCCGAGCGCGCTCGCGACCTCGACGACGTACTGGTGGCGCACCCGCGCGACGGACATCGCGGGCAACGTCGGCAGCTGGAGCGCGACGCGCAGCTTCACGACTGCCGCGTCGTCGCTGACGATCACCGTCAACAACGCCACCGTCGCGCTGGGAACGACCTACGCAGGGGCCGATGCCACTGGCACGAGCGACGTGACGGTCACGACGGATTCGCCGGGGGGCTACCAGCTCGTCGCCCGCGACGAGAGCGACACGTGGGGCGCGGATTCCGCGGGCGGCGCGACCGTGCCGGACTGGACGGGCACGGCGGCCGTGCCGACGACGTGGACCGCGGGAACGTCGGGTGGCTTCGGGATGACGGTGCTCGGCGCGACCGGGCCAGCTGCCAAGCACGCGCGCTGGGGCACGGGCACGCTGCCCACCGACTTCGTGACGAACAGGTACGCCGGGCTGGATCAGACGGTCGACGGCCCCGTGCACACCCGCACGTCGCTGTCGCTCCCGGCCGACACGGTGACCGTGGGCTGGCGCGTCAACGTCGGGGCGGGTCAGGCCGCCGGCAGCTACGGTGCGACGGTCGTGTGGACCGCGACCGCGCTGCCGTGATCGGCGAGTGGCCGGTCAGGCGAGCGTGACGGTGTTGTCGCTGGTCGTCGACGCGGTGTTCAAGTTGGTGGCAGCGTCCTGCGCGCTTCCGGCTGGAACCGAAGCGATGACCGTTCCCGGACCCACCGCACCGGAGACCTGCACGTTGTAGATGGTTGGTCCTCCGGTGACCGTCACGGTCGCACCCGTGCGGTCGGCGGTGCCGCCCAGCGTGACGTCGGAGAGTGTGAATCCAGTGACCGCTTCGGAGAACGTGACGGTGAAGTCGACCGTCGGCGAGGGGGTCGGGTCGGGCTGGCCCGCCGCCTGGTTGATGGTGACCGTGGGTACGACACTGTCGCGCGTGACGACATTGTCGGAGCTCGTTGAAGCGATGCTCGAGTTGCTTACGGCGTCGATTGCCGCGCCAGCCACCACGGTCGCGATGATGGTGCCATTGCCGGTCACGTTGCCGACCTGAACGTTGTACACGGACCCGGATCCGGTCACCGTCTTTGTGGCTCCGCCGACGCCCGCGGTGCCAGTCACCGACACGTCAGAGCCATCGAGGCCGGTCACGCTCTCCGAGAAGATGATGGTGAAGTTGGCCGCGGTCGCATTCGTCGGATCGACCTGTCCGCTGGCCTGGTTGATCGTGACCGTGGGGGCGATGCTGTCCCGCGTGACCGTGATGGTGTCGCTCGACGTGTTGCCCGCGGTATCGATCGCCGTCAGCGTGATCACGTTCGTGCCGCTGACGAGGGAGATGCTCGCAACGCTCCAGGTGGTGGTCCCTGTGGCAGTCCCGCTCGTGGAGTTGCCGGCATTGGACCACGTGACCGATCCGAGCCCGATGTTGTCGAAGGCCGTACCAGCGAGGGCGACCGTCGCAGCTGCCGTGCCGTGTGTCGGGTTCGAGGTCGGTGAGGTGATCGTCGCAGCCGGGAAGGTATTGTCGACCGTCACGGTGATCGTGTCGGTTGCCGAGTTGCTGTGAGCGTCGAATGCCGTCACGACGATGGTGTTCGCACCTGGTTCCAGCGACACCGACGGCACAGACCAGGAATCCGTGCCCGTAGCAGAACCGTTCAAGCCGTTCGCCTGATTGACCCACGACACGGACGACACGCCAGATGGATCAGACGCCGTGCCTGCGAGCGACGTCAGGTTCGAAGCCGACGTCGTGAACGTCGGGTTGCTGGTCGGGGACATGATGGACGTGGTTGGCCCGCTGTCATCGATCGTGACCGTGATGGTGTCCGTGCCCGTGTTCCCAGCGGAATCGATGGCCGTCACGGTGATCAGGTTCGCGCCGGCGACCAAGGGGATCGAGCTGGTCGACCACGTGTCGGTGCCTGTCGCCGATCCGCTTCCGCCGGCAGCATTGACCCACGACACGCTCGCGACCGAGAGGTCGTCGGCTGCGGTGCCGGCGAGGGAGACCGAGTTCGTCCCGGTCGTGTAGGTCGGACTCGGGGTCGGCGTCGAGATCGTCACCGTCGGCGACACTGCGTCGCGGGTGATCGTGATCGTGTCGGAACCGGTGTTGCCGGCCTTGTCGGTCGCAACCACCGCGATCGTGTTCGGGCCCGAGGCGAGGGTGACCAAGGAAACGCTCCAGGAGGTCGTTCCGGTTGCAGAGCCGCTCGTGCCGTTGGTCGCGTTGGTCCAGGCCACGGAGGCCAGCCCGACGTCGTCGCCGGCGGATCCGGCGAGGGACGCGGTGGCGCCAGCGGTCTCGAAGGTCGCAAGCGGCGTCGGAACCGTGATCGTCACCGTGGGGTTGACCTGGTCGAGCGTGACCGTGATGGTGTCGGTCGATGTGTTGCCGACCGCGTCACTGGCGGTCACCACGATGACGTTTGGTCCCGCGGCAAGGGTGATCGAGGGCACGGTCCATGACGTCGTACCAGTCGCAGTGGCGCCGGTCGCCGTCGTCTGGTTGGCCCACGTCACCGTCTGGATACCGGCGGGATCGCTTGCCGTTCCCGCGAGCGACGTCAGGATGCCCGACGACGTGACGTAGGTCATGGCATTCGTGGGGCCTGTGATCGCCACGCTCGGACCTGTGGTGTCGCGCGTGAGGGTGACCGTGTCGGTCTTCGTGTTGCCGACCAGGTCGGTCGCCGTCACCGTGATGACGTTGGCGCCGACGGCAAGCGTGATCGACGCGACGCTCCAGGCCGTGGTTCCGGTTGCCGCGCCGCTCGTCGCCGTCGTCGTGTTCCTCCAAGCGACCGACGCGATCGCGTCGTTGTCGGACGCCGTGCCACCGAGCGCGGTCGTTCCGGCGCTGGTCGTGAACGTGCCGCCTGACGTGGGGGACATGATCGCGACGAGCGGGTTCGTGTTGTCGCGCGTGATCGTGATGGTGTCGTTCGCCGTGTTGCCGGCGCTGTCGGTCACGGTCACGATGATCGCATTGGCGCCGGCCGCGAGCGCGATCGATGCCACGCTCCACGACGTCGTTCCCGTCGCCGAGCCGCTCGTGGAGTTGGCTGCATTGCTCCACGTGACGCTCGCGAGCGCGACGTTGTCGCTGGCCGTGCCCGCCAACGCGGTCGTGGCGGCTGACATCGAGAACGTGGTCGCCGCGGACGGGCCGGTGATCGTCACGGTCGGACTCGTGTTGTCGCGAGTCACGGTGATCGTGTCCGTCGCGGAGTTGCCGACCGAATCGGTCGCGGTGATGACGATCACGTTCGGACCCGCCGCAAGCGCAACGGTGGGAACCGACCACGACGTCGTGCCGGTCGCGGTGCCACTCGTCGAGTTGGTCTGGTTGCTCCACGTCACGAGCGAAGTGACGTGCTGCGCATCGATCGCTGTGCCGGCGAGCCCCGTCAACGTCGACGCGATCGTGACCAGAGTGGGACTCGTCGTCGGCGCCGTGATCGTCGTCGCTGGCCCGGTGCTGTCACGCGTGACGGTGAGCGTATCCGTGCTCGTGTTGCCCGAGGCATCGGTGGCCGTGACCGTGATCGTGTTCGCGCCGTCGACGAGCGCGACCGCCGCCACGTTCCACGATGTGGTGCCGGTCGCAGTACCGCTCGCGGCGTTCGCGGCGTTGAGCCACGTCACGCTCGCGACCGCGAGGTTGTCGGCTGCCGTGCCCGCGAGCGCAGTGGTTGCCGCGGTGGTCGCGAAGGTCGATGCGGTGGTCGGTCCGGTGATCGTCACGGTGGGGACGACGTTGTCGCGCGTGATCGTGATCGTGTCCGTGGCGGTCAAGCCGAGTGAGTCGGTCGCGGTCACGGTGACCGTGTTGGCGCCGGCGGCAAGGGCGATCGAGCCGGTGTTCCAGCTGGTCGTGCCGGTCGCGGCTCCGCTCGTGCCGCTCGTGGAGTTGGTCCATGTCACGGACGCGAGCGTTCCGTTGTCCGACGCCGTGCCGGCGAGACTCGTCGCGCTCGAGTTCGTCGCAGAGGTCGCGGCCGTGGTCGGGGAAATGATCGTCACCACGGGCGCTGTCGCGTCCACCAGCCAGCTCGCGGTCGCCGGCGTCGCATCGACGTTGCCGAATCCGTCGCTCGCCGTCACTGCCAGCGTGTGCTGGCCCGCGGTGAGGCCCGTGAACGCGATCGGGCTGGCGCATGCGTTCGCCGACCCGCCGTCGAGGCGGCAGCTGAACGTCGCCGTCGCATCGGGACTTCCGAACGAGAACGAGGCGGACGGACCGGTGATCGGGGCCGCAGCGGCGAGGAAGCTCGCGTCTGGGGCCGTCGCATCGATGCGGAACGAGACCGTCGCGCTCGCGTCGTTGCCTGCCACGTCCCGACCGGTCACTCGAAGCGTGCGCGCGCCGTCGGCGAGCGTCAGCGTCGCCCCATTCGCGCAGGGCGTGGCGCCGCCGGCATCGATGCTGCAGGTGGTGGAGAGCGCGATGTTCGTCGTGAAGCGCACGACGACGGATGGCCCGCTCGTCGCGCCGGCGGTCGGCGCGCTCAGCGTGAGGATCGGGCGCACGACGCGAACGCGCGTGGTGCTGACGCCGCAGTTGTTCGCCTCGCTCGTCTCGCGCACGCCTGCCTTCTGGTCTGCGCACACCAGCAGGTAGTACAGGCCGGCAGGCGTGGTCGCCGGGATCTTCACCGTGGTCGAGAACGTCGAACGTGCACGGGCGCCGAGCTGTGGCGTGGTGATGGTGCGCAGCGAGCGGTCGGCGCCCTTCGTGCGGTTGAGCGACAGCAGCAGGCTGGTCGTCGTCGCGGCGGCTCGCGTGGTGCCGGCATTCTGCACGGCGCCGCTCACTGCGAACGACTGGCGGGCGAGCCGCGACGCGGGCGGATTCTTGAGCGTTGCGACCTTGAGGTCGACGGCGGCCGATGCAGCGGCTGGTGCGACGAGCGTGCCGAGGATGAGCGCAGCGAGCGCGAGCAAGCGAAGACGCATCGGGACATTCCTTCGAGTCGGTGCGATCTCGACGGGACGGGCCCCCCAACCGAGCGAAACAGAGCGTAACAGGAGGATCGCCTGCGCGAATCGTTGCATCGGGACCGTAGGATCTCCACATGATTCGAGTCCGGGCCACGTTTGCTTCGGTGTCACGTTTCGACATGGCAGTCGCGTCGTGCCCACGACAGCGCCGCCCCGCGCTGACCGCGCACTAGGATCAGGGCATGACGACCACGCCCGCCGCACCCGCCGCCGCAGACACTCGCTCCGATGCCGAGCTCGACGCGATCGTCGAACACCTCGTCGGCGACCTGTCGAACGTGCACGCCCCGACGGGGATGGAGCTGCTCGCGCGCGGGTGGGAGCAGGAAGCCGCGCTGCGGATGCTGCTCAACAACCTCGACCCGGACGTCGCGGAGGAGCCCACCAAGCTCGTCGTCTACGGCGGCACCGGCCGCGCGGCGCGCACGCACGCCGCGCTGCGAGCAATCGTCAAGGAGCTGCTGCGCCTGGGCGAGGACGAGACGCTGCTCGTGCAGAGCGGCAAGCCCGTCGCGGTGTTCCGCACGACGAACGAGAGCCCGCGCGTGCTCATCGCCAACTCCAACCTCGTGCCCCGATTCGGCACGTGGGAGCACTTCCGCGAGCTCGAGGCACTCGGCCTGACCATGTACGGGCAGATGACGGCCGGCAGCTGGATCTACATCGGCACGCAGGGGATCCTGCAGGGGACGTTCCAGACGTTCGCCGCAGCCGCCCAGAAGCACTACGGCACCTCGGACCTGTCCGGGCGCACGATCCTCACGGCGGGCCTCGGCGGCATGGGCGGCGCCCAGCCGCTCGCGGCCACGTTGTGCGGCGCCGCCGTGCTCTGTATCGAGGTCGACCCGCACCGCATCGAGCGACGGCTCGAGACGCGCTACCTCGACGAGGTCGCACCGACGCTCGCGGAAGGTGTCGCGCGCGTGAACGCCGCGGCGGCAGTGGGGCGCGCGCTCAGCGTCGCGGTGCTCGCCAACGCCGGCGAGGCGTTCCCGCAGCTGCACGAGCTCGGGTTCCGCCCCGACCTGGTCACCGACCAGACGAGCGCGCACGACATGCTCGGCGGCTACGTGCCCGCCGGCCTGCCGCTCGCGGAGGCCGTCGCCCTCCGATCGAGCGACCCGGAGGAGTACCTGCGCCTTTCGCGCGCGACGGTCGTCGAGCACGTGCGAGCCATGCTCGCGTTCCAGGCCAGCGGATCGCACACGTTCGACTACGGCAACAACATCCGCACCGAGGCGCTCGACGCGGGGCTCGAGAACGCCTTCGACTTCGCAGGGTTCGTGCCCGAGTACATCCGCCCGCTCTTCTCGCGTGGCATCGGTCCGTTCCGCTGGGCGGCGCTGTCAGGCGACGAAGCCGACATCGCGCGCATCGACCAGGCGCTGCGTGAGGCGTTCCCCGACGACGAGCTGCTGCAGCGGTGGCTCGAGCTCGCACCGGAGAAGGTCGCGTTCCAGGGCCTGCCCGCGCGCATCTGCTGGCTCGGCTACGGCGATCGCCAGAAGGCGGGGCTGCTGTTCAACGACCTCGTCGCGAACGGTGAGGTGTCGGCCCCGATCGTGATCGGTCGCGACCACCTCGACGCGGGCAGCGTCGCGTCGCCGTTTCGCGAGACCGAGTCGATGAAGGACGGATCCGACGCGATCGCGGACTGGCCGCTGCTCAACGCGCTTGTCAACACGGCGAGCGGCGCGAGCTGGGTGAGCCTGCACCACGGCGGCGGGGTCGGCATCGGCAACTCGATCCACTCCGGCATGGTGTGCCTCGCCGACGGCACCGAGCGCGCCGCGCGCCGCCTCGCCCGCGTGCTCGACAGCGACCCCGGGATGGGCGTCGTCCGCCACCTCGACGCCGGCTACGACGAGGCGCTCGAGTGCGCCGACGAGCACCGCGAGCTGCGCACCCCCGGGCGCGACGTGCCGCGCGAAGCACCGCCCACCTGAGACGGCATGCGTCGCACATGGTGTGCCCGATGGCCGTCGCCATGTGCGACGCCCCGCCAACGACGGCCACCGCCTCCGACCCCGTCGGTAGCATCGAGCAACTGACCGAGAAGGGGAACTCGCATGCAGATCGCAGGAATCCAGCAGCACCAGGGCGTGCCCGTCATCACGATCGACGGACGCGACAAGCTCAGCAACGACTCCGCCTCGATGCGCGTGTTCACCCGCGCGAACGTGGGACGCCACGAAGGGTACGGCTCGATCTCGTCCGCGCTGTCGGCCGCCCGCAACCTCAGCCGCGGCGATGCGCGCAGCGCGGTCGTCGTGCAGCGCACCGGAACCGGCAACTACGAGGTGCGCGAAGCTGTGTGGCAGCTGCTGCAGGGCGTCGGCGCCCTCGTCGCCGATCGCGTGCCGTTCCGCCACTTCCACTTCGAGGACGGCACGTTCTCCGCGTATACCGCCGTGGTCGGTGAACGCAAGCTCGACGTCCAGGCCTCCGACGCGATGCGCGCCTACGACGGCATCACGCGCTGGCTCGTCGACGGCAGCCGCGTGGTCGAGGTCACGAGCACCGGTCCCGCCACCTGATCGCGGACGGGCCGCGACCGGTGGGTAGGGTGACCACATGACGAATCGACGAAGCGAGGGCCGCGCGCCCGCAGGGCGCATGGCCGAGCGAGGAGAGTTCGCACGACGCGCTCCTGCAAGGAGTGGGTCGTGAGCTCCCCCCGCGCGCACACGATCATCCACGACATCGGCACGATGGTCACTCCCGCGCGCGTGCCTGCACCGATCAGGGGAGACGACCTCGCGGCCGTCGTGCAGGTCTCCGGCGCGGCGATCGCGATCGGCGACGACGGCGCGATCCTCGCGAGCGGACCCGAGGCCGAGGTGCGCGCGGCGGTCAGCTCCGACGACGACACCCAGTTCCACGACGCGCGTGGCGCGCTCGCGATCCCGGGCCTCGTCGACTGCCACACGCACCCGGTGTTCTCGGGCGATCGCGCGGCGGAGTTCGAGCTGCGCAACCTCGGCGCCGGCTACGAGGAGATACACGCCGCCGGCGGTGGCATCCGAGCCAGCGTGGCGCGCACGCGCGACGCACTCGACGCCGGCACGATCGCGCCGCAGGTTCGTCGCCACCTCGACTGGATGCTCGCGGCCGGCACCACGACCGCGGAGTGCAAGACCGGCTACGCGCTCACCCTCGAGCATGAGCTCGAGTCGCTCAAGGTGCTGCAGGGCGTCGCCGCCGACCACCCGCTGCGCACCACCCGCACGCTGCTCGCCGCGCACACCGTCCCCGTGGAGTTCGACGGTCGCGCGGACGCCTACATCGACGAGGTCGCGATCCCCGCGGCCCAGCGCGCTGTTCGTGAGGGCCGTGCCACCGCCGCGGACGTGTTCCTCGAGCGTGGCTCGTTCGATGTCGCGCAGGCCGAACGCTACCTCGTCGCCGCGCAGCAGGCCGGCCTCGTCGCGCGAATCCACGGCGACCAGTTCACCGACCAGGGTGGCATCGAGATGGCGGTACGGATCGGTGCCCGTTCGATCGACCACCTCGAGGCACTCGAGCCCGACGCGCCGCGCCTGCGCGCGCTCGCCCAATCCGACGTCGCGGGCGTGCTGCTGCCGCTCTCGTCGCTGTTCCTGGGCCGCCCCTACGCACCGGGCCGCGAACTCGTCGACGCCGGCGCCATCGTCGCGCTCGCATCCGACTTCAACCCCGGATCCAGCTACGGCGAATCGCTCACGCTCGCCATGTCACTCGCGTGCCTGGGAAGCCGCCTGCGCGCGAGCGAGGTGCTCACCGCGACCACCGTCAACGCGGCGTGGGTGCTCGGCCTCGCCGATCGCGTCGGGCGCCTCGATCCCGGCTACCGCGGCGACGTGGTGCTGCTCGACCAGCCGTCGCTCGCCCACCTGCCCTACCACGTCGGATCGCCCGCGGTGCGCGGCGTGTTCGTCGGCGGCCTCGAGGTCGGCGCCGCTGCAGCAGGCGTGTACGCGTGAGCGAACGCCTCGTGGAGGAGGGGTGGCTCGCACCTGCCCGCCCTGGACCGCGCCGCGTGCAGGCCGCGATCGTCGCAGTCCTCGCGGTCCTCACGTTGGCGGGATGGTTCGTGTCGACGATGACCTGGCGCGCCGATCGCGGCTCCGGTCCCAAGGTCGTCCGGCTCGAGGTCAACGAAGTCGGTCGAGCCGCACGCACGGACACCAGGCAGGACGTGCCGACCGAGGTGCGAACCTCGCGCGACGTCGACTTCCTCGTCGTGCAGGCCACCGCGTCGGGCGACGCCTCCGCGAGCGGCGCGCGTGACGTGCAGGTGACGCTCCCGGCCGGCGTCGATGGCGATCGGGCGACGCTGCGGGTCGTCGGCAGCTCCGACAAGGTGACGATGCATCGCGACGAGCTGAGCGTGCCGAGCGCGACCGTCGAGCTCGGCGGCGCCGAGGAGGACCTGCAGATCCTGCTGCTCCTGCCGGCGTCGGCGGTGCGCCTGCCAGCCGACAAGCGCGCATCCGTGGGTCCACTGTCCAAGGTCACGCGCCCGCTCGACCGCGCCGCCCGCACTGACGAGGCGCAGCTGCGCACCCTGTCCGATCTTCGCGACAAGGCACCGTGGATGGTGCCGCTGCTGTTCGCCCTGTCGGTCGGCGCGCCGCTGCTGCTGTGGCGACGCGCTCGTCGCGCGTTCTTCTCGATGCGCCGCCCCGGACCCGGCAAGGACCTGGATTCGGCGCCGCCATCGAGCCTCGACCCGGTCGGTGCTGCGGTGCTCGTCGCGGGCGCGCGCCCGGTCGATGCCGCCGCATCGTTCGCCGGTCACGTGCTCGACCTCGTCGAACGCCGCCAGCTGCTCATGAAGCGCACGATGTCCGTCGACCCCGGAGCCGGCGCGCTCATCGGGCTCGGCCACGCCGAGGAGTTCGGGGACGATGCGGCGATCCTGGCGCTGCGTGCCGCCGCACTCGACGACGGCATGACGGTCGCGCTCACTGACAGCCGCGCCAAGCTCCGGCGCGTACCCGAACCCGAGCAGGACGCGTGGCACCTGCACGTCGCGGCGCGCCAACGCTTCGAGGGGATCGTCGATCGCGCGCAGACCCGGCGGCTGGTGATCATCGCTGGTGCGCTGGCGATCGTCGCGATCGGTGCGTTCCTCGCGGGCCTGCTTACCGACGCGCTCGGCACTCGCGCACTGCTGTGGCTCGCGGCAGCTGTGGCGCTGCCCGCTGCCGCCGCGATCGGGCTCTGGGCGCGCGACGCCGCGACGTGGCGGATCGTCACGCGCGCGCGTCGGCTCGAACGGGCCCAGTGGATCGCGTGGCGCGGGGTCGTCGGCACGCCCGAGGGACCCGCGCTCGACCAGCGCAACATCCCCGTCATCGCCGCCACGGGCGATTCCGCTGCCGGCATCCGCACGTTCGCGGGCCCGGACGCCGTTGCACTGGACGCGGTCACCGTGAAGACCATCGAGCGCCTCAAGTCGATGATCGCCGACGAGTAGGCGCGTCGATCGCCGCCGAGTAGCCGCGTCGCGCCGCTAAGCCTGCCGCCCGACCGCCGCTGGCGGTGCTACCCTTTCGGCATGGCTGCCAAGAAGGCGCGCAAGCGCGCATACATCCCGCCCACCGTCGAAGTCGTGAACCGCAAGGAGCGCACGACGTCCGCGCCCCGCGTGCAGCGCACGCAGGCCGCTCGTGGCGGGAAGGCCGGCGCTCGCGCGCAGTACGAGTATCCGAAGCCGAGCTTCAGGCGCACCGCCAAGCGCCTGCCGATCTACTTCGTGCTCATCTTCGCGCTGCAGTACTGGTTCGCCGGCCAGGACTCGCGCGGCTTCGACACGCAGGAGCGGCTCATCTTCGCCGCTGGCTCCGCGGCCTTCGTCACCGCGCTGTTCGCGCCGTTCATGCACATCATGGACAAGTTCGCGTACAACCGGTACCTGCGCAAGACCGGGCAGCAGCCCACCGCCGACACGAAGTCCTGACCGATGTCGATCGAGCGACCCACTGCGGGCACGCTGCTCGAGGTCAATGGGCTCTCGCTCGGACCGATCGGCACGAACTGCTACCTCGTCAACGAGGCCGGCAGCACGCGAGCGTTCGTCGTCGATCCGGGTGACCAGGCCGACGTCGTCCAGGACGTCGCCGCCGAGCACGGCCTCAAGATCGAGGCGATCCTCGTCACGCACTGCCACTGGGACCACATCGGCGCCGTCGCGGCGCTCGCCGAGGCGACTGCCGCGCCCGTGTGGATGAGCACCACCGAAGCACCCGTGCTCGAGGACCCGTCGAAATTCCCCATGGGTGGACCCGCGCCGATCGCTCCGGCGAAGGTCGACCACACGCTTGACGGCGGCGAGCGCATCGAGATCGCCGGCGTCGCGATCGACGTGCTGCTCACGCCCGGTCACAGCCCCGGCCACCTCACCTTCGTGGTCGACGGCGTGCGCGGCGCTGCGGACGACACCTACGATTCGCCACCCGTCGCGTTCGTGGGCGACGTCATCTTCCAGGGTTCGGTCGGTCGCACCGACCTGCCGTTTGCCGACACCGACACGCTCATGGCGACGCTCGACACGCTCGTCGCTCGGCTCGACCCGGACACCGTGCTGCTGAGCGGACACGGTCCGGTCACCACGATGCGCGCCGAGCTCGCGACGAATCCGTTCCTCCAGCGCTAGGTCCACTCGGCGCAGCGCGCGTGCGAGGATAGGCCCATGGCCGACCAGATCCAGCTTCCCCGTGGCACGCAGGACGTGCTGCCCGCCGACTGGCGACTGCGCTTTCGCGTGCTCGACACCGCACGGCGCCGCTTCGAGGCCGCCGGCTTCGGACGCATCTCGACCCCGACGTTCGAGCACACCGAGCTCTTCCACCGCGGCGTGGGGGAGGCCACCGACATCGTCGGCAAGGAGACCTACACCTTCACCGACCGCGGCGACCGCTCCCTGACGCTGCGCCCCGAAGGCACCGCCGGCGTCAGCCGCGCATTCGTGGCAGGTGGCCTGCACCGCGAGCCGCTGCCCGTGAAGCTCTGGTATTCGATGGCGATGTTCCGCTACGAGAAGCCGCAGGCCGGCCGACTACGCGAACACGAGCAGCTCGGCTGCGAGGTGCTCGGCTCCGAACGAGCCGCCGTCGACGCCGAGGTCATCGCCGTGCAGGCCGGCATCTACCGCGACCTGGGCCTGCCCGACCTGGTGCTGCACCTCAACTCGGTGGGCTCCACAGACGCACGCACCGCGTATCGCGCCGCGCTCGTCGAGTACCTGACGCCGTTCGCGTCGGAGCTCGATGCCGACTCGCAGGAGCGCCTCGCGACCAATCCGCTGCGCATCCTCGACTCCAAGGACCCGCGCACGCGCGAGATCGTTGCCGGTGCTCCGCTGCTGCCCGCATTCCTCACCGACGAGGACCGCGCGCACTTCGACCGCGTGCAGACCCTGCTCGCCGCCGCGGGCATCGACGCGGTCGTCGACCCCCTGCTCGTACGCGGCCTCGACTACTACACGCGCACCGTCTGGGAGTTCACCAGCTCCGCGCTCGGAGCGCAGTCCACGGTCGGCGCCGGTGGGCGCTACGACGGCCTCGTGGAACAGCTCGGCGGCCCCGCCACGCCCGCGGTCGGATTCGGCACCGGCATCGAGCGGATCGTGCTGTGCCTGGAGGCGCTCGGACAGAAGAGCCGCACGCGCCCGGTCGATGCATATGTCGGCGTCGCGCCCGATGCCGGGGACGCTGCATGGACGCGAGCGTTCCGTATCACGACGCAGCTGCGCGAACGCGGCCGCGCGATCGAACTCGACCTCGCGGGGCGCTCCGCCAAGGGTCAGGCGAAGCAGGCATCCAAGCTCGAATCCTCGCTGCGCATGCTCGTCGACGACCTCGGCGCGCGCATGTTCCTGCGCGGCGACTTCGACGGGTCCGACCTGCCGAGCGACGTCGACGCCGCGATCGGCCAGGTCGACGCACAGCTCGTCGCGCTCGCGACCATGCCGCGGCCCGACGCGACCTGACCTACGCCGGTCGAGTGACGACCCGCACCTGGTCGTCGGTGAGCGCCACGAGCCACTGCGGCTCCCACGGGCGTCGCGTGACGAGGATCGAGTCGTGGCCGGCATCGAGCAGGGCTCGTCGCGCCAGCTCCGCGTGCCCGAGCCCGGCTGCCTGCTCGGGATGCGCCGCCGTGAACCGCTCGACGACGGGACGGACCGCCTGCTGGAAGCCGTGCACGTCCATGAACCGCGAGCCTTCCTTGACCACGAACGGGTTCGTGGCACGCACCGCCGCGGACACCATCCCCGCGCCGTAGTGCGCATCGGGTATCGAGCTGAAGTAGTGCCCCGCGCCGTACATCCCGGAGCCGGCGTGCTGGACGTCGAACCCTGCCGCCATGATCGACGGCATGCTCGCCGTGGGGGTGGAGTGGTACCAGCGCCCCGGCGTGCGGGTCGCGGCATCGAGCAGGGGCAGGTCCTGCGCGCGCACGAGATGACGTGCGAGCGCGGTTCCGGCGACGGGTGCGTCGTAGGCCGCCGTCGACACGCGACCGCTGCCGATGACGCGCGTGAGCAGTCGTTCGACCAGCCCCACCCTGATTCCCCCCAACGGACCCGACCGATTCGAGCCTCGCCGGATCTTCGTGTGTGCGCACGTGTGCGTTGCGCGGTGCGCCGGTAGGATGCTCCGCATGACCCAGACCCACGATTCCACCAAGTACCGAACGCACGAATGCGGCCACGTCGGCCTGTCGGACGTGCCGAACGCGCTCTACCGCCTCGCGCGCATCGACGACGAGGTGCGCGTCACCGGCTGGGTCAACTCCGTGCGCGACCACGGCGACCTCATCTTCGTCGACCTGCGCGACCGCACCGGCATCGTGCAGCTCGTCATCGACCCGTCCGACGCGCCCGCCGCGCACAAGGTCGCCGAGAGCCTGCGCAACGAGTTCTGCGTGATGGCGCGCGGCAAGGTCGTGGCCCGCTCCACCGACCTCATCAACCCGAACCTGGCGACAGGGGCGGTCGAGGTGCGCGTGGAGGAGCTCGAGATCCTCTCCACGTGCGAGGTGCTGCCCTTCCAGCTCGACGACGAAAACGTCAACGAGGAAGCCCGCCTCAAGTGGCGCTTCCTGGACCTGCGCCGCGAGCGCATGTTCGGCAACCTGCAGCTGCGCTCGCACATCACCCAGGTGATGCGCCGCTACCTCGACGCGCGCGGGTTCCTCGACGTGGAGACCCCGATCCTCACGAAGTCCACGCCCGAGGGTGCGCGCGACTTCCTCGTTCCGAGCCGTCGCGGCCCGGGTCAATTCTTCGCGCTGCCGCAGAGCCCGCAGCTGTTCAAGCAGATGCTCATGGTCGCCGGCATCGAGCGGTACTACCAGATCGCTCGCTGCTTCCGTGACGAGGACCTGCGCGCCGATCGCCAGCTCGAGTTCACGCAGCTCGACGTGGAGATGAGCTTCGTCGAGCAGGAGGACGTCCTGGAGCTCATGGAAGGCCTCATGCAGGAGGTCTGGAAGCAGGTCGCCGGGGTGGAGTTCGACGAGCCGTTCGTGCGCCTGCCGTTCCAGGAATCGATGCTGCGCTTCGGATCCGACAAGCCGGACCTGCGCTTCGACCTCGAGATCGCCGACCTCACCGAGGCCTGGTCGTCCACCGAGTTCGGCGTGGCGCGCGGCGCGATCGACTCCGGTGGCGCCGTGCGCGTGCTCGCCGCTCCCGGTGGTGGACGCTTCAGCCGCAAGGACATGGACGAGCACACCGAGTTCGCCAAGCAGTTCGGGGCCAAGGGCCTCGCGTGGTTCATCGTGGAGGAGGACGGCGCGCTGCGCTCGCCCGTCACGAAGTTCCTCTCCGAGGACGAGCAGGTCTCGCTCAAGGGCCTGTCCGGCGCCAAGCCCGGCGACGCGATCTTCATGATGGCCGACACCGATCACGTGGTGAGCCGCGTGCTCGGTGCGCTGCGCACGCGCCTCATCGAGGTGCTCGAGCTCGTGCCCGAGCGCGAGTGGGTGTTCGCCTGGATCGTCGATGCGCCGCTGTTCGAGCACGACGAGGATCGCGACCGCCTGACGTTCGCGCATCACCCGTTCTGCCAGCCGACCCCCGAGACGCTGCACCTGCTCGATACCGACCCGGCGGCGGTCGTGGCGCAGGCGTACGACCTCACGCTGAACGGGTGGGAGCTCGCGTCCGGCTCGATCCGCGTGCACGACTACACGGTGCAGCAGAAGATCTTCGCGGTGCTCGGCCTGAGCGAGGAGGAGGCGGACGAGAAGTTCTCGTTCTTCCTGCGCGCGCTCAAGATGGGTGCCCCGCCGCACGGCGGCATCGCGCCGGGCCTCGATCGCATCGTGATGCTGCTCGCGCGCGAGCAGAACATCCGCGAGGTGATCGCGTTCCCGCGTCAGCAGTCGACGTTCGACCCGCTCACCGAGTCGCCCAGCCAGGTCGACCAGGCGCAGCTCGACGAGCTCCACCTGCGCGCGGTCCAGCCGCCCGTGCCCGCGAAGGTCTGACGCGCGCCGGGACGTCCGCCTGGCGGCCGGTGTCACCAGCGTCCCTGTGCACGAAACGCCTGTGACTTCGGCGAACGAAGGACGTCCCAGACACCGCACCGACGTCACCATCGTTCCGCCGAACGGTACGCCCGTGACTTCGGCATTCGGCCCAGTCCTGCCGTCGAGCCATCCGCAACGAGTCGGGGCGCCGATCGCGAGATCGACGCCCCTTGTGCCTTGCGGCAAAGTGCGTGGGATGCGGTGGGTGACTAGCCCTGCTGCGTCTGGCGCTGCAGCTGCACGACGTTCTGCTGGTCAGGCGCCTGCTGCGGCATGACCGGCATCATCTGCGTGAGCTGCGAGATGAGCGGCTCGAGGCTCTCGAGCACCTGGCGGCGTCGCTCCTCGAGGCGTCGGATCTGGTCCTTGAGACGATCCTGCTCGCGCATCGCTTCCTGTGCGCGCACGGTGGCGAGGCGGCGCTGCTCCGAGAGCACCTGCTCGCCCTCGCGGCGTGCGGTCTCGACGATCGCGCGCGCCTCCGTCTGCGCCTGCTGGAGGACGGCCGTGGCGTCGCCGCGCAACGTGCCTGCCTCGTCGTTGGCGCGGAGGAGGATCTGCTCGCCCGTCTGCTGGGCCTCGCTGATGATCTCCTCGACCTCGCCGAGCAGCACGCGAGCCTGCGCCTGGCCGTGCTCGCGAATGCGCTCGGCCTCGTCCTCGGCACGATCGACGATCTCCTCGGCGCGCGCGTGTGCGGTGCGAAGCTCCAGCTCCATGCGGTGCTGGACGCCGACTGCCTCGTCCTCGATCAGCTGCACGAGGCGGTTGACGTCGATGCCGATCGAGGCGGCAGCGTTCGCGTGACCGGTGCCGGGCACGAACGTGGCAGCGGACACGGGCTGGGACTGGGTGGGGGCGAGCTCCGCGGCGGGCTCGGGCGTCGGGACTGCGGGGGCGGGCGTTGGCTCGAGCGTGACCGTGCCAGTGGATGCCGTCGGCGCGGGCTGCGCGGCGGGCGTCGTCGGCTCCGCCGGAGCGGTGGCCGGCAGCGAGACGGGCTGCAGAGCCGCGTCCAGGCGGGCTTCCATGTCAGGGTCAACGGCGGTGGTGGGCGTGGGCTGCTGCACGGTGGCCTCCGATGCGGGCGTCGTGGTCGAGGTGGGCGTCGGGACCGACGTGGTGGTGACGGCGGGGGCTCCAGTGGCGGTTGCACCGCTGGTCGCCGCGAGATCGTTGGCGCGCGCGATGACGGCGCGCTGCATGTCGAGCTTGGCGCGAACCGGCTCGTCGGCGACGCTGCGCATGCCGACGAGCTCGTCCATGCGGCGAGCCAGGTCGTCGACCGTCGCCACTGCCTGAGCCGTTGCGTTGGACGAGCTGGTCATGCCATCCGCCTCGTCCGCGCGCTTGCCACGGCGAAACAGACCGCGTCGCGATCCTTCACTTCCGGTGGCGTCCATGGATGCCTTCACGAATACGTCTCCTCACTGCGGTGCGATGCCGTCGGCAGACCTGTGACCTGCGCGGGACGAGTGGGCATCCGGGCATGTGCGCAGGTCGTGGATTGCGCGACGGTAGCGAGGTTGTACCCCTGCCGATACAGCTTTGAACATGGAGAACCGACTTGCGATTCCTGCCGTATGACAAGGCGCGTCAAGCGCCTCCGACACCCTGCCGATAGCGCCCCGGAACCCGTGCGTCGCAGCCGTGATGCCGGATACGAAGGAGCGCCTCCAGGATGTCGGTACCGACGACATTGCAGGGAACCCACGACGGATGCGGCGGAGCCGTGGTCTTTCGTCCCGCAACGCACCGTCGCGAGCTGCTCGCGGGGCATGCAGTCCAGCTGAGCGCCGCGTGCCGCACGTGTGGAGCCACGCTCACCACCGAGTGGCGCCTGCCCGAAGCGGTCATCGAGGAGTTCCACGCGCGCGAGGCGGTCGCCGCGCACACTCACGCCGCCGAAGCCCAGATGCTGCCGATGGCGGCCGGGGCAGAGGACTGGCGCTCGGCGGAGACGCCGCCGCGTCGCGAAGCCGTTCCCGCGGCGCCCGTTGCAAGCCTGGGCGACTGGCGACTGCGCTCCACGCGACGTCCCGCGTTCGATGCCCTTGCTCCTGCCGGCGCCGACGAGCCGACCACGCAGCAGTACGACGACGCCGCCCGCGCGGCGACGACCGATCCCGCGATGGACGCGTACATGACGCAGTTCTCGTCGAAGGTCGAATCCGCTCGCGAGAGCCTGCGCCGCGCCAGCACCGGGTTGCCGTCCACGTTCGACACGGCCGACGCCGGCTTCCGCGCCCCCAACCTGTCGCGCCGCCCCGACCTGGGGGCGTCCACGCTCTCGCCGACGCCCTCGACGCTGCGACCTGCTGCTGCAGCTTCCGTGGATGCACCGGTCGAGGCTGCTCCTGCGGCTGTTGCGATGGAAGCCGCGATCGCATCGCCGAGCTTCGCTGACGACCACGCGGCACCGATCGCAGCGCCGTTCGAGCCGACCATCCAGCCCGAGCCGCTCGCCGCGGTCGCCGAGCCGGTCGCCATGCCGGAACCCGCACCGATCGAGGTTCACGAAGCGCCGACGCCGGCACCCGAGGCGCCTGCCCCGGTGTTCGACGCCGCACCGACCTACGAAGCTGCGCCGGCGGCACCTGCGCCCGCGTTCGCACCCGAGCCGGAGCCCGCGCCGGCTCCCGTGCTGGAAGCTGCCCCCGCTCCGGTGGCACCGCCGGCTCCGATGGAATCCCCGGCTCCGATGGCACCCCCGGCTCCGCCCGCCCCGATGACGTCGGCCGCGCCGATCGCTGCGCCCGCTCCCGAGCTCGCGCCGACCGACGAGGACGTCTTCCCGCCGACCGAGTTCGCCGCACCAGCACCTGCCGCGCCCGCCGCACCGGTCCCCGCCGAGGCGCCTGCGCCCGCTGCATCAGATCCCGCAGCAGCACCGGACGCCGCCGCCGGCGTGTGGACGGAGCTGCCGTTCCAGGCCGCGCCGCCCGCACCCCAGGTCGCCGCAGCAGCGCCCGCTCCTGAAGCACCGGCCATGGCCGTCGCACCGATGGCACCGCCCGCACCTCCAGCGCCGATGGCGCCGATGGCACCGCCCGCGCCCACACCGCCCGCGCCCACACCTCTCGCTGCCTCACCCGACGCCACGCCGGCATCGTTCGCTGACGCGTTCGGCGAAGCGGCCGTCGCAGCACCGCAGCTCGTCGAGCCTGCACTCAGCGCGATCGCAGGTGGCGCACCCACCGCCCCCGCGATGGCGGCACCTGCAATCGCTGCCGCACCCGCACCCGCACCCGCACTCGCTGCCGCTCCCGCGACGCCCGAGCTCGCGGATGCGTCCGTTGCGTTCGAGCCCGACCGCGGCTTCGACTGGGGCGGGGAAGATCCCGCCTCCGGAAAGAAGCGTGGCAAGCGCCTGGGTCGCAAGGCCAAGGCAGCCACAGCCGCCGATCCCGCCGCCGGGCCCGAAGTCGTCTTCGAGCCCGCACCGGACGCCGACCTGGCCGCCGCCAAGCCCCGCACCCTCGTTGGCCTGCCGATCCTCATCGTCGTGGTCGTGCTCGCCGGCATCGCAGGCGTCGCGGCCATGAAGGTGCTCGGCACCGACACCGACGCCCTGCGCAGCCAGAGCGCCGCGCTCGTCAACACGCCGACGCCCAACACCGAGATCCCGCCCGCCGAAGGCGTCACCCCGCCCGCCGATCCCGCCGCCACCACGCCCGCCACCGGCGCCAAGGGCGCGAAGGCCGGCGCAAAGACCGGCGCCAAGGCCAAGACCGCCGCGAAGACCAAGGCCAAGACCCCTGCCGCGACCACCACGGCGAAGCAGAAGACCCCCGTCACGACCCCGCCCGCCACCGCGCCCGGCACGACCCCCACGACGCCCGTCACGCCCCCCGGAAACGTCGCGTCCAGCACCCCGAATCCGCTGGCTGATGCCGCCGCCGGTGCGGGAACCATCCCGTCAGCCGCCGCGTCCAAGGCCCCGACGGCTCAGGTTCCCGTCATCACTGCCGATACGGCAGTCGTGACGGCGTCGGCAAGCAAGTCCTCGTCCAACCCGTTCGCCCGTCCGCAGTGAGGAATCACATGTCCCACGAATCCGACATGCATCGAGGCCCATGGCCAGCGGCACAGACCACTGCTATGGTGGGTGCAGACCCGGCCCGGCGAAAGGTGCAAACCGTCGAAGGGCCAACACTTCACGATCGGGAGATCGGGTTCGGCCGCGGCCTTGCTTCGTCCGACAGGTCACCCACCTGCAATTGCAGGTCCTCACGAACGTCTGCGCGTTCGTTCGGGCCGGGTCGACCTTCCACTCGCCTCGGAGCACGCGTGCTCGGCATCGTGGCCCTCGCCCTCGTCGCTGCCGGCTGTGGCGGCGACCCGGCGGCCCTCTTGAACACGCCGGCCGAGAACGCCGCGCCCGCACCGGCCGCCGACGCATCGACGGTCGCGGACACCGGAGAACCCGATCCCGGCGTCAACGAGATCGGCACCGCCAGCGCCGCCGTCGGCCAGCCCGTCAAGATCTCGGCCATCACCCCGAAGAAGTTCGCCAAGGCCCACTGCGCCAAGCCGATCATGGTCGTCTTCTACCAGCCCGACTCGATCCTCGATGCGGAGCTGTTCGGCCAGGCCCGAGCCGCGACCAAGGGCATCAACGACGTCGTCACGCTCGTGTACACGCCCGGCGACGTGAAGACCTTCGGCGACCTGCCGTCCAAGCTCGGCCTGCTCACCACGCCCGGCATCGCGACCGTCGGTCGCGACGGCACGATCGAGAACTTCTGGACGACCTACGTCGACAGCGCGCTCATCCATCGCTCGCTGCGCAACGCCGAGAAGTCGAAGCCGTGCAAGGTCAGCAGCAACGAGGTCCCGGCCGCGGGCTCCGCGCTCGTGGACGCGACGACCGTCGCCAACGGCGGCACCGTCGCCAACACGACCGTCGATCCGCTCACCGGTACGCCGCCCGGCACCCCCGCAGTCGATGCCTCCGGCGCAGTCGATCCCGCCACCGGCCTGCCTGCCACGGCGACGACCGACACGACGCTCGCCGCCGGCGCCACCACGCCAGCGGCCTGATCCACGCACCCCACGCGACGCCCGTCCCGGGATGCGCGTGTACGCTGTCGCGTGATGCGCAGCGTTCGACAGCACCTCGACGATCCGAGCTTCGGCGACGGCTTCTCGGCCGAACGCGGTGAGCACGCGGCCGATGGCTGCGCCGGTGGCTCCTGCGGCGTGCTCGCGCACTTCCTGCTCGACGTCGACGAGGACGGAGTCATCGTCGACTGCTCCGCCCGCATCCGCGGCCGCGCATCCGCCTTCGCAACCGCCAGTGCACTGTGCGAAGCCGCGCGCGGGCGCACCGTCGTCGACGCCGCCCGCCTCGGCCTCACCACGCTGCACCCGAGCTTCGCCGAGTTCGACGAAGAGGACCGCGAACGCGCCCTCGTCGCCGAGGACGGCTTCCACCACGCCCTGGGCCGCTGGATGCTCTCGCGCATGCAGGATGCCCCTGCCGGCACCGGCGCCCTGCGCCCCGACATCGCACCCGCCATCGCCGACCACGCAGCACGCCCGAACGTCGTCGTGGGCATGAGCGGCGGCGTCGACTCGGCCGTCGCCCTGCACCGCCTGCTCGCAGCGCACGACGGCCGCGTGATCGGCGCGACACTGCGCCTGTGGATCGACCCGTCTGCACCCGACCCCGAAGCGGCGTGCTGCAGCCCCGATTCCGTTCGCCGCGCACGCGTGACGTGCCACGCCGCTGGCGCGCCCCACCTGTCGATCGACCTGCGCGAATCGTTTGCCCGCGCGGTCGTCGTCCCCTTCGTGACCGACTACGCCACCGGCCAGACCCCGAACCCGTGCGTGCGCTGCAACGGGCGCTTCCGCCTCGACGAGCTCGTGCGCCTCGCCGATGTCGTCGGTGCCCGGCGCGTCGCGACCGGCCACTACGCCCGCACCGTCGTGCGCCACGGCACCACGCTCCTGCAGCGCGGCGACGACTCCACCAAGGACCAGTCGTACATGCTCGCCCAGGTCGAGCCGGCGACCGCCGCGCGGCTCGAGTTCCCGCTCGGCCAGGAGCACAAGGTTCGCGTGCGCGCGGAAGCCGCCGACCTCGGGCTCGAGCAGGCCACCACCGCCGAGAGCCAGGAAGTGTGCTTCCTCGGCGGCGGCGACTACCGCCAATTCCTCACCCGCGCCGGCGCGATGGGCACCCCGGGCGAGATCGTCATGCAGCGCGACGGGGTCGACGAGGTCGTCGGCACCCACGAGGGCGTCGCGCGCTTCACGCCCGGTCAGCGCAAGGGGATCGGCATCGCCGCCGCACACCCCCTGTACGTGCTCGACGTCGACCCCGCATCCGGCCGCGTGCTCGTCGGCCCGGAGGATGGTTCCCTCACGCGCACGCGCGTGCGCGTGGACGAGCTCGTCTGGCACGACCCGATCCCGCCCGAGCGCGTGCACGTGCAGCTGCGCTATCGAGCCCGCGATGGCGCGACCCCCGCCCGCGTGCTCGACCTCGCCGGGGATGGCACCGCGACCATCGAGTTCGAGGATTCCCAGCGCGCCCCGGCCCCCGGACAGGCCGCCGTCCTCTACGACGACGACGGCGTCGTGCTGGGAGCCGCACGGATCGTGCGCGAATCCGGTGTGGCGCGCGCCCGATCGGGCCGCTAGGCTGCCCGAACCACGGCGTGTCGAGGAGGCCACGGTGGACGGGGAAACCGCGAAGGCGATCATGTGGCTGGGCCTGGCGCTGCTGTTCGCGCTCGCGGGCATCGGCGTCGGATACGTGCTCTGGCGCGTGGGCCGACTGCTGCGCCGCACCGAGAAGGACCTGCACCGCACGGTCGACGAGGTCGTGCCGATCATGGCGAAGGCCGGCGTGAGCATGGACCGCGTCAACGACCAGCTCGGCAAGGTCGACATCATGATGGACAGCGCGGTCGACATGGCCGACGCGCTCGACTCGACCGTCCGCGCCGTCTCCCACGCCGTCACCGAACCCGTCCGGGCAGTGTCGTCGACGTTCGCCGGAGCGGCCGAAGCCGCCCGCAGCTTCCGCGACCGGGTCGCGGATCCCGACACCGGTGACGATGCGCCGAGCGCCGACGAGGATGTCGACGATCGCGCGCCCGAGCCGACAGGAAGTCCCGCATGAGCATGGTGCGTGGAATCTTCGGAGCCGCCCTCGGCGCAGCCACGGCAGGCATCGCGCTGCGTATTCGCGCAGTCTCGAAGCAGCGTGGCCAGTCCCTCGCCGACGTCGCCGCGGACCTGCCCGGAATCCTCGCGGAGGACGCCACGCGCATCGCCGATGCAGCCCGTCACGCACTCGAAGATGGGCGCGAAGCGTCGCGGAGTGCCAGAATCGACTTCGACGAGCAGGTCGCCAGCCGTTCTCGTCGAACGAAGGGGAACGATGTCTGACACTGTTGCACTGAGCTTTCCGCGCGATTCGCGCTACTACGCCGTCGCTCGACTGGTGGTGGGCGGCATGGCCGCACCGCTCCAGATGAGCTATGACGCCCTCGACGACCTGCAGCTCGCGATCTCGAGCCTGCTCGACCACGAGGAGCTCGCCACGCAGGGCGCCACGGCCGACGGCCTGGGCGACGTGCAGCTGCGCCTCGAGGTCGACGAGCACCAGCTCGTTGCCGGTCTCGGTGCGTTCGCGACGGGCAGCCTCGACCGCGCGTTCCAGCGCTCCGCCGAGCAGGGCGGGGAGATGGGCCTGCAGCGGCTGCTCGACACGATCGTCGACGACGTGTCGGTCGGCGCGGAAGACGACGGCGAGTGGGTCACCCTCACCAAGCGCGTGAAGGCGCTCGCATGAATCGACGCCCCGAGGACATCATCGTCACGGCGGGACTCGACCCTGCGATCCAGCAGGACATCGAGGAGAACCTGAACGAGCCGGTTCGTCGCCCCACGGCCGACGACAAGGTCGACCACCAGCTGCTCTACGCCTACCACCACGACGGCAGCATGAAGGCACGCGAGCAGCTCATCGAGCTGTACCTGCCGCTCGTGCGCTCACTCGCGCGCCGCTACTCATACCGTGGCGAGCAGCTCGAGGACCTCGTGCAGGTCGGCTGCATCGGCCTCATCAAGGCGATCGACCGATTCGACATCGAGCGCGGCGTGGAGCTCACCACCTACGCGACGCCGAACATCATCGGCGAGATCAAGCGCCACTTCCGCGACAAGGGCTGGGCCGTGCGCGTGCCGCGCGGACTGCAGGAACTCAACGTCCGCCTGAGCAAGCTCATCGAGGAGCTCACCGTACAGCTCGAGCGTTCGCCCACGATCCCCGAGCTCGCCAAGGCGTCCGGCGCAACCGAGGAAGAAGTCCTCGAAGCGCTCGAGACCGGCCAGGCGTACTCGAGCGTGTCGCTCTCGTCGGGCCCGTCCGGCGGGGATGACGATGGTGACCTCGATCCGCTCGAGTCGCTCGGGTCGATCGAGGAGAACTACGCGATCACCGAGGATCGCGCCGTGCTCGCTCCCGGCTTCGCAGCACTCGACGACCGCGAGCGCTTCATCCTGCACCTGCGCTTCTTCGAAGGACTCACGCAGTCCCAGATCGCGTCGCGCGTCGGCATCTCGCAGATGCACGTGTCGCGCCTCATCCGCCGCTCGCTCCAGAAGATCAAGGACGAGATCGGTTCGGCCGAGTAGCAGCCGCGATCAGGCGACCGGTCGACGGTCGATGCGCTCCGGAATGCCGTTGCCGCCGTCTGTGTTTCGACGCAGCGGGGCTGTGCTCGTCAGGTTGGGGGGATGTCCCGCTTCGCTGCGTCCACCATGGCCTGCTCGCGCCGTGCGGCGTCGGACGCATCCATCGCTCGCCATGCGCCCGCGCCGTCGGCGATCTGCCCGAGCAAGGTGAAGATTCCGAGATGGCCCGGGACGAGGATGTCGAGGCCGAACCCTGTCGACGCGCCACGCCCCGCGGTGGGGAGCTCGTCCATGGCGTAGCCCGATGTGGCGATTCGTGCAGGCTCCATGCCGACATCGGAGTTGGCAACATTCGCAGTGTTCGTGGGCGACATGCCTGTTGCGGCGGCTTCCGCATAGGCCTCGAGGCGCTCCAGTTCCCCGGCGTCGAGCCAGATGCCATGCACCTCGCACGAATCGACCCACACACCAGACGCGTACTGGTGCACATAGCGCCGCATCGGGTCGTCGCACTCGGGACACGCGAGCGGAGGTCGTCCGTCGCCTTCGACCGTCGCTGCCGTGCCGGCCGATGCCATCGCCGTCGCATGCTCGTGACCAGGCCGCGGCTTCGTCACGTCAGCCAGGATGCCACGAAGCGATTCGTAGGACACGAACCGTCCGGAGCACGTTGCGCAGCCGGCAATCGGACGCCCTTCGTGGGTTCCGGTGGACAACGCGGTGGTGCAGACGGGACATCGCATGTGCTGCACCTACCTGATCGTGAGCGACCGAAAACGCAGGGAGGCGGTGTCTCGACTGGGGATCGATCCCCGTGGGAAGGCCCCCGCATGCCCTGTCGCAGCCGCATCGCCTTGTTGTTCGCCGCATCCGCACTCGCTGTGTGCCTTCCCGCGAGTGCCTCGGCGGCGCTCGACGTGACGCGCGACGCCGCGACCGGCGGCTTCAACGTCGCCGGGAGCAGCGACTCGATCGAGCGCGTGACCATCGATCGAGCGGGCGACGGATCGCTTCGCATCGCGGACTCGGCCGCGCCCGTCACATCGTCCGACGCCGCCTGCACGGCGGACACCAGCAGCGGCGCCGTGACGTGCGCCGCGAGCGCCGGCACGAAGGTCGTCCTCTCGCTCAATGGGGGAGCAGACGAACTCGATGCGCGGGGCGCGACCGGCATCGCGCTCAGCGTCGACGGCGGCGCGGGCGCCGACCGGCTGCGGCTCGGAGCTGCGGGCATGGTCACGGCAACCGGCACCGACGCGCTCGACACGTTCGACCTGTCACACGCGGACTCCGACGTGCGCGTTCGCTACGAGGCTGCCGCTCGACGCGTCGTGGCCCGGTGCGGAGGCTGCGCAGGCGCCTGGGCCGTCACGCTCCCGACCAATCCCAAGGCGGTCCTGCTCGGCACCGGCGACGACGACATCGACCTTCGCGCCTGGAACATGCGCGGCCTCACGAGCTGGACGACGGGCACCGGACGCGATCGCGCGGTCGGCTCCAAGCTGCGCCGCTCGAGCTTCGACACGGGCGCCGACGCCGACATCCTGGTCAGCTACGCACCCGCCGACACGCTCAAGGGCGGCGCCGGCACCGACCAGATCGCCGACCTCGGCGGCTCGGGTGACATCCTCGACGGCGGCGCGGACATCGACGTGATGGCCTCGCTCGACGGCGGTCGCGACACGATGCGCGGCGGTGCTGGCCGCGACATGTGCACGTCGCTGCGCCGAGCGACGTCGACCTGCGATTCGAGCGGGCGCGTCAGCAGCTTCGAGATGAGCACCTACGTGCCGCTGCCGGCGCCGGCAACCATCCTGCAGGTGCTCGGCATCTTCCTCTAGCGTCGCGCGCGATCCGAAATGCAGGGGGTGGGGTAGGTCTCCGCCATGCCGGACCTCGCCTCGAGTCGACCAGCCGCAGTGCGACTGTTCGCGCTCTGCTTCACGATGTTGTTCGTCGAGCTCGCGCTCATCCGCTGGCTCGGATCGAACGTCGTGTTCGTGTCGTACTTCTCCAATCTTGTGCTGCTGGGCTCGTTCCTGGGCATCGGCATCGGGTTCCTGCGCGCCGGCCGCCCAGGTGTCCGCCCATGGGCGCCATTCGCCCCGATCGGCCTCGCGCTGCTCATGATCTTCGTGACCGTGCTGCCGGTGCGCGTCAACGCCGAACAGGACGGCCTCATCTTCTTCGGCGGGTCGAAGAACGCGATGCTCACCGGAGCCCCGATCTGGGTGACGCTTCCCCTCATCTTCATCATGGTCGCGTTCGTGCTCGCGACGATCGGCGAATCCGTCGCTCGCGTGTTCGGCGCGATGCCACCGCTGCGCGCGTATCGGCTCGACGTGCTCGGCAGCCTCGCGGGCATCGGCGCGTTCACGCTGCTCAGCTTCCTGGGTGCACCGCCGATCGTGTGGGGACTCGTCGTCGCGGCGCTGTTCCTGTGGCTCATCGTCGTGCCGTCGCTGGACCGCTCGACGCGGAACGGCCTGCTTCTGGTCGGCGTCCAGGCGGCGTCGCTCGTGGTCATGCTCGGCGTGCTGCTGCACGCCACCGTGCAGCCCGACACCTCGTGGTCGCCCTACTACCAGGTCGAGCGCCACACGGCCGACGACGACACCATCCACGTGTTCGTCAACGGCCTGCCGCACCAGGCGATCCAGTCGATCGAGCAACGGCAGGACGCGGAGCCGTTCTACTTCGAGCCGCACAAGGTGCGCGCGCCCGGCCCGCTCGACGACGTGCTCGTGGTCGGCGCAGGCAACGGCACCGACGTCGCGATCGCGCTCGCCAACGACGCACGCCACGTGGACGCAGTCGAGATCGATCCGGTCCTGCTCGGCCTCGGCAAGCGGCTGCATCCGGACCGGCCGTACCAGGATGATCGCGTCGATGCACACGTCAACGACGGGCGCGCGTTCCTGCAGCAGAGCGATCGCCGCTACGACCTCATCGTCTTCGCGCTGCCCGACTCGCTGACCCTCGTGTCCGGCCAGTCGTCGCTGCGGCTCGAGAGCTACCTCTTCACGAAGGAAGCGATGGCCACCGCGCGCCGGCACCTCACGCCCGATGGCACCTTCGCGATGTACAACTACTACCGCTCCGACTGGCTCGTCGATCGCCTGGCCGGCACGCTCGACGAGACGTTCGGCCACGCCCCGTGCGTGCAGCGACAGGGTGGCTCGCTCGCCGTCATGACAGCAACGCGGGTCGAAGGCGCAGATCGGTGCCCTTCCGGCGACCGCTGGAATCGCCCCTCGTCGACACCTGCCCCCGCCACCGACGACCACCCGTTCCTGTACCTGCGCAACCCGTCGATCCCGACGATCTACCTGACGACGCTCGGCATGATCTTGCTGGTCTCGCTCGTGTCGATCCAGCGGGTGAGCGGTGGCATCGGCTCCGTCGCCCGATACGGCGACCTCTTCCTCATGGGGGTCGCGTTCCTGCTGCTGGAGACCAAGAACGTCGTGCAGTTCGCGCTGCTGTTCGGCACCACATGGCTCGTGAACGCCCTCGTGTTCGCGGCGATCCTCGTCGCGGTGCTCGCCGCCATCGAGGTCGCCGATCGCTGGCGTCCCAGCCGCAGCTGGGTGCTGCCGGTCGCGCTGTTCGCCACGCTCACCGTCGCGTACCTGGTCGACAGCTCGTGGCTGCTGGGGCTCGAGTACTGGCCGCGCTTCGCGGTCGCAGCACTGGTGGCGTTCGCACCGATCTTCGTGGCGAACCTCATTTTCGCCGACCGCTTCCGTGACACGGCGTCATCGACGACCGCGTTCGGCGCCAACCTGCTCGGGGCGATGGTCGGCGGCGTCCTCGAGTACGGCGCGCTGCTCGTGGGCTATCGCGCGTTGCTCATCGCGGTCGCGGTGCTCTACCTCGCAGCATTCCTCGCCCGCCGACGCATCGACGGTCGCCACGCACCCGTGTCGTCGCCGGACATCGAGCTGATCGACCCCCCACGCACCGTGCGTGATCCCGACCCGGATCCGGTCGGTACCTGAGTCTCAGCGGACGGCGCTGCCGGACAGCGCGCCGGCATACATGCCCTGCACGGCACGAATCGCGCCGTCGGCCGCGTCGAGCGCGGACGGACCTGCCTCGGGGAACTCGTCGAGCAGTGCCTGGAGCGACCCACGCAGCGCGCGGCAGTGCGACTCGGACTGGAAGCCGACGACCTCGAAGAACTGCACGCCCGGACCGTTCGTCAGGTCGTAGTGCGTCGCGAGCGCGGTCTGCATGGCGCGCGTCGAGCTCGGCAGGCGGGACATCCAGGCGTACAGCGCCGCGAGGCCCTGCGCACAACCGGACTGGCACAGGTACTGGAAGTCGTCGAGGCACACGGAGGTGGCGACGTTCGTCTGGCCGCGGCGAACCGTGTCGCTGAACAGGCCGAGCGCAGCGCAGGTCTGCAGCCACAGGTCGGCGATGCTCGGCGGGTTGAGTTCCATCGGCACGAGCATGTTGAGCAGCGAGCGGCGAATCGTCGGGTGGTCGATCGTCACCGAATGCACGGTGCTGACGAACCGGGGGAGGGCGTCGACGAGCTGGAAGTACTGGCCCGCGAAGGTGCGCACCTCGTCACGGCTCAGCTCGCCCGCGAGCATGGAGCGCAGCAGTGGCGTCTCTGCAGGATCGTTCTGCGAGCGCAGTGCATCGATCTGCTCAAGTACGGAAGTACCGGTGGTCGTCATCCTCGCCACGTCTCCTCGTTCATCCGCTGGCGTCCTGCCGGCGGAAACCCACTCACACTCGCCCAACTCCAGGGTCCCAACCCCGGGGAAGGCGTGATGGTAGCACGACGCTACTCGGCCGCGGTGGCGTGTTCGACAGTTTCCGGCCGGATCAGGCCGCGCTCCAGGACGGCTCCGCGTCGGATCGACGCCATGTTTTCGGCGGGAGTTTTTCCTGGCACGAATTTCGAAGCGTCCCTCAACGAAACAAGGGTCGGGGCCGATGTCGTCAGGGTGACCGCAGACCTCCGCATGCGCCGTACGCCGCCTCGCGCAGGTCGTCGCGTGCCCGCGCGTGCCGCGAGCGTGCGTCTGGGCGCCGCCGCGTGGCTGGTCGTGATCGCCAGCGCCCTGTTGAGCGTCTGCGCGCCGTCGGCGATCGCTGCACCGCCGTGGACCCAGCAAGGTGGCAGCCTCAACATCTCCGGCGCCGCGGCGGTGACCCATACCGCAACGAGCAACGTCGGGGCGACGCCCCACGTCGCGTTCGTCGAGTCCGGCAACGTCTTCGCTCGTCGGTGGAACGGCAGCGCCTGGGTCCAGGACGGCGCAGCCCGCCTCAACACGACGGCCGGAGCCTCCATCTGGGTCACCTCATCTTCGGATGCCAGCAACCTGTATGTCGCCTGGACCGAGACGACCGCCGGATTCGCGAACCTGTACGTCAAGCGC
Source organism: Thermoleophilia bacterium (assembly GCA_025964555.1). GTDB lineage: Bacteria > Actinomycetota > Thermoleophilia > Gaiellales > SKUG01 > JAGQUL01. The sequence goes on along the minus strand of JAOPYQ010000026.1, from coordinate 13,405 downwards.
TGGGACGGCGCATCGTGGACCGCGCTCGGTGGTTCGCTCAACATCAGCGCGTCTCGGGCAGCATTGCGCCCGTCGATCGCCGTGGTGGGCGGCACCCTGACGGTCTCGTGGGCCGAGGACACGGCGTCGACCAACGACATCTACGTCAAGCAGTGGAACGGCGCGAGCTGGAACGCGATCGGTGGCGCGGCCGAACCCACGCCGGGCCAGTGGGTGTACCAGTCGGCCGTGACCGGTGACGCCGGCAACCTCTATGTCGCCTTGACGCAGTGGGACAACACGAACTACGACGTGTATGCCAGGCGGTGGAACGGATCAGCATGGACCACGGTCGGCGCCGCAGGTCTCAACAACAGTGCGGCCGAGAACGCGTGGGACCTCGACGCGATCATGCAGGGAACGCGCCTCGCACTCGCGTGGTCGGAGGAGACGAGCGCAGCGTGCGACTGCCGCATCTACGCCAAGAACTGGGACGGAACGACCTGGACCTCCTACGGCACCTATGCGAATGCCGACGGGCAGGCGTCCTCGTACAAGCTCGACATGGTCGCCGGCCCCACCGGCCCGTACATCGCCTATCGTCGTGTCACCTCCCCCTCCAGCAACGAGGTCGTCGGCTGGACCGGCTCTGCCTGGAGGCGGTACGGCGGTACCCCCAGCACGCGCCACCTGGGCGCAAGCTACGCGTCGTTGTCCGTCGTGTCCGGCGCGCCGTGGATCGCCTACGCCGAACCCCCGGAGGTCGGAACGGCGCAGCTCGAGGTACGAGCCTGGAATCCGACGACGACGTCCGTGGGCAACCTCACCGCCTTCTCGACATCAGCCGATACCGGGCAGGCGTCCTTCACCTGGACCAATCCGTCGGACGGTGACTACACCGGCGTCGAGGTGTGGCGGTCCACCACACAGGGCCAGCTGGGCACGCTGCGGGCCACGGTCGCACCGCCTGCGTCGTCCTGGGGCGAGAGCGGACTCTCCGATGGGACGCGCTACTACTACACGTTCATCACGACGGACGCCGCCGGCAATCGACGCGAGCTCGTCTGGGACACCGCCGACTCCAACCTGGCACCAGGCAGGTTCGGTGCCGCCGTCGAATCCGACGGCGCGAGCCTGTTCGCATTCGGTGGCTACCAGATGTACGGCACCTATCGCAGCGACATCCTCGGCTTCAACTTCTCGAGTGGCATGACGAGCGTCTCCGGCACGCTCAACACGGCCAAGGCGTCGCCAGCTGCCGTCTGGGTCGGTGGCACGGTGAACCGGATCATCGTCATGGGCGGCGACGGCGGCACGGCATCCACGACGATCCAGCGCTTCGACCCCGTCACCGGGTTGATGACGACGGCAGCCGCGACGCTGCCCGGTGCGCGAGCGGGTGGCATCGCCACGTATTCCCCGGTCACGGGACGCGTCTATTACATCGGCGGATCCTCCAACCGGTGGAGCGGAGGCACGGTCTACGACACGATCTACTGGTACGACCCGGTCGCCGACACGAGCGGGATCGAAGCCACGGTGCTGCCGCAGCCGATGTGGCGCATGGGCGGCACCTACTGGCCCGGCGATGCCTGCATCTACATGTTCGGCGGCAAGACCACCGGCGACGTCGACACCAACAAGATCGTCCGCTACTGCCCGGGCGCAGGCACGGCAGTGAACATGGCACAGACCATGCCGATCGCGATGTCGGAGATCGCGGTGTCACGTGGATCGCGCGGCCTCGTGCTGCTGGGGGCGTCCGCCGCCGCGTACCAGCAGCCGATCTACGAGTTCGATCCGTTCGAGCGCGCCTTCCTGCAGCACCCGTTCCCGGTGCGCATGCCGTTCCAGCAGGTGACGAACGCGATCTCCACCGCCATCGACGACGTCATCTACACCGCCGCGCCCTATCCGCAGTCCGGTGGCGTGACACAGGTCAACCTCGGCGTCGTCGTCGATGTCACCCCGTCATCGCGCCCGGCGACACCGACCAACGTCGCACCGGCGAGCGCAGCGGTCGTCGCGACGGCGGCTCCCACGCTGACGTCGTCGGCGTTCTCGGACCCGGACGTCGGCGCGACCCACTTCGCCTCCCACTGGCAGCTCCGCACGTACGCGGGAACCTACGCAGCGCCGACCCGCGACTCGGGTCTCGACCTGACCAACCTGACGAGCTTCCCGACCACGGGGCTCACGGACGGGCGTTACTGCTGGCACGTTCGACACCGCGACGAGAACCGGGTCTTCTCTTCGTGGTCGACGGAGACCTGCTTCTGGGTCGACGCCGTCGCCCAGAACCCGCTCGCCGCCGCGACCCTCGCGCAGTACCGTGCGAACGGATCCACTGCGATCCCGAGCGGTGGGTTCACGACCGATGGCGTCTCGACGAACGTCGTGCTCAAGTTCGACATGACGGACCCGGATGGCGGCCAGACCCTGACGCCCTGGGTCGAAGTGCGGCCGGGGGCGACGGCCTTCTCCGTCGCCTGCGGAACGTCGGTCGCCGGCGTCACCTTCAGCGGCATCGGGGTCGCTCCGGCCAAGCCGGACGACGTCGTCACGGGGGCCGTCAACGTCACCGGCCTCACGGCCGGCACCACGTACCGATGGCGCGCGTGCGCGCGCGACAACACGGCTCGTTCGGGCACGTGGACCTCGATGGGCGCGAGCCCCGACTTCCGTGTCGTCGCGGATCAGCTGCCGACGGCCGCGCACGCAACCCCGGCTGCCGGCTCCACCTGGTCCGACACCACGCCGACGTTTGTCGCCACGTTCACCGACCCCGACGCGCCCGACACCGGGACGATCGATGTCGAGGTCTGCACGCTCAATCCCTCGCCGGCGCAGACCTGCACGGGCATCGGTGGCACGCTCGCAGCCAGCGGCGCGACCGCGAGCGGGATCGCCAACGGGGCGACCGGCAGCTGGACCGCGCCCGTGCTCGGGCTCAGCAACTACTACTGGCGCGTCCGCGCCCGCGACCAGTACGACCTGGAAGGCGCCTGGTCGCTGAGCCGCCTCCTCACGATCGGTCCGCCGTCGATCACCATGGGTGTCGACTCGGCTTCGGTCTCGATGCCGGGCATGCTCCCCGGCACCGACGCGACGGGAACGACCGTCGTGACCATCTCGACGACGAGCTCGTCCGGGTACTCGCTCACCGCTACCGACGCGAGCGACACCGGTGCCGCGACGTGCACCGTCGGCGTCTGCGCGGGCACGTGGATCCCGGACTGGACCGGCACCGGTGCGACCCCCACCACCTGGGCCGCCGGAACCACGGGCGCGGCCGGGTACTTCGGGCTCACCGTGCTGGCGGTCACCGGACAGACGACGACCAAGCTCGCGAAATGGGGCACGGGCGTCGCCGCCGCGGACTACGTCAACAACAAGTACGCCGGACTCAGGACCACGCCGTCGACGCTGCACGCGACGACCGGATTCAACGCGGGCAACGACACCGTCACCACGGCCTATCGAGCGATCGCCGCTCCGAGCGGCACCATCGCCGGCAGCTACTCGGCCGCGATCGCCTACGCGGCCGTCGCCAACCCCTGACGCCACATCCACCTCGCGCGCAGGTGCGCAAGTAGTATCCGCACATGAAGAGCGCCGAGATCCGCCAGACCTTCATCGATCACTTCGCCGTGGACAACGGCCACCTCGAGGTGCCGAGCGCATCGCTCATCCCGAGCGCGTACGACCCCTCGATCCTGCTCAACACGGCCGGCATGCAGCCGTTCATGCCGTACTTCCTCGGCCAGGACACGCCACCCGGCTCGCGCCTCACGTCGTGCCAGAAGTGCTTCAGGACCGTCGACATCGACGAGGTCGGGCTCACCGCGCGCCACATGACCTTCTTCGAGATGCTCGGCAACTTCTCGTTCGGCGACTACTTCAAGCGCGACGCCATCCAGATGGCGTGGGACCTGATCATCAACAAGTTCCAGATCCCGCTCGACCGGCTCTGGGTCACCGTCCACGAAGGCAGCGAGGCGCTCGGCCTCGGGCTCGACACCGAGGCGCGCGACCTGTGGATCGAGGTGGGCATGCCCGCCGATCGCATCGTCGCGCTCGGCGACGACAATTTCTGGAAGGCCGGCGCCACCGGCCCGTGTGGACCCTGCAGCGAGATCTTCTACGACCGCGGCCCCGACTGGGGACCCGACGGGCAGCCCGGCGACGAGGGCGATCGCTACCTCGAGTTCTACAACCTCGTGTTCATGCAGTACCGCCGCGATGCAGCCGGCACGCTCCACGAGCTGCCGAACAAGAACATCGACACCGGCATGGGACTCGAGCGCATCACCTCGATCCTGCAGGACAACGTCTCCATCTTCGAGATCGATTCGGTGCTGCCCATCACCCGCTGGGCGGAGCAGCACTCGGGACTGACCTACGGCGAGGACGAGGCGGTCACCAAGGCGATGCGCGTGCTCATCGACCACGGTCGCGGCATGACGTTCCTGGCGAGCGACGGCGTCCAGCCGTCCAACGAGGGCCGCGGCTACGTGCTGCGCCGCGTGATCCGCCGCGCGATCCAGCACGCCGACCGCATCGGCCTGTACCCGACGCGCGAGGCCGGCCCGCTCACGGACCTGCATGCGCTCGTCGTGGACATGTTCGGCCCGCAGCACCCGGCGCTCGTCGAACAGCGAAGCTTCGTGGCCGACCTGCTGCGCGCGGAGGAGGAGCGCTTCCTGCGCAGCCTCGACACGGGCACGAAGCTGCTCGAAGGCGTCCTGGCGGAGACCCCCGCCGGCGGCGTGGTGGCGGGCGAGGCGGCGTTCCAACTGCACGACACGCACGGCTTCCCGGTCGAGTTGACGGAGGAGCTCGCGGGCGAGCGCGGGCTGACGATCGATCGAGCGCGGTTCGACGAGCTCATGCAGCAGCAGCGCGAGCGCGCGCGAGCGGCGGGCGGATCCGGCACGTTGCCGACCGAGCAGGCCGCGGCGTTCGTTCGCAGTGCACCCGCGTCGACGTTCGTCGGCTATGACGAGCTCGCAGTCGACGCGTCGATCACCGCGCTCGAGCCGATCGCCGGTGACGAGTCGGGTGGGCGCGTGCTCATCAAGCTCGATCGCACGCCGTTCTACGCCGAAGGCGGTGGCCAGGTCGCGGATGCCGGGACGGTGTCGGGCGCGAGCGGGCTCGCCACGATCGATGCGGTGATGCGCTTCGATGGCGACCAGGTGCTCGTCGCCACCGTCGACGGCGAGCTGCAGCTCGGGGAGCAGGTGACGGCGGCGGTCGAGCCGGCGCACCGGCTGCCGACGCAGTCCAACCACACGGCGACGCACCTGCTGCACAAGGCGCTGCAGGACGTGCTCGGCGAGCACGTGCGCCAGGCCGGCTCGCTCGTGGAACCCGGGCGCCTGCGCTTCGACTTCTCGCACACGTCCGGCATGAGCGCGGAGGAGATCGCGCAGGTCGAGCGCATCGCCAACGCGCACGTCGCGGCGGCGGAGCCGGTGACGTGGGAGGAAGTCGACATCGAGACCGCGCGCGAGCGTGGGGCGACGATGCTCTTCGGCGAGAAGTACGGCAACGTCGTGCGCATGGTCAGCGTCGGCGACGGTTCCTGGTCGCTCGAGCTGTGCGGCGGCACGCACGTATCGAACACCGGGCAGATCGGCACGGTGCTGGTGCTGGGCGAGTCGAGCGTCGGCTCCAACACGCGGCGCATCGAAGCGCTCACGGGCGAAGGTGCGATCAGCTACCTGCGCGCCCGCGCCCACGCAGCAGATGTCGCGGCTCGCACGCTCGGCGTCGAGATCGAACGCCTGCCCGAGCGGGCCGACGAGCTGCAGAAGGCGAACCGTCGCCTCGAGAAGGAGCTGTCCGCGCTCAGGAGTGGCGGGGCACTCGATGCGGCGCTCGCCGAGCGCGTCGACACCGGACCGTTCGCGGTGGTCGCCTACCGCGACGATTCGCTGGGCGGCGACGAGCTGCTCGACCTCGCCGACCGGCTCAAGGGCAAGCTCGGTTCGGGCGCCGTCGTCATCCTCGGCGCGGCCGAGGGCGCGGAGAAGGTGACGCTGATCGTGAGCGCGGCGGACGAGGCGGTCAAGTCGGGCGCGCACGCGGGCAACATCGTCAAGGTCGTGGCGGGCATCGTCGGCGGAGGCGGTGGCGGGCGTCCGAACATGGCGCGAGCCGGTGGCAAGGACGCGTCGAAGCTCGACGAGGCGCTGGCAGCCGGTCGCGACGAGGTCGCGAAGCTCGCCTGAGTGATGGCGAACGCGCATGGCAGTCCCGAGACCGGCCGCGTGCTGGGGCTCGACTTCGGCAAGAAGCGAACCGGCGTCGCGATGACCGATCCGACGCGCACCGTGGTGCAGCCGCACGAGGCGGTACCCAAGGCGAACTCGTCCGACGGCCTCGCTAGCATCGCCGCGCTGGTCGCATCCTTCGAGGTGACCCGCATCGTCGTGGGACTCCCCATGGGCCTGGAAGGCGCGGAATCGCCGCAGGCGGCGCGAAGTCGCTCGTTCGCGGCGCGGCTCGCGCAGCACGTGGACGTGCCCATCGAGCTGCACGACGAGCGGTTCACGTCACGGATGGCTGACCGGACGGTGGTGGAGACCGGCAGTGGCGCATCGCGCGACTCGCTGGCGGCGAGCCACCTGCTGGAGTCGTGGATCGGGAGGCAGGACGCATGAGGCTGTTCGGACGGGGCGATCGCCCACAGGCCATGGAATGGGGCTCGAGCTTCGCCGAGGCGGCAGCGCCTACGCGCTCGCGCCGACGCGGCCGGTTCGGCACCGACACGTATGATGCGCGGGTGACTTCTCCGCGCAACGGTGACCAGCAGCAGCGCGCGATCGGCACCCGCCGCATCGACGCGCCGCACCCCGAAGCCTTCGGATCGGCCCCGCCGCCGCGCCGCAAGCGTGGCATCGGCCAGCGCCTGCTGAGCCTGGTGCTGCTCATCGCAGCCGTCGTGCTCATCGGCGGGCTCGGATGGATCGCCCTGTCGTTCACCGGCGTCGGTGGCGGCTCCGAGGTCAAGGCCGGCACGCCGGTCAAGGTCGTCATCCCGCAGGGATCGTCGGCCGTTGACGTTGCCGACATCCTCGCCAAGGCGAATGTCGTTGATCGCGAGACGGTCTTCCGCGCACGGCTCAAGCTCAACGGCGACGGCGCGGCGTTCAAGTCGGGCACCTACAACATGAAGACCGGCTCGTCCTACGACACGATCGTCAAGGTGCTCGAGAAGGGTCCGGCCGCAGCGCCGACGTTCGACATCACCATCGTCGAAGGTCAGCGCATGGAGGAGACCGCCGCGGCGATCGACGCGAGCCGCGCCGAGGCCGGCACGTCCGGTGGCAAGGTGCTGCCGGCGTTCACGGGCGCCGAGTACCTCAAGGCGGTCAAGGCGCAGCCCATCCCGGCGTACCTGAAGGTACCGAAGGATCGGCTCTCGTTGGCCGGCGTTCGCGAGGGCCTGCAGTTCCCGGCGACGTACCAGCTCAAGCACGCCGCCACGGCCGAGGACTTCGTCGCCAAGCAGCGCGAGGCATTCGACGGTGTCATGCAGGAACTCGACCTGACAGCGGCCGCAAAGGCGAACCTGACGCCGTACGACGTCGTCATCATCGCGTCGCTCATCGAGCGCGAGGCGCGGCTTCCGAAGGAGCGACCGCGCGTCGCCGCAGTGATCTGGAATCGCCTCAAGGGTGGCGAGCCGCTCGGCATCGATGCCTCCAACCAGTACAGCGTGTACGAGCCGGGGTCGAAAGAGTTCTGGGAATCGGAGCTCAAGCAGAGCCAGCTCGAGCTGGACAGCCCCTACAACCTGCGCAAGGTCGGTGGGCTGCCGCCCACGCCGATCGCAGCGCCGAGCCGCGCATCGCTCGAGGCCGCCGCTGCGCCGAATCCCGCGGACATCACGAACGACATCCGCTACTACGTGGCGAATCCGGACGGCTCGGGCGAGCACTTCTTCACGGCGAGCTACGACGAGTTTCTGAACCACCCGTTCCAGGGCGGCTGACGCCGCCGCCGAACGACGGGTGGTCGGAAACTCGTGTCGAGCTCGCCGTAGCGATCGTGGCTCCGCTCGGTCATGCGGGCGGGCTGCGCCCGTCCGCTCGCGATCGTCAGTTCGAGTTCGCTCGAGCAAGCTCGGCTCCTCGATCGTCCGATCCCGAGCGCGGCTTCGCCGCGCGACTCTCGCTCCGCCACGTCGTCACGGGTGAGTCAGTGCCGGCGGGTCCTACACGTCAGGAGAGATGACGAGGAACGTGATACCGGCGCTCAGCTCGCCAGGTGGTTCGGACGGCGCGATGCGAAGCCCAAAGCGGAAGCTCGCGACGCGGTTGCCGTCGCCGATCCCGGTGCTCGCGACTTCCGTCGTGTTGTCTGCGATTGTCGGGACCCCTCGCCAATGGGCTCCGTCGGCTGACTGGTCGCACGTGGCGTTGGTTGCCCAGTTCGGTGTGGCGGTGGTCGCGCGCAGGCAGACGCCGAACGCTTCCGTGCCGTCGCCGATCCAGTCGCTCGTGTTCTGCACGTAGTTCGCGACGGTGCCCGTCAGTCCGGTCGTGCCGCCAAGATTGCCGTCACCGACGCCGACGCCGGTGCCACGGTCGAGCATGTCGATCGCGTTCGTCCAGTGACTGGTGTAATTCGATGCGCCGGCCATGGTGGTCCAGGTCACGCCGCCGTCGATCGACTTGCGCGGCGCGGTTCCCTGGGCCGATCCGACCAGCACGCTCGGGGTGGGCTGGTCCAGGGTCGCGAAGGTCGCGCCGATGGCGCCCATCGTCGCCCACGTAGCGCCGTTGTCGGTGGATCGCACGGCGAAGCTGGCGCTCGCATAGGTCGCGATGCCGTTGGTCGGAAGCCCCGCGATCGCGTCGATGTCGCTCGTGCCCGTCGGCAGCGCGACCGTGGTCCAGCTCGCACCGCCGTCGGTGGTGCGGTACATGACCCCGTTGTTGCCGACGGCGATCACGATCGAGGGGGTCATCACGATCACGTCGCGCAGGTCGATGTTCGCGACCTGGCGTCGAACCCGCCAGGACGCTCCGAAGTCGGAGCTCTGGATGATCGTGCCTCCATCACCCACGGCCCAGATCGCGTTGCCGCCGAGCGCATTGACGGCACGAAGCTCGATCGTGACGCCGGAGGTTCGAGGTGTCCACGTCGCACCTCCGTCGCTGGTCGTCACGACCGCGCCGTCGCGACCCACCGCCACAGCCCGCTGCTCGCTCAACGCCTGCACGCCGAAGAGATCGGCGGGCGTGTTCGAGGTCTGCGACGTCCACGCCGTTCCGCCCGTGGTCGTCTTCTCGATCGAGCCGTCAGTGCCGACGCGCCAGCCCACCGCCTGGGTCGACATGTTCACGTCCCACCACGTCTTCGCGCCGGTCACGACGTAGTTCCACGTCGCACCCGAATCCACCGACTGGAGCACATTGAGCCCGGCACCGTCGGCCACCCATGTGGTCGCATTCACCTGGACGAGGCCGTGCATGGGGTTGGAGGAGTCCACGTGTTCCTGCGTCCACGTCAGGCCTCCGTCCGAGGTCCGAACGAGTACGCCTTCGGCGCCGACCGCCATGCCGTTGAGGGGATCGGAGAATTCGACGTCCAGCAGGTCCATCATCATGTCGACGCTGCGGTTGGTCCATGTCGGGATCGCAGCAGTCGCATTCGTGGTCGACCAGATGCTGCCGGAGGAGCTCACGCCGACCAGGAACGAGTCGGAGATGACCTCGACGTCCTTGAACGCCACCGTGTTGTTGCCGGAGGCGTCGTTCCAGGTCACACCGTCGGTGGTGGTGATCACGCGCCCGCCGTCGCCCCACGCGACGAAGCTGTCGGCGTCCAGGCTTTCGATGCCGTTCAGGTTCGTCCACCCTGCCGTCGGACCGCCTGCGTCGTCGGGCCACGTGTAGGAGGTGTTCCACGCGCCGCCGCCGTTGACGGTGTGGCCGATCTCACCGTTGTCGCCGACGACCCAGGCTTCGAGCGTGTCAACTCCGGCGACACCATCGGTGATGAAGCCGGGATTCGCGGCGGTCACGTTCCAGGTCGGCGTCGTGGCGTGGTTCGCATTGATGGAGCGGTAGACCTTGCCTGTGCCGTCGCCGGTCATCCAGCCGGCGTTCGCGAGCGGGAGCGACAGGGAGGAGTGGTTGCCTCCGCCGACATTGAGGCCCGACAGCGAGATTGGCCACGTCGCTCCGGAATCGGCGCTGCGAAGCAGGCCGCCGGTGCTGCGCAGTGCCCAGACGTACGTGCCCGACGCCCGCAGCACGCTGTAGCGACTCGAGCTCCCGGTGAAGCGGGTGAACGTGTCGGTGGGATGCCCCATCGCGTCACCGATGCCGTCGCTCTGGGTCATGCGCAGGGACGCGGTGTCGTTGTCGGATCCGAAGGTGACGTCGCAGTCATTGGAGGTCTTCACCGTGCTGCCCGGCGTGACGATCCCGAAATCGGTCACGCCGCTTGTGTTGGGCAGGCAGGCGTTCGTTATGAGCGTCGTCGCGCTCGGGATCTCGACGTTGACGATCATGTTCGACGCTGCGCCTCCGGCCACGCCGGTCGCGAGCGCGACGCATGCGAGCATCGCCAGTCCCGCGCACGTGAGGAGCGCGCGCACGTGGAGGTGCGTGTAACGTCGGGCACGGGGCACGATTCGATCTTCGGACGCTCCGGCTCGGCACATGAGCCCGAATGCGCCCGAATCGGCCGCGGTTGAAGTTCGACCGGGACGATGCCGATGGGGCGACGTGCCATCCACGACCCGCCCCCAGGACCAGGACGCCGTCGCACCGATCGTGCTCGGCGTCGCCGGAACGGCCGCTGCCGTCGCGAATTCCCTGTCGCCACGCATGATGCGGGCAGCGTTCGAGGCGCTGTCGCTCGATGCGTTCTACGTTCCGCTGGCGCTGCGCGAACGCTCCGCGGCCAAGGGTCTGCGTGCGCTGCCGAGGCTCGGTTTTCGGGGCTGCAACGTCACCATGCCCTACAAACTGCTGGCCGCGGAGATCGCCCACAGTCGCAGTGCGCTGGTGGAGCGCACCGGGGTAGCGAACACGCTCGTCGTGGGCGACGACGGCGCGATCCATGCCGAGGCCACGGATGGTATCGCCGTGTCGGGCGCGATCGCCGATCGCGGCGTGTCGCTCGAGGACGGCCGCGTGATCGTCGTCGGGGCCGGGGGAGCGGCGATGGAAGCAGCCGTGGCCTGCATCGACGCGGGCGCGACGCGCATCGACATCTGGAACCGAACCCGGGCGAACGGCGAACAACTCGCCGAACGGTTGCGAATTGTCGCACCTGCTCTATCGCTTCAGGTCCATGACCGGATGCCGATACGCGAACCGGCCCACGTACTGCTTGGCTGCGTACCCGCGGATGCGATCGATCCGCGAGCGCTCAGCCAGCTGCACGAGGACACGTTGGTCGTCGACCTCGCCTACCGGCGAGATGGGCGACCGACGCCGATGATGGTCGCGGTCTCAGACCGCCCGGAACGCGGTGTCGACGGACGAGAGATGCTCGTCCGACAAGGCGCCGCATCGTTTCGGGCGTGGTTCGGGATCGAGGCTCCGATCGAGGTGATGACGAGTGCAGTCAGGTAACGGATTCCAGCAGGTCCCGGAGGCGCCGCCAGGAGCGGTGGATCCGAGTGCGTCCGTGCCCGCGACGGGCTTCGAACAGCCGGTTGCAGCGCCCGCGTATCCGCAGCAGCAGCAGCCTGCAGTCGTGCCCGACGGCATGTCACCGATCCAGCCGCCCCAGCAGTTCGTCCCGACCACCGGCCAGGCACCGATCGCCGCCCCGGCCCAGCCCGGCATGGTCGCGCCCGGCACCCCCGCAGAATTCGCTCCGCCCGCAGGTTTCCAGCCCGTCGCAGCTCCGGCCACGCAGCAGCCTGCCTTCGCACCTCCGGCCGGCATGGCGCCGCAGCCCGCCATGGCACCGCAGCCCGGAATGGCGCCCCAGCCCGGAATGGCGCCGCAGCCCGGAACGGCGCCCCAGCCCGGCGCTGCCCAGCAGCCCGCCATGGCGGCACCGGCCTTCGCAGCTCCCGCGATGGCAGCGCCCGGAGATCCGGCTGCGCTCGCGTTCCCGCAGCAGCCCCCGACCGCCGATGGCGCTCCCGCTCCGATGCCCGCGACCGGGCTCGCACAGCCCAACCTCGCCCAGCCGCCGCAGGCCGCCGCACAGCCGCCCCAGATGGCAGCCGCACCGATGGCGCCCGAAGCACCAGCCGTACCGTTCCCGGGCGCGCAGCCCGTTGGCGGCGAGATGCCGCCCGCGCAGATGCCCGCCGCTCCGATGATGCCCGGCGCTCCCGCAGCTCCCGGCGCGCCAGCGGCCATGAGCGTTCCAGGTGCTCCGACCGGCATGGCGCCGGATGCGGGCGTACCGCAGCGCGTCTCCACTCCGACGAGCCCGCCACCCGGCGTGGGTCAGAAGAAGGACGTCGCGTCGATGGGGCTCAAGGGCGCCACGACGATGCAGCTGCAGGCCAAGAAGCTGCGCATCGGCGAAGTGCTCATCGACATGGGCATGATCGACCAGGGTCAGCTCGAGCACGCCCTGCGCATCCAGAAGGAGACCGGCCAGCGCCTCGGCAAGGTCCTGATCTCCGAAGGCTTGGTGTCTTCGACCGACATCGCCAAGGCCCTCGCACGACGCCTCACGATCGAGTACGTCGAGCTCAACGAGATCTCCCTGAGCGGCGAGACGCTCGGCCTCATTCCGTTCGACACGTGCTCCCGCTACGACGTGATCCCGATCGGCGAACAGGGCGGCAGCCTGCTCGTCGCGATGGCCGATCCGACGAACGTCTTCGCCCTCGACGACCTGCGCCTGGTGACTGGCCGCGACGTTCGCGTCGTGGTGGCTTCGCCGGAGCAGATCGACATCGTCATCAGCCGGATGATCTCGCTCGACGACGCCGTCTCCGACGCCACCGCGTCGGCCGACGACTGGGACGACGAGCACGTTCCGCTCGAGGACATCAAGAACTCCGAGGCCGACGCTCCGGCCGTGATGCTCGTCAACCAGATCATCACGCAGGCCGTCGTCAACGGCGTGTCGGACCTCCACTTCGAGCCGCAGGCGGACGACATGGTCGTGCGCTTCCGCAAGGACGGCGTTCTCCAGCACGTGACCACGGTCCCGGGCAAGCTCAAGAACGGCGTCACGAGCCGCCTCAAGATCATGGCGAGCCTCGACATCTCCGAGCGGCGAAAGCCGCAGGACGGCCGCGTCGGCCTGCGCGTCGGCGACAAGCCGATCGACCTTCGTGTCGCGTCGCTGCCGACGGTGTACGGCGAGAAGACCGTGCTCCGCGTGCTCGACAAGTCGAACGTCATGCTCGACATGTCCGACCTCGGCTTCCTGCCCGCACAGCTCGAGAAGCTGCGCTACTGCTACACGCAGCCGTATGGAT
>JAOPYQ010000030.1 GCA_025964555.1 Thermoleophilia bacterium | reverse complement strand
AACCGTCGCGCTGCTGCGTCCTCGGAAATCGACGGACTACCGTCCGCCTCATTCCTCGTCCTTGCATCGCTCGGTTCTCGCCGCCTCGCCACCGCGACGTTTTGGCCACAACCTCTAGCGACTTCGTCGGCGTTCGACGATGGCGCGCACGAGCGCCTCCGAGTGTCGGGACCAGATCGCGGGCATCGGCGCGAGCTCGAACTCGTAGGTCACCGCGGTCGCGCCGGCCGCTTCGCACCACGATGCGGAATCGCCCGGCGTCGGCCCTTCGAGCTCGCGCACGATCCGGAGCCCGGCCGGCTCGGCGAGGTGTTCGGCGAATGCCTGGGAGCGATCGCTCATCGCGATCACGCACTCCAGCGGCGTGTGCAGGTCCACGACCAGCTCCGGCGCGACGCGCTCGACGAGCGCCATGATCGCCTGCGTCTCCGGTTCCGACCCCGGATGGGTGCCGGGCGACGAGAGCTGCGTGCGCCGTTCGGTGGTGCGGGTGATCGACGTCGACCAGAACGTCGGCGACGGCGCGTCCGACCACGTCTGGCTCGGGAAGTTGCGGTTGAGGTCGACGCCGCGGGCGTTCTGGCGCGTGCCGGCGAGCACGCCGTCGGGGTTGAGCACCGGCACCACGACCGCACATGCATCGTCGGCGTGCACGACCCGCAGCAGGTGCTGCGCCGCTTGCAGGGTCACGGATTCCTCGCCGTGGATGGCTGCCCACACCACGCGCGTTGGCCGACTCGTCGTCGGCCACCACGCCTCGATCGGTATGCCGTTGGCCGATTCGCCCACCTGCTCGCGACGCCAGCCGTTTCGGCGGGCCAGGTCGGCGACGTGGATCGATCGCAGCCCGGTGGGCGTCTGCGATCCGGGCGCGGCTGCGTGCTCGGGGGCGGCGTGCATGCCGCGCAGCCTACGTCAGCGCGTTCGTGCTACTCGCCGAGGCGACGGATGCGGCGGACGTAGCTCGTCCGGCCGGATGCGTCCTCGGGATGCTCGGAGTGCTCGCCGCGCATCGTCTGTTCCATCTGGCGGAACGAGTTGCTCAGGCGTGAGCGACAGTAGCGGCAGCGCTCGCCGACTCCGCCACACGAGCACGAATCCATGCCCGACGTTACCTCGATCAGGCGACCGCCGTCGCAGAAGCGGCGCACGTCGGCAGTCGGCACGCCGGTCTCGCGGGCGATCTCACCCATCGGGGCGCCGTCGTTCTCGACGAGGTACTCCCGGACGAGCGCGAAGCGGTTCTGCTCGTCGAGCGAGCACTGCGTGCACAGGCGCATGGCGATGCGCGGAAACAGCTTTCCGCATGCGGTGCACGTGTCGATCGATGGCTTGGGCGCAGGCAGTGCCATGGTAAAGCCGGCATCGGCACGCCAGCCGGTCGCCTTGAGCCCGGGAGATCGGGGACGTTTCGAACCTCGAACCGGCGTTTGTTGGATGACCAGCAGGACATCCATTCTTCGATCGCGCATTCCACGTTCCCAGGAGCTCCGATGAAGCACGTCGAGGACAGCAGCCCAACCCAGGTCGTCATGCCGCTCGCCGACCTGCACGGACGGACCGTCTGGACCGAGGCGGGCGATCGCGTCGGCACCGTCCGCGACGTCCAGCAGGACGACGATGGTCGGATCGTGTCGCTCAGCGTGCGCGAGCGCTGGATGCTCGGGAAGCATCGCGAGGTCTCCGCCGCGGGCATGCGCATGGACCAGGGTGACGTGATCGTGCCGAGCTCATCCGTCGCGCTCGAGCGAGACGGCGACACCGAGGACCGCTCCGAGCGCCGCGACCGCGTCGCCGACCGCCAGGACCGACACGACCGCGTGGACGGCCATGACCGAGGCTCCGAACGCCGGCCGGTCGGTCGATTCGCGCATGCACCCGTGCTGCTGGCCGGTCGCGAGGGCGCGCGCAGCCGCTTCGGCGGGATCGACGTGATCGGCAGCCTGTTCGGTGCGCTCGTCGCCATCGCCAGCCTCGTGATCATCGGCGGCGTCCTCGGCGCGATCTTCGGCTCCGATCCCGCGCAGATCGACACGTCGCTCGATTCGCTCGAATCGATCCTCACCGAGACGCTCATCGTCGCCGCCGCCACGATCTTCCTGTCCTGCTTCCTCGGAGGTTGGGCGGCGGGGCGCAGCGCGCGCTTCGACGGTGTCGCCAACGGCATGATGACGGTGGTGTGGGTGCTCGCGATCGGCGCGGCACTCGCTGCGGTCGGCGCGTGGCTCGGCGACGAGTACGACGTGTTCGCGAACTCCGATCTGCCGCAGTTCGTCACCGATGACTTCGCGTTGTTGGGCAGCGTGGCGTTCGTCGCCGCGTTGGTGCTGATGCTCATCGGAGGCGCCCTCGGCGGCGCACTCGGCGAGTCCTGGCACAGGCGTGCCGACCGGGCGATGCTGGACGTCGTGTCCGTCGAGGATCACGCTCCGGCACGTTCCGGCGTCGTGGGCTCGCCGGCAGCCGAGCGGTCGATCGACGATGACGATGACGACGACGTGCCGGTCATCCGGTCGGACCGCCGTCCTCGCTGACGCGACGGCACCGACGGCATGCCGTCCGGGCGATGCTCGACGTCGTTCCCGTCAGCGAATCACATGGACACCGCTGGCGCGCAGCGCATCGTCCTGAGTGGTGACGATCGTCGCATCGAGCGCAGACGACAGGTCGCGCCAGAGGTCGTCGACATCCTCGAGGCCGACGGAGATGCGAAGGAGGGAAGCGCCGACGCCCGACAGCTCCCGGCTGGCTGCATCGCACACTCGATGCGTGAGTGACGCCGGGTGCTGGATGAGCGTGTCAGTCGATCCCAGGCTCACGGCGTGCGTGGCGAGACGCACCGCACCGAGCACCGTGCGCGCCGCCTCGAACCCGCCCAGCAGCTCGAATGCGACCATCGACCCGGGGCCTGACATCTGACGCCCCACCAGCCCGGTGGGGTCGGTGCCCGGAAGCGACGCGTGGTGGACGCGCTCGACGGCGGGGTGCAGCGCCAGGCGGCTCGCGAGCTGCGTCGCCGTGTCCTGCATCGCCCGAACGCGCAGCGGCAGTGTCGCAAGCCCTCGATGCAGCTGGTACGCCGCCATCGGGTGCAGGACGGCGCCCGTGGCGATGCGCACGCCACGCAGTCGCGCCGCGGTGGCGTCGTCGCACGCCACGACCCCGCCCATCGCGTCTCCGTGGCCCCCGATGAACTTGGTGGCGCTGTGGATGACGATCGAGGCGCCGTGTTCGAGCGGTCGTTGGAGCGCGGGCGTGGCGAAGGTGTTGTCGACGGCGACCGGGACGTTGCCGGCCGCGCGAGCGACGGCGGCGATGTCCACCAGCGTGGAGGTCGGGTTCTGCGGTGTCTCGAGCAGCACCAGGCCCGTGTCGGGTCGGATCGCGGCGGCGACCTCGTCGGGCATCGCCCAGGTCACGTCGATGCCGAGCAGGTCGCTGCACATGAGGTGGTCGGTGCCGCCGTACAGCGGGCGCACGCCCACGACGTGGCGCCGAGCGGGGTCGAGGGACATGAGCAGCGCCGTGATCGCGCCCATGCCGGATGCGAATGCCACCGCGCACGTGCTGCCTTCGAGTTGCGCGATGGCGTCCTCGAAGCGGCCGACCGTGGGGTTGTGCAGGCGTGCGTAGATCGGCGAGCCGGGCGGCTGTGCACCGCTGGCCCATGCGTCGAGCTGATCTGCCGCGCCCTCGAGGTCGCCCACGGGATACGTGGTGGACAGGTCGAGCGGCGGGGCATGTACGCCCAGCTCGCGCAGGTCCTGACGTCCTGCGTGCACGGCGCGGGTGTCGAATCCGTGCGTGCCGTCGTCCTCGTGCATCCCCATCGCGATGATCCCCCTGCCCATTCATGCTGCGATATGGCCCCAACATAGGGGAACATTCGGAGGCACTGGAGACACGCGATACAATGTGCGGAAGATGACTGATTTCGAGGGAATAGATGCGGTCGACCAGTTGATCCTCGGCGTCCTGCAGGACGATGCACGGATCACGAACCGCGACCTCGCTGAACGGGTCGGGCTCAGCCCGTCGGCGTCGCTCGCTCGCATGCGCGGGCTGCGCGAGCGCGGCATCATCACCGGCTTCGCCGCGGAGCTCGACCTCGCGCGGCTCGGTCGACCCCTGCAGGCGCTCGTCGCGATCCGTCTCAACAACCACGCGCGCGAGTTGCTCGATCGCTTCGTCGAGGACCTCGTCGCGCTGGAGGAGACGATCAGCCTCTTCCACCTGACCGGCGAGGCCGACTACCTGCTTCACGTGGCCGTGGTGGATCCCGAGCACCTGCGTGACGTCGTGCTCGACCGGCTCACCCTGCGGCCCGAGGTGGCCCAGGTGACGACCTCGCTCATGTTCGAGCACCACCGCTCGCGTCCGCAGCCGCTCGGGCGTCGCGCCCGACCGCGTCGGTAGGGTCCGTCGGTCACCCGAGACCTTCGAGGAGCGCGACATGACCACCGACACGAACCTTCGCCTGCCGTGGCGCGCCGCGGGGACGTCGCTCATCGCGGCGGCGATCCTCGGGTGGATCGGCGTGTTCACGCGATCACATCACGGTCACGCCGGCCTCGAGAAGCAGCTGGCGGAGGTCGCTGACGCATCGGCGCGCGAGATGCTCGCGGCCGGCCTCTGGCTCGTGGCGTCCATGCTCTTCATCCTGTCGGGCGTGTTCATCGCGATCATCGCCCACGCACGACGCGGTCAGGGTGCGTTCATCGGCGCTCTGCTGCTGGCCGTGGGTGGCGCGTGGATCACTGCGGCGCCGGGTGCGGCGGCCGTCGTGCTGCACATGCTCGCGACCGGGAACCTCGATTCGTCGACCGTCGCCGACCTCACCGACGCGTTCGAGGGCAGCAACGCCTGGCTCGTCACGCTGCCGCTCATGGCCGCGTTCGTCGCGGCACCCGTGATCCTGGCGCTCGGCCTGCGCACGATGCGCGTGGGCGTGGGCGGCGGCGTGGCGCTCATCTGGATCGTGTCGGTCGTCGCCGCGCTCGTCCTGTACGGCGACCGCACCGGCGAGGTGATCGCGTGTGGCGGCATGATGGTCGCCCACATGCTCATCGGGCTCGCGCTGCGGCGCGAGGGCGCACCTGCCTGAACAGGTTCAGGCGACCGTGAAGATCGTCTCGCCGTGCAGGGCCTCGGCATGCGTGTCGATGCGTGTCACGACCGCGCCCGGCGGCCCGTGGCGGCAGTAGTCGACGAGGCGGTCGACGACCTCGGGCCTGCCCTCGAACACGGCTTCCACTGAACCATCGACGCGGTTGCGAACCCATCCGTCGACCCCGCAGCCACGGGCGGCCTCGGCGACGGAGCCGCGGAACCAGACCCCCTGCACGCGTCCGCGCACGATCACCCTGCACCGGACTCGTCTGGGGCGAAGCCTGGTCCTGCCAGTGGATGCCGTGCGTCCGTCCATCTCCGTGCCCCCTCGCGCGCCGCCGAATCAGGCGAGGGGTACCCCGGTCGCGGAGCGTGCAACGACTTCGTCGTCGTCGCGTGCGATCCGCGGCGAGCGCGACAGGGTGAACGTGAACGCGGCGCCGCAGGGGTCCGCGTCGCCGACGACGATCGTGCCACCGTGCTGCTCGACGATTGCGGCGACGATCGCCAGCCCGAGGCCGTGGCCACCGTCGCGCGCGCTGGCGCCGCGGCGCCACGGCTGGAACACCGCGTCGGACTCCTCGGAAGCGATGCCCGGGCCGTGGTCTCGAACCGTGAAGCGCCAGCCGCCGACCTGGTCGCTGCCGTCGACCTCGACGTGTGCCACATCGCTCGGTTCGGGCCCGACGCCGTGCACCGCGGCGTTCTCGAAGAGGTTGGCGAAGAGTCGCCGGATGCTCGGCTCGTGGCCGACCACCGATGCCGGTACGTCGCCGATCTCGACCTGCACGCCGTCGACCGTGCCGGCGAGCTCCTCGAGGAGGCGTCGCACGTCGATCGACTCCACCGTCGGGAGCAGTTCGGCGGCTCGCGACAGGTCGAGCACGCCGCGGATGATGCCCTCGGCGCGCCAGCCGAGCCCGGAGATGCGGCGCACGTACTCGCGCACGACCTCCACGTCGACGTACTCGTCGTCGAGGCGCTGGTCGGCGAGCTCGGCAAGCGCGCACATGGAGGTGAGCGGCGTGCGCAGGTCGTGGGCGAGCGCCGCCTGCGAAGCGCGGAGCGAGTAGGTCGCGCGGCGCGAGGTGCGCACCTGTGCGCGCAGTCCGTTGACGAGCGGGCGGATGCCGAAGGAGACGATCGTGAGCAGCAGCACCAGCGACACGCGCTGGGCGAGCGTTCCTTGGTACGGCAGCACCTCGAACCACTCGTGCGTCGGAGGCAGTACGAGCACCGCCGCGATGAGCAGGCCGACGAACACGTCACTGGTGTCCGCATAGAGCGCGATCCAGAAGATCGGTATCACGAGGAGCATGCCGTAGCCGTCGCCGAATCCCCCGGTCGTCGCCGTGGTGATCCACAGGAAGCCGATCGAGGCGAGTGGTGGCACGGATTCCACCCACCGCGGCAGCCTGCGCCACGGCACCGTCCAGCCAAGGATGTTGAGCAGGATGACCATGGCGATGCCCAACCAGAACCACGGGCGAGCCGGCTCGTTCACCTGTGGCCACATGAGTGCGACGACCACCGGGAACATGAGCATCACGACGGCGCGGATCTCGGATCCGTTGTCGCGCGTGAGCATGCTCTCGCGTTCGTGGGGGCGCAGGTCCGTTGCTTCGTTGCGAAGCGCGAGCCGAAGTTGTTCGAGGACCACCATGTGGGCGGATCCTACGCCGCCGGGATGGTTCAGGAGGCTTCGACAGGTTCCGTTGGTTCGGAGGGCTGCGACGGCTCCTGGGGCAGCTCCTGCCATCGGGACAGCTCGTGCTGGTCGGAGCAGGATCCGTCGTAGATCTCGGAGTGCTCGGCGTCGATGCAGAAGCGCTCGCCGTCGACCTCCACGGTGGTGCGTCCGTCCGACAGGCCCGCCAGCTCCGTGGAGTGTGACGCGGGGATCGCGAACATGCCGAGCACGGCCACGACGAGCGACACGACCCATGCGGAGGAGACCGCAATGCGTGCAGGGCGGGAGGTGCGTCGCTCGTCGGCGCGTCGGGACACCGCCGCGACGCCGCGTTCGATCGCGAGCAGGAGCGCGAACGGGATCCAGGCGATGCATGTCACCCAGAGGCCCACGAGCCACGCGCTGGTCCCCGCGTCGAACAGGTCGAGCAGCGAGTCGGGGTCGAGCACGAGCCACCCGATCGTGAGCGCCCAGCCGGCGAGCAGCAGCCAGATGGCAGCGAGCAGCACCCAGCGAGTCAGGACGACGAGCGCTCGAACCGCGCGGGTGATGATCGAGCCCAGCGTCGCCAGCGCGGGGCTCGCCTGCGCCCGCGCGCGGGCGAGCATCTCCTCTGCGGTGCGGCCGGTCCCCAGCGCCTCGGCCCGTTGTTCGGGCGATCTCGCCTCGGGCACGATGAGGGCCATCACGATGTAGGCGATGATGCCGGCGCCGCTGGTGAGGATGGTGAGCACGACGACCGCCACGCGGATGACGGTCACGTCGAGGCGCAGGTAGGCGGCGAGCCCGGAGCAGACGCCGGCGAGGAGCGCGTCCTCGCCCGTGAGCCGGTACAGGCGGCGGTCGCGCCAGCTCTGCTCGCCTGGTCCGGGAGCGGCGGATGCCGCCATCGGGATGGTCGCGCCTGCATCCTCGGCATCCGGGTCGATGTCGATGCGTTCGGTGTCGTGCGCGGGTTCGACCGTGCCGAGCGCGGCGAGCACGTCGTCGACCTGCGAGGCGGTGACGACGTCGCGCTCGCCCGGGGCGAGGTGTTCGAGGCGGTCGGCGATCGCGCGCTCGAAGTCGAGCATGAGTTCGTCGCGATCCGGGTCGGTTGCGAGGCGCGTGCGGGCCTGGTCGAGCCAGGTGTCGAGCGACTGGACGCCCGCGTCCTCGACGTGCCAGGCGTGACCGGCGAGGTTGACGATCGTGACGCGGTTCATCGGGGAGCTCCAAGGGACTCGAGGGTGGTGGCAAGGTCCTGCCAGTAGGCGTCGAGCTGTGTGCGTCGCTCGCGTCCGGCGTCGGTGAGGCGGTGGTACTTGCGGGGAGGTCCGCTGTCGGATTCCTCCCATTCGTGGTCGAGCAGTCCGTCGCGTCGCAGCTTGCCGAGCAGCGGGTACAGCGTTCCTTCCTGCGTCGCGAATGGCGTGTCGGCAAGGCGTTCGAGGATCTCGGCCGCGTAGAGGCGACCGGGCGCGAGCGCGGTGAGCACGGCCAGTTCGAGCAGGCCACGTCGGACGGATCGGAATGGATCGGATTCAGTCATCAAAGTACCTTCGCACAACAAGGTACCGTGCTTGGCGCCGGGATGCAAGGAGGAGGGGTTCCCTGCTACGATTCGCACGTCGCGTCGGTTCCAACCCTTCCGATGCGGCACGCACGCGCGATTAGCTCAGTGGGAGAGCACCGCCTTGACATGGCGGGGGTCGCTGGTTCAATCCCAGCATCGCGCATTGCAGACGGGACCCCCGCAGTGGAGCGGGGGTCCTGCTCGTTCTAGGCCTCCTCGTCGAACGACGAGAGGATCATGCGCAGCACGCTCGCGATGAACACGTAGACCGGCAGGAGCGCTGCTGCGGCGACGAGCCCGGGCACGAGACCGTAGAGCGCGCCGATGATCGCGCCGAACCCTCCGATCGCGACGATCGCACCCGTCGCCGTGATCGCGACGAATCTCCGACGCGCCCGATCCGGTCTCGTGCGCCAGTCGGGGCGTGCGCGGTCCCACCCGAGTCGAGCGAGGAACCACGTTGCCGCGATGAGGACGCTGGTGAAGACGAACACGCCCAGATCATGACGCCCCGTGCGGGGAGCCATGACCTGGGCGCGCCTCGTTGGCCGCTCAGTCGGTGCCGTCGATCACGTGGCGCTGCGACCGAACCGGCGAGTCGTCCCGCCGACCAGGGCGAACCCGAGGCCGATGGCCGCGAGCAGCCCGAGGCCGAGGCCGGTGAACGGCAGCGCGGTGTCGTCCTCCGCCGCGACCGGGGTTGCCGGCTCGGACTCGGCCGCGAGGGTCGCGAGCACGGGCGTTGCCTCGTCAGGCGAGGCGTCCGGGGTTGCCGGCGTGCCCTGTGCGGCCTGTGCTGCCTGTACGGCCGCCGCGACTGCCGCTGCCACTGCCGCAGGCGCCGTCGGAGTGGCGGGCGGTGCGGGAGCCGCAGGCGGCGTCGGAGTCACCGGTGTGACGGGCGTCACGGGCGTGACTGGCGTGACGGGCGTGACCGGCGGGGTCACCGGAGCGCACGAAGTGTGGGCGGGGTTGCCCGTGCCGATGCCGTGGTTGCTGTCGCACTCGTAGCCGTGGTTCTTGTCGCTGTTGCCGTTCGGCAGCTGTCCCTTGGGGTTCTTGTCGTCGGCGTTGCCGACGCAGCCTTCGCACGGCCGCCCGGTCGCGTTGCCGTTTCCGTTGCCGTTCTCGGACGGGCTCACGCCGTCGCCGTTGCTGTCGTAGGGGCCGCTGACGTTCGCACCATGCCCCGCCGATGGCTCGCTCGCCTGCGCGGCGTTTGCGGTGGATGACGACGGTGTAGCAGCCGGTTCGGCCGGCGTCGTGACGACCGGGGCGACCACCGGCGCGTGAGCCACGTTGCCGTTGCCGTTTCCGTTGCCGACGCCCCCGTTGCCGTTGGAGCTTGCGGCCGCGAATCCAGATGGCGCGGCGATCGCGACGGATGACGCGACGGCAAGTGCGATGGCGAGTGTACGAGTGCGCATGGCATGTCCTTTCTCGAGGCTGCCGCGCCGCCACGCGGTTGAGGTGCGCCGAGCGTAACCACGCGTGCTTCCGGAAGGGAAGCAGGTGTGTGGGACCTCGTCGCCCGGGTGCGGAGACCCGTCAGCACGAAGTCTGCGGTTTACCCAGGTGCGCTACCAGGCCGCAGGCTTGTAGTCCTTGAGGAACACGCCGAAGACGTCCTCGCCGGACTCGCCTCGCACGATCGGGTCATACACGCGCGCCGCACCATCGACGAGGTCGAGCGGCGCGTGGAAGCCCACGTCGGCGAGGCGCTGACGATCGGGATGCGGTCGCTCGTCCGTGATCCAGCCGGTATCGACTGCGGTCATGAGGATGCTGTCGGTCTCGAAGAGCTCCTGCGCGCTCGTTCGGGTGAGCATGTTGAGGGCGGCCTTCGCCATGTTCGTGTGCGGGTGACCCGGACCCTTGTAGCCGCGCCCGAACTGTCCCTCCATCGCGGAGACGTTCACCACGTGTGCGCGCCCCGACGGCGCGGCGGCGGCAGCCGCGGCGAGCGCGGGCCGAAGCCGGCTGAGGAGGATGAAGGGTGCGGTCTGGTTGCACAGCTGCACCTCGAGTAGCTCGATCGGATCGACCTCCTCGACCTTCTGGATCCAGCTGTTGGTGTCGCACAGGTCGGGCACGAGGCCGCCTGCGTCGATCGCGTGCCCGCTGGCGATGCGGTCGAACGACGCCGAGCGTGCGGTCATGGCGAGCGACGCGAGCGCGTGCGGCGTCGGCGCCCAGTGGGTGGGCTCCGCACCGTCCACCTCGCTCGTCGGCGTCGCGCCGGCGGCGAGCTGCAGGTCGGCGGCGACACGACCGAACGTCACGATCTCCGGGAGCGGGCCGGCCGGCAACGCCTCGCGTTCGGCAGCGACCAGCGGGGCGTACGCGGCTGGCGTGCGT
>JAOPYQ010000020.1 GCA_025964555.1 Thermoleophilia bacterium | reverse complement strand
CCAAGGCGCTCGAGATGCCGAAGCTGCGCGACACCTCGCTGCGCGACCTCGTCAGCTACGGCTACGGCGGCAGCAGCGCGTCGCACCAGCTCGACGACCTGCGCGCATGGATCCAGCGGCTCGACATCGACGCGGACCCGGCGATCACCCGCGACACGCTGCGCACCGAGGTGCGGGCGATCATCGGCAAGGCAGACGTCGACGTCACGCTCGACGACATCAAGCGTCTGTCCCTCCTCAACGACATCACCGGCGCCAAGTCGCTCGAGATGCCCGCGACACGCGACTACTCGCTGCGCGACCTCGTCACCTACGGCTACGGTGGCAGCAACGCGACGCGCCAGCTCGACGAGCTGCGCGCCTGGACCCGGCGCCTCGACATCGACGCCGACGCATCGATCACCCGCGACACGCTCCGCGCCGACGTCCGATCCCTGCTCGCGAAGGACAACGCCGACATCACGACGGACGACATCAAGCGGCTGTCGCTCCTCAACGACATCACCGGCGCCAAGTCGCTCGAGATGCCGAAGGTGCGCGACTACACGCTTCGCGACCTGGTCAGTTACGGCTACGGCGGCAGCAACGCCTCGGCCCAGCTGGACGATCTCCGCAGCTGGATCCAGCGCCTCGACATCGACGCGGATCCTGCGATCACCGCGGACACGCTCCGTTCGGAGGTCCGCACGATCATCGACAAGGCAGACGCCGATGTCACCGCCTCCGACATGCGTCGGCTCGCGTTCCTCAACGACGTCACGGGCGCCAAGGCGCTCGGCATGCCCCGCCTGCACGACTACCAGCTCCGCGACCTCGCCGGGTGGAATTACGCGGGAACCAGTGCCAGCCAGGCACTCGACGAGCTCCGCACGTGGAGCGCGCGGGCGGAGATCGAGCACGACCCCGCGATCACCGCGAAGTCGCTGCTCGACGAGGTCACCGCGATCGCCGTGAAGCCGCTCGACGAGCTCACCAGCGACGACATGATGCGACTGCACGTGCTGTCGGGCATGGAATCCGCGAAGGCTCCGGGGCTGCCCACGCTCGACTATCGCTCGATGTCGCGCACCGGTGTCAGCAGCGAGACCCAGATCGACCAGCTGCGAACGTGGGCCTACACGAACTCGCCCGAGGGCCTCTCCGCGCTCGCCATGCGACTGCGTGCTGGCGAGACGGTCGGGGTCGAGACGCTCCGACTGGTGACCGGCCGCTCCGATGAGCTCGCGAGGCTCGGCATCGACCGCACCTCGATCCTCTCGGCGGCCGTGCGAGCGCTCCGTGACAAGGCCGAGACGGGCGCCGCCGACCAGCTCGCCGAGATCGAACTCGTCCGCGCGGAACTGGCGTCGCTGACGCTCACCGAGCCGCGCGCGGTACAGCTGCGCGACACCACGCTCGAACTCGTCCGCGACAACGTCGCCCGCATGCAGGGCCAGAAGCACGACGGCTATTCACGCTATCCCGAGTTCGGCGAGATCGGACGCATCGCCTCGAACGGCGAGCTGCTCGGCGAGATCGTGCGACGCAGCGCACCGGCGACGTCCGTTGCTGCGCCGATCCCCTCCGCTGCCGGCGCGGGAGCGGCCACCGATGCCGTCGCGACGGACGCGGCGACAGGTGCAGACCTGCTCACCTGGTAGCGATCAGTCGACGAGCAGGCAGCCGGTGCGCACGCCGCGCAGCACGGCAGGCTCGAGCGCCTCGCCCTCGGCGAGTCCCTGGAGCAGGCCCGCCACGAACGCGTCGACCGCGTCCTCGGTGTCGAGTCGACCCGGCGAAGCGACCTCACGAACGTCGGTCGCCGTTGCCAGCAGGGCTCGTGTCTGTGAAAGCAGCACCACCGCAGGCGCGCCGCGCTGCACGAGCGCGCGCAGCGACGCTTCGGGATGCTCCTTCGCGACACCCGGATCGAGCAGCCCCGAGCAGGTGGAGTCGGAGGTGACCACCACGCTCGCGTTGGCGAGCAGGCGGTCGGAGACGGGCTTCGCGCTCGCGGCATGCGTGAGCACCGTCGGGATCTGGCCCTGGGCCGCGATCTCGAGGGCACGCAGCGCGACCGCGCCCGCGGGTTCGGTGGTCACGCCGACCGCGCCGACTTGGCGGAACGCCTCCGCGCGACGGTTGAGATCGTCCACGGAGAGATAGTCGTTCGCGCCGCGGAACACGGTGATCTGGCGCGTGCCGTCGCCGAGCTCGGTGATGAGTCGGATGCCGGTCGGGCTCGGCGCCTGCTGCACGAACTCCGTGCCCACGCCGATCTCGAGCAGCTCCTCGGTGAGCAGCGTGGCGTGCTCGTCGGTGCCCACGCGCGCGAGGAGCGAGACCTCGCCCTCGATCGCGGTGAGGGCCATCGCCTGGTTGGCGGCGCGGCCGCCACAGGCGACATCGAGGTCGGTGGCCTGTTCCGGCACGCTCGTCGACGCGAACCCCTCCACGTGGGCGATGAAGTCGATCGAGATGAAGCCGGTGACCAGGACGCGCGCCATATCGAGGGGGTGTATCCGATGTGGCGGGATCTGCAACACCGTTTCGGGCCTCACACGACATACAGGCAGGCCGTCGCATCGGGGGGATGCTGCGTGCCGGCAGGGGGTTGCGACGCAGTGCCACGCGGGGTGCGCACAGCATGAGGGTGGATCCGTCCACCATGGCGAAGGTGCTCGGCACGGTCGAGCAGCTGTCCACGCGCGGTTCGAGCCTCGCGGACGCCACGGTGCCACGATTCTTCAACGGCGCCGAGATCGGCGCGTTGTCGGCCGAAGCGTCCTCGATCGGCGCAGCGGCGAAGGAGGCCGTCGAGCTGCTGGGCGACGACCCGGTCGAGCTGCTCATCAAGGACCGGCTCGCAGTGGTGCAGAAGGCCGCGTCGCTGGTGGATTCCGCGTCCTCGCCGCGACCGTCGATCGACCACATCCATCGAGCTGGACAGACCATTCGCAACACGCTGCGATCCACCGCGGGCGACGTGCGCGGGTCGATCAGCAACGACACCGAGCGCGTGCTGACCGAGCTGCGCGGCGTGCAGCCACGTTCGCTCGGGGCGAGTGCGATCGACGAGCTGCGCAGCGCGATCGAACTGCGCGCGGCGCTCGAGCTGCCGCCGCTCAAGCTCGATGCACGCCCGCTGTATCCGTTCGACCTCCCGGCTGGCGACGCCGCCGCGCACGTGCGGCTGCTGCAGCGCCCGTTCGCCCAGCAGCACGGCCTGCTCCGCGATACCGATGCCGTGGCTGCGCGCATCGAGCAGCTCGTGGGGGCGGATCCGGCGCAGATGTCGGCGATCGATGCGGCGGAGCTGCACGTCCTGGTCGGCGCGGGCGCCGATGCGACGTGGCGGCTTCCGCGATCCATCGGCGAGCGATCACTTGCCGAGGCAGTCGATGTCCTCTCGAGAGGCGGCGACGACGCCCTGCGAGCGCAGTTCGCGACGGCAGTTACCGAGCATCGGGCCGCGATCGATGCGACGATCCCGACCGCGAACGCCGCGACTGCCGCAGCGGTGGACGCCGTGCCGGCTGCGCCAAGTCTCCGGAGCCTGCTCGACCGCGACCCGGCGACGTGGTCCACGCAGGACTGGCGCGCGATGGAGACGACCCTGCAGTCCGATGCAGCCGCCGGCTCGCCGCTCGGCATCCCGCGCACGATCGATGGCGCGCGCAGTGTCGAGCGCATCGTACGCGACGGCATCCGCGGGCGTGACGGCGCGGTCCAGGCGATGCAGCGCTACGTCACCGCGTGGGATGCGATCGTGCCCCGCAGCGACGCGGTGGTCGACCCCGCAGCCCAGCGCATGGTCGGGGAGTTCGCGGCGATCGTCTCCCGTGATCCGAGCGAGCTGCAGCCGCGCGACTGGAGCCGCATGCGCACGCTGCTCGACGCAGACCCGGACGGCTCGATCCTGCGCGGCCCGCGTTCGCTGCACAACACGCAGTCGCTGTATCGCGTGCTCGGCACCGATGGTGGCCGCAACGCCGCGGCCGAGCGCGGTCGCTACGTCGAGGCGTGGCGTACGATCGTGGGCCCGGGCGCGATCGCGGAGGACGTTCGTCGGCAGGAGCTGCACGGGTTGCTGCGCCGCGAACCCGAGACGCTCTCGCGAACTGAGTGGTCGCGCATGGGCGCGCTCGTGGATGGCGCGCCTGCCGAGATGATCGATGCGCTGCAGCCGACGATCCACAAGCCGGACCTGGGTGGCATGGCACGGCGCCACGCCAGCGAGCGCCGAAGCGTCGAGGGTTCGACGAGGCTCGCCTTCGCGCGGGCGGCGCTGTCGATCGACGACCTGGTGTCCGACACCGCGCGCCTGCACGGCGCGATGCGCGAGCTCGTGGAACGTGCGCCGGGCGAGCTCGGTCCGAACGACTGGGCGCGCATGCGCGCGCTGCTCGAGCTGGACAGCTCGAGGACGGTGCTCGACGGCCCGCGATATCTCATGTCGGCGCCGAGCGCGGAGATCATCGCGACCTCGATGATGCACGGTGGCGACGACATGCGCCTCGCCGCGCGACGCCTGCTGGGGGCGTGGAGCGCGCACATGACGGGTCGCTGGTCGAGCCAGGAGCGGCTCCTGGAGGCCGCGCGCGGATATGCCAGCCGCGAACCGTCGTCGCTGTCGCCGGCGGAGTGGCGCGAGGTCGGCACCATGATCGATGTGGCGGGTTCGACGCTTCGTGCGCCGCGACACATCAGCGGCGTGGATGCGCTCGAAGTGACGGCTGCACGTGCCGCCGAAGGACTGCCGATCGCGATGCCACAGACGGAGCGCGCGTTCAGGGCCTGGCGCCTGCAGTTCGATCCGGAGCTGTCGAAGCCGGGCGCGCTCACGAACGCGGTGCGCTCGCTCGTCGACCGGGACCCGGCGACGCTGTCCGTGGCCGAGTGGCGCACGCTGCAGACGTTCATCGACTTCGATGCCGGCTGGAACACGCTCGGCTTCGCGAGCATGCCATCGGGCGTGGCGTCGATCGCCGACCTCGTCGAGGCCGGGGTCAGCCGCCGGCCGGTCGATCGAGGGACCTGGGCTCGTATCGTCGATGCGTGGCGGCTGCACGCCGATGGTGTGGCGGCCGACCTTCCTCGGCTCGAGGCGGCGCTCTACGACGCGGCCTCGCCTGCGTCGGGAACGTTCGACGAGGCAGCGCTCGGTCGCCTGCGCGCGGTCCTCGATGCCGATGCGCGCGGCGGGCTGCTCAAGGCAGGGCGCCTCGGCGAACTGTTCGAGCCGCTGCGGGAGGCCCTCTCGTCGAGGACGCCGCTGACGACCGACTCGACCACGATCGACCTCGTGCGCAACCGACTGCTCGACGGTTCGCAGGTGACCGAACGACGCGCGCAGATCCGGGCGGCGATCGACAGCGGCAGCTTCCCGAAGGGTGTCTCGCTCGCCGAGATCCGCGAAGCGGATGCACGCTGGCTGGACCGCCCACCGTTCGAGCAGCTGGCGCTCGAAGGACAGCTCGGCGCATTCTCGGGACCGAAGGCCTTCACGATGGCGCGCGACTTCCTGTTCCGCGCCCGCGACGTGCAGCGCCCCGCCGAGGTGCCGATCCCGATGAGTGGCCTGTGGGACGAGACGCGACGGCTCATCGACGTGAACCTGGAGCGCCTGGCCGGGCACACGCGACGCGGCGAGGTGCGGGGATATTCGACGCATCCCGACTACGCGCAGGTGGGCCGCATCCAGGCGAACGTCGAGCTCCTGCGCCGCGTCATTGGTGGGATGCACCCTGCGACGCCGCCCGATCAGCAGGTCGTGCGACTGGGCGAGACGCGGGCCGCGGGCGCGGTGGGCGACGCGCTGGAATGGTGATGGTCGCGCGGGTGAGACATCCCCGGAGCTGGTCTCGATAATTCGGTAGGGGAACGACGCGCGTCGCGCGCACAGGGGGAGCACCACGATGAATGCCGAGATGGTCGGAGCAGCCGCGTCCACAGCGGCCCACGCAGCAGGCGACGCAGCCAAGCGTTCGCTCTCGCTCGCGGATGTCGAGGTGCTCGACACCCTGGTCTCCAGCATGCCCAAGGCGCGCCAGCTGCAGATCGGTCGCCAGCTGCTCGACGATCAGCGCGTGTACGCGAGCCCGATCGTCAAGGGTCCGCTCGCGGCGATCAAGTCAGGCCTCGCCGACGTGACCGCGCAGGACGTGCGCATCACCTCCGTGCTCGCCAACGTGCGCAACTCGATCGACCAGGAGCTCGGTCGCATGGCCGGCATCGTCGAACCCACCGTGCTCGTCGGCACCGAGTACCACCCGGACTACGGCGTCGTCGGATCGATCCGCGACAACCTGAACATGCTCGCCGCCTTCAAGGTCATCTGACCTCCGCTCCGCGCGCCGCTCCTCCCCTTCGCGAGCCAGCTCCTCCCCTCTGCGCGCGCCAGCGCGCCGTGCCTTGTGACGAGCCGTTTTCGCGCGCGCCAGCGCGCCGTGCCTCATCTGGCACCGATGTGGAACCGCGTCACGAGATCGTTGTCCGTGGACATACGAAACGCGGACACGATCGGCGAACTCGTCTCGCGTCATCGTTTCGTAGCCAAGATTTCAACGATCTCATGACGCGACCTCGACATTGGGCACGGCACGCCTCCGGCGTGCGAATGATGCGACTCATCTGTCACTGAAACGGCACGAAGTGCGCGCTTTTGGAGACCACGAAACCTTCAGGGTATCCGTATGCCGTACGCCCGCAACCTCGATGCTCGCATCGTGCAGCTTGCTGCTCCGACCTCTGGCGTCATCCACGCGACGACGCTCCGCGAGCACAACATTTGCCGGCGAAGCGTCTTGGATCGAGTTGCCGATGGTCGCATGACGCGGGCACTCGACCGGACCTACTACGTCGGGCCGGCGGCGCACCAACCGACCGACGAGATGCGATGTTTCGCAGCCGTCCTCCACGCGGGACCTGGAGCGCGCATCAGTCATGGCACCGCGCTCGTGCGCGCGGGGGTGTGGGACGCGGACCGTCACGACGGCACCATCCACGTCACGAGCCGTTCGGCACGACGACAGCTTCCGGACGAAGGATTCCGTTTCCACCAGGTCAGGAAAGCCTGTTCGGGCTTGCCAGCGCTCGCCGTCGCTGGTGCACCGACCCTTGCAGTCATGCACGCGCTGCTCTCAGCCGCCTCGAGCCACACTCCCCATCAGCTGGCGTCGATGATCGATCGGGCAACCTATCGACGCCTCCTGGCTGTCGACGATCTCCGCGCGGCAGTCGTCTGCACGCCGAGACCGGGAGTCGAGCACCTGCGCGAGGCGCTTCGACTCGTCGATATCGGATCAGTCGGTACACGCAGCCGAGCGGAAGACCAGCTGCTCGCGGCGCTGCAGCGTGCTGGCATCGCGCCTGACCTGGTCAATGTACGCGGCGCGCTGGGGCTTCCGTCTGACGAGCCCGACTTCGTCTGGATCGATGCGCGACTGAACGTCGAGTGTGATGGCGGCCACCACCTCATGCGACGGCAACGCGAAGACGACGCGCGCCGAGACGCCGCGGCAATCAGGCTCGGGTGGCAGGTCGATCGGTACAGTGCACGTCGGGTCTGGGGTCACGTCGATGAAGTCGTGTGCGCCATCGCCAAGACGCTTGCGACTCGACGAGCGTGGAGCTCAAAGAGCCATCGCGTCACGGTTTCGTAGCCAAGGATTCAACGCTTTCATGACGCGATCGCTGCCGCCGCAGTGCGTCACGATTTCGTTGCTCTGAGGCACACGATCGGCGGCCGCGGCGACACCGAGCCCGCGACGGAGGCGTATTCCGTCCACGTGGCGCTTCAGCACGAGCGGCGACGACCGGACCCCACGCACCAGCCGCGCTACGCCAAGAACACCCGGTGCATCATGCGGGTCTGTTCGTCGTGGGCGCGCGTGGCCTGCTCGGTGGCGGCGGTGGCGGCATCGCCGGCGTCTTCCGCGATCTGCTCGAGACCGTGCGGCCCCGCGCCACGCATCACGCCGTGCCCCGAGTCGGGCACCGGGCCCGCCACCGCGCCGGTGCTCGCCTGGCGCGACTCGGCGTCGAACGCGCGTACGGCATCGTCGATCGCCTCACGGGTCGCGTTCCGTGCGCCGATCACCGTCTTCGCGGCGCGCTCCGCGTCGGTGAGCGCGAGGAACACGCCGGCCTGCTGCACGGGCATCACGGTGCCGGCACCATCGCCCACGATGAGCACGCGGCCCTGCCCCGCCGACCGCGCGAGCGTCTGCTGCGCGGTGAACGACCACGGCGTGCCGATCATCGTGGACGGATCCACCTCGAGCGTCCTGAGCAGCTGGGTCGCCTGCTCGGCCGTCACCGTCATGCCCTTGTCGACCTCGTCCAGTCCCCGATACGCCGTCAGCACACCTTCGCGCACGTCGTTGATCGCGAACGTGCCGTCCTTCGCGGTCCACCCGAGCCCGCGACCCTCGACCGCCTTCGCGCTCGCCGCGATGAATGTTCGCTCGCTCGGCAGCGCCCCATACGATCCCTCGAACAGCTCCCGTCCGAACGTATTGCTCTTCGAGATCGGCGACGATCCGCCCGTCGCGTCGATGTACCAGTCCGCGTCGATCGTCGTGACGCCCCCACCCGCGCGCGGATCGGCGACGTGCACGCGCACGCCGTCGTCGAGCTGTTCGACGTCCGCCACCGCGAATGGTTGGCGCCGGATACCAAGTTCTTTGGCACGCGTCCCCAACTCGCGTTCGAGCCATGGCAGCGACGCCATCTTGAAATTGCCGGTGTGGTCCACCGGCGCCTCTGCCACGACCTTCGCGCCACCCGCGCGCTCGAGCACACCCCAGCCGCGACGATCGATCATCACGCTGCCGTTCCTGGCCTGGCCCACCGGCGCCATGAGCTGCACGTCGGCCCCCGACTCACGCAGCAGGTTCGCTGTCGCCAGCCCTGCCGGCCCCTCGCCGCCCACCACCACGCGCACCGGCCGCGCGAACGCCGCGCCGCTCGACACGATCTCCGCCACGCCGGTGGCC
Organism: Thermoleophilia bacterium; assembly: GCA_025964555.1. Classification (GTDB taxonomy): domain Bacteria; phylum Actinomycetota; class Thermoleophilia; order Gaiellales; family SKUG01; genus JAGQUL01. Next base: position 83,386 of record JAOPYQ010000020.1, on the reverse strand, counting down.
GCGTCGGCGAGCGCAGCGAACGGTGCCACGCTCGACGCGCCGCGATGCTCGTGCCACGTATCACTCGCCGCTTCGGCGGCCCGCACCGCGACCTGCATCTGCTCGCGAAGTTCGGGCGTGAGCGCCGCGACCGCATCGGGCGCGTCGCGAAGGACATGCTTGTACGACTCCGAAAGCGTGCCCAGTTCGCAGCGCATCGCGAGGATGTCCGCCTGGAACGCCTGGCGCCCGTCCAGTGCCTCGTCGCCATAGGTGGCGACCAGGGTTTCCGCGCCCACGGCCATGCGCTTCGCCGACTCGGCGAATCGCTGCAGCACGATATCCCTGATGAGGTTGATCCCCACGGGCCCCCCGGACCGTTGACGCGCGAAACCACTCCGGTTTCCCGCTCACCTGTCTATCGAGGGTTGCGGACCCACCGTTGCAGCACGCGACGGCGCCGATCCACGCGTTCCGGCCATCCCGAGGCCGTCACATCTGCGACGTTCCTCAGCCGCGGCTGCCGGCAGCCTTCGTGGCGACGTTCTGGCCCGCCTGCTCGGTGACCTTGACGGTCTCCTTGCCGGCGTCCTCGACGAGGTCCCAGCCGAGCGTCTGCGAACCCTCGATGCTCGTGCGAGCCGCCGTGGCCTGCGCCTCGTCCGCCTTCGCCAGCAGACCCTTGATCTCGTTGGAGACCTGGTCGCCGTAGGACTGGAAGCCCTTGAGCAGCTCCGCGAAGTCGCCGCCGCGATCCGTGTGGATCTCGTCGAGGATCTTCTTGACCGCCTTGAGTTGGTCGTCGAGCTGCGCTCGTAGCGCCGGCGACAGTCCCTCGAGCACCTCGGGCCCGAACATCTTCAGGTTCTCGAGGTTCTGCGCGAGGCTGCCACCCTGTGTGCGCATCGCGAGGATCGCGTTGTCCCACAACGGGCCCGGCGACCATCCGCCTGCGCCCTGCTTGGCGATGCTCGACGCGAGCCCGTCCCCGAAGCTCGAGGCGGAGCTGACGACCTGCTCGGCGACGATGCGCCCGTAGTCAGAGATACCAGTCATCGTCATTCGCCTCCTGCGCGGATCGGTGCCGCTTCTGGTGCCGGCGGATGGACGGCGCCGGACGCGTCGTCACCCAGGCTCCACTCGAGATCCTCGTTCGCTCCATCCACCGGCTTCGCCGCCGGTGCGTCGTGCGTGGCCCTCGCCGCGCCGGGAGCGTGCTCCTCTGCCGTGCGTGCCTCGACCGAGATGCTCACCGCGCCGTCGTCGGACTTCATGATGAAGCCGGTGCCGTTCGGGTCGACGTCCAGGATCGCCTTCTGCGGCGTTGCCGGATCGAGCACCTTGCCCGCCGCCCGCATCTCGAGGATCATGTCGCTCGCCGGGTCCGCGACGTGGTTGTCGAGCGATCGCTGCAGCGGGCGTGCACCCATCGCCGAGTCGAAGCCGTAGTCCACGACCCGTGCCTTCGCCGCGTCGGTGAGCTCGATCGCCAGGCCGTTCTCCGCAGCCAGGCTGAGCGTCTTGGGCAGCAGCAGGTCGTCGAGGATCTGCGTCACGTTCGTCTTGTCGAGGTGGTTGAACTTGATCACGCCGCTCAGCCGGTTGAGGAACTCGGGGCTGAAGTACTGGCGGATCTGGTCGTCCGCCAGGTTCGACGTCATGTAGAGCGTCGCGCCCGTCGCATCGATCGCCTGTCCGTCGCCGAGCGTCGCGCGGCCTTCCTCGAACAGCGGCAGCAGCTTCTGGAAGATGGTCGGATGCGCCTTCTCGACCTCGTCGAAGAGCAGGTGCGCCTCGGGGTTCTTGATGAGCGCGGCGAGCGCCGGAGCATCGTCGTAGCCCACGTAGCCGGGAGGCGAACCGAACAGCTTCGAGATCGAGTGCGGCTCGCTGTACTCGCCCATGTCGATGCGGACCATGTTCTTGGGGTCGCCCGTCATCACGTCGGCCGTGACGCGGATCGTCTCCGTCTTGCCGACACCGGTCGGACCGTTGAACAGGAACGCGCCAGCCGGGGCGTTCGGGCGCTTCATGCCGCTCTGCGCCCGCTTCATCGCCTTGGCCACCATGTCGGTCGCCTCGCGCTGGCCGATCACCTTGCCGGCGAGCGTGTCGCCGAGCGCGAGCAGCTTCTTCGCGTCGTCCGCGCCACCCGCACTGATCGTGCGACCGTAGAGGTTGCTCGCCGCCTCGCGCACCGCTTCCTCGTCGAGCATGTCGGTGAGCAGTCGCTCCGGGAACTCCTCGCGCATCGCCCGGACCGCCGCGTTGGCGTCCGAGATCTGCGGCATGAGCGCCGCGGCCTCGTCGGTCTGGCCCTCGTCCATGTGCTTGAGGTACGACGTCACCAGGTCGTGGCGCGTGCCGAGCACGTCTCGTTCGCGCTCGAGCTGCGTGGTCATGTTGGCGACCTTCGGCTCGATCTCCGCCAGGCGCTCCTGCATGCCCACCAGCTGGCCGGCCGCGCGCGTGTCGCCGATGACGACCTGCCGCTCGAGCGACGGGATCGTCGCCTTGAGGCGACCCACCTCGTTCGCCAGCTCCAGGTAGCCCGCGGGCGCGCCACCGTTCCAGGACTTCGCGACGCGGCTGAGCGCGTGGTCGAGCAGCTCGATCGACGGATCCGGCTGCTTGCGGTCACGCACGTAGCGCATCGAGAGCTTCTGCACCTCGCTGATCGCGCTGTCGTAGGCGACCACCCCGTGGTGGCGTGACAGGCCCTCCTGCACGGAACGCAGCACGTCGAGCACCTGCGGCTTGGTGAGCTCCTCCACGGAGATCGGGGCCACGCGTCGCACCAGCGCGCCGTCCTTGGAGATGAACTTGTCGAACTCCTCCCAGGTCGTCGCGCCGATCATGCTGATGTCGCCGCGCGCGAGCGCCGGCTTGAGCTGCTGCGACGTGTCGCCCGCGTTCATGAGCGTGTGCAGCTCGTCGATGAACAGCGCGACCTTCTCGCCCTTCGCGCGCTCGGCCGCCACCTCGTCGACGATCGACTTGACGAGCTTCTCCATCGCGCCCTGCTCGGCACCGGCCGCCGCCTTGAGCGAGGCAGCGTCGATCGACCAGAGCTTGAGGTCGCGCATGTTCTCCGGCACCTCGCGGTTCGCCACGCGCAGTGCGAGGCCCTCCACGAGCTGCGTCTTGCCGACGCCCGGATCTCCGAGCAGGATCGGGTTCGCCTTGCGCTTGCGCTGCAGGATCGTGAGCATCTGGTCGACTTCCTGCTCACGTCCGACCAGGTTGTCGTACTTGCCCGCGCGCGCCGCGGCGATCATGTCGACGCCGACCTTCTCCAGCGTCGGCATCTTCCCGACGCTCGTCGGGAGTTCGGCTGCCTTCTTGGTGACGATGTCGACGTGCTCGTCGGTGATCGTCTCGGGCTTGACCGGCTTGGTCTCGCCGGCGATCTCCTTGAAGACGCCTTCCTTCGCGACGTCCTGGGAGCCTTCCGCCGACTTGAGGCTGTCGCGTGCAACGCCGATGCGTCCGCGCACCTCCTCGACCTGCGTCTGCAGCCCGAGCGGGTTGACCTTCGCCTGCTGGCCGCCGTTCTTGCTCGACATGAGGGTCGTGAAGTTGGCGTGCAGCTCGTCGATCGCCGTGCGCGTGTCGTCGAGCACCGCGAGCGAGGCTGCCGCTCCTTCGGTGCCGTTCACGCCGGTGCGAGCGGCAGTCACGGCCGCGACACCCTGCTTGGCGTTCTCGAGCGCCGCGGTCAGTGCCGCGAGCCCCTGCGCGCTCTTCGCAGCCGGGTCCTTCTCCGTGCGCAGCACGGTGATGAACGTGTCGACGTTCTCGCGAACGGCGCCCAGCGACTGGTCAGCGACGGTGAGCAGGCGCATGCCTGCTTCGATGCGTCCGGACAATGTAGTTCCCCTGATGCGGTTCCCCCGGAGAAGTCCGTGTCGCCAACCCCTCGGCAACTGATGGAACTCTCCCTCCATCCGGCGTATCGGGTTCGACCTCGCATTCGTTGCGAGGTCATGTGCGTGGTACCGTTCGGCGATGACCGAATCCCCGCTCGAAACCCGGCTGCTGGCGCTGCGTGACGTGATCGTCGCCCCAAAAGAGGACGACGGAACGCCGGCCACGCTCGCGGCGCTCATGCCGTGCGAACCGGCGATCGGCCAGGTGGCCGTGGCCGCGTGGGCCGACTCCGATGGTGGGGAGCTCGTGGAGCTCGTTCGGCTGGACGATGGCGCGCGCGTGGACGATCCCGTCGCGCTTCGCGAATCGCTGACGCTGCTCGCGATGGTCGAGACGGTCGAGGAGCTCGCCTCGTTCGCGGAGCTGCCGGGGCTCGATGCCGAGCTTCGGGCGTTCGGCGGGGACGGCGTCCTGGACGCAGCCGCGAGCGGCGACGCAGCCGGGGCCGGCGAGACTGACGAGGATCCTGCTGCTGTCCTCGTGCGTGCGCGCTCGCGCGCGCTGGAAGCGTTGGACCAGCTGCGGGCGCTCGAGCCGGGCGACGATCCTCGGATGGCGCGCCCACAGCTGCTCGACGAGCTCGGCGGCGCGCTGCGCGAGCTCGAGAAGCGCTGGGAGCAGCTCGAGCAGGCTGCGGAGCTGTGGAGCGATGCGTGGCTCGAGCGTCACGAGCGCGACGAGGCTTCGGTCGAGCTGGTGCAGTCGCTCTGGCGGTCGTTGTCGATCGCGCGACGAGGCCCCCTCGCGGGCAAGGTGGCCTCGGCGCTGCACGAGGGTCGCGAGGCCGGGGTGGCGATGGCCGCGGCGGTCGCCGGGTCGTCGCACGGCTGATCCAACCTGGGCGGTATAGGTGGTCGTCACCGAATTGCGCGATGTCGTGAATCGCGTCGGGCGGGTTTTCCGACAGACCGGTGCTGGCAACTGCGACGTCCATGGGGGGCGACCGCGCGACTGCCACGCTGGGGGAAGTACTGATGACGCCGATACCTCGTGGCCTGCTCATTGCGGGTGGACTCGGACTCGCTGCTGGCGGTGGATTCCTGCTGTTCAAGCACATGGGGGACACGAAGGCGAAGGAAGCGGCTGATCCCGCGCTCGCTGATCCCGCTGCCGCTGGCGCGGGCGGCATGACACCCACTGCCGGCACGCCCGGTGCAGGTGGCCTCGCTCCGACCGGCCCGGGCGCACCCGGCGCAGGACTTGGCGCTGGAACCGGTGCAGGCTCTGGCTCCGGCAAGCTCGCCGGTGGCCAGCAGGTCGGTCCCTACACGGTGATTCCTGATCCGCAGTCGGGCCAGATGGTGGTCTTCGAGACCGCCACCGAACAGCCGGTCGGCATCCTCGACGCGCAGGGCAACCTCGTGCCGATCGAAGGATCCGGTGGCGCACAGGGTCCGGCAGCCGGACTTGGTGCAGGCACTGCTGGAGGCATCGGCACGGGCGGCCTTCCGTCCGGCGCGAACACCGCGGTTCCCGAAGGTGCGGGCCTCACGCCCACGGGCTCGTCGAGCTCCGTGCCCCAGGCGCAGGCCGGGCAGGCGCAGTTCGCAGCGATCGCCAAGGACCTGTTCGCGAATGCCGGCAACGGCGGCGTCGGCAGCGCGTCCTCGGACGCGATGGCCGGACAGACGAACCTCTCGCCGACGACCGGTCTCGATGCGGGGGCGACGAGTTCCTCCTCCGCCGGGCTCGGCGCGACGACGGGCCTCGGCGCAGGCACCGGCACTGGCGGCACCGCAACGGCCGGCACCGGCACGTCCGGCGCTGCCTCTGGCGGCGTCACGCGCGAGCAGGTCGGCACCTTCACGCTCATCGACGACGGCAGCGGCACGAAGGTCGTGCTCGACACTGCCAGCCAGACACCCGTCGCGATGATGGATGCGGCCGGCACGGTCACGCCGATCTCCGTCGACGCGCAGGGCAACGTCTCCGTCACGGGTGCACCCGTCGGCTCCGCAGCCAGTGGCGCCGCATCGCTCGGCGCGGGCACCGCGGCTCCGACCGGACTGACCGACGCCTCAGCTCGCGCATCGCTCGGCGCCTCGACGCCATCGGTGACATCGCCGACGACGATCACGTCGCCGGTGGGAGCTGGCGTCCCCGGCCTGCAGTAATGGGGTGAGCATCGACGGCTCCGCACTCGGTCGAGCTGCACGCCAGCTCGAGGTCGCCTTGTCACGCGCTGACGGCGCCGTGTCGATGGACGTGCCGCACCTCTTCGGTCGCGGTCCCGCCACCGATTCGCTCCGTGCCGTGCTCGGCGATGCCCGCGACTGGGCGTCGAGTGCCGCGAGCGAGCTCGAACAGGCGGGACCGGCAGTCGACGATGCCCGCTCGGCGGTCGAGCAGCTCGTCACCGACATCGACGACATGCGCTTCGAGCGGGGCGTCGCCAAGGCGCGTCGCGGCGATGCGTTCCGAGCCACGGTCGACGGTGCCCGCACGTGGACGACGGGGCTCCAGAAGCTCGAGCAGGGTTCGGTCGCGATCGACCAGGGGCACGCCGTCGACTGGTTCCGCTCGGCGCTCGATCCGAGTGCGGATCGTGGCACCCTGCAGGCAGCTGGCGTCCTCGCCAGTGACGCGCGCCTCGATTCGCTCGGTGGAGCGGGCCGCGTGCTTCGTCGGTTCGAGGTCGCCGACGCGCGCTCGCACGAACTCGCGCGCATCGCCCTCGAGGGCGACGTCCCGCGCGCCTCGTCGCTGCTGCTCGACGACCTGCTCGACGCGTCTCGATCGGGAGCCGGCGTCTCCACTGGCGACCTGCGCCTCGCGCTCGAGGGACTCGACGACGGCGTCGGCGACGGTGCGCGGCGGCTGCCGACGTGGCTCGGCGACGATGTCTCGACGATCGCGCTCGACGACATCCATCGCGCCGACCTCGGACTTCGACGCGACCTGCCCGACCCGGCCGACCTCGCCAACGAGGTCCGGACGACGATCTTGCGACCGCTCGACCAGCTGACTCGCGAGCAGGTCGCACGAGTCGCTGCCGCGGCAGGCGATCCGGAACTCGTCGCGGCGCTTCGCGCGGGCGAGGACGGACACGCGCAGCTCCTCCAGATGTGGCGCGGCACGCTGACGGATGCGCGATCGGCCCAGGTAGCCGCCGCCGACCTGCTCGCAACGGCGCGACCCACGACCGACACGGCGCGGCGTCTCGCGATGGTCGCCGACGTCGACCCTGCCGCCGCGTTCGGCGAGGTGGGCGACGACGCATGGCGTGCATCGATGCGCGAGCAGCTCGCCGCATCCTCGGACGACCGGGTCGGCGCGATGCTCGTCGACTCGCTCCGCACCGCACGGAGCACGCCCAGCGCGACCGACCTCGCCGCGGGAGTCCAGACGCTGCTCGCCGACGAGGTGCTCGAACCGGCATCCTTGTCGCGCCTGGCAAGTCTCGCGAGCCTGCCCGAATCGATCAGGCCGACCGCGCTCGCCGACCTGCGCGAATCGCTCACCGAAGCCGTCCGCACCGGCGCGTCAGGTTCCCTCCACGACCTGCGGTGGAACCTGGAACGAGCGTCGATCCTGGCCGATCCCGACCCGTCCTCGCGCGTGCTCGCGGCCGTCGGCTCGATCGTCGACAAGCCCAACGCCGACATGACGGTCGACGACCTGCGACGCCTGGAGCGACTGACGTCGCTTCCGCCCGAGACGGTATCCGGGCTTCCACCTCGCGCCGGGAGCTACTCGTGGTCCCAGATCGCCGATGCGGCCTGGCTTCCCGATCGCGATTCGGACTCGCTCGCGGAGTTCGGCAACCTGCGCGTCTGGGCCGGCGCGCGGCGGGTCGACTCCGATGCGGCGGTCACCCGCGGGACGCTGCGCGACCAGTACCACGCGATCCTCGCCAAGGATTCCGCGTCCGTCGACCATGCGGACATGCTTCGTCTCGCGATCATGGACGAGGTGGACCAGGCGAAGGGGCCCGACATTCCCGCGGCGATCGGTGAGGCGCGTGCCTCGCTCGTTCGTCGTGGCGCCGTGCCGCGCGCCGACGACGCGGCTCGCCGCGAGTTCGACTCCCTCCGCGAATGGGGCGTCGTGCAGCGCATGGAAGCCGATCCCGGCGTCACGCGCGAGTCGCTGCTCGCGCAGCTCGACGACGTGCTCGGCAAGCGCGACGGCGATGTCACCAAGGACGACCTGAGGTTCCTCGCACGACTCGATCGACTCTCCGGCGACAAGCGGATCGAGCTTCCCGGCCAGGCCTCCTCCTCCTACTCGCGGCAGACGATCGCCGACTCGGCGTGGCTCCCCAAGAACGATTCCGACTCCAGGGCGGAGTTCGCGAGCCTGCGCACGTGGCGCGAGCGCGAGAAGTTCGCGGCGGAGCCGCACACGCGCGAGTCGCTGCTCGCCGAACTCGACGAGCTCGCCGACGCACCCGACGATGCGATCACGGACTCCAGGCTGCTTCGCCTCGCGAACATCGCCGAGGCAGCGAAGGGGCATGGCATCGACGGCGTGCCGACGAACGTCCCCCACCTGCGCGAGTGGCGCCTCGTGCAGCGCATGGAAGCCGACCCGCGCGTCACTCGCGAGACGCTGCTCGCACAGCTCGACGACGTGCTCGGCAAGCGCGACGGCGACGTCACGAAGGACGACCTGAAGTTCGTCGCGCGACTCGACCGGCTCACGGGCGACAAGCGGATCGAACTTCCGAGCCAGGCGTCATCCTCCTACTCCCGCCAGACGATCGCCGACTCGGCGTGGCTTCCCAGGAACGATTCCGACTCGAAGGCGGAGTTCGCGAGCCTGCGCACGTGGCGCGAACGCGAGAAGTTCGCGGCGGAGCCACACACGCGCGAGTCGCTGCTCGCCGAGCTCGACGAACTCGTCGACATCGCCGACGACGAGATCAGCGAGACCAGGCAGCTCCGGCTCGCGAACATCGCCGAGGCGGCGGAGGGACATGGCATCCACGGTGTGCCGACGAACGTCCCCCACCTGCGCGAGTGGCGCCTCGTCCAGCGCATGGAGGCCGATCCCAGCGTCACTCGCGAATCGCTGCTCGCGCGGCTCGACGACGTGCTCGCAAAGGGCGATGGTGACGTCACGAAGGACGACCTGCAATTCCTGGCACGCATGGACCGTCTCTCCGGCGACAAGCGCATCGAGCTGCCGGAGCAGGCATCCTCGTCCTACTCCCGGCAGACGATCGCCGACTCGGGCTGGCTGCCCAGGAACGACTCCGATTCCAAGGCCGAGTTCGCGAGCCTGCGCTCGTGGCGCGAACGGGAGAAGTTCGCCGCCGAACCACACACGCGCGAGTCGCTGCTCGCGGAGCTCGACGAGCTGCTCGCAGCGCCCGACAACGCGATCACCGAGTCGAAGCGGCTCCGCCTCGGATTCATCTCGCAGGAGGCTGAGCGGCAGGGCATCCAGGGCGTGCCCACCAACGTCGAGCACCTGCGCGAATGGCGCCTCGTGCAGGGCATGGAAGGCGATCCGAGCGTCACGCGCGCGACGTTGCTCGCGCAGCTCGACGAGGTGCTCGCCAAGCGCGACAAGGACGTCACGAAGGACGATCTGCGATTCGTCGCGCGCCTCGACCGCATCACGAGCGACAAGCGGATCGAACTCCCGCACCAGGCATCCTCCTCGTACTCGCGACAGACGATCGCCGACTCCGCCTGGCTGCCCCACAACGACTCCGATTCCAAGGCGGAGTTCGCGAGCCTGCGCTCCTGGCGCGAACGCGAGAAGTTCGCCGCCGAGCCGCACACGCGCGAGAGCCTGCTCGCCGAGCTCGACGAACTCGTGGACGCGTCCGACAAGGAGATCACCCACTCGCAGGTGCTCCGGCTCGCGAACATCGCGGCCGCTGCGGAGGGGCACGGCATCCACGGCGTGCCGACGAACGTCGCCCACCTGCGCGAATGGCGCCTCGTGCAGCACATGGAAGCCGACCCGAGCATCACCCGCGAATCACTGCTGGCGCAGCTCGACGAGGTGCTCGACAAGGGCGATGGCGACATCACCAAGGACGACCTCACGTTCCTCGCCCGCCTCGACCGCCTCGGTGGCGACAAGCGGGTCGAGCTGCCGGCGCAGGCGTCGACTTCCTACTCGCGGCAGACGATCGCCGACTCCGGTTGGCTCCCGAAGAACGATTCCGATTCCAGGGCCGAGTTCGCGAGCCTGCGCGCCTGGCGCGAGCGGCGGAAGCTGCTCGACGACCCGACGCTGACGCGCGACGCCGTGGTGACCCGCTTCACCCAGGCGGTGCTCAAGCCTGACGATCTCATCACGCCGTCCGAGCTCAACCTGCTCGCCCTGCTCGACGAGCTCCCCGATCACCTGCGCATCGACGTGCCGGCGCCCGTGCGTGGCGGCTCGCGATCCGGTCTCGGCCTGGTCGGGTCGGTCTCCTCCGGTTCGAGCGCGAGCTCCGAGATCGCGAGCCTGCGCGCATGGGCGATGACGTCGACGGATGCGGGCCGCGACGTCGCGCGACAGAAGGTGCTCGCGGGCGAGCCGCTCGAGGGTGCGCTGCTGCGATCGCTCGCTGGCGGCGACGATGCCGTGCTGGCGAGCATCGGCGTGACCCGCACCGACCTGCTCGATTCGGCCGTCGCCAACCTCGACGGGACGGGCAGCACCAACCTGACGGACGTGCTCGCCAACCTGAAGCTCGCCCAGTCGCTCGTGACGGGCGTGGAGGGCACGGGCCACATCCAGACCGCTCGCGAGGATGCGATCCGGCTGCTGCAGCGCAACGTCGATCGCATCGAGGGCCGGCTCCATGACGGCTACTCCAACTACCCCGACTACGCCGAGATCGGCGCGGCCGTCACGCAGGCGAAGACCGCAGTGGGAATGCAGCGTCGGCTTGCAGAGGTGGCTGCGAGGGCCGGTGCGCAGGTCGGGCAGCCCGCCAATGCCGAGAAGGTCGGCGAGACGCTCACCTGGTAGGTGGGCGCGCGCGGGTTCGGCGACCAGCCTGAACCACGAGATCGTTCGATCCCGATACACAGGTAGCGACGAATCACGCCATCGGGGGTTGGCGACGTCGCAGCAGCTTTCGGGGGAATGCCTGCAGTGAGCTTCGATGGAACCGCACTCTCGCGCGCGATGCGTCAGCTCGACGTCGCGCTGTCGCGCGCCGAAGGCGCCCGCTCGATGGAGGTTCCGCTGCTGTTCGCTCGCCGCGACGCGGTCGACGGCCTGCGCGCCACGCTCGGCGACGCGGCCGACTGGACCCACAGCGCGCTGGCGGACATCGATCGGTCGGGCGTGCCGGTCGCCGATGCCCGCTTCGCGATCGATCGCCTCGCCGAGCACATCGACGGCATCCGCTGGGAGCGCGGTGTCGTGAAGCTTCGCGCGGGCGAGCCGTTCCGCATCGCGATCGAGGATGCGCGCCGCAGCGTCGCCTCGCTCGAGACCGTGCGCGATGGTGCGGTCGCGATCGAGTCGGGCCACGCGGTCGACTGGCTCGCGCGCACGCTCGAGGATCCGACCGCAACCGAGCTGTCGGCGCTCGCCGACCTGTCGACGCATCCCGCGATCGGCGAGCTGGGCCGCACGGGCGAGTTCGTCCGTCGCATCGATGCCGCCGATCCGCGCTCGGTCGAGCTCGCGCACGAGGCGCTGACCGCCGGGCCCGCCGAGGCATCGCACTCGCTGCTCACGGACCAGCTGCGCCGCGCGCGCGAGGGCCGTCCCGTCGACGTGGACGTGATGCGCAGGGCGCTGCAGGGTCTCGACGACGGCGCTGGTGACGGCGCGCGCAGGTTGCCGACGTGGATCCACGAGGTCGACGGCCACGTCGAGCTCGACGACCTGCATCGCAGCGAGATCGAGCTGCTTGCGGACATGGAGGGGCCGGAGGCGCTCAAGGCTCGCGCGCTCCAGCTGCTCGAGGCGCCACTGAGTGCATTGGAGGACGACGACCTGCGCTTCCTCGCGACCCTGGAATCGCTCCCGGACTCGCTGCGCCCCGCGATCGGCTCCTCCGAGACCGGTGCCGGATCGCTCGCCAGCGCGTATCGAAGCAGCGACGACCTGGGCGACAACGTGCTCGCGATGTGGGCCAACACGCACCATGCCGATGGCACGGCCGCGAGGGCGGCGCACGAACTGCTCGCCGCGGACGAGCCGGATGTCGAGCGCGCGTGGCGACTGGCCGAGCTCGCCAGCGTCGACGCAGATGCCGTGTTCGGAGCTGCCGGGAGTTCTGGCTGGCGCTCGAAGCTGATCGACCGCCTCGCATCGGCGAACGACGGTCGCCTCGTCGACCTGGACGTGCGCACGATACGGACCGCGCGCGGAGATCTCGGTGCGCTGCCGACCGACCGGGACGTCGCGCGACACCTCGCTGCGCCGAACAAAGACGCCGCGCTCCCGGAGCTCGCGGCATGGGCGGCGCTCCCGACGGGGCAGCGGCCTCCATCCCTCGACAAGCTTGCGTCGCGACTGCGCACGGCGGTCGTCGACGAGGACGTCGCCGTCGTCGACGACATCGCCTGGCGACACGAGCGCGCAGCCCTGCTCGCCGCCCCCGCAGCGACGAAGGTCGCCGTGTCGGACGAACTCGCGAGCATCCTGTCGCTGCCGGACGACGCGATCACCGAAGCACACCTGCATCGCATCGATCGCCTGACGAGCCTTCCTGCGCGTGCACGGCCCGATCTGCCGGAGGCCGTCACGCGTCGGTCCTGGAGCGACCTGGCGCTGCGGGGAGGCCCCGAGGAGGACATGCTCACCTACCAGGAGGTCGCCAACCTGCGCACCGGGCTCGCCGCGAAGAGGCTCGACGCCGATCCGTCGGCAACTCGCCAGTCGCTCGAGGCGGAGCTCGATGCGATCCTCGCCAAGCCGACTGACGACGTCGACCTTCGCGACATGCAGCGGATCGCGACCTTCGAGCGGATGCCCAGCGGCAAGGCGCCGTGGCTGACGACCGTCGAGGACGAGCGCGGACACATGGGTCGGGTGCTCGACCAGGATCGACCGCTCGACGACGACATCGCACACGCGGACTTCGAGCAGCTGCGCGTGCACCGGCTCGCGCGTCGCTTGGCGGCCGACCCGACAACGACGAAGGATTCCGTGCTCGCTCGCCTCGACGTCCTGCTGGACCGAGGGCTCGACCAGGAGGCCGTCGATGTCGAACAGGTGCGTTTCCTGGCGGCCATCGAGAACCTCCCGAAGCCCCTCCGCCCGAAGCTTCCGGCCACGATGAACGGCACGACCTGGACGGATGCCGCGTGGGAGCTCGCCGAAGGAAACGTCCACGGGCACGTACTCGTCGACGAACTCGACGCGATCCGACGATTGCGCGACCGAGCTCGCATCATCGGCGATCCATCGATCACGCGCGATGTCGCCGACGCGCGCCTCGATGCGATCCTGCTCAAGCCCGACGCCGACATCACGCAGCGCGACCTGGACCTGCTCGTCGCGTACCGCGACCTGCCGAAGGACCGTCGCCCGCATTTCCCGCGCGCGGCGTCGATCAACGTGAAGGGCCTGGCCGACGAAGGCATGCTGCCGTCGGAGTATGACGAGGCGCGCATCGAGTTCGACAACCTCCGTCGCGGCCGCCTGCGCGAGCGCCTGCTCGCCGATCCCTCGTTCGACCCGGCCCGGGCAACCGCGCGCCTCGATGAGCTGCTCGACACGCCGGACGGAGCGTGGGCGCGCCACGAGCTGTCGGCGATCGCAGCGCTGTCGAAGGATCGACGGCCGCAGATCGCCGGGGCGCTGCGCCAGGAGATGCAGGAACTCGATGCGGTCGGCGACACCGACTACTCCAACATCTGGGGCGGCCTGCGCACCCAGCGTCTCCAGCAGCTGCTCGCGCAGGATCCCCCGGTCGATCCCGAGGTGCTCGAGCGCGCTGCCGTGCGCGTCGGGCTGGGGACGGTCGACGACGTCTCGTTCTTCGACCTCCACCAGCTCGCGCTGCTCGACGAGCTGCCCACGGGCAGGCGTCCCGCGATGCCGGAGACCGGGGACTACTCGTGGCGCGAGATCGCCGACGGCGAGTGGCTTCCGAGCTCCGACGGCGACGCTCGCGCCGAGTTCGACAAGCTGCGACGGTGGGCGACGACCGAGTCGCCGATCGGTCGTGCTCGCGTCATCGAGAGCGTGAAGAGCGGGACGATCGATCGAAGCCTGCTGACCGACCTGACCGGCAAGAAGGCGGCGGCGCGCGCGACCCTCACCGACGAGACGCTGCTGAGCGCGTGGCTGCAGAAGGTGTCCCACGCTGGCTACGACGGTACTGATGTCGCGGAGCGTGACCTGCTGCAGGTACGCAAGGTCCTCACGCGCATGGACGAGGTCGACCCCGCGCTGAAGGACCTGCTCAAGGACGCGCGCCGGCTCGTGCGACGGAACCTCGAGCGCCTCGATGGCGAACGCCCTGACGGCTACGACATCCATCCCGAGTACGCCGAGCTCGGCCGCCTGCAGTCGCAGGGTGAGCTGCTGGCCCGCATGCGCGAGCTGCGCGCGACGCAGGGCGCCTCAGACGCGGTGACATCGGCGAGCACCGTGACGACGACGGCCGCACCAGAAGGCGCGGCCGTCACCGGAACTGACGTGCTGACATGGTAGTCGCGGGCTAGAAGACCATGCCCTCGATGCCGGCTCCGGCGTCGATGCCGATGTCCGCGACGCCCGCATCCGCGATGCCCGGATCGAACCCGACATCCGCGACACCCGGATCGAAGCCGACGTCGGCGGCGCCCGCCGAGAAGCCAGGATCCACGAAGCCCTGATCGGCGATACCTGCGTCGAAGCCCGGATCGGCGAAGCCCGGATCCTCGAACCCTGGATCGACCATGCCCGCGTCGAGGCCCGGGTCCGCGAAGCCCGGATCCTCGAAGCCGGCGTTCATGAGACCGGAGTTGCCGCCCCAGCCGCCGTTGCCGACCGCAGCCGTCATGAGGCCGTTGCCGGAGCCGTATCCGGAATCGAAGCCCGAGTTTCCGTAGCCGCGGCCGTAGCCGCCGCCGTATCCGACCGGCTCGAAGCCGGGGTCGTCGAAGCCGATGTCGGAGTCGAGCCCGCTCATCGCGCCCTCGGTCTCGTTCCAGTCCGAGATCGCGCGACCGAAGACGTCGTCGGTGCCGAGCCCGCCGATCTCGTCGATGCCGTCGTAGCCTGCGAGCACCGGATCGTCGATCTGCGACGTGACGCCGGCGGTCGTCGGTCCGGGGTCGCCGCCCAGCAGGTCGCTCACCCCGTCGGTGCCCGACGAGGAGTACGCGGCGGACGAGCCGGTCATCCCGGCTGGCAGGTGAGCGCCTTCATCGCCGCAGCCGGCGAAGAGGACCATGGAGCCGACCAGCAGCAGTGACGTGGCGATCGGGCGTCGATAAGCAGTGCGCATCCGGTGAAGCTCCTGAGGACGGGTTCGATGCGTGACGCCGTGTCGTCGCGTCACCGCCCCGCCCTGACAAGGGCACTTCTCCGGATGCGTCCTCGTGCGGCCACGGCGGTTGCCGCCCATGGCCGCGAGCGTTGCCGAGGCGGCTATCCCGCGTCGCGCAGACCCAGCCAGAACGGCGCCGGCGTGAGGTCGATCGGCGGGCGTGCCACCGGATCGAGCGCCGGACGCTTGCCGAACACGTTCCCGCCGAGCTTCTTGAAGCGCTTGCGCTGCTCCTCGCGCTGGCGGTAGTACGCATCGAACTCGGTCATGAGCTGCAGGTCGTGGGCGAGGCCGTCGAGCTCGATGCGTTCAATGAGGCTTTCCGCCTCGAACGCGCATCGCGGACAGAGCGCGTCCTCGCGCTGGCGGAAGGTCAAGCCACCACACCCCACGCACTCGTGGCTTCCTGGCAGCAATGCTTCATGACGATCGTCCATGGCGAATCCCCTCCCCCCAGAGGTGCCGGCCGCGGGCATCGGCCAGTCGTCCTCAATTGTGGTCGCTGGCGGGATTCCGAAACGACGCACGTGCGGTGACCTGCAAATGGCCGGAGCGAACCCGCACGCGCGCCGCGCCACTCCGCACCTCGCGCCTGATCCGGCCGACCGATCCGGTCGACGGAGGCGATCACCTGTCGCGACCCACCGATCTGGGTGACTGCGTCCGGATTTCCGCGACACAGCACCGGATGACTGGACGAAGTGCCCGACCCGAGCCCACTACGTCCGAAGATCCCGCCTCCCGCCCCGGAACACTGGACGCAGTGGAACCGCGCGGTCTCCGCCGCGTCCACCGGTAGGATTCCGCCTCGATGACTCCGCCTCCTGCAACTACCGAGCCGCGCCTGATCGACCGCGCGATCGTCAAGACCATGCCGATCATGCCGCGCCGGCTCGTGCAGCGGCTGTCGGCGCCGTACATCGCCGGTGACACGCTCGACGGCGCGATCGGCGTCGTCACGTCGCTCGCCGCGCGCGGCATGGGCTCCACCCTCGACGTGCTCGGCGAGGCGATCACCTCCCGCGAGGAGGCCGAAGCCACCCGCGACGCCTACCTCGAGGCGATTGCCGAGCTCGGCCAGCTCGACGCCCCCACGCCGCTCGTGCGCAACGTGTCCGTGAAGCTCACCGCGCTCGGCCTCGGGATCGACGACACGCTCGTGCACGAGAACGTCGACGCCATCGCCGCCGCCATGCAGCAGATCGGCGGTTTCGTGCGCGTGGACATGGAAGACACGCCGTACACCGACGCCACGCTCGAGCTGTACCGCTCGCTGCGCGACGCCGGTCGCGACAACCTCGGCATCGTCATCCAGGCCTACCTCAAGCGCAGCCGCGCCGACGTGGAGGCCCTCGCGAGCGAGGGCGCGCGCGTGCGAGTCGTCAAGGGCATCTACGTCGAGCCGCTCGAGCTCGCGTGGCGCGACATGGCGACCATCAACCGCTCCTACCTCGACCTGTGCCGGATCCTCGCCGAGGCCGGCTGCCACGCCGCCTACGCCACGCACGACGACAAGCTCATCTCCGGCTGCCTCGACCTGGTCGAGCGCATGGACCTGAGCCGCGACCTGTACGAGTTCCAGATGCTGCTCGGCGTGCGCGAGGAGCGACGCGACGACCTCGTCGACCAGGGCCACCCGATGCGCGTGTACGTGCCGTTCGGCGCGCAGTGGTACGAGTACTCCGTGCGCCGCCTGCGCGAGAACCCGCGCGTCGCGGGGCAGGTCGCGCAGGCGACGCTGCTCGGCTGGAAGCGCCGACTGACACCCGGCGGATCGAAGCACGCTTGAGCGCGACGTTCGAGTTCCCCGGGTTCCGGCTGCCTGGCGCGCCGACCTTCACGGGCGCGCTCGGCACGAGCATGTTCTACGGCGCCCTGCCGACGCCGACCCCGGTGCTCGACCTCGCGATGGTCTTCGGATCGCGACTGTGGGGCCACGACCTGCCGCTCGACGGCGACGCCCTCGGAGCGGCGCCTGGCGTCGGCGACCTGTACGGCCACGAGCTGCGCGACAAGGCGTGCGCCGCGCTGTGCGTGCGGGTGGCGCAGGAGCTGCACGACGACGTCACCGACTGGCGATCGCTCGTGCTGCACACCGGCAGCGAAGCAGTGGAGACGGCCATCAAGACTGCGCTGCGCGCAACCGGCCGCGACGGCATGGTGGCGTTCGAGGGCGGCTATCACGGCACCTTCGGGCTCGCGCTCGCGGTGACGCACGGAGCACAGTTTCGCGACCCGTTCTGGCGACAGATACCGACGACGACGACCTGGGCTCCGTGGGGCGTTGTGCCGGCGATGACGAACGAGGTCGCGTGCGTGGTCGTGGAGCCGTGGCAGGGCCGCGCGGGCGTGATCCCGCCGCCGTCGTGGTTCCTGTCGCTGCTGCGCGAAGAATGCGACCGCGTGGGCGCGCTGCTCATCTTCGACGCAGTGCTGTGCGGCGCGGGGCGGACGGGCGCGACGATCGCCGAGGCCATCGCGGACGCGCGCCCGGACATCGTCTGCCTCGGCAAGGCGATCGGCAGCGGCATCGTGGCGAGCGCGGTCGTGTCGCGCGCGGAAGTCGCGGCAGCTGCGTGGGATCGTGGCGCGGTCGAGCCGGCGCACACGAGCACGTCGATCGGGGATCCGCTCGCGAGCGCGGGCATCCTCCATTCGATCGGCGCGCTGCAGTCGCGCGGCGCCGAGCTGGAGGCGGCCGGCGCTGCGTGGCAGGCACTGCTCGAGCCGATCGCGGAAGCCGCGGGCATGCAGCTGCGCGGCACGGGCCTGCTGTGGGCGCTCGACACGGGCACGCCCGGCGGCGGCATGCAGCTCGCCAAGCGACTGCTCGACGAGCACCGCGTGCTCGTGGTGCCATCGGGACTCGACGGCTCTTCCATCACGTTGTATCCCGCCGCGACGTGCTCGGACCTCGAGCTCGAACGCGTCGCCGAGGCGTTGCCGCGCGCGCTCGGCTGATGCGCGCCGTTGCGTGACTCTCACGAGTCGGGGTAGGCACCGCCCGTCCCCGAACAGGAGCTCGAGATGACCACGCACACCACGCCACGCCCGCACGCCGACACGGCGCTGCCGCCAATCGTGTCGCAGGCCGAGTGGGACGCTGCCCGCGCGGAGCTCATGGAGCTCGAGAAGGCGCACACGCGCGCCATGGATGCCGTTGCCGCCAAGCGCCGCCGCCTACCGATGGTCGAAGTCGACGCCACGCTCGAGCTCGTCGGCCCGCACGGAACGGTCACGCTGCTCGACGTGTTCGAGGGTCGTCGACAGCTGCTGCTCTACCACCACATGCTCAAGCCGAACGACGATGCGCCCTGCGGTGGCTGCTCGATGTTCACCGACCACGTGCCCACGCACCTGACGCACATGAACGCGTCCGACATCACCTTCGCGATGGAGGCCGCCGCGCCCATCGACGAGTTCCGGGCGTACATGCAGCGGATGGATCGCACGGACATTCCGGTGTGGTCGACCAGCGGCACCGACACGCGCGAGGCGATCCACCCGTCGCCGTACGGGCCGGGCAGCTTCGCGCTGAGCGCGTTCGTGCGCGATGGCGAACGAGTTTTCCGCACCTACGCGACGTGGGGGCGCGGAGTCGACGGCGTGCCGCTCGTCGACATGACGGTGTTCGGCCGGCAGGAGACGTTCGAGGTCTCGCCCGAGGGCTGGCCGCAGCACCCGACGTATTCGTTCGGTCGGCTCCACGATGAATACTCGAACGACGAGCTCGCCGGGCTCACGGCGTCATCGACGACCGGCGAGACCGCATAGCTCGCACAATCCTGCAATGTGCAGGCAAGTGGCATGTCCACCGGGACGTGGCATGCCGCGCTCGCGTGGTAGAATCAGGTCATGGCAGCATCTCCGAAGCAGGTCAGTCCCCTCCGGATGGGCAAGCAGGGGCGCATCGTCGTTCCTGCAGAGATCCGGTCCGAACTCGGCTTCGACGAGGGAGTACGCCTTGTTGCTCGCGTCATCGACGGTGAACTTCGCATCCTCACGTATCGGGCCAATCTCGAACGCATTCGCCAGCGTGTCCGCGACCGGAATCCCGACGGGACGAACATGGTCGAGGAACTGATCGCGGACCGCCGAGCCGAGGCAGCGCGAGAAGAGGCCAAGGACGCGCGATCGTGATCGTGCTCGACTCATCCGCCATCCTCGCCGTGCTGCAGCAGGAACCCGGTCACCCCGACCTGGATCTCCTGCTCGACACGCAGCCATGCGCGGTTCCACGAACCTGCACGAGCGAAGTGATCTCCCGCCTGATGCGCGGCGGAGCGGACGTCGTTGCTGCACGTCAGGACCTCGACGACCTGGAACTCATCGTCCTCCCGTTCGATGATGACGTTCGGGACATCACGGCGCAGCTCGAAGCACGAACTCGGAACACCGGGACGGGCTTCGTCGATCGATCCTGCATCGCAACCGGAATCGTCCACGACTCGCTCATCGTTACCGCAGATCGCGACTGGGACGGCCTCGACATTCCCGAAGCTGACATCCGCCAGATTCGCTGACCTACACCCCGCGCGCCGCCGGTCCCCACGCCACGCGATGGACCTGGCTCATCACGCGCACGAGCGATCGGCGCGGTACGCCGCGCCAGAGGCCGTCGTCGGTCATGACCTGCTCGGCGAGCACGCGCAGCACGCGGTCGTAGTCGGAGCGCGTGCCGTCGGGCTGCAGCAGCACGGGGCCGGGCAGCTCCTCGCCGACGCGCTCGAGCAGGTCCCACATCGCGGCGAGGTCGCCCTCCTCCACGATCACGAACTTGAGCTGCGTGCGATCGCTCGCGCCGCGCAGGTATCGACCGATGATCGCGGTGTCGGCCACCTCGCCGCTGCCGGGCAGCTTCGGTGACAGCGACCACAGGTCGACGTCGAGCACGAGGTCCGGATCGAAGATCGTGGCGTTGGTCTCGACCGTGATGTGGTCGATGCCGCGATCGCGCAGCTCCGCGATGAACGGCTTGAGCCGGCGACGATGCAGCATCGGCTCGCCGCCGGTGAGCACCACGGCGCGCTCGGTAACCTGGTCCGCGAGCACGTCGAGCTGCGTGTGGACCGCGGCCTTCACGCCTTCCTTCGTCCACGAGTACGGCGTGTCGCACCACGTGCAGCGCAGGTTGCAGCCGGCGAAGCGGATGAACGTCGACGGCTCGCCGGTGCGCGTGCCCTCACCTTGGATCGAGTGGAACAGCTCGACGATCGGCAGCGTGCCCGGGCGCGTGGCGGGCGGCTCGAGCGAGCCGTGCGGCGTCGCGGTGTCGAGCGCGTCGCTCACGACGCCGAGCCGGTGGTCTCGAGCAGCGCGTCGGCGTTCGAAGCCGCGCCCTCGGGCGCGTCCGGATCGCTCGTCAGCCAGCCAACCTGCGCATAGCCCGACGGGGTCTCCCACAGTCGCACCAGCACGCCGACCTGCTCCGCGCGATCGTCACCGACGCTCGCAACGACGTGGCCGAGCAGCCGCCGGCGCATCTCCGCAGCGAGCAGCTCTGCTGTCGGGACGAACTCGACTTCGTCGTTGAGGTGGCGGTGGTCCCACGCGTCGATCTCGCGCTTGATGTCGAAGAAGTCGACGAGCATCCCCGTCTCGGCATCGACCGGACCGCTGATCCACACCTGGAAGCGATAGGTGTGTCCGTGCAGCCGCGCGCACTTGCCCGGATGGTTGGGGATCACGTGCGAGGAGTCGATCGTGCGTTCGAGGTGCAGGATGGCGAAGGTCATCACGGGCATCGTATCGCTCGTTCGTAGCCGCGGGCGCACGTACGTGCGACGATGCCGACCGATGGACGACCAGTTCGAACAGACCGCGCTCGACCTCTACCGGGCGCAGCGCACAGCGATCCCCGCCTACGACGCGTGGTGCACGCACGAGCTCGCGCAGCGCGAGGACGACCAGGTGCGATCCTGGCGCGAGATCCCGGCGCTGCCGATCGCGGCGTTCAAGCAGCTTGAGGTCTGGGCGCCCGACGCGCCCGTCGCCGCCACGTGGCTCTCCTCCGGCACCACGAGCGAGGAGCGCAGCTCCCACCGCATCGCCGACCTCGCGGCCTACGACGCCGCGATCGACGAGGGCGTGCACCAGGCGCTCTTGCCGGACGTCGTCGCCCGCGCGCGTGACCCGCTCGCCTGCGTGCAGCTGCAGCCAGACAGGCACGCCGCCCCCAACTCCTCGCTGTCGTACATGTTCGACCGCATCCGCACCAGCGAGCTGTGCGCCGACGCCGGCGTGTTCGTCGGCGGCAACTTCGCCGTCGACCAGGACGGCGCGTGGTCACGCCTGGAAGCGCTCACGGTCGTCGGACAGCCCGTGCTCGTGCTCGCCACGAGCTTCGCGCTGGCGCTGCTGTTCGACGCGGTTCGGGATGCCGAACGCGCCCCGATCGAGCTGCCCCTCGGCAGCCGCGTGGTCGACACCGGTGGCTACAAGGGCCGCACCCGCGAGCTCATCCGTCCCGAGTTGCTCGCACGCATCGAGTCGTGGCTCGGCGTGACCGAGGAGTGGTGCGAGAACGAGTACGGCATGAGCGAGCTGTCGAGCCAGGCGTGGCTGGGCACCGTCGCCGAGGCCGCAGGCTTCCCGCTGGAGCTCGACGAACCGTTCGCGCGCTGGACCCCGTCGACCCTGCGCGTGCGCGTGGTGGACCCGGTCACGCTCGAGGATGTCGACGATGGTGAGCCGGGGCTGCTCGTGTTCCACGACATCGCGAACGTCCACACGTGCGCGGCCGTGCGCAGCGAGGACATCGGCGTCCGCCGCGGCGAATCGTTCGAACTGGTCGGGCGCGCGCCGGGTGCGACGCTCAAGGGCTGCTCGCTCCGGCTGGAGGACGTCGTTCGCGGGTAGGTCCCGCCCATGCTGTCGCACCCCTGGTTGCTCGTCCTGCTCGTCGTGGTCGCACTCCTGCTCGTGCAGGTGGTGCGCGACCTCACCCAGCGCCATCACGCGATCCTGCGCAACTTCCCGCTGCTCGGGCACTTCCGCTACTGGCTCGAGCACGTCGGTCCCGAGCTGCGCCAGTACATCGTCACCGCCAATGACGAGGAGCGCCCGTTCACGCGCGACGAGCGACGCTGGATCTACGCATCGTCGAAGCGCCAGAACCGCTACTTCGGTTTCGGCACCGACAACGACATGGAGCGCACGCCCGGCTACGTGATCGTCCGCCACGCGGCGTTCCCCGCGTCGGCGCCGAAGATCGATCCCGTCAAGGAGCTGCCGTGCGCGAAGGTGCTCGGCGCCACGCACGGACGCAAGCACGCGTTTCGCCCGAACTCGATCGTCAACATCAGTGCGATGAGCTTCGGGTCGCTGAGCGGGCGCGCGATCGAGGCGCTCAACCGGGGCAGCGCGATCGCCGGCTGCATGCACAACACCGGCGAAGGTGGGCTGAGCGACCATCACCTGCACGGCGGCGACCTCGTGTTCCAGATCGGCACCGGTTACTTCGGGTGCCGCGAGCCGGGCAGCGGCCAGCTGAGCATCCCGGCGCTCGTGGAGACGATCGCGCGCGGGCCGGTGAAGGCGATCGAGATCAAGCTGAGCCAGGGCGCCAAGCCTGGGCACGGTGGGATCCTGCCGGGCGTGAAGGTGAGCGCGGAGATCGCGCGCGTGCGCGGCGTGGAGCAGGGCGTGGACTGCCTGAGCCCGGCAGGGCACACGGCGTTCGGCAGCGTCGACGAGCTGCTCGACGTGATCGAGCGCATCGCGGACGCGACCGGGCTGCCGGTGGGGATCAAGAGCGCGGTCGGCGAGCGCGCCTTCTGGGAGGACCTCGCGCGCCGCATGCGCGAGACCGGCACCGGGCCGGACTTCATCACGATCGACGGCGGCGAGGGCGGCACGGGCGCCGCGCCGCTGGTGTTCGCAGATCACGTGTCGCTGCCGTTCACGCTCGGGATGGCGGAGGTCTACCGCGCGTTCGCGGCCGAGGACATGCACGAGGCTGTCGTCTTCATCGGCAGTGGGCGGCTCGGCCTGCCCGAGCGCACGCTGCTCGCGTTCGCGCTCGGCTGCGACATGGTGTCGGTCGCGCGCGAGGCGATGCTGTCGATCGGGTGCATCCAGGCGCAGCGCTGCCACACCGACCACTGCCCCACGGGCGTGGCGACGCAGAACAAGTGGCTCGTGCGCGGGCTCGACCCGACCGACAAGGCGGCGCGACTGGCGAACTACGTCGCGACGCTGCGCTCGGACCTCATCGACCTGTCGCGCACGTGTGGTGCGGTGCACCCGGCGCTCGTGGACCTGGACATGGTCGACGTGCTCGACGAGCGCTTCCGGTGCAGCTCGCTGCGGGCGACGTTCGGCTACGAGCCGGGCTGGGGCACGCCGCCCGCGAGCGAGCTCGACGCGCTGCGTGAGCTGCTCGCCAGTCGCGAGCGGCTCGAGACGACCGACACGGAGTACCTCACGACGACGACGATGCCCACGGAGACCGGTCGCGGGGCGTCGGCGCGCAACTAGGCGCGGGGTTCGGCGCAGCACGCGTCGGGAACCACCGATGCATGGATCCCGCCACGACCACCTCGCGCGACGCTGCCCTCGATGCGCTCGACCGGGCGCTCGAGCAGTGGAGCAGCACCGACTCGTTCCAGCGCGCGGTCACCGAGACCGTCGGACGTCACGGCTACGCGCCCGATGACGTGATCGACCAGCTGACGCACGTCGCGCTGCGTTGTCGCGGGCGCACGATGCGCTACGTGCTGCAGGCCGAACTCGGCGAGGACGCGGTGCCCGCGAACGCGCCGTCGAACGTGCTCGTGCTCGCATCCGGGCGCATGCCGGGGCTCGCGATCGAAGGGATCGCAGCGGCGATCTCGCTCGGCGCGACTGCACTCGTGCGACCGTCGCGTGACGAGACCGTCCTCCACCACTTCCTCGGGCTGCTGCGCGAGGACGAGCCGGAGCTGGCCGGGCGCATCGACGTGGTCGGCACCGGCGAGGAGCCGCCGTGGGATCGCGCCGATGCGGCGGTGGTGTTCGGCTCGGACGAGACGATCGCGCTCGTGCGCGACAAACTGCCGGCGGCGGCGAAGGATCGAGTGGCGGCGTACGGTTCGCGGCAGGGGATCGCGGTGGTGGCGCCCGGCGCGGACGTCGATGCGTCGTGGGCGAAGCGCCTGGCCGGCGACGTGCTCGCGTTTCGCCAGGTCGGCTGCATGAGCCCCTCGTGGCTGTTCGTGCTGGGCGACGACGAGGCGGCCGCGCGGCTGCAGGAATCCGTGGGACGCGAGCTGGCGATGGCGCGCGACAAGCACGTCGCCGACGGCGTGGACGTGGGGATGCAGCAGCGGCGCTCGAGCGATGCGGACGTGCTCGGTGCGATCGCGGCGGGCATGGCGCCCAACGCGACGGCGCTCCACGCCGGCGATGCCCAGCTGACGGTGGTTCGCGTCTCGAGCGAGGATGAGCTCGTCGCGCAGGTGGGGCAGCTCGGCACGTTGCTGCAGACTGCCGTGATCGCGACGAGTCGCGAAGATCGCGGACGCATCGCGGAGCTGCTGCTCGAGCGCACGAACGTCACGCGCATCTGCCTGCCGGGACAGGCGCACGAGCCGGACGGGCTCTGGCCGCAGGACGGGATCGGCCGCGTCGCGCCGCTCGTGGGGCGTATCGCGGGCAGCTGAGCGGCGGTCAGTGGCCCGAATCGACGTGGCCCGGAGCGATGCCGCCCTTGGGGTGCGAGGGGATCGAGTCCCAGCCGTCGTTGTCCTCGCCGGGCGCGCCGAGTGCGCGGGTGCCGCGCGTGGTGCCGGTCGCGATGCGCTCGAGCACCTGCATCTGCAGCTCGCCGTAGGCGCGGATCTCGTCGCCCTCGGGCAGCGGCAGCACGAGCGCCTTGACGCGCTCGAGGATCTGCATCGAGAACTGCGGGGTGGCGCCCGTGACGAGCTGGTCGATGTCGTTCACGGTGACGCCGTGCGTGGAGGCCTCAGACATGGGGTGAATCTACAGGGTGGGGCCGCGTCGCCGCGAGCGGCGTGGGCAGTCGTGTCCACGAAGGTGGCCGTGACGAACCGGGGCATGCCACTCGAAGGGTGGGTACGATGCAACCCGTGCACGCGTCCGCCCTCCACGAGCATGCCGCCCCGCTCGCCCTCCCGCTCCGTCACGCCGACGGCCGGATCACCGCGCCCGTCCTCGTCGACGTGCGGTGGCTCGCCGCGAACCGCGACGACGTGATCGTGATCGACACGCGCGCGAGCGCGGCGTTCGAGGTGGCCCACGTGGCCGGCGCGGTCTCGCTGCCACTCGATGCGCTGCTCGTGGACGATTCCTCGCGCCCCGCCCTCGAACGACTCGCCGTTGCCGCCCGAGCCACGCTCGCGGCGCGCGGCATCACGCCCGGCGACCACGTGGTGCTCGTCGACGACTGTGACGGCTCGGCGGCGCTCGGCGGCGCGATCTGCGAGCTCGCGGGCATGCGCCACGTGAGCGTCGTGCACGGCAGCGGCATCGACGCGTGGAAGGTGCTCGCCGGCGACGTGGAGCACGGATTCGCCAGCGTGACACCCGCTGCAGCCGATGCGTGGGACCGCGTCCAATCGCGCCTGACGGCCGTCGCGGCCTTCGAGGATGTCGTGGACGCGGTCGTGGAAGGCACGAGCTGCGTGGTGGATGCACGCTCGCAGCTCGAGCACGAAGGCATCATCGGCGCGCCGTGCTGCGCGCACCGCGGAGCGATCCCGGGCAGCGTCCACGTGGAGTGGACGGCGTGCTTCGACATGTTCGGCGCGCCGCGCCCGACCGATCGGATCGTCGAGCTCATGGAGCACGTCGGGCTCGGCCCGGACGACCACATCATCGTGTCGTGTCACGCAGGTCACCGTGCGGCGATCGCCTCGCGCGTGCTGCGCGCGGCAGGGTTCCGCGACGTGCGCGTGTCGCTCGGCTCGTGGCACGAGTGGGTCGTGCGCGGCCTGGGTGCCGACGCCGACGACACCGACACCGACGTCGACGCCTGACGGTCGCACGGCCAGTGCGCGGCCCCGCTCGGCCAACGCACCTCACGGAACGCGACCCCATCGGTGTCCAGGCTCGACGATCTGGTGCATGAGCTCCATCTCCGGACCCACCATGACCGTCCTCAAGGGCTTCGTCGCCCAGGCGAACGAGTCGTACCGCAACGCCGGGCTCGGCGAGTACCAGATGAAGCTCGACAAGCACGGCAACGTGACGATCCCGCGCGGTCACGCGCGCGCGGTTCCGTCTGCTGGTGCGGCAGCGCCAGAGCAGGCGACGGCAGGCGCGGCAGCGACCGGCACGGCGCCGAGCGCTGGTGCAGCTCCTGCTGCGACGACCGCCGACGTGAAGCGAAGCGGTGCGGCGCCGGCGATCTCCGGGCTCAAGCCGACCGCTGACGGCTTCGCGCTCGAATGGAAGCCCGTTGCAGGTGCGAAGCAGTACGGCGTGTGGCAGGACGGCGTCCTGCTCGGCCACGTGCCGTCACCGAAGTTCGCGGGCGCCATGGCGCCTGGCGCGGGCGGCGTCCTGCAGATCGATGCGGTGCTCGCCAACGGCACGCGCACGGCACTCACGAAGGCGATCAGGATCGGGCGCGACGCGAGCGGCAAGCTCGGCGTGAGCGATCCGAGCGCCGCGGCTGCTCCGGCAACCGGCACACCGTCGGCTGCTCCGGCAACCGGCACACCGTCGGCTGCTGCGGCCGGTGCGCCGCCTGCTGCGGAACCCGCAGCGGCTGCCCCTGCACCCGCGAGCGCTACAGCGCCCGCAGCAGCAGCAAGCTGATCGCACTGGCTGCGACCATCAGCGCGAGGTAGCCGAGCACGAGCTCGCGCGGCGCACCCGACTTCGATGCGCGCCACATCCGCACCGCCGCGAACAGCGTCAGCGCGACGCCGACGAGCGCGACGAGCACGACGAGCGCAAGCCGCATCAGAACAGCTTCACGGTACCGGCGGCGCGGGGTGCTGCGTCACCGATGGCGAGCACGGTCCCCGACGCGTCGACGATCGTGATGCTGCGCGACGCCTTCGGATAGGACTTGGCCAGGCGCGTGATGAAGCTCTTGACGAGGTCGGTCTGCACCTTCTTGCCCGCCCCGGTCCACTGCTGCTGCGCCGACGTGTCGAGCTTCATGACGAGCACCGCCGCCGTGACGCCGCGTCGATAGCGCTTGACCGCCGCCGGGCGACCGATGCCGCCAGCGCTCGGCACGAGCGTCGCGGTCGTGGTGACTGTGATCTTCGCCTTCTGCATGACGTTGGTGGCGTCCTTGGCCGCCCGCAGCGCCTCGGGAGTATTGCCCGTGCTGGAGCCGTCGGTGGTGGACTTGGTCGCCGCGGTTGCCGCAGCTCCCGTGCCCGCGCCCGCAGCGCCCGTCGCTCCCGTGCCACCGGTCGCGCCGGCGCCTGCACCCGCCGCCGGGTCAGTCGCCGCGCCGCCTGCTGCCGGGTCGGTCGCGCCCCCGAGCGCCGGATCGGCGCACGGGTCCGTGACGCCGCCAGCTGCGGGGTCGGTTGCTCCGCCCGCTGCCGGATCCGTCGCCGCACCGGTCGCCGGGTCGATCGACGCGCCACCAGCTGCCGGGTCGGTCGCCGCCCCGGTCGCCGGATCGACGGTGCCGCCGGCCGTGGGATCAGCGCCAGCTGCAGCGGGATCAGCCGGGAGCCCCGTTGCCGGGTCCACGGAGGCGTCCGCCGCGAGGATGCGCGTGTCGGACACGCGGCTGCCGTCGTAGGAGCCGGCGCTGGCCGCGCTCACGCGTGCGTCACCCGTCCACCCCTCGGCGGGAGCCGCAACCGGTGCACCGGTTGCCGGATCCACCGCGCCACCTGCAGCGGGATCTGCAGGAGCACCCGTTGCCGGGTCGACTGCCCCGCCGGCAGCAGGATCGGTCGCCCCGCCAGCGGCCGGATCGACCGGCGCGCCAGTCGCAGGATCCACCGCGCCACCGGCAGCCGGGTCGCCCAGGGACGTCGAACCTGCACCCGAGCTGCCTGCGCAGTCCGTCGCCGCGCCGAAGCCGGGATCAGTGGTGGCGGTTCCGTCGGTCGCGGTGATGGCGGGATCGTCCTTCGCCAGCATGCCCTGGAGCGGGCCGAGCGGCAGGTTCGGCGGCTTGCCGAACATCGTGAGGACGACCGCGACGAGAACGAGCGCGGCCACGGCACCAACGAGAATCTTCATCTGCTTTGACATCGGGAGCCTCCTTCCCACGCGTGTACGCGCGGGAAACACTCAGCACGTCGCGAGGGTCGTCAGGAACCCGCATCCAGTGCTCGATCACGCATCAGACGCGTCTACACCGCTCTCGGTTCCCGGGTTCGGGCAACCCGCGCGGTGCCGCGCCACGAGATCGTCGTGCCACGACACCCGAAACGCCGACGCGATCAGCGAATGCGCATCGCGTCATGATCTCGTAGCCAATTCGCCAACGCTTTCATGACGCGATCGCGGAAACGAGGCACCGGCTCTAGAACCCGTAAATGCGGTTCTCGACGAAGAAGTTGCTCGGCGGCAGGCCGTAGAAGCCGTCGAACGGCTTCACCAGCGCGACGACGTTCACGCCGTCCGGCACCTGGAACTTCAGCGCGGTGCCCACGATCGGGTTGCTCGCCTCGTGGCGATCCTTGCGCGCCGGGAGTGGACCGCCCTGCTGCATGACCGCGATCATCGGCAGCACCACGCTCATCACGCGGTTGTCGGGCGCCAGGTTCGGCACGCCGTACTTCTTGCTGTCGCCACCTGCGACCGCCAGGCGCGTCTTGTTGTTGGCGAACGCCGCGGTGAGCGGACCACTCGCCGCCATCTGCGTGATCGCACCGTTGAGGTTCGTCGACATCGATCCGATCGCGGATTCGATCTTCCCGAACTCGCCCACGATCGCCTTGGTCGACTTCGCCGAACCCTCGACGTTCGTGCGCAGCGTGCCCATCGACCCGACCGTCGCGCTCAGCTTGCCGTCCACGCTCGCGAGCGTCGTCTTGGAGTTCGCCACGTGCGTGCCGACCGCACCGAGCGTCGTGTTGAGCTCCTCGGTCTTCGCCTGCATGTTCGCCGTCGCGCTCGCGATGCCGACCATGTTCTGCTGCAGCGCTCCGAGGTTCTTCGAGTTCCTGTCGATCGCGCCGAGTGACTTGTTGGACTCCGCCATGAGCCCGGTCAGCTCGTATGTGGAGTCAGCCACCTCGCGCATGAGGTGCAGCGGGTTCGCCGTGCCACCGCCGCCACCAAGCGCGGTCGGTGCCGCCACCAGCAGCACGAGCACCGCCATCAGGATGAGCGGTGCGATCGGCTGGCGCTTGGGCGCCTCGCCCCACAGCAGCTCGCCGGGCGCGTGCCCGGTTGCCGGAAGCAGGGAGTTCGATGCGAAGTGTCGAGGTGCGGCGGTCATCGTCAGCCCTCAGGGTCCGGTGTAGATCGGCCAGATGTTGCGCGGGAAGACCGGGATCGGCTCGACCTCCGCCTTGATTCCCGGAATCGGCGGCAGCGTCTGCTTCGGCAGGTCGGCGCGGATCATCATGCCCTGCCCGTGTGGCGGTGCGGCGATGTAATTCATGATGCGGATCGTGTACGCGAGGCTCGCGTTCATGCCGTCGAGGCCCTTGCGCATGTTCATCGTGCCGAGCAGCATCTCGTGCTGCGTCTTCACCAGCGGATCGATGTTCGCGTTGAGCGACGTGATCGTCGTCGACAGCTCCTCGGTGCCCTTCGCGGCGCTTTCGAGCGACGTGCGCATCGACGTCGTCGACCCGGCGATGCTGCCGAGCTTCGTGTTGAGCTGCTTGGTCGTGTCGGCGACCGAGCCGATGCTCGTCGAGGAGAACTTCACTTCCTTGGACACATCGCCCACGGTGGCGACGATCGTCTCCAGGTGCTTGCTCGTTCCCGGCAGCGAATCCATCGTCTTGTTGAGGATGACGAGCCCGCCGTTGGCGAGCGCGAGCTGCTCGTTCATCTCGTCGAGATCGCGCTCCATGCCCTGCAGCGACGACAGCAGCGACTGCGCTCCGATGAGGATCAGCACGACGCACGCGAGCAGCAGCACCGAAGCGGTCACGCGAGCACCGACCGCGAGCGCGAGTGCGTCCACGCGCTGGGAGACCTCCTCGAGCGAGTACGTCTTCGGCAGGCGACCGCTCGGCGCGGCTGCCACCGCGGCGCCACCGCCCATGACCGGACGCGACGACGAACGTGCAGGCTGGTTCGGCTGCGGGCTCAGCATGGCGTCTTCCCGTCTTCCTTCGTGCCCCACGCACCGGGCGGCACGACCGTGGCGTAGACCGTCGCGCTGCCGTTGGGGATCGGGCCGAGGCTGATCTTCACCTTGAGGTTGTTGGTGATGCCGCGACAACCCATGATGTTGACGGCGTTGTTCACGTACGCGAGGCGCTTGTTCGTCGCGGTCAGTCGACCAGGAAGCGACTTGAGCACGCGGCTCGTCGCCTCCACGTCCTTGCGCATGGTGCGCACGCTCACGACCTGGTTCTGCAGGCCGGCGTTGATGCCGCCGAGCTGCGTGGCCATGCCCGAGTTGATCTCGTTGACCTTGCCGAGCTCACCGTCGAGCGTCTCGAGCGACGACGCCATCGACGACATGCCCTCGGCGATCCCGTTCACGCCTTCGAGCATCGTGCCCATGTCGGTGTCGATGCCCGTCAGCAGCCCCTGCATCTTCTTGGAGTTCGAGGACATCGTCTCGAGGTTGCGCGTCTTCACGTCCAGGTCGACCAGCCCCTTGTTCGCATCCTGCATCTGGATCTTGAGCTTCTGGTTGCCGCTCGCGATGCCCGACAGCGTGTGCGACAGCGAGCCGAGGAAGCCGAGGATGCCCCACAGCCCGATGAGCAGCGCGACGAAGGTGATGACGGCTGCCATCGTTCGCTGGCGCGGGTCGCGCGCTGCATGCGTGGGAGCGAGGTAGCGGGGCGGCCCGACCGGCGCGAGCTGCTCCGTGGGAATGATGACGTCCACCGGCGCCACTGCGGGAGCCGGCGCTGCGGCGGAGCCGTCGACGGGCACCGCGACCGGCTGCGCCGGCATCGCGTACTCGTGCGGTGCGGGCTGCGGCTGCACGTACAGCTGCTCGGCGCCTGCATACGGCGGGGCCTGCTGCGGCTCCATCGCGGCATACGGCGAATGCCACTGGCCGTGCTCGTCCTGCCACGCCTGCTGCCAGCCGCCGTGCACGGGTGCCGGATCGGCGGGCGCCTGGTCGGCGGGCGGCGCCGCAGGCGGCTGCGAGAGGCTCGGCACCTCGGGCAGCGGCTCGCCCGACAGGGCGCGCCAGCTGGCACCCGGGTCGCTGCCGTGATGTGCGCCGAAGCCACTCATCCGGTCGGCGCTCCCTTGGCGGTCGGCAGTCCGTACTTGACCATCTTCGCGGCGATCGCGTTGAGCTCCGTGTTGATGGCACCTGTGTCGGTGTTGATCGTCGACAGCTGCTTGTGCGTTCGGCTCGTCGCGTCGGGCAGCGTGCCGAGCATCCCGGTCATCTTCGTCGTGGACGTGTTGACCCCGGCCACGTTGGTGGCGAGCGACGAGCTCGAGCGCTCCATGCCGCTCACGACGTCGAGCAGGCGAACCTTCGTGACCTCGATCTTCTTGAGCTCGACGTTCGTGTTCTTGAGCGCGGAGCGCGTGTTCGCGAGCGTCTTGGACTGTGCGGCGAGCGCCGACTCCATCGCCACGGACGGCGCGGCGCGCTCGATCACGCTCTCCATCGTCTTGTTGCCCTCGGTGATGTGCTCGACCGAGTTGTGCATGTGCACCGCGATGCCCTTGGTCATCGCGAGCGAGATCTGGCCCAT
This sequence comes from Thermoleophilia bacterium, assembly GCA_025964555.1. Lineage (GTDB taxonomy): Bacteria > Actinomycetota > Thermoleophilia > Gaiellales > SKUG01 > JAGQUL01. Next base: position 51,298 of record JAOPYQ010000020.1, on the reverse strand, counting down.
CACGAGCACGACCGCGAGCACGATGCCGGCGATGCCGATCGCGGCCTGCCCGCCAGCCGAGCCGAGGCGCTGCTCGTTCACGAGCGGCGACAGCGGCGACGCGGCACCCGGATGTCCGTAGGCGGCGGTCATTGCGCGAGCACCTGTCCGTCGATCGCGCCGGCACCCTCGGTGCCGCCGCCACCAGACGCGAGGCGCTTCATCGCCTGGTCGAGCGGCTCGCCATCGCTCGTGGTCGGCACCGGCACGTTGTCCGGCAGCGACGCGTTGAGCGCCTTGGTGTTCTTGAGCGCCTCGGAGGTGCCGTTGGCGGCGATGCCGCCGGCCAGCTTCTCGATCTTGGCCATGCGCTTGGTGAGCTCCTCCGTCGAACCGGCGAGCTCGAGCATCGACTTGGAGAGGAATCCGATGTCGCCGCCGAGCGCGTTCATGGTGTCGTTGCTGGCGCTGCTGGTGTCGGCCATCGCCGCCATGTCGGCGCCCATCTTGGTGGTGACCTCGCCCATGCCGGCGAGGCCGGAGTCGAGCGCGCGGACCGAACTGTCCATCGCGGCGAGCGCCTGCACCATCGGCGGGATGACGACCTCGCTCCGGTTGATCGACTTGATGTAGCCGACGTAGCCGCCCTGCTCGGAAGAGGAGCTCTGGTCGATCCACTTCATGTTGCCGTCGAGCGATCGGTTGATCGCCATCGGGTCGCTCGAGGTCGGCTTGTTGCGGTTCGGTGCGCCGTCGACGTCGTAGGCGAGGTCGCCGGGCACGCCGGCGACCGTCATGAGCAGCCCGATCGCGCAGATGCACATGCCTGCGACGAAGACCATCGTCGACCAGTGCATGCGCTGCGGCTTGGGAGCGGGGAGCACGTCCACCGGCGCGTGCACCGAGTGCCGCGTCGTGTCGTGGTGTCCCAGCGGCGATCCACCGATCGCGAAGCTGCTGCCGTAGTCCATCGAGTGTCCTGTCCCCTGGGGCAGTCAGCCCCGAGCGTCTCCCTACCTGTGTGTCGCACAGGTCCCGATCCACGTTGCACGAGCGACGGGGTCGGCCACGAAGCGGCCCCTTTCGTCCCACCGCGCTCCCACTCGCGGGAAGACGACGGAACCCGTCGCATGGCCGGGCTCCGTGAGCAACACGTTGATGTGGTGCGCGTGTCAGTCCTCGTGGTCGGCGCCCTCGGCGTGCGCGGAGCGTGCCTTGTCGAGGCTCTCCGTGACGCTCGGGATCACCACGCGCCCGTCGGGCAGCGTCACGTAGTCCTCGGCCGGCGCGAACGCGGAGCTGATCGTCGTGACCTTGCCGTCGGCGCCCACTTCGATGAGCGTGTCGGCGACGTTGTTGCGCTCGTCCTGCTCGAGCACCTCGTCGCTCGGATCGAACGCCTGGCGCAGCACGTAGCGGCCCGGCTTGGCGTCGCCGAGCGACAGGTTCTGGCCCTCGAGACCTGCGCCGTACACGTCGGCCATGCCGACGGAGATGCCCTGGGCGACGTCCGCGTCGACGATGTTGCGGTCGACCTTGCCCTTCTCCGCGAGCTTCGCCGCCGCCTCCCGGTTCTTGCGATCCTCGACCTCGAACTGCTGGATGTCGGTGATGTAGAACGACTGCTTGACACCACCGTCGATCTCGCTGCCGGGCACGGGGCGCCCGTGGTCGTCGGCCTTGTACATCTGGAAGTAGACAAAGTCGTCGAAGTGCAGGTGGCTGTGGTCGCGACGCTCGTCGAGACGCAGCCCGCCCTGCAGGTCGCGCTCCTTCGCCGTGCCGTCCTCGTTGAAGAGCACCTGCGTGGTGCGGCTCGAGCCGGCCTTGTCGTCGAAGTGCAGCGCCAACTGCAGCGGCGCAGCGCCACCGTTGCCGACGACCGAGTCGAAGCGCACCTCGTTGCCCTGGCGGTACACGTCCGTCGGGGCGGCCTGGATGCCGTCCGGCAGCAGCGTTCCCTCGCCGAGCCCGTCGATGCGGCTCGGAGCTGCGGGCGCGGTCGGGGCGGCCTTGGTGCCGCCGCCGCGAACGGCGTCGACGATGCCCGCACCCGCAAGCCCGAGACCCGCGCCGAGGAGCGGACCGAACGCCGAGGTGTTGCGAGCGAGGACCGCGCCGGCGACCGCCAGACCACCTGCACCGGCGAGCAGCCCGCTCACGAGCTGACGACCTTCAGGCTTGTCGGCGGTGAGCTTCGTCGACAGCGCAACCGCACCGATGCCGGCACCGGCGGCGAGCACGCCGCCACCGATCTTGAGGATGTTGGGGGGAATGGAGTTCATGTCAGTCGTCCCTTGGTGGTGTCGGTCGATCAGGTCGCGTAGCGCGAGCCGAGGTGCAGGATGTTGCCCGTGCCGTCGAGCCGGAACTCGGTGAGGCGTTCGTCGTCGAATGCGGAGACGTCGGAGCTGCCGTCCGCGCGCACGACGTGCTGCGAGAGCGTGTAGTGGCCGGCCTTCGCGTCGTGGATCGTGATCGCCTGGCTGGCGTGTCCCGCGCCCACGATCGCGGCTGTCTGCGGCGCGAGCGAGCTGATCGTCTGCAGCCGCGCGCCCAGGTCGCTGATCGGGATGCCGATGTCGACGCCGACCTCCACGGGGAAGGTCTTCACGTCGGCGCGATCGAGTGGCGCCGAGCCGTGGCCGACCACCTCGCCGATCCCGCCCTTCGTGTCCGAACGGCTCACCGTGTACTCGACCCGATCGCCCGGCGCGACGGGCACGGCCTCGCCGCCGAGGTTCACGATCGTCGACTGGAAGCGCAGCGTGGCATCGTCGCCCTGCTGCGTGAGGGAGATGTCCTGCGGCCACCACGCGACGGCGAGGTTGCCAGGCCCGTCGGCGTTCGCCGGGATGCCGGATCCGGCGCCGTTGGGTGCATCCTTGGCATCCACGTAACCGCCGCCCTGCGCCGGGGCCGGGAGCGGGAGCGTCGAGGCGTCCGCGCCGTGATCGCCCGTGCCGTGGTCGTGCGTGGCGTGGTCGTGGGGAGCCGCGCCGGCATCGTCGCCGTCGCGCGCGAGCAGCCACGCGGCGACGCCACCTGCGGCCGCAACGCCAAGCCCAAGGCCCAGCGCAATCTGCTTCGTCCCAACCTGCACGTTCGTCCACCGTCCCGTTGCCGCGCACGTGCCGTCCCGTGCAGTGCGCGCTGCCGGAGTGTCGAACCGAGGGTGCCGCGCGGTTTCAGCTACGTTGCCCAAGAGGTCATTGCGCACACAACCACCTGGAGCCTGCATGGACGTCGTCCACTACACCGATCCCGCATGTCCGTTCGCGTTCTCCGCCGAGCCGCAGCGCCTGCAGCTGCGCTGGCACTACGGCGACCAGCTCGCCTGGCGCAACGTGATGATCGGGCTGCACGAGACCACCGAGACCGCAGCAGCCAAGGGGCTCACGCCCGACCTGATCGAACCCGTCATGCGCAAGCTGCAGTCCACGTACGGCATGCCGATCGACGTCGCCCGCCGCCCCCGCGTGCCCGGTACCGTCCCCGCCTGCCGCGCCGTGGTCGGCGTCCGCCTGCACGCACCCGACCCCGCGCTCGAGGATGCGTTCCTGCGCCGACTGCGCGTGCGCTACATGGCCGGCGAGCTGCTCGACGAGCAGTCCACGATCGACGCCGCGGCAGCCGACATCGGCATCGCTGTCGCCGACCTCGCGACCTGGACCGCCGATCCCGCGACCGAAGCCGCACTTCGCGACGACATGCGCACGGCGCGCACGCCCCACCCCTCCGCGCTCGTGCTCAACCACAAGCTCTCCCCGTCCGAGGATGGCGGACGCCGCTACTCCGCCCCGTCGTACGAACTGCGCAGCGGCGACGACATCGCGGCAGCCCCGGGATTCCAGCCGTGGGAATCGTACGACGTGGCCATCGCCAACCTCCTCCCCGGCGTCGAGCGACGAGCTCCTGCCGCGGATGTCGCCGAGGTGCTCGAGTGGGCCGAGGCGCCGCTCGCGACCGCCGAGGTCGCCGCGATCCGCGGGATCGACATCGATGCCGCGCGCACCGAACTCACCGACGCGGGCGCGACGTTCGAGCCGGTCGGCGAGGACGGGTACTGGGTCGCCGCCTGATTGCTAGCGCGTCACGCGCGCGACGACCGCGTCCATGAGCGCGGCAACGTCGTCGAGCAGCACGTTGGCTCGTGGCGTCGCCGCTGCCTGACCGCGACGGATCACGCGCACGAGGTAGGAACCATGTGGGATCGGCCGCATGTTGCCGTGCGGGAGGATGACTACCTCGTCATCGCGCTCGAGATCCCCGAGGCGCCAACCGTCGCGTACCCGCTCGAGGGCGACCGCTCCATCGTCACCCGTGCTCGCGCGCCAGACACCGGGCTCGAACTCGGTGTCGACGTGGGCGTCGCGGCCCGTGGCGTTGTAGGCGATCACCGTGGAGACCTTCGCCACGTCGCGCGTGCACTCGGCATCCTCGTCCGAGCCGAACGCCGCGCGCAGCGTTTCCAGCGACGCGCGCTCGTCGGGGCGGTAGGCGAACGCGGCGAGGTGCGCGTCGAGCAGCGTCGGCAGTCCGGCGGCTCCCTGCAGCTCGACCTGCAGCGCGAGGCTCGCCGTCCAGCGCGGGTTGATCTCGATGAGCACCGGCACGCCGCCGCCGGACGGCACGATCACGTCGATGCCGAACGCGCCCGCGAATCCGCGGCTGGCGAGCACCTCGCCCACGCGACCGGCGAGCGAGCGAGCCGACGCCACGACCGAACGCGCCGGCGGCAGTGCCCAGTCGTTGCCGCACGAGCCGAAGTCCGTCGGCGTCATGCGCGGGATGCCGGTGAGCTGGCGCGCGACCATCCCCACGAGCACCTCGCCGTCGTCGCCTGCGCCGTGCACGCCGGGCGGGATCACGACTCCGTTGATGGTGATCGGCTCGCCGTCGACGTACTCGACGAGCTTGCCCACGCGCGTACCGCCAGGCGCGTGCGCGACGAGCTCCTCCACGTCGCGGGCGGTTCGCAGCAGCACGGTGCCGGCGCCGGCGAATCCGACTGCGGGCTGGAACACGCGCGGCAGCGCGATGCCGTCCTCGCGCGCGGCGGCGACGAGCGCGTCGTCCAGGCTCACGGTGACCGTGTCGGGAATGCGCGCGTCCGCTGCTTTCGCGAGCTCCGCGAGCGCGAGCTTGTTCTCGAGCTGGCGCGTGAGCTTCGCATCCGTGGCGAGCACGCGCAGGCCCTGGAACTCGGCCATCGTCCACAGGCGTGGACCGCTCTTGAACGGCAGCACGGCGTCGCAGCCGAGCTCCTCGAGCAGCTCGACCACCGGCGCGGCGCCGAGCACGACACCGGCCGAGAGCGCGCCGTCGACTGCGCGAAGGATGTCCGGATGCTCGTCCAGGGTCGTCGCCACGTGCTCGCCGCGCCGCAGCATCTGCACGAGCGGAGCGCCCGTACCCGCGACCAGGCACGCCCCGCCGGGCACACCGGATTCGAGTCCGGCGAGGTAGGCGGCATTTGCGGCGCAGAAGGCAAGCATCCGGCGGAGCCTATCGGTCGATTGATCCGCCGATCGGGAACACTGGACGCATGGACCTCCCACCTCGCCTGCAGACCCTGCTCCGACGCGACGACGAGGACGTCAACGCCTTTCGATCACGGGTGGATGCGCACATCGCCGAGCTCGCGAGCGACGGGTGGCAGCTGCAGACGCGCCAGGACCACGACGACACGAGCGTCCACCTCGTGTTGGTGCATCCGCCGCTTCGCTAGGCGAGGCGCGTCGTCAGTCCTCGAGCGGGCTCGACCCGAGCGCCAGCGCGATGGTGCGCGGATCGCTCGCGACGCGTGCGTACAGGCGGCGCATCGCCGGCTCGAAGGAATCCGCTCCGCGCCACATCGGCGGCGCGCCCAGGATCCGCACGAGCGGTGCATCGATCGGCGGCGCGTCGAGCGACACGACCTGGGGGACCCATCCCGCCGATTCGGCCTCGGCAGCGGCATGTGCGTCGAGCTTGCCTCGCTCCGCGGGGAGAAGTCGACTCACATCCGATTCGGGGCCAGCATCGGCATCGTCCGCGATGCCGCCGACAGGCTCCGCTCCGACCCCCGCACCCCCCGACACGATCGCCATGAGCAGCGCCGGCTCGATGCCGCGCGCGCGGAACGCGAGCAGCGGGTCGGCGTCCATCGCCTCGCCGACCAGCAGGCTCGCTGCGAGCGCGTGGCGACACGGCGTCGACCAGTCCTCGCACGAACATGCGATGTCGAGGTCGTCGTCGAGCAGCGGAAACAGCGACACGCCCTCGCGGCGGAACACGGCGTCGACCGATTCGGGCATCTGTCGGGCGAGCAGCTCCGCACGCGAATCGCCGCGCGCCGCGAGCGCCTCGGCGATTCGCAGCCACGCGAGCTGGTCGATCGCCGCGAGCCGGATCGTCACCTCGTGTGGTGCACGGCGCGTGCCCTGCACGCGCGCACGGATCGAACCGAGCCCCACCTCGAGCTCGAGCACGCGACCGCGACGCGCATCCTCGAGGGCCTGCACGTACCGCTCGCCGACCGCTCCCGCCTCGAGCGCCGCGAGCCAGCGCCGCGTCCACCACGACGCGCCGCCGCGCCTGGACTGCAGTCGAATACCGCCCGTCACGGCACGCGGCTGGCTCGCCGGCGGCATGAACCGATGCTCGTCAGAGGGAGCCACGCACCCACTCCTTCGGATCGAGGTGGTCCAGGGTGCCGTCCTGCAGCATCGTGTCGCGACGCAGTGTCAGCAGGTCCAGCAGCTCGGCATCCTCGAGCTCGGTGATCCACTGCTCGCCACTGCCGATCACCGAATCCGCGACGCCCCGCTTCTGGCGCAGCATGAGGTCGATGCGTTCCTCCACCGTGCCGGCGCACACCAGCGCGTGCACCTGCACGTCACGTTCCTGTCCGATCCGGAACGCACGATCGGTCGCCTGCTGCTCGGTCGCGGGATTCCACCACCGGTCGAAGTGGAACACGTGCGTCGCGGCCGTCAGGTTGAGGCCGCTGCCGCCCGCCTTGAGCGACAGCACGAGGATCGGCGGCGCGCCCGCTCCCGGATCCTGGAAGCGTTCGACGATCCGGTCGCGCTCCGCTCGGCTCGTTCCGCCGTGCAGGAACAGCACCTCGCGCCCGAACGTGTCGGCCAGCTGCTGCTGCAGCAGGCGCCCCATCGCTACGAACTGCGTGAACACCAGCGCGCGCTCGCCCTGGTCGAGCACCGTCTCCAGCAGTCCCTCGAGCCGTGCCAGCTTGCCCGACCGACCGGCGATCCTCGAGCCGTCGGCGAGCAGCTGCGCCGGGTGGTTGCACGCCTGCTTGAGCTTCGCGATGGTCGCGAGGATGAGCCCGCGCCGCTCGATGCCCGAACGTCGCGCGGTGCCACGAGCCATGCGCAGCGTGTCGGCCGCCTCGCGCACGATCGCCTCGTACAGCGACGCCTGCTCGGTCGTGAGGCTCGCCCACGCGACGTGCTCGAACTTGTCGGGCAGGTCGGCGATCACCGCGCGATCGGTCTTCACGCGACGCAGCAGGAACGGCGCCACGATCTGGCGCAGCCGCGTCGCCGCCTCGGGGAAGGTTCCGGTCTGGATCGGCACGAGGTACTTGCGGCGGAAGTCGACCTGCGATCCGAGCAGCCCCGGGTTGAGGAACTCCATGATCGACCACAGGTCACCCGCATGGTTCTCCACCGGCGTACCGGTCAGCGCGATGCGTGTCGGCGCGGCGATCGACCGCGCCGCGCGCGCGTGTCGCGTGCCCGGATTCTTGATGTTCTGTGCCTCGTCGAGCACCACCGTGCGCCAGCCGACCGCCCGAAGCGTCTCGACATCGCGCGCCAGCACCGCGTACGACGTGAACACGATCGACCTCGCGCTCGCAGCCTCGAGGAAACGCTCGTCGCGCAGGCGACCCGGCCCGTGGTGGACGACCACCGACAGGTCCGGCGTGAAGCGACCCGCCTCGTGCAGCCAGTTCGTGAGCACCGACGTCGGGCACACCACGAGCGTCGGCCTCGACGCCACGCCCACCGCCGCGTCCCGCTCGTGGTGGTGCTGCACGAGCGCGAGCACCTGCAGCGTCTTGCCCAGGCCCATGTCGTCGGCCAGGCATGCGCCCAACCCGAGGTCCGACATCGTGGCGAGCCACTGGAATCCACGCTCCTGGTAGGGCCGCAGCGTCGCGTCGACGCCCGCGGGCACCGCCGCGCGGTCCGGTGTCTCGTGGCGCTGCACCTGCTCGAGCAGCTCCGCGATGTCGCCACCGTCCACGCCCGTGACCGGCACGCCGTCGACGTCGTCCGCGGCACCGACTGACATGCGCACGAGGTCGGCGACCGTCGCGAAGCGCGGCGCGTCACCCGCGCGTTCGACGTGCGCCAGCGCGGTTCGGATGCTGCGCTCGTCGAGTTCCATCCAGCGTCCGCGCACCCGCACCAGCGGCGACTTCTGCGCGGCGAGGCGTGTCAGCTCGTCGCGGGTCAGCTCCGCATCGCCGACTGCCGCGCGCCAGTCATAGCCCACCAGCGTCGCGAGGTTGAGACTGTCCATGTGCTGGCGTCCACCATGCAGGTCGCTGACGACCGCCGCACGCAGCGAGATCTTCGGGCGACCTCGGGTCCACCAGGCCGGCACCGCGACCGCGAATCCCGACTGTTCCAGCAGCGGCGCGACGGACGCGAGGAACGCGTGCGCCTGCGGCGTCGTCAGCTCGCACATGGCTGGCTGCGCCGCGCCGAGGCTGTCGGCGATCGGCTCGAACAGCTGCGCCGCCTGCGCGAGCGGAGCGAGCAGGTGCTGGCCCGCGTGGAACCCGTGTCGCGCGAGCGCTGCCTTGTCCGGACCGCTCGGCGACCACGCATCGGCGGCTGCCACGAGCACGCTCGGGTCCGAGCGCAGCTGCACGAGGTAGCGCAGCGTCCATGGCTCGTCGTGCTCCTGCTCGGCGGACGCCGGCTCGTCCGGCTCCTCGAGCCGCAGCACGAGGCGCCACGGCGACTCTGCGTCGCTGCGCAGCCGGTGCTGCCATTCGGAGACGTCGGCAGCGAGCCGGTCAAGGCCGTCGTCGGGCCCGTCGATCACGGGATTCGTGCAGGTCAGCGCGCGCAGCCACCGATCGTGCAGGGTCTCGCCGCCGCCCGGCGTCGCAGCAACGAGGCGCGGTGGGTCGCTCGCGATCCGCGCACGCACCAGCTCGTCGACCACGTTGGCGACGAGGTGCCGCGCCTGCACCACGACCGGCAGCGCCAGGTCGCCGTCCTCCCGGCCTGCATGCGCTGGCTCCGCGAGCACGCGCTGTGCCTCGCGCAGGTCGGCGTCGATCGCGTTGCGCAGGTCGGTGCGCGGCAGCGGCGACCAGCGACCCACCAGCCGGGTGCCCTCGTTGCCCGCCCGCTCGAAGCGCACGTCCGGCACGTACTCCTGACGCACGACGACCGCCGCCGCGCGTCGCGCGAGCCGCACGAGCATGCGCAGGTCCGCGCCGACGCGCACGCCCGCCGGAGGCTCGTCGACGAGCGGCACGATCTCGTCGACGAACTGGGCGGCGGTCACCTCGAGCGTCGGCCCGGACCGCTCGCCGCCCGTGGCGGGCTCCGCCCAGATCGACACGAGGTCGTCGGGACCCAGCGAGGCACGGAGCGCGAGCATGTCGTGGGGGACGGCCATCGGACGAACGTCAGCCTACCGCGCACCTCTGCCGAGTCACCGGAGCGGCCACCATCGCGGTCGCCGTCGCCGCCTCGCGATCCGGTTCCGTCGGTCTCGCGTCGACGATCTCGACGGATGACGCGCCCAGGCCGCACTTCGTCCAATGATCCGCATCGCTCCCCCGGACCTCTGGACGAAGTGGATCGCGGCGTCGCACCTCGACCACTGATCCGTGGGGTGCCCCCGGATCCCTGGACGAAGTGCCCTGTAGCGCGACGCACCGCCGGCCCGAAGACACCGAGGCCCGCAGCCGGAGCCGCGGGCCTCGCATGCAATCGATGTCCGTCGCCTTAGAGCGTCGGCACGTCCTGAGGAGCTTCCGGACCGACGTACTGCGCGCTCGGGCGGAAGATGCGGTTGTCCTCCGTGACCTGCTCGCGGATGTTCGCGGTCCAGCCGATGACGCGGCTCACCGCGAAGGTCGGCGTGAACAGCTCGTCCGGGATGCCCGAGCTGCGCATGACGAGCGCGGCGTAGAACTCGACGTTCGTCTTGAGGCCGCGACCGGGCTTGAGCTCCTCGAGGATGTCGAGCGACGTCTGCTCCACGTGGCGCGCCAGCTCGACCTGCTCGCCACCGATGCCGTCGGCGATCTCGCCGAGCATGATCGAGCGCGGGTCCATCGTCGTGTAGACCGGGTGACCGAAGCCCATGAGGCGATCGCCACGCTCGAAGATCGCGCGGATGAACGGATCGGCGTTCTCCTTGGTGCCGATCTCGTCGACCATCGCGAGCGCGCGGCTCGGTGCGCCACCGTGCAGCGGGCCCGAGAGCGAACCGATCGCGGCGACGACGGCCGACGACACGTCCGCACCGGTCGATGCCACGACGCGAGCGGTGAACGTCGAGGCGTTGAAGCCGTGGTCGACGGTCAGGTCGAGGTACTTCTCGAGCGCGTCGGCCTTCTCGGCGCTCGGCACCTCGCCCGTGACCATGCGCAGGTAGTCGGTGGCGTGCGGCAGCGACGCGTCGGGCGCGACCATGTCCTTGCCGTGCTTGACGCGGTAGATGGCGGCGACGCCGACCGCGGTCAGCGCGACGGCGCGGCTGCACTGCTCCTTGATCTCCTCGGCGCTCAGGTCGAGCCAGGGCTTCCAGCCCTCGCGCGCACCGACGGCGGCGATGAGCGCGCGCAGCGTGCCGAGCACGTCGAGCTTGTCCTTGTCGGCACCGGCGACGAGGCCGGGGACGAGCTGCTCGACCTGGGTCCATGCGGCGAGGCGAAGCTGGCCGGCCTGCGCGCGGTAGGCGTCGCTCTCGGCCTGCGTCTTGGGGAGCTCACCCTCGTGCATCAGGTGCCAGATGTCCTCGAGCGTGCGCTTCTTGGCGAGCTCGGTGGCGTCGTACTGGCGGTAGTGGAAGAAGCCTTCCTGGCCACGCACGTTGCCGATCGACGTCTGGGCGACTTTGACGCCCTTGAGGCCGCGCGGGACCTCCACGTCGAGGACTGCGTTGCGGGACGACGGCTGCTCGGTTGCTGTGGCCATGTGGCTCGATCCTTGGACGGAGGAATGTGCGTTCACGGCATCCTAGCCACGCAGCGAGGTCGGCGGCGAGCAATCTCGCGCGGATGCGCGAATCCGCAGACGACGCACCCTGAGGACGCGGTCTGGACGAATCGGGCACTATCCAACCGTGGGACCGACCTCGACACCTCGCGACGGCGCACCGTCGACGCACCTCGCCCTGCGCGTGGCGCTGGTCGGGTTCCTGTACATGGCGGCCGCGCGGCTCGGGACGGAGGTCGCGATCGACGACCACTTCACGCCGATCTGGGTCCCCGCGGGCATCGCGCTCGTGGCCGTCCTTCGCTGGGGGCCGTGGATGGCGCTCGGCGTCGGGATCGGCGAGGCGCTCGTTTCGGTGACGATCGGCATCCCGCCCGGGGTCGCGATCGCACTGGGGATCGGCAACGCGATCGAGCCGCTCGTGGCGGTGACGATCGTGCGCCGACTCGGCATGGGCGACAGCATCCGCCGCGTGCGTGACGCGTTCGTGCTGCTCGTCGCGATCGCGATCGGGGCGACGGTCAGCTCGACGATCGGTGTCGGTGCCTTCCTGGTGGCGGACGGCGTCGACCTCGACGGCGCGCTGCGCGAGTGGGCGCTCTTCTGGGCATCGGTGGTGCTCGCGGTCGTGCTCATCGCGCCGCTCGTGCTCGCGCTCATCGCCCGGGGACGCGACATCGAACACCGAGCCTCGCGCCTCCTCGAGGCATCGATCCTGCTCTTGTCGGTGGTGCTGACCAGCTCGTACATGCTCGACGGATCGCACCCGTACGCGACCGTCCTGCTGTATCCGCTCTTCGTCTGGGGGGCGCTGCGTTTTGGCGTGATCGGCGCGTCGGGCACCATCCTGCTCGCCACCGTGGTGGCCGTCTCGTACGAGATCGCCGACCCGAACGTCCTGCCGGAACTCGGACTCGACCGCACCGCCTCGGTGCTCGCCGTGCAGGCGATCCTCGCCACCGCAGCGATCGGCAACCTGGTGCTCGCCGCGCTGCTGCTCGAACGCGACGCGTCGCGACTGGCGCTGCAGCGCAGCGCCTCGGCCCTCGAGGAAGCACAGGAGATCGCGCAGCTCGGCAGCTGGGAGTGGGACGAACGCGACGGGTTGATCCGCACCTCTGCCGAATTCCAGCGCGTGTTCCGCGTGGGACCCGAGCCGACCGCCAGCCTCGACGTCATCCTCGAGCACGTCCACCCGGACGATCGCGAGGCGCTCGAACGTTCGATCCACGCCACGCTCGCCGGCGACGGAGGCTTCTCCGTCGAGCACCGGCTGCATCGCGGAACCGACGAGCGCGTCGTGCTGCACGCAGGTCGCATGACGTCCCGTCAGGGGGCCTCGCGAAGCCACCTCGTCGCGACGGCGCTCGACATCACCGAACGCACGTCGCTCGATCGGCTGCGCGACGCGCTCGTCGCCACCGCCTCGCACGAGCTGCGCACGCCCCTCACCTCGATCGTCGGGTTCGCGGACACCCTGCTCGAACACTGGGAGCGCTTCGACGAGGCGCGGCGCCTCGAGTTCCTGCGCATCATCCGCACGCAGGGCCGCCGACTGTCGAACGTGGTCGACGACACGCTCATGCAGTCGCGCCTGGACGCCGGCTCGCTCATCGTCGCGGAGGACCCCTACCCGGTCGTCACCGCGATCGAGGAGGCGGTCGAGCTCGCCGGGATCGACGACGTCGCCGTGCGCTGCGATACGTCGCTCGTGGCCGTGGGCAGCCAGGAGCACCTCACGCAGATCGTGGTGAACTTCCTCACCAACGCGGTGAAGTACGGGCGCGCTCCGTACGTGATCGACGTGCGCGAGATCGAGCAGGGTGCGCGCATCGAGGTGCAGGTGATCGATCACGGAGACGGCGTCGACCCCTCGTTTCGCGAGCGCCTGTTCGAGCGCTTCACGCGCGGACCGGGCACCGATGCCCAGCCCGGGACAGGCCTCGGCATGTCGATCGTTCGCGGGCTCGCCGCGGCGAACGGCGGACGCGTCTGGTACGAGCGCGATGGCGACCGGTCGGTGTTCTCGTGCACGGTGCGCCGCTGGGCTCGCGAGCACGCACCGCGCTGATCTACACTTCGCGCATGGCTCTCCTCGCGCGATCTACGTCTCGTTCCTGTGCCGTCGTCGTCGCGGCGCTCGCCGTCGCCTCGATGTTCGCGACCTCCGCGACTGCCGCGACGACCTTCGTCACCAAGCGCGACCAGTGGCAGGTCTCGACGACGGTCCCGCCCCGCCTCGAGGAGGACGGCGGCAACCTCTTCCGGATCGCGCCCTCAGTCGATCGCTTCACGCAGGGCCGGATCAAGTGGATCGTGACGTGGTCGAACTTCAGCGGCAACGCGGTGAACGAACGCGCGGTGCTGCAGTCCGCAGCGGAGCCGGGCACGGGTGCGCTCATCGATCGGGCGCTCAAGGCTGCCGAGCTGCTGCGCTTCCAGCAGCGCGTGCTCTGGTACGAGGCCGAGGTCCTGGTCGTGCACCCGAGCAATCCGGTGTGTGCGAGCGGCCTCACCAAGGCGCAGGCCGTGAGCCTGCTCGACGGCACCACGACCGAGTGGACGCCGCTCATCACGCCCGGGTCCTGGCCCACCCCGTTCGTGCCGCTCGTGCACGGCTACAAGCCCGTGAAGACACCCTCCGGCTACCTGGAGCCCTACTTCGGCGTCACGGCCTACGGCGCGGAGCTGCGAGCCTCGAGCGAGCAGTCGGCGCGCACCTACATCGCGGGTGACGAGCATGCGTTCGCACCGATGCGGTACTCCGACGTGCGCGGCCACGCCGAGGTCTGCGCGGTGGCGATCGACGGCGTGAAGCCCGACGACACCACCGTGCGCGCCGGGACCTACGCTCCGAGCTTCGCGGTGCGCTGGATCACCGCGAAGGTGCAGACCGCGATCGATCGACGTGCCCTCAAGCGCTACGAGTTCCACCTGTTCGGCGCCCGAGGCGCGGCGTACCTGGCGAAGGAAGCAGGGCGCAACCGCCTGCGTTGATCGCCGGCGCGTTCGAGGTCAGCCGAGACGTTCGAGCACCGCTGCCATCGCCTGGTGTTCGTCATCCGCCTCGATGCGATGCGGCGCGAAGCCGGAGCTGCCGGCCGGGGATCCGCTCACGATCACGCACGGATGACGACCGGCATCGGCGAGCTGCTGGGCGATCGCGACATTCGCGGCGCTCTCGTCACTGACATCGATGCCGTCGGCAGCGAGCAGCTCGCGAGCTCGACTGACATCTTCGGCAGTCGCAACGTGACCCGCGCCGCCGGTCGCCTCGATCGCCGCGCGCAGCTCGCGGCCGCGCCGACTGCGCCTGACACCGAGTCGACCTGCCGCCGCACCGTGTGCGCCCTGGTCGGTGATCTCCCGCTCGGGAGCCACGAGGCCCGTGTTTCCCTCGCCCTGCACCACGTGCACCTGCACGCGGGGACGCGTGCGGGCGAGCACGTCGGCCACTGCGATCGCGGTCGCGCCACTGGTGGCGAAGATCACGAGCGTGTCGATGGATTCCGGCAGCTCGTGGGCGAGCTCCTCGCCGAGCGAGGCGTAGCCGACGAGCGATTCGTCGTTCGTCGACGGGCGCAGGTTCGGGATGCGCAGCTCGCGCGCGAGGTGCTTGGCTCCGTTGATCGCGCGCTCGGTGACGACGAGCGTGGTGGTCGTCCCGTCGATCGACGCGAGCTTCGCCGGGTCAGTCGCGGGATGCACGAAGACCACCGCCGGCAGCTCGTGCAGCGCCGCATACCGACTCGTGGCGATCGCGGCGTTGCCGGACGAGGAGATCGTCACTGCCCGGTCGCCGCGCGCCGCTGCCGACGCGAGCTGGTACGCCGCAGCACGGTCCTTGTGCGAGCCGGTGGGGTTGCGGTCCTCGCGCTTGAGCAGCAGCCGCGGATCGGCGTCGCTGCGCTCGAGCGGGGTGGCGCCTTCGCCGAGCGTGCGGCGACGCGCATCGGGTACGTCGCTCGCCGCGGGCGTCGGCGACGCCCAGATGCCGCGGTCGGTCATCCCGACGCTACTTCTCTTCCTCTTCCCACTCCACGAGCGTGAGCGGGTCGAGCGAGACGACTTCGACTTCGCGCTCGCAGCTCGCGCAGACCACGACCTCGCTCAGCTCGACGTCGTCGTCGAGGTCGATGTCCTCGTCGCAGACGGGGCAGGTGGCGATGATGGTCATGGCTGGTGTGGCTCCTTGGATACGGTCGCGCGCTTCCGCACGAGGCTGCGCAGGGAAGTTCCACCCTGCAGCTGGCTCGTCCAGAACCCCGCTGCGGCGGGCGAAACGATGACGCAGTCGCCGGACGCGGCCAGCTCGAACGCCCGGTCGAGCGCCTGCTCGAGGTCGTCCACGCGCCGGAACGTGTCGGGCGTCGATGCGTCGATGCGGGCGACTTCGCGCTCGAGCTTGTCGGTCGCGCTGCCCGGAACGGCGAGCGTCCGTGCTCCGCTCGTGACGATCGCCTGCGCGAGCGGGCCGTAGTCGAGGCCCTTGTCGTCGCCACCTGCGATGAGCACCACGCGACGCCCCGACAGCGCATCGAGCGCAGCGACCGTGGCTTCGGGCGTGGTCGACTTGATGTCGCTCCACACGCTGACGCCACCGACCTCCTCGAGCTGCTGCAGCCGCAGCGCCTTGCCGCGGAAGGTGCGCAGTCCCGCCGCGATCGACGTGGAGTCGGCGCCACACGCCAGCGCCACGGCCACCGCGACGGCGGCGTTGCGACGGTTGTGCACGCCCGGCAGCTGCAGGTCGCCCGCCGTCGCGACGACGAACGTGCCGTCACGCACGCCGTCGCCGTCCTGGGTCGGGACGTCCTGCGCGATGAGGACGCCGTCGCGCCACGTCACGCTGGGCGATGCATGGTCGCCCGTGCCGCAGCGCACCAGGCGACCGGCGGCGGCCGCCGGCGACAGCGACGCGGCGCGGAGCGCCTGTGCGTCGTCGGCGTTGGCGATCGCGATGTCCTTCGCGTGCTGGTGCGCGAACAGCCGCGCCTTGCTCGCCTCGTAGCCGGCGAGGCCGCCGTGCTCGTCGAGGTGGTCGGGCGTCAGCGCGGTGATTGCCGCGACCTGCGGGCTGCGCGAGGTCTGCAGCAGCTGGCGGTTGGAGATCTCCAGCAGGCCCCAGGTGCCTGCCTGGACCGAGTCGATCTCCGGCAGGAACTGGCGGCTCGAGCGCTCGTTGCCCGCGGTGCGGTGGCGCACCTTCGCGGTGCGCAGCAGGTGCTCGACGAGCGCGACGGTCGTCGACTTGCCATTGGTGCCGGTGATGCCCGCGATCGGGCCGCGATGCAGCGCGAAGTACAGGTCGACCATGCTCGTCAGGCGCGCGCTCGCGGGCACGGACGCGACGATGCGCTCGCGATTCTGCGGAACGAGGTACCAGCCCTGGCCGAGCACCACGAGCGCGGCTGCACCGATGCCGTCGAGGTAGTGCCCGTCGTACCGACCGTTGTCGAGGATCGGCTCGAGCGTCGCCCAGAGCGCGTCCTGCTCCTGGCGCGAGAAGGCGCCGTGCGTGGTGCGAAATGCCTTGCGCAGCTCCTCGCGGGGGCGCATGTCGTGGACGATGACGTTCGTGAACTCGAACGCCAGCAGCAGTCGCAGCACCGCGATGCCCTCTGCGCTGGCTCCGCCGACGATGTGGACCGGCTGGTCGCGCAGCGCGAGGAGCGCGTCGCGCGTGATCGGCGCGTCGGTGACGAGGCCGTGGCTCATGCGTCGACACCCAGACGCCGCACGCCCAGCACGCGGTAGCGCTGCTTGAGCGACGCGAGCGGCTCGTGGGTGACGCGCATCGCGTCGCGACTCGCGTGCAGCACCTCGTCGGCCGACAGCGCGATCGCCACGTGCATCGGATGGATCGCGGGGCCGTGGGACGGCACCGCGCCCGTGCGCTGCTCGTCGCCTGCGAGCGCTTCGAGCTGTGCACGCTGCTCGGCCTCGTACGTCTTGGGGTCGCGCTGCAGCACGAGCACGTCGCCACGCTCGAGCTTGGACGGGGCGACTCGGGCGCCGACCGTCAGCAGCGCGCGCGAGTGGCGCGGCAGCCAGCACCCACCTGCGCGCCAGGCGGCACGCTGCACGAGTCCGGAGCAGTCCACGCCGGCGTCGGTCGTGCCGCCCCACACGTAGGGCACGTCGACGAACGACTCGGCCGTCTCGATGAACCGGTCGACGTCCACCAGCGCGCCGTCCGCGAGCTCGTCGCGCGGCGCATCGGCGGGGTCCAGCCCGCGACCGTCCTGCGACACCCAGCCCTGCGCGCCGTCGGCGAGGCGCAGCAGCGTCCAGGCGTCCTCGATGACGGCGACGACCTGCACCGGCGGATCTCCCGCCTCGAGCTCGGTCACGAGTTCGCCGTCGGCGGCCTCGCGGCCGTGCTGGCGCCACAGGCGCAGGCCCGTCTCCGGCACCGCGAACCACGGCAGGGTCGCGTAGTCCAGTTCGACGATGCGGGCTGCCGCGTCAGCGCCGTGGAGTTCGCCCACGACGCCTCGAGCCAGCTCGAGCGGCTTGCCGGCGAGCACCGCGATGCGCTCCGCGTCGTCGAGCGCGACCACGATCGGCAGCGCGTAGGCGCCCGCCAATGCCGTGCGAACCGCCGCCTCGAGGGCGTCGGTCGTCAGGGCGGATCGGGCGGGAGCGTCCGGGGCAGCGGAATCCATCCCTGCAAGTCTAGCGAAGCGCGGAATCGGCCTCGGCACGTGCAATGCGCAGCGTTTTCGGCGCACATGACGCCGGAGCGGAGTACGCTGCGTACGTGCAGGAACGCCAGCTGACAGCTCAGGGCATCGCTACCCGTGAACGGATCGTGCGGGCGGCGACGAGCGCGATCGCCGAACGCGGCGTCGCCGCGATGAGCCTGGACCAGGTGCTCACGGTCGCTGGTGCCAGCAAGGGCCAGCTGTACCACTACTTCACCGACCGCGACGACCTCGTCCGCGCGGCCGTCGCCGCGACGGGCGCGAACGTCCTCGAGGTCCAGGCCGAGCTCATGGCCGAGCTCGCCGACTGGGACGCGATCGAGCGATGGTTCGACTGCCTCGTCGAGCTGCAGGTCACCCTCGACGCGCGCGGCGGATGCCCGCTCGCGTCGCTGACGGGAGCCCTCGCAGACCGCGACGAGCCGTCACGCCGCCTGCTCATCGAATCCTTCGATGCGTGGGAAGCTCGTCTGGCGACGGGCCTCGCCTCGATGCGAGCGTCCGGCCAGTTGCGGGCGGACTGCGACACTGCTCGGCTCGCGACGTCGACCATGGCCGCAGTGCAGGGCGGTCTCGTGCTGACCCAGGTCAGGCGCGACCCGGCCCAGCTGCGCATCGCGCTCGACGCGGCGCTCGTGCACCTGCGCCTCCACGCTGCCGACTGATCACGAATCGTCGGCCGCACGCAGTGCGTCGGGTTTCTTCTGGACCACCCATCGGTCCTCGCGCCGATCAACGACGTCCTCGATCGAGGGCAGGTCGTGCCCGGGGCTGATCACGAACCGAGACTCGTCCTGGTGGATGGTGAAGTACTCGCGCAGCGGCATCATCATCGTGCCCTTGCACTGCGGGGCCCAGCACTCGCAGAAGACCTCGACGGTACGGGCGCCGAATCCCTCGACCTGCGCGACGATGCGCTCGTTGATCTCACGCGAGTGCTGCTCGCTCTTGACGGCGACCACCTCGATGAGGCCCGTGAGCTCCCCCGACACGTCGGGAATCACCTGCAGTCCCCCTTCGACCCCGGTGTCCAGCTCGGGGTGCAGCACCGCCCGCTCGAGCCGGTTCGCGGTCTCGATCATCGCCTCCAGGATCTCCTGGCGTGTCCCGTCGTCCATGGAGTCGTCGAGGTCGCGGAGCGTCATCACGCCTGCCGTGAGCGCAGTGAGCGGGTTCGCAAGCCTGTGACGCACCAGCTGCGTGTAGTCGAGCAGCGCACGACGGTACTCCGCGGCCGCGACCCGGGCCGGTTCACGGACCAGCTCCAGGTCCTGCTCGAGGCGCGCGCCCGTCTCCTGCAACCTCACGAGGTCGGTGACGTCGTCGACGCGGTGAATGACGAACGTGACGCTGCCGTCGTCGGCGAACACGGGTGAGTTGACGGGCCCCCAGTACCGAACCTCGTACCCGCCTCCCTGATCCACGGGCAGGCGGATGTCGTACTTCTGCGTCGCCATCACGTCCGTCACGCCGTCGATCAGGACGCGATCGAACGATGCGCGAAGGTTGCGCTCACCGGTCGCGTCGGGATCGTCCGGGTTGTCCGGGAACACGTCGAAGATCCCCCGGCCCACGATCTCGTCGCGTCGGGTCATCGTCGCGCGCAGGTACGCGTCGCTCACGGCGACGATCGTCAGGTCCGGATCAAGGACCAGATACGGCGCGGGCGCGGCCTCGAACAGCCGTCGAAAATCGAGCGAACCTGCACGCCGTGTCGCCTGCGCTGGCGGATTGCTGGATCTGTCGTCCATGTCAGCTGGTCGTGCCCGGAGTGCACGCTGCTACACGAAGAACCTCGGCCAACCTTCCCATCAGCGGGCTTGGGCCAGCTGGGGGTCGCGAACGGAGTCGATCAGCCGCCGCGACAGCTCGCCGACACTGCAGCCGGTGAGCTGGGCGACGTCGGTGATCCGAGCCCCGCCGACGTAGATCAGCTCGAACGCGTCACGCACGTCGGTGGACGTCCGCCGCTCGGCGCGCGGGCGACCTGACAGCCGTTCGGAACGGTGTTGCTTCACGTGGTCGAGCACGCACCGCAACAGCTCGACGTCGTCGCGACCACCGGAATCCAGGAACTCGCGGAATGCGCGAACGACCAGCTCTGCAGCTGCGGCGTCATCGTCCAACGACCGTCGGGCCAGGCGCCAGGCGCCATCACCGACACGGTCGTAGAGCGCGTCGATCCACGCAGCGGACTGGTCGCTGCCACGATCGTCTGTGTACCACTTGCGCATGTGCCCCCGCCGCTACCGATGTATGGACCGGTCGGTCCAATCTACCCGGTCCAGACAGCGACACGCGCTCGAGTCGACGAAATCTCGAGGTCCTTCGCTCATCGAACGCATCGCGGCGAAGGGGCTGCGATCGCGCCGGGGGTCCTACGACCCGAACGGCGTGGACTTCGTCAGGTCCTTCGCCGTGGCGCGCACGCCTGCAGCGACGTCGCGCAGGAACGTCTCGAGCTCGTCGCCCGGGTACAGCGAACCGGCTTCCTGGGCGCGGGCCGCGTACTCGGCAGCCGTCGACATCGCGTCGGTGCCGTGCTCGAGCGAGATCGCGTGCAGCAGCTGGGAGAGACGGTCGTGGAGCTCCACGACGCCCTCGGCGATGTCGCCGCCCTGCACCGAGTGCTGGGCCAGTGCGAGGCCCACCAGTGTGCGGGCGTGCCGGTCGAGCACGTGCAGCGCCGACGCCACCGACGCCGGTCCCCCCATCTGCGCCTGGGATTCGCTGCGCGACTCCGCCATGTCGTACTCCTTCGTGCATCGCCCGCCGGCCGCATCGCGCTGCCGGTAGCATGCCGGCGTTGCCGCCCATGCATGCCGAGGAGAAATGTCCGTGACCACCACGCCCGAAACCGCCGCGACCGACACGACGCTTGCCGTTCCCACGCATCCGGTCCCGCGCCCCAAGGGCCGCGCGCACGACGCGCTGCGCCCGATGCGCTTCACGCCCGGCTTCACGCGCAACGCCTACGCGTCGGTGCTGGTGGAGTGCGGCGGCACGCGCGTGCTGTGCGCCGCGAGCGTCGAGGAGCAGGTTCCGCGCTGGATGGCGGGCAAGGGCAAGGGCTGGGTCACCGCCGAGTACGACATGCTGCCGGCCGCGACCGGCGAGCGCCGCCGACGCGACTCGCGCAAGGGCAAGATGGACGGCCGCACGATCGAGATCTCGCGCCTCATCGGCCGCAGCCTGCGCGCCGTCGTGGACATGGAATCGCTCGGCGAGCGGCTCGTCACGATCGACTGTGACGTCATCGACGCCGACGGCGGCACGCGTTGCGCGGCGATCAGCGGCGGGTTCGTCGCGCTGCAGATGGCCTGCCAGCGCCTCGCCGAGGAGGGCCTCATCGAGGAATCCCCGATCGTCGACACCGTGGCGGCGGTGAGCATCGGCATGCTCGCCGGCGGAGCGCGGCTCGACCTCGAGTACGTCGAGGACTCCACCGCCGACGTCGACATGAACCTGGTCGCCACCGGCACCGGCCAGCTCGTGGAGGTGCAGTCCTCCGCCGAGGGCGCCACGTTCACGCGCGAGCAGCTCGACGCGATGCTCGACCTCGGCCTCGCCGGCTGCGAGCAGATTCGCGTGCTCCAGCACGCCGCCGTCGCTGGCTGAACCGGTCGCTAGGCCATCGAGCGAATCGACGGCCTGATCAGGGAACCTGCGTGCCCACCCGACGCTGCGGGTACCATGGGTGCATGAACTCCGTCGCGCCCGAACGATCAGCCGTCGTCTGCACCGGAAACGCGCACAAGGTGCTCGAGCTCGGCGACCTGCTGACCGAGTTCACCCTCGAGCCGTTGCCGCTCGGAACGGTCCTGCCGCCCGAGATCGGGACGACGTTCCTCGACAACGCGCGGATCAAGGCGCACGCAGGCGCGGCCATGTATCCGGACCGCTGGGTCGTCGCAGACGATTCGGGGCTGATCGTCGATGCGCTCGACGGCGCCCCGGGTGTGCACAGCGCGCGCTTCGCGGGTGACGACGCCACCGACGACGGCAACGTTCGCCTGCTGCTGCGACGCCTCGAACGGTTCGCGGATGCGGAGCTGCGCAGCGCGCGCTTCGCGTGCGTGCTGGTGATGCTCTCCCCCGACGGGGTCGAGACGCACGCGACCGGGTTCGTCGAGGGCAGCATCGCCCACGAGCCTGCCGGCGATGGCGGCTTCGGCTACGACCCCGTGTTCATTCCCGAGGGCCACGACCGTTCGTTCGCGCAGCTCGGCTCGGACGTGAAGGCCGGCATGTCCCATCGCGCACGCGCCGCGCGTGAGCTCCAGACGAGGCTGCTGACGCCCGCGTGACACCGGTGGCTGACAGCCTGCTCGATCGCGGCCGCGACGATCTCGGCGTGACGCCGCACGCCGATGTCAGTCGACGGGGCCGATCACGTTCGGTCCGGTGGCTGCGTCGCGCGGCGTGGCTCGTCGTGATGCTTGCGCTGGCGGGAGCGGTCGCCCCGCGAGTGACGACGTTCGTGCTCGCGCGCGGCGAGGTCGCCCACACGCCGAGCGACCTGCCGAGGCTCTCCGGGTCCGAGCGCCGCGCTGCGATCGTGCTCGGTGCGGGTGTCATCGGCGAGCAGCCGACCAAGCTGCTGCGCGAGCGCATCGACGGCGCCGTGCAGCTGCTCGAGGCAGGGCGCGTCGACATGCTCGTGATGAGTGGTGACAACACCACGGAGTACCACGACGAGCCGACCGTGATGCGCAGCTACGCGATCGAGCAGGCGAACGTCAGCCCCGAGCTCGTCGCCGTGGACTACGCCGGACGACGCACCTGGGACAGCTGCGTGCGTGCGAAGGAGGTGTTCGGCATCACCGACGCGGTCGTCGTCACCAACGCCTTCCACGTGGATCGCGCGCTCGTGACGTGTCGCGCCGCGGGCATCGATGCGACCGGCTACTCGATCCCCGACGCCGACCACGAGGTGGGCAACCGCGCGAAGTGGCGCGTGCGCGAACTCGCCGCGTCGGGGCGTGCGCTCGTGGATGCGTACTGGCTCCAGCCCGAGCCCGCCGTCGACGACGGCGACCGCATCGATCCGTGGCAGCCGTGCGAGATCTACGACTCGCTCGCGCCGTCCGTGCGCGATGAAGCCACCGAGGACTTCCGCCGCTTCGGCTGCTGAGCTCGACGGCTCAGGCGCCGCCGACCGGATGGCCCGCTGCGCGCAGGCGCTGCTTCTCGCGCCACCACCAGCTGTACACCCCGCCGACGAGCAGGATGAAGGCCATCACGTAGAACCAGATGAGCACGATGAAGGCTCCTGCGAACGCGGTGATGACGACGCCACCGCGATCGGCGCCGACCCAGCGCGGCAACAGCTGGATCGAGCCCTCGAACGCGACGGCCGCGATGAGCGCTCCACGCCACACGTCGCGGGTGGAGATCGCGGCGTTCGGCAGGAACCGGTAGCAGCTCAGGAAGAAGAAGAACGCCACGAAGATCGAGATGAAGATCGTCACGCCGCTGTCGGGTATCGGGACGTGCAGGGCGCGTTCGGCGGTCGCGTCGAAGCGGCGGATGAGCGGCAGCGCGACCGCCACCAGGATCGTGCCGATCACCATCGCCACGAGCGCGGCCAGCATGAGGAACAGCACCCACGCCTTCTGGAAGATGAAGTGGCGGTTGTTGACCCCGTAGATGATGTTGAGCGCGCTCTCGATGCAGCTGAAGAAGTTGGTCGTCGACCAGATCAGGCCGAGGATGCCGATCACGCCAAGGGAGCCGGAGTTCTCGCGCAGGCTCTCGACCGTCTTCACGATCGTGTTCGCGCCCTGCTCGGGAATCGCGAACTGGAGCTGCTCCACGATCCAGCCCTGGTTCTCGAGCGCGCCCGCCACCGCGAGCGCGGACAGGAACAGGAACGCCGCCGGGATGATCGACAGCACGCCGAAGTAGGCGATCATGCCTGCGAGGTGCGGGCAGCGACGCGCGAAGAACCGTTCCCACGCAGGATGCTGGGTCAGGATCATCTGGTTCCAGATGAGGTAGACGGCGCGATCCCACGTTCGGCGCAGCAGCGTCGGGCCGGGCGGCTCGTCCTCGATGTGCTCGACGGGCGTCACGACCAGCGATCCTACCGACCGCGCTCCCGTTCCCGGCTCTGCGGGTGTTCGCGGATGCGCGCGTGGGGTAGGCTCGCCCCATGTCCAAGGATTCCGTGCCCAGTGCCGCCGGCCGCGCCCTCGAGGAGCTGCTGGAGGTCTCGCCCCAGGTCGATGCGGCGGTCATCCTCGAACGTGACGGCGGAAGGCTCCTCGCGAGCGCACCCGCTTCCAGCGATCGAGTGGCCGACCGACTCGCCACCACCTGCGTCAAGATCGTCGAGGCGGCCGAGCAGGCACGTCGCGAGCTCGGCCGTGAGCCGGTCTCGCAGGTCGAAGTCGCCACGCCCGACGGCCACGTGTTCGTCGTGGCCGACGCGAATTGGATCGTCGCGGCCGTGACCGACGCCGACCCGACCGTCGGGCTCGTGTTCTACGACCTCAAGACGGCGCTTCGAACGGTGCGCGAATCGGGATCCGCGAACGGACCTGCCGAGCTCGCCTCCCCCAACGGCGTGGCGAAGGTGACGGTCGTGCAGACCGAATCCGCGACCTCGACCACCACCTCGACCGGCGATGACGCCGACGCCGACGCGAGCGCCGAACCGACGAGTTCCGGCGACGATGACGGTGGCACCGCGACCGCGAGCGGCGACGCCGGGTCGCAGCCGCAGCGCTGGCGAAGGAGGAAGTCGTGAGCCGTCGCAAGAAGAGCGTCGCCGCAGCACTGCTGCTGACGACCGCGTCCGCCACTGCCGCCTGGGTGATCAAGCGTCGCCAGGATGGTCGCCGACCACACGTCGGCCTCTACTTCGAAGACGGCAGCATGGTCTCGCTGCCCGAGCACTCGCCGCAGGCGACGACGCTCGTGGAGCTCGGGACCGAAGCCGTCGGCATCGTCCGTGGCGCCTGACGCCACCTCGCCGGAAGCGACCTCGCCCGCCGTGGATCCGCTGGTCGTATCCCTGTTCGACCGCGCGCTGCTGCGTGGTGAGTTCACGCTCCGCTCCGGCGCCACGAGCGACCGCTACTTCGACAAGTACCGCGTGACGTGCGACCCCGCTCTGCTCGGCCCCGTCGCGACGCGCCTGGCCGCGACGCTCGCGCAGGTCGCCCCTGACGCCGTGCGCATCGCCGGCCCCGAACTCGGCGCCGTGCCGCTCGCGGCCGCACTCGCGCTCGAGACCGGGCTGCCCTTCGCGATCGTGCGCGGCGCCGCCAAGGCCTACGGCACCGCCAACCGCATCGAGGGCCCGATCGCCACCGGTGAGCGCGCCGTCCTCGTCGAGGATGTCGTCACGAGCGGCGGCGCAGCGATCGACGCGCTCGAGGTCCTGCGCGACGCCGGGATCGTCGTCACCCACGCCCTGTGCGTGCTCGATCGCGACGGCGGTGGCCGCGAGGCGCTCGCCGCAGCGGGCGTCCAGCTGCACGCGCTGCTCGACGCGGCCGACCTTGACGCGGCCTTCGATGCCGGCCTCGGCACGGAGGTGCCGGCATGAGCGACTCCTCCACCGATCCGGCCATGCAGCTCGCGATCGACGTGCCCCAGCGCGCGCGACGAGCGTCCTACGTGCAGCGACTCGCGCGCCGCGCCGGCGACGCGCCCCTGGCAGCGTGCATCGGCATCGACCCGTCCCCCGACTCGCTCGCGCTGCTCGACGGGATCGCGCTCGGAGCTCGAGGCCGTGCCGGTCGCACGACCCGCGCAGGTGCCATCGAACGCTTCGCCGGTCTCGTCATCGAGTCCTCGCGCGATCACGCCGCCGCGGTGAAGCCGCAGATCGCGTGGTACGAGGCTGCCGGAGCGCCAGGCATGCGCGCGCTCGAACGCACGATCGAGTTCGCCCGCACCGCGGGGCTGCTCGTCGTGCTCGACGCCAAGCGCGGCGACGTGCCCCACACCGCCACCGCCTACGCCGACGCGTGGCTCGGCGACGACGCATCCAACGGCATGGGCGTCGACGCGCTCACCGTGAACGCATCGGTCGGCATCGACGCGCTCGAGGCGATGGCCCGCATCGCCGCCGAGCGCCACACCGCGCTCTACGCCCTCCTGCACACGTCGAACCCGGGCGCGGCGCTGCTGCAGTCCGCACCGCTCGCGGACGGGCGCGCATGGTGGGAACTGCTCGCATCCGAGCTTGCAGCGGTCGACGATCGCGTGGGCGGCGGCGTGGTCGGCGCGGTCGTGGGAGCGACCCGACCCGAGCTGCTGGCCCAGGCCCGCACGTTGCTGCCGAACGCGCCGCTACTGCTGCCGGGCATCGGGACACAGGGTGGATCGGTCGATGACCTCGGCTCGATCGCGGATGCTCGCTCGGGGTCGCCGACATCGCTCATCGTCGCGGCGCGTTCGGTCCTGCCGACCGAGCCGTGCGACACGCCTGCCTTCCGGCATGCGGTCGCGGGAGCTGCCGCGCAGCTCGCCGCGTCGCTGGTTCGCAGCTCGACGCCTGCCTGACGGCGATTCTGACCGCGATCTAGCAGCGACGGGCTGCTGGAACGTCGCCTGCCGTGCAGACGTACTCGCCGTGCCAGGCGACACCGATGCTGAACTGGTTGGGTGTCGTGAGCGCCGGGCCACACGCGGCGTTCGGTGCCGGACCGACGCGGAACACGAGCAGTCCACCCTCGGCGGGCGGCGACGGGCACGACCCCGCGGCCTGCACGATGGACGCGCCGGTCAATGGCCCCTTGGACATGATCTCCGGTGCCCGGGAACCCTTGAGATAGGGGCGGACGATCGGCGCTGCGGAGCCGATCACGAGCCGATGCACGGGGCCTTCATCCGCCACGGGCCACGTCGGCGTGCCGATCTTCGGCAGCTGCCGGCCGTGCTCCTGCTGGAAGCGGTCCACCGCGTCGGCGTACCGCGTCGCCGCTGCGATCGCCTCGCTCCGCCCGCCGGAGGTCCGCGCACCCTTCACGCTCTGGAACGCCACCGCGGAAATGATGGCGATGATGAGCAGCACGACCATCATCTCGACCATGCCGATGGCGGCCTCGCGCCTGTGGACGGATGTCTGCGGATGCGTCACGCACACCTGTGTCGGCCATTCGGCGATTTCCTGAAGTACGGCCGTCGGACTTTCCCGGAATCCGGACTCACGAATTCGCGCGTCGTGCCGATCACCCGAGGGATGACTGCCCACAGCATCGACACTATCCGCATGCGCGTTGCGAGCCCCTGTCGGGCGAAGCTCGCACGTGAGCGTGCGTTCACGATGATCGAACTCGTCGTGGGCATGATCCTGCTCGGCATCGTCGCGGCGATCATCGTTCGTGGCGTCACCGACGGCTTCGGCGGCTACACCGATTCCAAGGCCCAGTCCGACGGCATGGCCGAAGCCGCAGAGGCCGCCGATCGCTTCGGCACCGACCTGCGCGTGGCTCGAGCCGAGGGCCGATCGGGACCGATCATCTCGCCGTCGGAGCTCCAGGACGCGATCGACACCAACGGCGACGTGGCCGACGTGGCGACCGGCAAGCTGCTCGACTGGCGCGACATCACCGAGGCCACGCCGTCGAGCATCGGCTTCCAGGCAGACGTCATCGACGAGCCGGGCGTCGGGGCACGACCGGAATGCGTGCGCTGGTTCATCGCCTCATCCGGCGGATGGTCGCTGCGACGCCAGGTCCGCTCCTACACGGCCAAGTGCGCAGGGTCGGGCACGCTGCTCGAGGACGACGCCATGACCGATCCCAACTCTGCGACGCCCGCACCGGGAGCCGGCGGCATGCCGAACCTGTTCACCTACGTCGTGTCCACCACCTCCGGCTCCAACTGCTCGTCGAACGCCGTACCGGGATCGCCGTCGGCGCAGGCCCGCAACCGCGTCGTCAGCGTGCGCATCAACTTCCAGTCGCTCGCGATCCAGCACGACTCGTCCGCGAACGCCGCGCTCCTCGACGAGATCTCGATTCGCAGCCGCACGGCCTCCGACTACCAGTTCGGACTGAGGTGCACGGCATGACCGGTACTGCCCGACACCGAGCCGAGCGCGCGAGCGCGATCGTCGGCGCGATCGCCCTCATGGTGCTCGGCGCGCTCCTGGTCACCGCGATCCTCGCGATGCTCGACCGCTCCGACGAGCGCAATCGCTCCCGCACGCAGCGCGCCGCATCGGTCGCGGTCGTCGACCACGCGCTCGCCTCCTACGAGTACGCACTCGAATCCAACATCACCGACGAGACCGCCGACTTCCTGCTCAACGAAGCCGCGATGACGAAGCTCGCCCAGTTCCGCCCGGGTATGCAGCCCGTCAGCAACGCCACGTTCGGCACGGACTTCAAGGCCAAGGGCCTCGACGTCACCACCATGCCGAACCCGAGCACGCGCTGGTCGATGCGCGTCGACCAGGCCGATGGCACCACCGGCTGGTGGCAGACCATCGCGGTGCTGCCACCCAGGGGCAACTCGCCCAACCTCGTCCTGTACCTGCGCACCTGGAACGCGACCGGCGACCAGAACTCCCAGGTCGTCGGCGATGCGCGTCTCGTCCGCGCGGAGCTGCGCCCCGGCCGCTTCTCCGACTACCAGATGCTCGTCGATGGACCGATCATCCTCGGCTACGGACTGACGATCAACGGTCGCATCCACACCAACGGCTACCCGGACGCGTACCTCGTCGACATGCTCGTCGACGCGGGGAAGCCCATGAAGCTGTACACCGGAGCCGACCGCCCGCACTGCCAGGGCGGCGCAGGCTTCTCGACCGCCGTCGGCGGCATCGAGAACAAGGGCGGCTGCATCGTCGACAGCGGCCCCACCCCGCGCTACCTCGAGAAGACCGGGGAGCGCTACGACCTGCTGCGCGGCTCCAACCACCTGACCATGCTCTCGAAGCTGTGCGGCACGCGCGTGAGGTGCGGCACCGGCACCGGCCCCTGGACCGTCACGCTGAGTGGCTCTTCGATGACCGCGACCTCGCCCAACGGCTCGCTCGGCACGGTGAGCGCGGTCGGCGGCGCTGTCGTCTACCTCACCGGCAACGTGCGACTGTCGGGCATGCTCAACGGTGGCCAGCTGACGATCGGCGTGGGCAACCAGGGCGGCAGCTTCAACGTCAACGGCTCGGCCTCGATCGACCTCGTCGGCAACGGCATGATCGGCGCCAACACCTCGACGGACGCGATCCTCGGACTCGTGGTGGAGGGTGACATCATCCCGCGCATCGACGAGGGGTACTGCCCCGCCGGCCTCAACGCCGCGATCGTCAGCGCGAGCGGCACGCTCGGCGTGCCTCCGCAGTACCGCGTCCCGGCGCCGCCGGTCGGCGCCGTCCCGCTCTGCGGCACGTTCAGCTTCACCGGCTCGCTCGGCGCGCACTACATGTCGCTCATGCGCATCAACTGGGGCGTCGCCGAGGTCGGCTACCCGTCCCGCCTGTACAAGTTCGACCCTCGCCTGCTGACGACCGCACCGCCGATGTTCCCGACGACCGGCCCGTGGCAGACGTCGACCTGGAAGGACGCCGATCCACGGTGTCTGAGCGCAGCCAACATCGATGACGCGGAGTGTGGATGATGCGACGTCACGAATCAGCCTTCACAGTCGTCGAGATCATCATCGCCGTCCTCCTGGTGACGGTGGTCATCTCCGGCATCACCATCGCCATCGCAGGCACCACCAAGCTCGAGACGAAGCGCGACATCAAGTCCCGGATGGTCGCCGCCACCGAGCGCGTGTACGAGCACATCCGCTCCGACAAGGCCTGGGTCAAGTCGTGCCGCCGCGCGACGGCCACGTCCCCCGCCAAGACCTGCAACCTCACGCCGATCATCGATTCGGACCTGCTCGAGGACGACATCTTCGGCGACTCGTTCGCGTTCGTCGCGACCGCATCCGCGACGGGCGTCGACAGCGACGGCGACGAGCGCAGCGCGGCTGACATCGACGGGAACGCCGACGACTTCTTCAAGATCGCGATCAGCATCTCCGTGCCCGCAGGCGACGCCACACGCCTCGGCTCGCCACCCACGCGCAAGGTCGAGTCGATCGTCAACGGCAGCACGACCGTCGACAACGGCGGGCTGCTCGTCGCCTTCTGCAGCGCTGACAACCAGATCGACGAGCGCGTCCAGATCTCCGGCTGCGAGACCGGCGGCGCGTACTGGACCGACATGCCTGCCTGCGCCGGCGACGACGCATGCCTGCCGTGGTCGCTCCCGTCGCTCAAGGGCATCCCGCCGGCGATGACGTCGCCGTCGCGCATGCTCGGCATCCGCCCCGTGAGCGGCGTGTCGTTCTCGCTCGCGCACGTCGACGACGGCGAACCGTACGACGGCCCGCCCGTGGTGCCCTCCTCGCTCGCGGTCACGAGCTCGTCCGACCCGAGCCTCGCGCCGGGTGTCTACAAGTTCCCGGACCTGCAGGCCGGGTCGTGGAAGATCGTGACGCCGAGCACGTATCCGGGTGGCCGCATCAACTGGGAGACCCACCACGTCCCGAGCACCCTGCAGGCGACGGTCGAGCGCAACCGCACGGCCCGTGCGCTCGTCATGCTCCAGGACCCCGCCGCGGCCGGCACCTACAAGATGACGTTCTCGCGGCTCATCTACGAGCGCAGCTTCGTGGGCGACGTGCACCGCGTGCGCGACGACAAGATCCCCGAGTGCGAGGCCCCGGCATCGTTCTACGCCGGCGCGTTCGTCGTCGAATCGAGGACCTGCGACGAGCCGACCGGCCACTTCGTCGCCGAATCGAAGCTCGGCCACATGGGCGAGCGCATGGACGAGTCGAAGTTCTTCACGCGCTACCAGTCGTGGGGCCGATACCAGGACTACGCCGACGTGTACTACTTCTCGCAGTCGCGCTCGCAGGACGAATGGCCCGGAGCCGCCGACACCGCGTCGTTCGCCGTGCAGCCCGCGCCGCTCGGCCGCTACACCGTACGCACCGACGGCCCGTCGGGACCGACCTACGACGTTCCGACCTGGTCGACCGGCACGATTCCCGAAGCGCCGCACAAGCCGGCGGCCGGCTACAAGTCCACCGGCACCTCGGCCGCCATCACCGGCCTGCCCGCGGGCCTGCACACCCCGGTCACGATGCAGACCGCGTCGAGCAAGATCAGCAACGTCTCCACCACCTACTCCCCGGCGGGCTGCGACCCGGCCTTCATGTGGGTGCGGGCCGACACGAGCGGACTGGGCGGCTGCACCTCCTCGCACATGGTCGGCGACGACGGCGAGTGCTACACGCACCTGAACGGCGGCGTCGGCATCCCCAACTACAACTGGAAGGACGGGTGCGGGTCGCTGTGGTGGATCAGCCACTTCATCACCAAGCCCAAGGACTTCCTCATCTACAAGATCTGTGGCCACCGCCAGTCCTGGGTGCTCAACGCGCAGGAAGAGACCTGGGCCGAGTACAAGTTCGAGCCCAACTGGTTCGACTGGGCCGCCGAAGACATCCCCGAATACGACACGCCCGAGTACAACGCCGAGATCGCCAAGCAACGCGCCGCGTACGAAGCCGAGCGAAGCGGCCGGTGGGGCTTCACGCTCATGTCGGGCACGGCGCACGGCATCGGTGGCGCGAACGGCTACTGGTACAAGAAGGATGTCTTCGGTGATTCCAGCCGCATCCACGATTCGCCGTGCGACGACATGACCAGCGCGCCGCTCGACTGCCCGAGCCTCAACCGCTACGACAACTGCAACCGCTCCGAAGAGGTCACCATCACGAAGTCGCCCGGCTGGGACGTCGGTGGCGGCAACGAGGACGGCCACAAGTTCCAGCAGAAGCACACCGGCTTCAAGATCGGCTGATCCGCGCTGGGCGCGATGGATGGCTCCAGCGCATGGATCCCCTACGCGCGCGTGCGCGAGCGGAGATGCGGTCGGTAGTATCAGCGCCATGACGTCGCCTGATCCAGAAGACCGCGCGCGCTCGTACTCGAGCGCCCCCCGACGACGACGCCGCTACAGCGTCTGGACGCTGCTCGCACCAGCTGCCGCAGTGATCCTCTGGATCTCGTTCTTCAGCGCGCTCGGCAAGTCCTGCGTGTTCAAGGAGTGCGCCGACGCGAAGGACACCGGCTCCGAGACCGCGGCCGAGGGCGACGACCGCAACGACGTGCCACGCGGCGGCAAGGCGAAGGTCAAGGCAGGCGACAGCCTCGGCTCGATCGCCACGCGCTTCAAGCTCACCGAGGAGGAGCTCAAGGCCTGCAACCCGCTCGTCGACCCGCAGACGCTGCAGCCCGACACCTTCCTGCTCGTGTCCGCCGTCGACTGCGAGGACGCCGACAAGGCCGAAACGGGCGCCAATCCCGATCCGCTCGCGGGCGACACCACCGCCGGCGCCGACGACGCGGCCGCTCCCGACCCGACGAAGAACGGCACCGCCGCCGCCGACCCGACGGTCCAGGATCCGGCAGCCACCACCACGGAGACCGCCGCCGACCAGGGCGACGAGGGCTGACGCACATGCTGCCCAGGGGGATCGCGCGCATCGGCGCGCTCGCGCTGACCGCGACCGTGCTTGCCGCCGGCATCGGGTTCGTGGCGTCGGCCGCCGATGACACCGCCAGCGACGATGCGCCCGCCGCGACCCAGGATCCGTCGGCGCGCATCGCGCGCCAGCTCGACGAGGCTGACGACGGCGGACTGGTCGATGCCTATCCGCCACCAACCGTCACCGCGCGCGGATGGCTCGTGTACGACGCGCTCACGGACGAGCCGATCGCCGGAGTCGAAGCCACGACACCGCGCCCCATCGCGAGCCTCGCCAAGCTCATGACAGCGCTCGTGGCCGTCGAACGCGTCCAGCCCGACGAGCTCGTCACCATCCCCGCTGCCGTCAACGACCTCGCCGCCGACGCCTCGCGCATGGACGCCCGGGCCGGCGAGAAGTGGCCCGCCCGCGACCTGCTGCGCGCGATGCTCGTGTACTCCGCCAACGACGCCGCCCTCGCGTTCGCGTACCACCTGGGCGACGGCAGCGAGACGCGCTTCGTCGAGCTCATGAACGACAAGGCCGAGGAGCTCGGGCTCGAGGACACCACCTTCGCGTCCGCAACCGGGCTCGACACGCCCGGCACGTCGAGCATCTCGACGCCGGTCGACCTGGTCGCGCTCGCTCGCGAGGCACTGCGCGACGAGTCGATTCGATCGGCGGTTGCCGAGGACGAGGTGCAGCTGACGCGCCCGAACGGCGAGAAGCTCGACCTGCTCGCCAACCGCAACCCGCTGCTCGGCACCTACGACGGCGTGGACGGCGTCAAGACGGGCTTCACCGACGCGGCCGGCTACATGCTGCTCGTCCACCAGGTCGACGCGAAGACCGATGGCGAGCTGCTCGTCGCGACCTTTGCGTCCACGACCGAGAAGACGCGGATCTCCGACGCGAAGGCGCTGCTCGGCTGGGCGCGCCCACTGCGTCAGCAGCTGCGCGTCGTCGAAGGCGGCGTCGCGCTCGGGTCGATTCCGGTGCAGCGCAGCGACGAACGGGTCGACGTGTTCGCGTGCGACGACCTGGTCACGACCGCCCGCGTGGGGCAGCGGCTCGTGCAGGAGGTCGTCATCCCCCGTTCGCTCGCCGCGCCGGTCACCGAAGGGGACGAAGTCGGCGAACTGCGCATCCAGGTCGGGACGGCCGCGGAGGACCAGGACGACACCCAGATCCCGGCCACCGTGCCGATCTGCGCAGGTTCATCGGTGCGCGCGCGCACCCGATCCGACAGGATCCTCGACTACGCGTCCGATTATCGACTCGCGTGGAGGTCCGGAGTGGACGAGGTTGAGGATGCATGGTCCTCCCTCACGGAGCAGGCTTCATGATCACCACCGTCACCCTGAACACCGCAATGGACCGCTCGCTGGTCGTCCCCAACTTCCTGGTGGGACGCCGTCACCGCGCGTCCAGCGGCATCACGCTGCCGGGCGGCAAGGGCGTGACGATCGCCCGCGCGCTCAAGCGCCTGGGCTCGCCGGTCATCACCACCGGCATGGCTGGTGGACTGACCGGCGCGAACATCGTGGAGCGCCTCACCGACGAGGGGATCCTCAACGACTTCGTCCGCATCGCGGAACCGAGCCGCACGTCGACCGCGGTCATCGATCCCGTATCGGGCGTGCACACCGAGATCAACGAGTACGGCCCGCGCGTCGCGGCCCGCGAGGTCGAGCTGCTGCTCGAGAAGCTGCGCTACCTGTCGCGCGCGAGCAAGTGCATGGTGCTCGCCGGCTCGCTTCCGCGTGACGTCGGCCACGACATCTACCAGCGCATCCTGCGCGGGCTCCAGCCGCAGCGCGTGTTCACGGTCGTGACGCAGCCCGACGACACCGAGACCCTGCGCATGTCGCTGCAGGCCGAGCCGAGCCTCACGGTGATCGACCAGCGCGAGGCCGAGGACTTCGTCGGCAACGAGTTCACGAGCGACGAGGACTTCGTCATCGCGCTCAACGAGATGGCACGCATCGGCGGCCAGAGCATCGTCATCCTCCACGCGACCGGCTGCGTGGGGCGGATCAAGCAGGGCAAGACGATCGCGTTCCACACCGCCGAGTACGATCCGGTCGAGGCCGTCTCCCAGCTCGGGTTCGCCGACTGCTTCGTCGCCGGCGCGCTGCATGCGACGTTCGACGATCGTCCGCTCGAGGAGCGCTACTCGCTCGCGATCGCGACCGGGCTCGCCAACACCCGCGCGCTCGGCGCCGGCGTGTTCGAGAAGGGCGACGCCACGCGCCTGCAGAAGGACGTGCGCATGCGCGAGCTCGAGCCCGTCGACATGGGCATCACCGACTAGCGCTGCTGACTACCAGGCCAGCTGCTCTGCACCGTCACCGGCCGCTGCGGCGGTGGCGTTCGGCGTCGCGGCATCGACGGCCGCCGTGCGCTCGAGCAGTTCCAGGTCGCTGCGTACGCGGCCAACCTCCGCGTGGTCGGCGTAGTTGGAGTAGCCAGCGACGGGTCCCCTGGACCGTCCGTCGATCCGGTCGAGGTTGCGTTCGACGAGCTCGCGCGCCTGCGCCGCGACCCGTTCGCGCGGGCCCGTGGCACCAGCGAGCAGCTCGAGCGCGTGCTGCGCTGCCTTGAGTGAATTGCGCGGTGCGGCGGCAGAGCTGACTCCGTCGATGTCGATCGTGCGCAGGAGGTCGTTCGCATACATGAGCTGGGCCTCGGCGCGCAGGTTCTGCGGGACGAGGTCCGGACGGAGGGCGAGCACCGCCGTCAGTCGCGGGTCCGGTTCGCGAGTGGTGCGCCGCCGAGCGATCGCGTCCGTCACCCACGTGGTGCGCGCAGCGTCGTCGGCGGGAAGGTCCTCGAGGATACCGACGTGCCCGACGATCCGCTCGAGCCCTTCGCGACGCAGCGCCGACGAGCCGCTGAACGCCTGCTGGATGTGCCGAGCCGCTTCCGGTTCCATGTCGAGCGCGCTCGACACGAGGCCGTAGGTGACGAGGTCGGCGGATCGTTCGGCGTCGGCGGCGCCGTTGTCGGACAGGAGGCGGAGCGAGCGCACGAGATCGGCGTGCGCCGGCCGCTCGGCGCCGACCGTGCTCGCGACGAGGTGGTTCGCGAGCACCGCGCGTGCGCGACCGATCTCGTCGAGGCCGGCCTCGTCCGGTGCGACCGTCGGTACACGGATGCGTCCGTCGGCGAGCCCCGCGCTGACCCGCTCCGCGATGAGTTCGGCGTTCGCCGGCTTGGCGGTGAACGCGGCGATGACATCGTCCGGTACGGCACCGACACCCTCGCCGTAGACCTTGAGCGCGCCATGCAGGTCGAGCGTGACGTGGTTGATCGGCGAGTTCGGCGCGATCTCGCCGCCGAAGCGCGTCAGCAGCGCGAGCGATTCCAGGGCGCGAACGCGGGCGATGGCGGGCGTGGCGGTCGCGTCGGGCAGGACCGCGGCGGCCGCGTCGACGATGGGTGCGTACAGTCCGTTGAGGTCTCCCGTTGCTGCGCGAGCGGCACGTCCGGCTGCGAGCGCGCCCGTCAGGCGGTCGCGGGTTGCCGACGCGAACGGGTGCAGGGAGGGGTCGACCCACGTCACGATCTGGTCGAGGTCGTCGGCGATCGCGAGCGGAGCCCACGAGTCGGCGGCGTAGGGCATCGAGCCTGCGCCGTGGTGGACCGCCTCGAGCAGCTCCCGCGATGCGCGCAGCGCTGCGTCGTCGGTTCCGGCTGGCTGCACGATTCCATGGCGATCGCGCAGGGCGCGTTGCGCCAGGATGAAGACCGGGTCGCGCTGGGATTCGATGCCGTCGAGCACGTACGCGGGGAACGTGGCGGTGCCCTCGCGTGACGTGACCATGTCGAGCGCGACCAGCTCGCGACGCATGGCGTCGTCGAGCTCGTGCGTCGGCTTGGCGGCGAGTGACACGAGTCGACTGGAGACGGTCTCCGCGCCCGTCGGCGACGCAGCCTCCAGCTCCGCCCGCAATGCGCGGACCGCGATGTCGATTGCCCGGGTGTCGCGCAGCGACGAGCCGTGCTTGAGTGCCTTCGACCCGGCGATCTCGCCGAGCGCGGTGCGCAGGTGCGGGTTCTCGGTCAGGCTGGCCACTCCGTCGGGCGTGAGGCGATCCCACCGAACCATCCTGCGGATGATGCCGTCAGGATTGCAGGGATCGGGAAGACGCTCCGACGACGCGGCGGTCGTCGGCGTGCCGGTGAGGCTGTGCCGGATCAGCTCGACGGGGTCATCGGACTTGAGGCGCGCGTACCAGTCGGGGTCGAACGTGTGGAAGTACTCGCCGTCGACCCACTGCGGCCCGCGCGACCTGGCGGCGTCCGCGACCACCCCTGCCGGTGACGAGCCCTCGCCAGGCGCGTGCTCGACCACGCGCCGGAGCACGTCACGTATCCGCTGTGCGATCGAGCCCGTGGGCACGCCGATTCCCCCTTGCAGTTCCCCTGCCGGAGTATCGGCTCGCGGCCGCGCGCGGTTCCCTCGGTCGCTAACCGACCGGCGCGCCCGCGTTGGCGAGTGGCGTGCACACACCCGGGTCCACGACCTCGTAGCCCGCATCGACGAGCTGGCAGACCGCTGCCTCGAACTGCTGCGAGGCGGGGCTGGCGCCGGCCTGGCGCGCGAGCTTCTTGGTCATGGCCTTGTTCGGCGCTGCGGCGACGATCCGCCGGTTCCACTGGTCCAGTGCGCCCACGGCCACGACGAGCGCCTTGTGACCTTCGACCGCATCCTTCGGCGGGTTGAGGCCCTTGAGCTGCGCGCCGCCCTGCTGCCACGCGAGCGCCGCGACCTGCAGCTGCTTGCGGTTGCCGCCGTCGACGGCGCGCGCGAACTCGGGTCCTTGCGTTGCCGAGCCGAGCTGGCTGAGCGCGCGGGTCACGCCGTCGACGTAGTCCTGTCGCTGTCCTTCGGTCGACAGCTCGCCGCCGCCGACCGCTCCGGGGCCGGGGTCGGATTCGCCGCACCCGGCGACCAGCAGCGCGGCGAACGTCGCCAGTGCCAGTCGCAGCAGGAGCTTCGTGATCGCGGTGTTCGTGCTCATAGCTCGTCCCCTCCCTCGGGGTCTTCGCCGAGGCTGTCCCCGGCGCCCTCGTCGCCGCCCAGTCCGGGCAGTGCGAGGCCTTCTTCCCGATATATCGTGTTCGCCTCGTCGAAATCGTTGCGGATCGCGTCGTAGACGTCCTGTCCGATCGACTGCCTGCACGCCCTGCGATCCTGCGCCGACGCCGTCGCGAGCGCCTCGCAGCGACCGAGCCGGTCGAGCAGCGCGGAGAGCCCTTCCATGCCGGAAACCATGCTCTCGTGCGCGTGCTGGAGGTTGCGTGGCGGTGGATCGGCGTCGAGCTCGTCGAGCGATCCGAGCACTTCCTGCGCAGCGAGCTCGTATGCCTGTGCATCCGCATAGGAGTGCTGTTCGAGGCGCTGGCCCACGTCGGAACGTACCGCGAGCGCCTGTTCGAGACGATCTTCGTACTGGTCCTGAGACTGGCGCGCGGCGCAGCCGCCGAGCACGAGGCTCAGTGCGACGAGCAGCACGCTCGCGCGCGTGAATGACTGGAGACGGGACCGCACACGGGGTCGTTACCCGAACGACGCCCGTCGTTCACTCCGCGGCGACGCCTTCGAGGTCGACCGCCGCCACGACGCCGGCTTCCTTGCCCTCTTCGGCCTCGGCCAGGGCGTCCTTGCCGAGCGCCACGAGCTCCGCGAGCGCATCGTCGTCGAGCTCGGTGATCCAGCCTTCGCCGGCCGCGCCCTGCGTGTCGATGATCTTGCCCGCGAGCGCACGCTTGTCGTCGATGATCTGCGCGATGCGCTCCTCGAGCGTGCCGGCACACACGAGCTTGTGGACCTGGATCCCGCGCGTCTGGCCGATGCGGTGCGTCCGGTCGGTCGCCTGGTCCTCCACCGCGGGGTTCCACCAGCGGTCGAAGTGGAACACGTGCGCCGCGTTCATGAGGTTGAGGCCGAGGCCACCAGCCTTGAGCGACAGCACGAACACCATCGGCTCGCCGTCGTTCTCGGCCTGGAACTCCTTGACGAGCTCCTCGCGCTTGAGGCGCGGCACGCCGCCGTGCAGGTACAGCACCTTGCAGCCGAGCACGTCGGGCAGGTGCGCGGCGAGCAGGTGACCCATCTGGGCGTACTGCGTGAACACGAGGGCGCGATCACCTTCGGCGACCACTTCCGTGAGCATGCTCTCGAGCCGGTCGAGCTTGCCGGAGCGGCCGCTGATGATGTACGGCTCGCCGGCTGCGTCGTTCTCGTTCGCCCCGTGGCCGAGTGCCTGCATGGGGTGGTTGCAGATCTGCTTGAGGCGCGTGAGCAGCGCGAGCACCGCACCGCGTCGGCCGATGCCGTCGCGACGGCGCACTTCCTGCATCGCCGCGTCCGCGGTCGCCTGGTAGAGCGCTGCCTGCTCGGGCGTCAGGGTGCAGGCCACCGTGCGCTCCTGCTTCTCGGGCAGGTCGGGGACGATCTCCGGGTCGTGCTTGACGCGGCGCAGCATGAACGGGCGGCTGAGCGCGCGCAGGTTGGCGGCGGCGGTCTCGTCACCGGCGCGTTCGATCGGGGCGGCGAAGCGCTTCGAGAACGCCGACGCCGTTCCGAGCAGGCCCGGGTTGACCAGGTCGAGGATCGACCACAGCTCGAGCAGCCGGTTCTCCATCGGGGTACCGGTGAGCGCCACACGCACCGGAGCGCGCAGCAATCGCACGGCGCGCGCCTGCTCCGTATCGGGGTTCTTGACGGCCTGCGCCTCGTCGAAGATGAGGATCGACCAGTCGATGCCGGCGAGCATCTGGCGATCGCGCGCGATGAGCCCGTAGCTGGTGACGACCACGTCGTGCCCGTCGAGCTGCGAGGCGCGCGCCTCGCGCATCGGGCCGTGGTGCACGTGCACGCTCAGTTCCGGCGCGAAGCGTTCGAGCTCGCGCTGCCAGTTGCCGATGAGCGACGTCGGGCAGCTCACGAGCACGCGACCGGCCTGGTCACCGTCGGCCTCGCGCTGCTTGCGCACGTGCTGGACGAGCGCGATCACCTGGACCGTCTTGCCCAGGCCCATGTCGTCGGCGAGCACGGCGCCGAGCGGCAGCGACGCCATCCCGGCGAGCCACGTGAGGCCCTTCTGCTGGTACGGGCGCAGCTCGCCCTTGAATTCGGGCGGCGCTTCGATGTCCTCGAACACGCCCGGGTTGCGCAGGAACTCCACGGCGCGCGCGAGCGCAACTTCGTCGACGCGGTCGACGGTCGCCTTGATCCCACCCGGCAGGACGGCCTCGCCGCCGAGCGCCGCAGCGAGCGCGGTCGAGTTGGCCATGTGCGAATCCGTCGCCTCGACGGCGCGCGCGAGTCGTTCGAGCTGCTCGCGCGAAGAGTCGTCGAGCTTGACCCACTCGCCACCGAGCTGGACCAGCGAGCCGGCCTGGCGCGCGATCTTGCGCAGCTCCTCGGCGTCGACTTCCTGGCCGCCGAGCGCGACGTTGATGTCGTAACTGACGAGTTCCTCGAGGCGGAAGCGCGGACCGGCGCTCGTACCGGGCGTGCGCTTGGTGCGTGGCGCGGACTGCGTCGCATCGCCGTCGCGGAAGCGAATGCGGGCCGAGACCTGGCGCTCCATCGAGAGCGTCAGCTCCTCGGGCAGCTCGACACCCGCACCGGTGGACATGAGGTCGGGCGTCGCCATGATGAGCGCGCTCGCCTCGTCGACGGTCAGCTCGATGGGCTCGTCGATCGTCGCCACGAGCACGCGGTTGAGCGGCGTCCATGTCGCGGCTGCCTGGTCGAGCACGCTGCGGATCTTGGTGGCGTCCAGCTCGTGGTCGGCGCGCAGTCGCGCGTGCCAGCGACCGTCGCGCCCCTTGGGCAGCTCGAGCCGGATCGACAGTCCCGCGAGCACGCGTGACTGGCCGCGCTTCGGCGGGGTGCGCTGCTGCGCCGTGCCGAGCGCGTAGGCGTGCTGGGCGATGTCGAGGAACTGGTCGAGCGCCTCGCGAGCGGTGATGCGTCGGAACAGCGGGCCGTCGGCCTGCGGACCGAGCATGGCGAGCGGATCGTCACCCTCGCCCTGGATCTCGACGAGCACCGAGTGGCTCGCGATCGGCATGCCGCTCGCGATCTTGTCGAGGATGAGGTCGGTCTTCTCGTTGCCGCGGGGCAGCATCGCGGCCTCGTGGATGCGGCGCGCGATGTGCGCGGCGAGCACCCAGGCCTTCACGCTCGAGCGCGTGTCGACCTGCGCGTTGGCGATGAGGAACGGGATCGCCTCGGCAACGCTCAACGCGCGTGTCTGCGTGAGGCGCGGATCCTCGGGCTCGCCGATCGGCAGCGTCAGGCGACGCGCCAGGTCCGGAACCTCGAGCGATTCTTCCGCGCGGCGCCATGCGCCCGGCGACAGTTCAACCGGGGCGTACAGCACGATCGCGGGCTCAAGACCGGGCGCGGGCGGCAGGAATGCTGCGTCAAGCAGCTGCGTGTCGGGGATCTGAGCCAACGCGGCATTGTAACGTGTTGGGGGTGCGCGCTGCTGAACGGCGCCCGGATTGGGCGCGTCGGTCAGGTCGGCGGAAGGGCTGGCTCGACGTCCGTGTGGGTGAAGTCGTCGCCGACGAACAGCAGTGGCTCACCGCTCTCGACCGCCAGCGCGTACGCGAAGCAGTCGCCGAAATCGAGCTTCGCAGGATGTCCGGATCCTCGGCCGAAGTCCCGATATGCCTGACGTGCGATGTCCACCTGGGCGGCGGTCACCGGCGCTATCGCGATGCCGAGCTCACCGCGAACCCGATCCAAGTCCCGGCTGGCAACCGGATCGCGGTAGGAGTCGATGACGATCGCCGCCTCGAACGCGTTGCCGGCGGAGATCGCTCCGCCGCGGGCGTCCAGCAGCACGTCGACCAGTGCCCCTCCGCGCAATCGGTTCGGCCATGCACCCCGGCCCGCGACGCAGGTGCGTCACGGGCCGGGGCATGGCGAGTCCGTTCGTGGGGCCGGCGCGGTGCCGGCGCGCGTGCGACCTAGAACAGGCGGCCGTTGCCGAGCGCGTAGGCGCCCGTCATCGAGGAGCCGTACGGCGCGGAAGGCGTGGCGATGCCGTTCCAGGGCGAGCCGCCCCAGCCGGTACCGCCGTAGCCGGGCATGACGCCCTGGTTGCGGTTGGCGATGTCCGTGTCGTTGCGATTCGTGACCGACTGCGTGCCGCCCGTGCCCGTGCCAGCCGGACGCGTGTCGCCCGGCGAGGTGGCCGCAGGGGTGGTGACGATCGGCGCGCCGAGCACCGGCACCGCGCTTCCGGCACCGAGGCCGAAGCCCGCGCCGAGGTTGCCGAGGCTCGTCTGGTTGGTCGCGTTGACCTGCGGACCGTCCGGATCCTGTGCGCCGGTCATGCCCTCGAGGCCCTGGAGCATCGTGGGGGTCATGCCGAGCTGCTGCATCGTCGGTGCGACCGGATTGCCGAACTGGTCGTAGGAGTAGACCGTCGCACCCGGGATCTGCGCGGCGTTCGACGGCAGCTGCTGCTGCGGCTGCAGCTGCGGCTGCGGCTGCACCGTGCCCTGCGGCACGGCGTTCGCGGCGGGCCGCGTCGTCGGCTTGAGGATCTTCGCGGTGCCGACCTGGCGCAGGTTGCCTGCCTTGTCGGTGTAGGTCTTGGCCTTCACTGCGCGCTTGGGCGCCGTGGCGGGCTTGTCGACCGTGACCGGCGCGGACGCCAGCGGGCCCTGCGGCGACTGCATCGCCAGCGAGGACGTCGGGTAGCCGGTCGGCGCTCCGCCGCGCAGCTCACCGATCGCAGCCTTCATGGCGTTGACGAAGCGCGTGCCGATGCCGGGCTTCTCGAGCACGCCGGCCTGGGCGCCCAGCAGCGGGCTGCCGCCGACGAGGCCGGTGGTTCCCGGCGATGCGAGGAGCGGATTGGAGCCTGCCAGCAGTCCGCCAGAGGCGAGGGCGGGCAGTGCGGTGGGGTTGAACCCTGAGATCGACGACATGGTGTATTCCTCCCGATGTGCCCCGATGCCGGTCAAGCAGTGGAGCATGCATCTGGACTTCGGGAGGGGCACTGCCGGGAGGTGCGCGTTTGCAGGGGCGTGGGCCGAAGGCGGCCACGCGCTGGCCATCGACGGCCACGCCGCCGGATCCCCCGATCCGAGCGGCGCGGCGCAACCAACGGCTTGGATGCGTGGGTCAGCCCCCGAATCCGCCCGGCGCGACGCGCACCTGTGCGCTCGCCTGCCCGGCCGTGGCCTGCTCCGTCTGCACCTGGT
The DNA here is from genome assembly GCA_025964555.1 of Thermoleophilia bacterium. Lineage (GTDB taxonomy): Bacteria > Actinomycetota > Thermoleophilia > Gaiellales > SKUG01 > JAGQUL01. Next base: position 8,673 of record JAOPYQ010000020.1, on the reverse strand, counting down.
CGAGCACCTCGGACATGCGGTTCACGTCCCCCGACGCGATCGCATCCAGTGCATCCTGCTGCGTGGGACCGCCGACAGACGGCAACGCGTTGGTCGTCTGGTCGTTGCCGATCAGGTACTCGGTGCCGAACGAATACGTCTCGAGGGCGAGCACGCCCGAGAACAGGACCCATACGACCCCGGCGATGACGAGCAGGAACGGAAGTCGAGCAATCGTCGCGTACATCAGGTCGGAAGCAGAGCGAACGGCCATGGGGGGATGCCTTTCGAGGGGAAACGTATGGGTATCGAACCGAAACCGCCGGCAAACCGACGCGCTTCTGCCACCAAGGTCATACGGATCCGCCCACGTGTCAACGCGAATTCAGAGATCGCCCGACGAAGAACGGCCACGCAACGGCCGTGAATCGAACCGGACGGCGGAATCCCACGCCAGCGCGCGGATCACGTCGGCGAACACCCGCTGCAGTCGATACAGTGGCCGCCACCGTGCCCGAACCCGCCATCATCGCCGCACTCGTCCTGCTCGTCGCCCTCGTCGAGGCATCTCCTGCCGTGCGCCTACCCGTCGGGTTGCTGCTCGCGATCGGGCTCCTCGCGTCGGACTCGGAGCTGCTCCCGATCGCGCTGCTGGGCGCGGTCGGCGTCATGATCGCGCGCCTGTCGCTCGCGCTCATGGCGCGCGCCGGGCGCGACCGCCTCCGTGCGCCTTCCCCGGCGGCCCGCGCACAGCGCGACGCCCTGCGCGACCGCCTCGCCGGCTCGCCCGCCTACACGCGCATGACCTTCATGCTCGCCGCGCTGCCGGGCGTGCCGGCCGGAGTCATCTTCCCGATGCTCGGCGCGATGCGCGCCCCGCTGTGGCCGGCCCTCGCGGGAACGGTCATCGGGCGCACCCCGGTGCTGGCGCTCACGTGCGCGCTGTTCGCGTGGCTCGGCCGGGCGGCGTCCGACAACGACGACCAGGCGGTCGTCACGCTCGGCATGCTCGCGGTACTGCTGTTCCTGTTCCGCACCATCGGGCGCATCGACTGGGCGCATCGCGCGGAGACCGGCACGTGGCGTATGCGCGACGCCGACGAGCACATGGTGCGCATGACCACCGCCTTCGGTGCGGCCGGACCGGGCGCCGGTGCATCGCCGCTCGATCCGTCGCGCCACGATCGCCGCACGTCGATCGCCGACGACGACGACGACGACGTCGTCGAAGGCGAGGTCCTCGGCGAGGAGATCGACGACGACGATCCAGACGACGATCCTCCCGCCGCGCTGCCGCCCACCGGCGCCGCACCAGCCTGACCAACGTCTCCCCTCGCAACTCGCAAGGGCGTGCGCACGAAGAACGGGCGGGGAGGCGCATGGGGATCGAGATACCGAAGCTTGTCACGCACATCGCGCGCGATGGCGCGGTGCTGTTCCACGGCGCCGCCCCGACGGGCGCGCTCACCGACGACGCCCGCACCGCGTTCACGCACCTGGATGCATTCACGTCGTTCGTCGACGGCCGCGTGCCGGAAGCGCTCGATCAGGTGCGGACGGGACTGCGAATCGTCATCGACGAGCGCCTCGTCGACGACGCCGTGGGCGGCAACGGCTCCGTGGAGCTCGGTAGAGCGGGCGCACGCTTCGTCAGCGATCCCATCGACACCCCGGTCGTTGTCGGACACGAGCTCAAGCACGCGCTCGAGATGGGTGAGGGCAACTACATGTCCGACGAGCTGAACGCAGACCTCGTCGGCCTCGCGTACGCGCGCGCAACGGGTGCGCTGCGCGCGAGTGACGATCCCTGGACCGTCTCGATGGTCGGACGCAACCTGCGTCACCCGCTGCACGCCACCGTGGCGGACCTCAAGGCGGCGATGCCGACGGACACGCACGTCATGGCCGGCCCGATCGGCGCGGCGATCGCCCGCGCGTCCGACGAGCTCGGCGTCGCGACGGTCGACACGATCACGGTCGAGGCTGCGCTTCGCGACATGCCGCGCACGAGCGATGCCGTTCGAAGCGCGATCGACGACCTCATCTGGAGCGGCCGACCGCACGAGCAGATCTCGCGTGCGGTCATCGACCTGTCGATGGACGACCACGCCCGCGCGCTGCTCGGGGCCGCGGCGCGGCTCCACCCCGACTCGCCGAACGTCGCCAACGTGCTGCGACGCGAGCTCGCCACGTCGGGCGTGCCGTTCCGGTGAGGCCGGCGCGACGTCCGGCGATTGGCTGGAGCGGTGATCGGCGCGACCAACGATCGGCGATGGCGCGACCAACGATCGCGCGAGCGGCGCGTCATGGAATCGTGCACCCAGCGACGACGATGTCGTGACGCGATCCGCGATGGCAGCTCGCGTCATGACTTCGTAGCCAAGATCACAACGATATCGTGACGCAGTCGCTCAGTCGGGGCTGTGCAGACCGCTGCGCGCGACGCCCGGCTCGCCCTCGCCCTCGCCCGCGCCCTCGCCCTCGCCGTCATGCGCGTCGATCGCCCGGGGCTCGAATCCTTCGCATGCGAGCACGGGCAGCGGCGGGTACTTGCGGAAGCGCGGGTCCTCGAGCGAGCGGCGGCACATCGAGAAGGCGGAGCCCCGACCGCTGACCACGACGCGCTGCCAGGCGCAGGAGCTGCACAGTCCCGCACCGGGGATCGTCGGGTGTGCGTCATTTCTGGTCTGGTCGATGATTGGCCCTCGGGTGCGTGCATGGTTGCGATGCCCCGTGGGAATGCTACTCGCATGCGGCGTGATTCCGTCCCACCCGAAGGCGACGAAGACCCGCTCGACGCAGCGTTGGGGGACCTGCAGGACCTCGCCGAGCTCGAGCATCGATTTGCGCTGCTCGACGCCAAGATCGACGCGGTCGAATCGAAGCTCGACGCCAATCCGGACCAGATCGACGTGGACTCCGTGATCGACGACAGCGACCCGTTCTCCGACATCGCCCGAGCCCTGCGCGAACAGCGCGCCCAGCTCGACGCGTCATCCGCGGAGGATGCCGACGACGACTCCTCCCGCTTCGAGGACGACTCGCAGCTCGAGCTCTCGCTCGAGGAGGACGACGACTTCTCGCTCGAGGACGACGACGAGGATGACGACGATCCCGTCGCCGCCGAGATCGAGGAGCGCTGCCAGGACGCGCTGGACGCGCTCGAGGCCGACGACACGTCGCTCGCACGCGAGATCGCGATGGCCGCCGTGCGACTCGACGACGAGCACCCGTTCCCGATGTTCGTGCTCGGCCTCATCGCCGAGCGCGTCGGCGACCTCGACACCGCGCGCGACATGGCCGAGCTGTCGCTGCGCACGGCTGGCACGAATCCGGACGCCATCGGCCTGCGCGCGCACATCCACGTGCGCCAGCACGAACTGGCCGAAGCGGCGGACCTGCTGCGCTTCGGCATCGCGCACAATCCCGACGACGCGACGCTCCACGAGGGCCTGGCGCGCGTGGCCCTCGCGCGAGGCGAGCACCAGGAGGCGCTCGCCTCGGCGGGAGCTGCACTGCGCATCGAGCCCAACAATGTCGGTGCGCTCGCGGTTCGCGCCGCTGCGCTGGACGAGGGCGGCGACCGCAGCGGCCTGCTCGCGGCGCTGCGCCAGGGCGTGCAGCTGCATCCGGAGGATCCGTACGCGATGGTCGAGCTCGCCTCCGTCGAGATGGAGCACGGCAACCTCGAGCGTGCGCGAGTGCTGCTCATGCGAGCCCAGCGCCTCGCGCCGCGCGACCCCGAGATCGGTGACGTGCGCGCGCTCGTGGAGTACGTGCACGAACGTCCCCTCCTTCGCCCGGTGCCCGCGCTCGTGCGGTGGATGCGCGACTTCCCGGGCGGGCTGCCCGGATTCCTCGTGGGCTTCGTGATCGCGTCGCTGCCGCTGCACGCACTGGCGACAGCGGCTCCCGCCTACCGCATTCCGGCCGTCGCGGTCATCGTCGCGTGGGGCCTCGTCGCGCTCTACGCATGGATCGCGCCGGCGATGCTCACGCATCGCCTCAACCAGCGCGCGGCTCGCGGTGGCGCACGCCGCATGACCGAAGACATGCGCGACCCGCTCGCTGCGCTGCCGCCGCTCGATCGCCTCACCGACGTCGTGTCGATGCTCGGCGCAGCCCGTGATCGCCGTGGTGCGGTCGAGCTGCTCGAGCTGGGCGCCGCCTGCGCGCAGACGCACGGCAAGCGCACGCTCGTCGCTGGAGCAGACGTCGCGTCGGAGGCAGCGCCGCTGCTCGCCGGCATGGCACGCCGCATGCGCGGCCCACGCGCTCGCATCCAGTCGGCACTGCTCGCCGTCCCGGTGCTCCCACGCCTGTTCGTTGCCGCGTCGATCGCTGCGGCGGTTGCGGCCCCGGCGCTCGCGACTGCCACGATGCTGCCCATGCTCGCATGGCACGCACTGGCGCTCGTGCTGCTCGGTGCGGCGTGGGTGCTGGTCCTCATCGAGCGGGCCTGGGCGCGCGACGTCGAAGAATCGCTTGCGGCGGTGCAGCTCGCCTCCGCCGCGACGCCGCGCCTCTGACACGTCAGGCCCGGTCATCAGGTGACGAGGAACCGTCGACCTGCTCCCTGCCAGTTCGGCCAGAAGTCGACGGGAATCCGTCTGGGAGCGCGTGATGCGGTGACGTGCACGGTCGTGTCCATCGCGCGGTACGACGATTTGCTCAGTATTCGACGGCGAGATGCCGATCGGCACCGTAGTGATCTGGTCGGCGCCCACCACTCTCACACGCGCGAAGTTCTTCGCACGCGCGAGTGCGTGCGCGCTTGTGGTCGCGATCGTGGCGACCGTGGCGGCCTCATCGTCGCCACTCGTGAACACGGCGCGAGCCGCCGCGTCCGCAGCCCATACCGGCGCCGGTGTCGATCTGCCCGCCCGACCCACCGCCTCGGATGCCCCGCTCATGGCACGCTCTGCCCCGGGCGTCTCCTTCCGACCTGCCTGGCACTTCGTCGACCCGCTTCGAGAGCATGAGGTCAAGCGCGACGAGCACACCGTCACGTTCACGAACAGCGATGGCTCCACGACCGTCGACTCCCACCTGCACCCCACGTCCTGGCGCGCCGCGGACGGAAGCTGGCAGCCCTTCGACCAGCGGGTGCGGCGAGCGGGCAGCGCGATCGTCACCGGCGAACTTCCCTTCGCGGCTCGCATCGAAGGAGACGGCTACTCCTGGGCGCCTGACAGCAACGATCCGGGCCGCGGGGTCCGACTCGACCTCGACTGGATCGACGAGGCAGCCGGCTGGACCGTGACCGACGGCGCCGACGGCGTGGTCGTCCAGCGCGATGGCCCTACGACCACGGAGCTCGACGTCATCAACTCCGGAGTGAAGGCCACGATGCGACTCGCCGACTCGTCGGCACCGACGTCGTGGCGCATGGCCGTCACGCCCACCGGCGGTCTCGCGGTCCGGAGGGACGATCTCGTGATCATGGATGGTCCCGAGCCCGTCGGGCAGATCGTGCCTCCGTTCGCGATCGATGCGAACGGCGTGCGGCGCGACCTCACGTGGCGCTGGGTCGACGGCGACCTGGAGATGACGCTCGATGCGGACGGGCTCGCGTTCCCCATCGACGTGGACCCCACCGTCACCTACCTCGCCACTGCGACCAACGATGTCGCGTTCGAGGGCCTGTTCACGTACCCGAACATCTCGTGCGCGACCTCCGCGACTGCCGGCACCACGATGCGCGTCGGCTGGAACGGCGCCGCTGCTCGATCGTATGCGTTCTGGCTCCGCTTCCCCGGCGTCCTGATTCCCCGCGGAGCGATCATCGCCTCGGCGACGGCGAGCATCTGGGAAGTCGGCACGCCGTTCCAGGGAGGCTCGGACGGCCTGATCGGCTTCCCGGCCGGCCTGTACGCCGAGCAGGTCGACAACGCCGCCGCATGGGCCAGCTGCGCGAACCTGGCGACGCGAACGTACTCGTACAACAATCCCGGAGGCGTCTCCGGTGGCGGAACCAACGTCTTCAAGGACTGGGACGTCTCCGGCAGCGCGACGCTCGTCACCGATCGCCTCGGCTGGGCGTCCGGAAACGCGATGTCGTTCATCGGCTTCGCGAACGACCTCGGCACGGGCACGTACTGGTCGACGTACGGCATGTCCGAGCTCGGCGCCAACGACCCGAAGCTCGTCGTCAACTACACCGCGGACGTGACCGCTCCCGCCGTCCCGACGATGCGAGACGGCTTCAACGCCGGCATCGACGACGACTTCAAGGTCGCCAACACGTCGCTGTACACCAACTGGGTGGGAGGCACGGACAACTACAAGGTGCGCGGCATCGACTACTGCTTCAGCACGAGCGCCACCGGAGCCGACTGCGCCACCACGGCGATCGTGCCCTGGACCTTCACGAACGTCTCCTGGAGCGGCAACACCGGACTCGCCGCGATCGCCGAGGGCACCCTCGTCCGAGCCTGCGGCCGGACGGAGGACTACGCCGGCAACAACAGCGCGGTGGTCTGCAGCGACGGCGTGCGCATCGATCGGTCGACACCCGCCACCACCCTCGTTCGGGACGGCACGGGCGCCGACATCGACTGGGACAACTCACTCACCGCCCTCGACGCGAACTGGACCGCGGTCGTCGACAACTGGTCGGGACTGCAGGACTACGACTACTGCATCGCCACGGGCGTCGGGTGCACCGGCACGGTCGTCAGGACGTGGACGACCACCGGCACGACCCCGAGCGTCTCGGCGACCGGTCTGACGCTGGTCAACGGAACCACGTACTACGTCGCTGTGCGCGCCACCGACGTGCTCGGCAACATCTCGACGACGCTGTCGTCGGACGGCGTGACGATCGACAACGTGGTCCCGCCCGCGCCGGCGCCGACGAATGACGGTGCCGGCGCCGACCTCGACTACCAGACATCGTTGACGACGCTGCCCGCGAACTGGGCGACCGTGGTCGATCCGGCGAGCGGCCTGGCACGCTACGAGTACTGCATCGCCACCGGCGGCAGCTGCACGGGCACCGTCGCGCGCACCTGGACGAGCACGGGGCTGACCGCGAGCACCACCGGCACGGGACTGGCGCTCGTCAGCGGCACCACCTACATCGTCGCCGTGCGAGCGGTGGACGTCGCCGGCAGCAACTCGGGCGTCTCCAACAGCGACGGCATCATGATCGACACGACGACGCCCGCACCGGCGACGGTCAATGACGGGTCGGGTGCCGACATCGACTGGGACAACTCGCTCACGGCGCTCGACGCGAACTGGAGCGCGGTCGTCGACCCGGGGTCGGGGCTGCAGGACTACGACTACTGCATCTCGACGGCCGCCAGCTGTGGCGGCACGGTCGTGCGCACCTGGACCAGCACCGGAACGACCGCGAGCGTCTCCGCGACCGGCCTGACGCTCGTCAACGGCACGCAGTACTTCGTCGCCGTGCGCGCGACTGACAACCTCGGAAACGTCTCCGCCGTCACCAGCAGCGACGCGGTCCGGATCGACACGTCGCTCCCGGCGACGATCACGACGGTCAACGACGGGGCAGGCGCGGACATCGACCAGCAGGCGTCGCTCACGACGCTGCCGGCGAACTGGACCGCGTCCAGCGACACCGGCAGCGGACTCGCCCGCTACGAGTACTGCATCTCGACGGCAGTCGCGTGCGGCGGCACCGTCGCACGGACCTGGACCAGCACCGCCCTCGTCACGAGCACGACGGGCGTCGGACTGACACTGACCAACAACACGACGTACTTCGTCGCCGTGCGCGCCGTCGACGTCGCGGGCAACGTCGCCGCCGCGGCGTCGAGCGACGGCATCCTCGTGGACAACACCACGCCCGCTCCTGCGACCGTCAACGACGGCACCGCCGCAGACATCGACTGGGACAACTCGCTCGCCGCGCTCGATGCCAACTGGAGCACGGTCGTCGATCCCGGCAGCGGGCTCAATCATTACGACTACTGCATCTCGACGCTGGTGAACTGCGGCGGCACGGTCATCCGGACCTGGACGAGCACGGGCACGACCGCGAGCGTCGCCGCGACCGGCCTCACGTTGACCAACGGAACGCTGTATCGCATCGCGGTGCGCGCCGTCGACAACCTCGGCACGGTGTCGGCGGTCACGAACAGCGACGGCGTGACGATCGACACGGCGGTGCCGCCGGCACCCGCAGCCGTCAACGATGGCCCGGGGGCCGACATCGACTGGGACAACTCACTCACCGCGCTCGACGCGAACTGGAGCGTCGTCGTCGACCCGGCGAGCGGGCTGGCGCGCTACGACTACTGCATCTCGACGGCGGCGTCGTGCGGCGGCACGGTCGCGCGCACCTGGACGAGCACCGGCACGACACCGAGCGTCTCCGCGACGGGTCTCGCCCTGACGAACGCCACCCAGTACTTCGTCGCGGTCCGCGGCGTGGACGCTGCCGGCAACCTCGGCACGGTGCGCACGAGCGACGGCGTGACGATCGACACGACCGCACCTACCTCGACGGCCCCGGTCAACGATGGCGCAGGTGCCGACCTGGACTTCCAGTCCTCGCTCACGACACTGCCCGCCAACTGGGCAGCGACGACCGAGACCGGCTCCGGCCTCGCGCAGTACGAGTACTGCATCTCCACCGCCGCGAGCTGTGGCGGCACGGTGGCGCGAACGTGGACGAGCACGGGCACGACGGCCAGCACGACCGGCACGGGCCTCACGCTCACG
>JAOPYQ010000034.1 GCA_025964555.1 Thermoleophilia bacterium | reverse complement strand
GAGGTTTCGGGCCGATGGGGGGAGGGCAAGATCACCACGGAACCGGCGTGAAGGCGCACGCACATGCGACGCGTGTCTCATGCCGGCAAGATTCGGAGGGGTACCGATGAGCCAGTCAGCAGAAGAGCGGCTTCGCGCCCTGGAACAGCTTCGTGAGGAGCTGCTCCTTGGTGGCCGCAGCGCCGAACTCGAAGCGCTCGACCAGGTCATTGCCGTGTCACGCGCCAGCGTCGACTCAGGCGTCGGCAGCGCCACGGGCGGAGCACGTCAGGCCGAGCCGCAGAACGTCTCGACGCAGGGCAAGGCGCCCAAGACGTACCTGAAGCTCAAGAAGAAGTACTACACGCCGGCCGAGGTCGCGCGTCGCGTCGGCGTCAGCCGCCAGACGATCGTCAAGTGGATCGAGCGTGGGGAGCTGGAAGCCGAGCTGACGCCCGGCGGCCACCACCGCATTCCGGCGAGCGTGTTCCATCGGGAGGGTCGCGGCGAGGCCGTGCAGCTCATCCCGGTCGATGAGAGCTAGGCAGCCCCGAGCTGCCACTCGTCAGGTCGTTGCCGCGGCCTGACGAAACCGAGTTGCGCCCAGCCCGCCCACAGCGGGGTGCGCGGTGCCATCAGGGGAGGGGAGCCCCGGCATCCGCCACGCGCCTTGACACGGGGAGGTTCCGACTTCGGTCGGTGCCTCCCCTGTCATATTCCGGACCCGATGCCGCGCGAATCTGTTCGACGCCGACATCAACTTCCCGCGGGGTTGCGTCGATGGAGCAGGGATGGCCTCGCTCCCGTCACGCACGCGAGCAGCCCGCGCGCGTACGCGGGCCATCCGCGCATGCGCACGCACGGGGCGTTCGGCGATGCTGGTGCTGACCCTCGCCGCGCTGCTCGGCACCGGCAACGGCGATGCCGCGACCTCCGGGAGCGTCGTCGGCGCGAACGTGCTGTCGGCGACCTCGCTCGACGTGACGACCTGCTCCGGCAGCGACCTGGCGCTCGGCACCGCGCCACCGCTGACGACCGTGGTCACCCCGACCGACTGCACCGTCACGTTCGGGTCGAGCAACGACTCCTCGGCGCTGCGGCTCATGCAGGCCGACCAGCGCGGATCCGCGCTCACCCAGTACGCGTCGCCGATCACCACGTACCAGGCGGCCCCGCAGCTCGAAGGCGTGACGCTCAAGTCGACCACGGAAGGCTGGCTCACCGGCCTCCCGCGCAAGACCGGCGATCCGACCCCCGTGGCGCGCACGACCGACGGTGGCGCAACCTGGACTGCCCAGACCCCCTGCACCGGCGCGTCGCAGCTGTTCGACATCGAGCACGTCACGGCGAACACCGTCGTCGCGGTGGGCACGGGCAACGTCGTGTGCCGCACGACCGACGGTGGAAGCCTCTGGTCGCGCATCACGCCAGCGCCGAGCGGGGTGTGGCGAACCGTCGAGATGCTGCCTTCGGGTCAAGGATGGATGGGCGGCAACGCGGGGCGGCTTGCCACCACGGTCGATGGCGGAGCGACGTGGACGGCGCTGCCGGTACCCGACTCGACCTGGACGATCTTCGACATCTCCGCGGCGTCGGCGACCCGCCTGTACGCGGTCGCATCCGATACGGGTTCGCCCAACAACGTGCTGGCTCTCACGAGCTCCGACGGGGGGACGAGCTGGTCGAGCTACGTGATCGGCAACACCCAGGTCGGCGGCTGGGGCTCATCCTCGGTCGCGCTGTCGACGACCACGGCTCTCGTGGGCACCAGCTACGGCACGTGGCGCACGACCAACACCGGCGCGACGTGGACGCTGGTCGACGTGCAGGGCACCACGTGTCTCGCGTCGCCGGACGGCGCCACGGTGATCTCGAGCTACGTCGGAACGCTCGGCCTGCGCCGATCCACCGACGGCGGTGCGACCTGGGCATCGCTCCCGACGCAGCCGACGACCACCGGCCAGTTGCGGGGCTGCGACGCGTTCGGGACCACGGCACTGCTGGTGGGCGTCAACGACCAGCGCCTGTATTCGAGCGACACCGGACAGACCTACTCCGTGGCCCCGTCCACGTACCGCGACCAGAACGCCGTCGCCGCCTGGACTGGTGACCGATTCGTGACGGTCGGCGCCCTGGGGTCGGTCCGTCGCACAGTCGACGGCGGTACGACCATCACCCAGCCGAGCTCGGGAACGAGCGTCGAGCTCTACGACGTCGAGACCTTCGACAACGACGTTGCGGTTGCCGTCGGCGCCTCTGGCACGATCCGTCGCAGCACCGACGGAGGCGCGACCTGGACCGGCATCACCTCGGGCACCGGCGTGACGCTCACCTCGATCGACCGCGGACCCGGCGGGGTGACCTACGCGGTCGGAGCCAGCGGCGTGGTCCTGCGAAGCACGGATGACGGACTGACGTGGCCTGCCACGACCCCGGCCGGTGCCACCAGCCTGTGGGCAGTCGTCGCACTGTCCGCGACGGAGGCGTGGATCGGCGGCAGCGGGGGTGCGATCTACCGCACCACCAACGGTGGCACCAGCTGGACGAGCCAGACCTCCAACACGACGCTCACCGTTCACGCCCTCGATTCGCTCGACGGCGTAACGGCGATCGCCACAACCGTGCCGAACGCGTCCAACCAGAGCGGCACGCTGCGAACGACCGACAGCGGGTCCACCTGGGCCGTGACGATGACTCCCGGACCGTCGCTGACGGAACTCAACGACGTTCGGTTCCTCGACGCCACGACCGTCGTCGTCGCGAGCGACGGTGCGTACCGGCGCTCCACGGACTCCGGGGCCACGTGGTCGGTGGTCACCACGATCCTCGGCAGCATTTCGGGCATCGCGCCGCTCGACGTGAACTCGTTCGTGTTCGCAGGCCTGAGCGACGCGATCGCGCGCGTGCTGCCGACCGACTCGTACGGCGACTACGCGCTGACCACGCGCGACTTTGCCGGAACGTCGAGCACCTTCGGCGCGTGCATGCTGACGGCCACCGGCACCACCTCCACCGACTGGACGCCCGCCGGCGTGGGCAACTGCACCGCGGTGAACCTCGGCGCGTGGCAGCCGGTCAGCGCCGATTCGACGACGTCGCGCATCGCGCGGCGGGCGACGTCCGGAACCGCCTCGGTCGACCTTCGCTTCGGAGCCAAGGCCGGCAACACGCAGAAGCCGGGCGCCTACGTCGCGCAGCTGCGCTTCGAGGTGATCGCGCCGGGGTGACGTCAGGCGGCGACGAGCGCCTCGGCTTCCAGGAGCGCCGCGAGCGCGGCTTCGGCGACATCGAGCTGGTCGCGTGACGGCTCGACCGTGGTGGCGTGCGTCTGGAGCTTGAGGCCGGCGCGAGCGGCGGCGGTTGCGAGTGCCGTGCCGCGACCCTTCGCCCCGGCGCGAAACAGTTCCGTGGCTGCAGCAACGCCGAGCAGCTGTCCGGCGATGCGCGCGACCCGGGGATTGCGCGGCGCGAGTGCGAGCGCGCCCTGCGTCGCGACCGAGCTGAACACGAGCATCGGGATCGCGAGCTGCGTGCCGCAGCGCGGGTGTTCGCGCGTCGCCTCGACCGCTTCGATCCCCTGTTCGTAGCCGCCGATCGCCTTGTGCTCGGCGCCGTGGTAGGCGGCGACCTCGCCCGTGCGCATCGACGCGAGCGTCATCGCGAGGGAGAACGCCCCGGCGGCGAGCTCGCCCACCGCGATCGAGCCCACGCGGCGTCGAAGCCGTGTGGTGACGATCGTGCCGACCACCATCCCGGCCAGCATCGTGCGCGATTCCATGCCGAGGCGAGCATCAGGCTCCGCCATCCGCACGGTCGGCAACACGCGCAGCATGTTCGCCAGGCGCACCGGCCCGCGCAGCAGTGGCACCTTCGTCGAGATCCGCTCGCCACCGCTGGGTCGCTTGTCGGCCGTCGTGCGGATCGAGCCATCGGCGGTACGGATGGCGACGGCCCAGCTCGTGGGGCCCAGCACCAGCACGCCGTTCTGCAGGGCCATGCCGGCGAGCTGCATGCGTTCGGGTTCGGTCTTCGCGCGATCGTCCATGGACTTCAGTATGCCGCGCTCCGCGCGACGTGACGCGACTGGCATGATGCAGGACATGTCCGATCTCTTCGACGCAGCCGCAGACGAGCACCGCCAGCGCCTCGCGCCGCTCGCAGACCGCATGCGCCCACGCTCCTTCGACGAGGTCGCAGGGCAGGCCCGTCTGGTCGGAGACACCGGGCGCCTGCGTCGCCAGCTCGCGCAGGGACACGTGCCGAACATGGTGCTGGTGGGGCCGCCCGGCACCGGCAAGACGACGATCGCGCGGCTCGTCGCCGCCGAGGCGAACATGGCGCTCGAAGAGCTGAGCGCGGTGGCGGCCGGACTTGCGGACGTGCGCCGCGTCGTCGAGCAGGCGCGAGAGCGCCTCGGCGGGTCGGGACGCCAGACGGTGCTGTTCCTGGACGAGATCCACCGCTTCAACAAGGCCCAGCAGGACGCGCTGCTGCCGACCGTCGAAGCGGGCGCGATCCGCCTGGTGGGAGCCACCACCGAGAACCCCTACGTGTCGATCAACCGCGCGCTGCTGTCGCGCCTCGTCACCTACGAACTGCAGCCGCTGCTGCGCGAGGAGCTCGTGCAGCTGCTCGAACGTGCAACCAGCGATTCGGAGCGCGGCTTGGCTCGAGGTGGTCCGATCGAGCTGGGCGAGGGCACGTGCGAGGCGATCCTGGAACGGGTCGGCGGGGATGCACGGGGCGCGCTCACGCTGCTCGAGGCCGCGTCGCTGCTCGCTGCCGATCGCGTCGTGCTGCCCGAGCACGTGCACGAGGCGAGCGACCGGCGACGGATCGATTTCGACCGCGCGGGCGACCAGCACTACGACCACGCCTCCGCGTACATCAAGTCCATGCGCGGCGGCGATCCCGAGGGTGCGCTGCGCTGGCTGGCGCAGATGCTCGTCGGTGGCGAGGACCCGATGTTCATCGCGCGACGCCTCGTCATCTTCGCCGCGGAGGACGTCGGGCCCGCCAAGCCCATGGCGCTCGTGCTCGCGACCGCGGCGCTGGAGACGGTACGGTCGGTGGGCATGCCCGAGTGCCGCATCGCGTTGGCCCAGGCCACGCGCTACTGCGCGGAGGCGCCCAAGTCGCGGCAGGCGATCGAGGACATCGAGCGGCACATGTCAGCCGTCCGATCCGGCGGTACGGCTGACATCCCGCTCGAGCTGACGAACCGCGCGGGCGCCAAGGAAGCACGCGCGAAGGCGAACCTGGCGCCCGAACCACACCACGACTGACGCCCCGGTGCGTCACCAGTGCGTCGTGCCGGGCGCGCCCTTGATCGGGCCGACGATCCAACTGGTGATCCAGCCGCCGTAGAAGTTCCCGGCCTGCGCGGTGACGTGCTCGCCGTCGAGCTCGCAGCGCTCCATCCGTCCCGGGTACACCGCCACGCGGTCGAGCAGCAGCTCGAACCCGGCACGTGGCGCGGCATAGGTCCACGCACCCCGCTCGATGGGTTCGCAACTCAGGGGATACAGGTCAAGGTACGTGGCCGCGCCCTTCCACTCGCAGGTGGTCGTCAGTGGCTCGCGGGCGGGGCGCAGCGCGCCGTCATCGAATGCGTCGCGTGGCAGGTACAGGGTCGGTGGGTGCCAGGTCTCGAGCACGCGCACGACGTCGCGCGTGTCGCACACCACGACCCCGCCGGCGTAGATGACCGCATGCTGGTCGACTGCTTCGACGTGCGGTGGGCGCGGGTAGTTGCTGACGTCCTCGCGGCGATGCATGCCCACACCTACGCAGTGCCGAGCGCATCGGTTCGGATTCGCCCGCCACGGCGCGCTGCCTCCGATACGCTGCGAGCCATGCGCCTGGGATTTGCCGTCAAGCTGGTGTCGACACCGGGATTCCCGTCCCACGATTCGCGGCGCTGGCAGAGCGGTCCGCACCTTCGGACCTCGATCGAGCGGCTGCATGCGCTGCTCGGGCAGCTCGACCGGCTCGACATACGCATGTACCGGATCCCCGATGGCTTCGTCCCCTACGGCACCCATCCCGACCTGCCGCAGTTCCACCACCAGCTCGAGGAATGCGCCAGCGAGCTGGCCGAAGTCGGCGCGCGCGTCCGCGAGCTGGACGTGCGCCTGAGCAACCACCCCGGGCAGTACACCGTGCTCAACTCCACGCGCGACGACGTTCGCGACAAGGCGATCTGGGACCTCGAGCAGCACGCCGCGCTGTTCGACGCGAGGGGTCTGGATGATGCAGCGGTCGTCGTGCTCCACGTCGGCAGCGCCACCGACGGGCACGCCGCGGGCCTCGATCGGTTCGAACGGGCCCTCGACCAGCTCGGAGCTCGTGCACGCAATCGCCTCGTGATCGAGCATGACGACCGCAGCTACAGCTGCGCGCAGGTGCTCGAGCTGTCGCGCCGTACGGGACTTCGGGTGGTGTTCGACACGCTGCACCACTACTGCCTCAATCCCGAACGACTGTCGCCCGGTGACGCGCTCGCTGCGGCACTCGCGACCTGGCCCGAGGACCAGGTGCCCAAGGTGCACGTCTCCAGTCCACGCCTCGATGCCGAATGGCCGGCACCGGCGGGCACGCCTCCCAAACCGCGCGACACGCGCGCGCACAGCGACCTCATCGACCCCCTGTGGTTCGAGCGCTGGCTCGCCACCGACGTCACCACGGCCGGGCGACCCTTCGACGTCATGCTCGAGGCCAAGGCCAAGGACGTCGCGGTGCTGCGCCTGCGCGAGCAGCTCCAGCGCAGCGGCCATGCGTGGAAGCGCGGGCAGCTGCAGCTCGCCTAGTCGTCGTTTTCGAGCGGGTCGCCCGAGCTGCGCAGGTCGAGCATCCCGTTGACGCCGATCGCTCGCAGGCGCGCCGATTCGGCGGCGATGTCGAAGTCCTTGAGGGCGGGGACGTTCCACGCGTTCACGAACTCGAACGCTGCGCGCAGGCGACGGATCTCCGGCTCGTTGACGAACCCGGCGAGCACGGTCGTGCCGAGTCGCTCGGGTCCCAGCCGCCGTGCGACGCACGCGGCGTAGCGATACACCGGACCGTCGGGCACCGCGAGGTTGATCGTGATCCACGACCCCGGGTGCTGGGCGCGCAGCGCGACGACGTCGTCCACGGGAACGTGCCCTTCCGACCAGGGCAGCGCGGCCGAGACGTTGAACGTCAGCACGTCGTCGGGGATGCCGAGGCGGCGCAGGATCGCCTCGACCGGGGCGAGCGCGGTCGCTTCCTTGAAGTCCATGCGCAGGTGCTTGCCGGCGCGGTGCACCAGGATCGCCCACTGCTCGAAGGTCAGGTCGCGGCTGGAGATGTCGTCGTGCTGCATGACGGGAATGCCGTCGCGCATGCGCAGGTCGCCCTCGACCGTGTTGTAGGGCCCGCTCAGCGCGAACGCGAGCTGCGAGCGGGTGTTCGCGTAGTGCGCGTTGCGCATCGTCGAGGGGTGGGCGCGCGGGGCGATCCGGAACGCCGGATCAGCAGCCGCGGCGCGACGCTCGAGCTCCGCGAGCGAGACCGGGAACGGGAGCGCCGGGTGGGCGGGGCGCACCTGTGGCCATTCGGGGCCGGGCAGCGTCGTCGGCTCGGCGGGCTGCGGTTCGCGGGGCCACGGGCACCAGCCGGAGGCAGGGACGGGCGACGCCAGAGCAGGCGCTGCAGTCACCGCGGTACGCACCTCCGAGACCCTCACCGATGGGATTCTGATCGACGCCTCGGATCCGCGCTGCACCATCCGGGCGGGTGCTTCGAGGACCGGCCGATTCGCTGGGCCAGCGCGGCCATCGTGGTGCACGGGACTCGCGCGGCGCCGCACGCGCGGGGGACGATTCCGATCAGCGCGACGGGGGACGTCGCCGGGAGCGAAGGGGAGACGCATGCGCCTCATGGCGATCACGACCGAGCCGGCCGCCGGAAGCGCCGCGCGCCCCGCAGGCGACATCGGCGCCGCGATGCGCGAGGCGTTCGACGGATTCGGCACCGGCTGGGACGACCAGATCCGCTCGCAGGTCGTCGCGATGGCGGTCGCTGGCGGGCGCTCCGTCGGGGAGATCCGCGGCGTGATGCGCGAGGCGTTCGACGGATTCGGCACGGGCTGGCGCGACGCATACCGCGCGACGGTCGTGGGCGCCGCGCTGCTCGGCTCGCGACCGACGGGCGAGATCCGCTCGGCGATGCGCGAGGCGTTCGATGGATTCGGCACCGGCTGGGACGACGCGCAGCGCGTGCAGGTCGTGGCATCGGCGGTCGCGGGCACGCGACCCGTCGGCGAGATCCGCTCCGCGATGCGCGAGGCATTCGACGGATTCGGGGCGGGCTGGACCGACGCGCTGCGTGTCGACGTCGTCTCTGCCGCCGTGGCGGGCAATCGACCGGTGGGTGAAATCCGCTCGGCGATGCGCGAGGCATTCGACGGGTTCGGCACCGGCTGGAGCGACGCGGACCGCGTGCGCGTGGTGCAGGCAGCCGTCGGCGGACGCGACGCCCTCGCAGCCGTCACCTACATCACGTCGGCTCGCGACCACATGGTGGCGGCCACGACAGCGACGACGACCACGACCCCCGGAGCCTGACCATGCGCATCGATCGATCGTCGACCACCCTGCGACACGCCTCGAACGAGTACCCTCGCCCTGGTCGCCCGGGCGGCCCCGGCAACGCCGGCTGGGACGCGATGAACCGCGCGATCCATGGCGCGACTCCGACCTCGTTCAGCCTCGACCACGAGGCCGCGCTCACGTCGATCGCGGTCGATCGCGGCTGGGAGCCGAGCGATGCGGCAAGCGCCGTGCGATCGACCTACGGCGCGACGCCCACCTCGTTCGACGGGCGTGACAACGCGATCGTGATGGGCGCAGCGCTGCTGTCGAACACGACGCCGAGCGACGTGGGGTCGGTCGTGCGCGGCGTCTACGGAGCCACGCCGACGTCGTTCGGCTCGAGCCAGAACGCGGCCGTGATGGCGCTCGCGCTGCTCGCGCGCGTCGGCACCGAGGCGGGCAGCATCGTGCGGCAGGTGTACGGGCGCACGCCGTCGAGCTACACGCCCGACCAGAACGCGTCCGCGATGATGGGTGAGCTCATCGCACGCGGCAGCAACCGCCAGGCCTCGTGGGAGTTCGAGCGGCTGCTGCGCGAGATCCGCTGACGCGTTCGCCCAACGGCAACTACTTGTTCGTGGAGTTGCCTGCCAAGGACTGGGCGACGTAGTTGGCGACGGCTTCGATCTCCTCCGGCGACAGCTGGTCGCCGAAGGCGGGCATGCCGCCACCGCCGTTCTTGACCTGCTCCATGTTGTGCTCGACGTCGGTCTGGTCCGTGATCTTCGGGCCGCCCTGGCCGCCTTCACCTGACAGGCCGTGGCAGACGGAGCAGTTGTCCGAGAACACGGTCTCGCCATCCGCGCCCGTTTTCTCCGTCTCGCCTGCCTCGGGCGTGTCGACGCCCGGTGTGGTGCCCTTGTCGGTCTGGCCTTCGCCCTGACCCTGGGCGCCCTCTTCCTCGAAGTGGTTCACGCCGCCCGCTGCCGAACCCTTGTCGATGCCGGCCTGCGATTCGGCGGTGCCGTCGAGCGAGAAGAGCCAGAGGTTGTCGCCGTGAGCCGTCGCGGCGAGCGAGTTGCCGCCCGCCAGGAACAGCACGTGCTCCTTGCCCTTGTGCTCGAAGACGGTGACGGTGTTGTTGGCTCCCGCACCGGTCTGGAAGCTCCACAGCAGCTTGCCCTTGTCGGCGCTGTAGGCCTCGAGGTGTCCGTCGTTGCGGCCCACGAACACGAGGTTGCCAGCGGTGGTCACCGAGCCGGAGTAGCAGGCATCCTTGGGGAACTCGACCTCCCACTTCTGCTCGCCGGTGTTGGCGTCGATGGCGGTGAGCTGACCCGGCGTCGTCCCGAACGGCAGCACCGAGATGATCGAGCCCAGGCGTACCGCGCCGGGCGTGAAGTCCTCGACGCCGGAGGGATACATGCCCGCTGCTCCATCGAGGCTGCAGACGTAGATGAGCTCTTCTTCGTGGTTGTAGCTCGAGGGCGGCCAGTTCGTGCCGCCGGTCGGTCCCGGCGCGACGACCGTCACGCGGTTCGGCGCCGGCGGGGAGAAGACGACGTCCGCCGGCTCCGAGCTCGCGGGGCGCACGACCTGCAGGTTGGCGCCTTCGGGGTTCGCCTTGACCTGCGTCTGGATCGCCGCGAACTCCTCGTCGGAGATGTCGTGGTCGGCGAAGGGCTCGTACTGCGGGACCGGCTGCGTCGGCGAGGTCTTCTGGCCCGCGAACTGCGGCACCGGGGTCTCCTCGATCGGCCAGATCGGCTCGCCCGTCTTGCGGTTGAGTGCGTACAGCCAACCGGTCTTCGACGCCTCGGCGATGACGGGGACCTTCTTCCCGTCGACCTTCGCGTCGTAGAGGATCGTCGGGCTCGGCTGGTCGTAGTCCCAGATGTCGTGGTGCACGGTCTGGAAGTGCCACTTGTACTCGCCGGTCTTCAGGTCGAGCGCCAGGAACGATGCCGAGTAGAGGTTGTCACCGGCTCGCGCCGAACCGTCGACGTCCGGGTTCGCGTTGCCGGTCGTAAAGTACACGTAGCCCAGCTTGGGATCGATGGTCGGGGTCTGCCACACCGGTGCGCCACCGCTCTCGAAGCTCTTCCCGTCCCAGCTGTCGCCGGCGGTCTCGCACGATCCCCAGTCGCCGCACTTGGCGTCGTCGTCGGGCCCGGCGGTCGTGTGGAACTTCCACTTCTCCGAGCCGTCCTTCGCATCCAGCGCGGTGACGAAGCCGCGCACGCCGAACTCGCCGCCGGTGGTGCCGGTGTAGATCATGCCGTCGTAGTAGAGCGGCGCGGCGGTGATGCCGCCGTTTGCGGTCGACCAGTCGATGACCTCCACGTCCCACTCGACCTCGCCGGTCTTCTGGTCGAGCGCGACCATGTGCCCGTCGAGCTTGCCGATGTAGACCTTGCCGTCGCCGATCGCGACGCCGCGGCTGAGCCAGCCACAGCACACCGTCGAGATCTTCTGGTCCAGCTCGCCCTCGTACTTCCACTTGGTCTCGCCGGATTCCACGTCGATGGCGAACACGTCGTCCTCGCCGGTGGAGACGTAGATGATGCCGTCGTAGACGAGCGGCTGCGCCTCATGCGAGTACTTCGCGGCGGTCGCGGAGGCGAGGTCCGCCTTCCACACGCCCTTGAGCTGGTCGACGTTCGAGTCGTCGATCTCATCCAGCGGCGAGTAGCGATCGTTGTGGACCGTGCCGCCGTTGGTGATCCACTGCTCGCGCGGGAGTGCGGTGAGGTACTTGGAGCCGAATGCGGGGGCTGTGGCAGGAAAGTCCAACTTCGACTGTGCGGTTGCCGGGTCGGCCTTGGGCTTGTCGTCGTCGCCATCATCGCCGCCACACGCCGCAGCGACGAGTGCGACCAGCAGCACGAGCAGCACTGCAAGGGCGCTCGTGGCAAGGCGTCGTCGGCGCGACGCCGAGGTGTTCGTCTCTACCGCATCGTTGGCTCGCATGCCTACGCTCCCGCATCCAGATAGCGACCGCCCGCGCGGTCTGCGGAGGCCCTATACCTCACGTGCGAAGCACGAAACCGACGATCTCCGAAACAGCGAGTCGCCGCGTCCTAGACCACCACGACCGGGGTCCCGATCGGCATCAGCTCGAACAGGCGCAGGATGTCCGCGTTGCGCAGGCGTACGCAACCATGGGAGGGCCGACCCGGAATCAGGCCTGGCTGATCGGTGCCGTGGATGCCGATCACGCCGCCGCCGGGCCAGTCCGTGAGCGTCGAGTAGTCGCTCGTGCCGAACGCACGAGGTCCGTACGAGCTGCCGGGCGTCACGCGGAGCTTCTCGCGGATCCAGAACGAGCCGGGCGGGGTCGGCGTCGATGCTGCACCGACGCCAATGCGCGCCGTCCAGATCGACCGTCCGCCGCGGGTCAACGTGGCGCGCAGCCGACCGCGGTCGACGAGCAGCCTGGTGCGCACCAGGTAGGCGGGGCCGAGGGAGCTGTCGAGCACCCATCCGGTGCGACCGTTGGGTCGCCCGGGAATGCCGACGCGCAGCCAGCGTCTGCCGCCCGCGTCGATGCGCGCCTCGAGCAGCGGATACACCTCGGGGTAGCCGTCCTCGGTGTCGAGGCGCAGTCGTGCAACGAGTGGCGCCGCGAGCGCCGGCTGGCGCCGGATCGCTGCTCGCTCGAGCGAGTGCGCCCAATGCGCGAACGTGCGGCCGTCGGTCAGCGCCGGATCGGACGCCACCGGAGCCGGGGCGGTGTCGGCGCCCTGGGCCGTCACCGGCACCAGCCAGGTCGCGAGCATGATCGCAAGCACCATCGCGCGGCGGTTGTTCAGGCGGCTCATCCGGTGAAGCGCGGCGCCGCGAGCTGCACGGCGCACCGAGCGAAGCTCCGTGTCGTCGACGCGCGGTTGCCTGCGCGATCCCACGCGACGACCGTCAGGCGATGGCGACCGATCTGCAGGCCCCGGATGCGAACCGTCAGCGCGAGACGCGTGAGGCGGGTCGTGCGCAGTCGGCGCCCGTCGAGGAACACGTCGACGCGGCGAATGCCGGCGCGATCACGGGTCGAGATCGACGTGGTGAAGTCGCGGGTGGTGCAGGCAGCGCCGGGGCGCGGATGGGACACGAACATGATCGGTCCGGTCCGATCAGGTCCCGTCGTGGCGAGCCCGCCGCCGTCGTTGTCGTTGTCGTTGCCGCCGCCCACGGCGCCGCCGCCGTTGTCTCCTCCGCCCTCGTCACCGCCGACGCCGGTCGTCCCGGCTGCGCACTGCGCGCGGGTGATCGTGTCGTTGATGAGCGTCACCGCACCGTTGCGAGCGAGCAGGCGCCCGTCGATCGTCGCGGCGTCCTGGACGGAGATCGACGTGAGCGCGAGCACGTTTCCGCGCAGCGACGTGCGCGTGCCGATGGTAGCGGAGCTGCCGACCTGCCAGTACACGTTGCAGGACTGTGCGCCGTTGATGAGGCTGACGCTCGAGTCGGTTGCGGTGATGAAGGTGGACTCGACCTGGAAGATGAAGACCGCGTTCGCGTCGCCCTGCGCATCGAGCGTGACGTTGCCGGTCAGGTGCAGCGATGGCACCGACCCGGTTCGATAGACGCCGGGCACGAGCACCGACCCGCCGAGGTCCTTCGGGGCTTCCGCCGTGAAAGCGCGGCCGGCAGCGTCGAGGTAGGCGGCGGTGAGGTCTGCCTTGGCCTGGAGGGCGACGGCGTCCGTCACGTGCTGCGCGCCGTTGACGAGGCCCGGCGGGAAGCCGGTCACTGCCGTTCCCGGGTGCAGGCCCAATTCGCCGTTGAGCACGGAGTTGCCGGTGTTGGTGATCGTGCTGCCGGCGAGCGTTGCGAACGCGTCGGCGGTGGCAAGCGGCACGCGGGCCGTCGCGGCGGTCGCGGTTGCGGGAAGGAGGAGGGCCGAGAGGCCGGCACACAGCACGAACACGCTGTATGCGGTGCGGGGGAACTGCAAGAAACTTCCGATCATCGTTCTGTGCGCGTGTTCGGGGGATCCGAATACGCCAGCTGCACCCGTTGGTCGTGACGCATCCGGTCGAGTGACCGTACAGGGTGCGAGGGCCTATCGGCGGCCTACCCTGCGACACGCACCGCAAATCTGATGATTTTCGGTTTCGGGTGTTCGTCAGCCCGAGTCGGTGGTCGGAAGCAGCACGTCCGCGAGCGCCGTCGACGAGCTGTTCCCACTGTTGTCGACGAGGCGCACGGTGGCGGTCTCCACCTCTGCGCGCGGGCGCGGCACGATGAAGGTGATCGGTCCGCTCTTGACGCGAACGACCTCGCTGATCGCAGTGCCGGCGATGAAGAGCTGGCCTTCGTACCAGCGGCTCGAGGTCTCCTCGACGTTGATCGTGACCTGTGTGCCGGTCCCGTCGGCTGTGGGCGTGAGCGTCGCGAGGATCGGGATCGGCGGCTGGGTGTCGTGCTCGACGATGAACTGCTGGTTGATGGTCGTCGCGGAGCGTCGACCGAACCGGTCGACGGTGGAGAAGCGCCCCTGGTAGGTGCCGTCCAGCGCGTCGCGGCCGGCGCTGGTGCGCCCGTCCCAGTACATCGTGTTGATCCCGCGGCGCGCGGACGAGGTGATGCGTCGCTGCTCGCGCCCGTTCGTGTCGCTGACGATGAGCGTCACCCTGGCGGCCTTGTTGACCTCGAAGCGGACGGGGATCGTGTCGCGATAGCCGTCCTTGGGACGCACGAGCGACGGGAGCAGCACGACGCGGACGCCGAGGCTCGCGGGCTCTTCGAGGTAGATGCGGAATCGGCGCGCGTAGTCGATGAAGAACGGGTCACGGGTCTCGCGCGCGAGGTAGGCGAACTGCGTGGTCATGAACTCGTGGTACTCGCGCTCGGCTTCCTGCCCGGGCTGGTAGTTGGACCAGTCGCCGCGATCGAAGCGCGGCATGAGCGGAACCAGCGCCGCGTAGCCGCGGTCGTATGCCTCCTGTGCTTCGGTCGAGCCGGTGTCGAGGCTGTAGCGGTACAGGTTGAGCAGCGATTCCAGGTGGCCGTTGAGGATGCGCTGGCGGGAGCTGAACGAGTACATGACGTAGAACGAGCCATCGCCCTGCGGCGATGCGACGCCGCCCGCCGACGGGGCTCGCGAGAAGGACTTCACGATCGAGTCGGCCGCGGCGATGTAGCGCGCGCGCTGGTCGTCCGGCACGTTCTGTGCCAGTCCGGAGTACAGGCGCAGACCCAACGCCTGCGCGATCGCGCTTCGCCACGGCGCGGCGGGTCCGCCGAAGGGAAAGAAGAACTCCCAGGTCGTCGCGCCGTTGGTGGTGGTGCCCAGCTCGAGCATGCGGTCGGCGACTCGGCGCGCGGCACCGACGCGGGGCGTCGCGCCGGCGAGGTAGGAGGTGCCGAGCTTGAACGATTCGAACGGCTGGAATTGGACGCCGCGCCCGCTGTAGAAGGTGAAGACGAGCGGCTCGCCGGGCAGGCGCAGTTCCTGCTCGTGGTGCGGCATGCGCCGGTGCGAGCCGAGGATGGTGGCGGTCGCCCTGATCGTCAGGAAGACGGGCTCCAGCCGCTGCGGGGTGAGGCCGCGGCGGCGAGCGAGCGTCGTCGCGTAGGCGCGAACGGCGTGGATGTTCGCGCGACGCGCGCCTGCGCGGGCCGTTCGTTCGCTGCGAGCCGACGAGCGCCAGGTGGTCCTGTACGCGACTGCCTTCGCGGGCGTGATCGCCTTGGCGTCGAGCGCCGCCGCGATCGCCGCAAGCACGGGATCCTTCGGCTTCGCCGGCTTGGCGGGGGGCGTCGGGTCGGCAGGCTGCGTCGGCTCGGCAGGCTGCGTCGGATCCGCGGGCTGGGTCGGCTGCGTCGGGTCCGTCGGCGCGACGGGCGTCGACGCCGCACCCGCCGTGGCGGGAAGGATCGACATGACAGCCGCGACGGCCAGCGTCACGAGGGCCGAACAGGTCGCGGCACGGGGAAGGATCATTCGAGGAGACATCGCGCTCGGATGGTCCCACGCGCGGTGTGCCCGGGGGTGGCGCATGGCCGAGGTATCGGGCGCGTTGCCCGACAGCGGTACCGCATGCGGCCGCTCGTTCGGAATCTGATCCATCGGCCGCACAGACGCAGAAACCCCCGCCGAGGCGAGGGCTTCCGAGAAGTGGCCGGGGTGAGACTTGAACTCACGACCCCACGATTTTCAGTCGTGTCGTGAACCCCTCCAAACGTCGTCAAAGCGTGGTTTCGACCGCTGTGACCCCTCTCTGATCCACTCTCTGATCCACGGATTCGGTCGCCACCTCGGCTTCAGCGTTCGCGGGGGCGTCGAATACGTCTGCGAACTGGAAGCGTTCAGGTGCGAGCCTCACGTCGAGGTAGTGCCGCTCGTACACGCTCGCTCCCCGGTGCCCTAGCTGGGCTTGAATGAGGGCTTGGGGGACCCCTGCGGCAGCGGCGAGACTTGCTCCTGTTGCTCGCAGCCCTTGGAGATCGGTGTAGTGCTGACCCTCGTCATCGACAACGCCCGCGTCCCGAATGAGGTCGCAGATCCAGCCGGTGAGCGTTCTTGGGCATGCGGGCCGAACGGGGACCGGAATCCGCTTGTAGGGCAGGCAGCCCGGAAAAAGGAAGTGGTTGTCCTCGCCTCCGCCGACGCACACGCTGCGGTAGTCCAGTAGCAGGCGGCTCAGGCTCGCTCCCAGCACGACGAAGCGGGAGGACGTTCGGGTTTTCAGATCGCCGGTGACGGTCCCCGTGGTCTTGGTGTGCGTGACACCGCTCGTCAACTCGAACGTGCGGGCGTCGGGGTCGAACCCGCTCCACTTCATGCCGCCAAGCTCGGTGCGGCGAAGTGTTGCCTCGACCACCAACCTGCACATCACAAGCTCGCGCAGGGCAACGCTCCCGGCGAAGTCCTTGACGCGCTCATACTGCTCGCGGGTCAAGGTGGGCTTCTTCTTGCGGAAGTCGGACGCCGAGGGCGCTCCCTGCCTCACCGCAGAGGCGGCACGACCATCGAAGGGGAATCCTGCCGCGACGTTCTGCGACAGCAAGTTCTCGGCTACGGCCTGCCCGAGCAGCCAGCGCAGGGTGCCGAATGCATCCTTCGCACACTCGCGGTCACCCTCGCGTTCAATCAACTGGTCGCACCACGCCCGCACCTCTGTGAAGGTGATCCGGTCGAGCGGTAGACCACCGAGGTGCGCGTGGATCCGAAGCCGGTACGGACGTTCGTACCAGTCGATGGAAATCTGGCGGCGTGGCGCGAACCTGTCCGAAAGGCAACGCTGGGCGAACTCGAACAGCGTGGGCATGCCAGCTAGTACGGGGGTGACCGCAGGCGTGCCAGCCACCACACGTCGCGCGTCGGCAGCCTTCTCCGCCTTGGCCTCGGTGAACGTGCCGATGAACCCCGTCCGACGCTTGGCCCTGACACCGTTCCGCTGAGGACCCGCCCAAGACTTCGGGCACTCGCACCGAGGGTAGCTGGCTCCGCAGGTGGAGCGATGGTCCACGCGGATGCCGTCACCGAGGCTCTGCGTTCGTGGCGATCCTTGCGTCACGACCGCAGCCACCCCGGAGCGAGCGTCTGCGGCACCGATGCAGGCGACGACACCGCAGGCACGCTACGCATCGCAGCCCTCCGCCGCAGCACCTTCCGCTGCTCCCACGACAGCAACGAAGCAAGACTGACCAGCAGGCCACGACCAATGGGCATGGCCCCCGCTTCGTCCGCGACCCGACGAGCGGTCCTCTTGTCGATCCCGTACCGCTGGGCGATGTCCGCCGTTGTCAGGAACACGTCCTTGGGGTCTGGTGGCAGGGAAGCGGTCATCCCGCACCTCGCCCAAGCTCAGGGTCATTTGCATGCTTCGCATGGTCACCTGACGAGGGGTCCGTTGGCGAGTTCTCACGCATATGGGGGAAAGCGAAGCTCTCCGCGATTGCCGTGACCTTGAGCATCGCTCGGCTGCGAGCTTGGCGGATCGCGGCAGGTGTCACTCGCCGCTTGACTGCAATGTCCGTGTCAGGGACCTTTGCGTAGTGAGCCACCAAGAGGTCGTAGTTGGGCACCGAGCGCAGGGCCTCCAGAACGCCGTCAGCGAGGCCCAGCGACTCTGAGGCCACCGGGGTCCCGTCGAGGGCTGCGATGCCGCCGTAGAGGCTCTCATCGTCATCTGAGTCCCTGTCCAAGCTGAGCGGCGGAAGTTGCCAGTCGTAGCGGAGGGGCTGAACCCAGCAGGTGCCTTCCTGACGGCACGCGACACAGACGCAGGTGGCATGGCTGTCGCAGACCTTGACGCCATTGACGACGCGGGGGCGGCACTCGTCACGCTTCGCGTTTCTGGGCACAAACCGATGCGTTCGCAGCCACGAGTTCGTGGTGTTCGCGGCCATGGCGTGGAGGTATCGCTCAAGCGAACGTTCGTCGCCCTTGACCTCCGCGTAGATCCGGTCATTCCAGCGCCAAGCCTTCAACAGCACCTCCGCCAACACGTCCTCGACACGAGGATCGACGAATGGGCCGAAGACCTTGCACGCTTCCACGTCATCGGAGACCAAGCCGTAGGTACGGAGGCGGGTCTCGACCGTCCACACGCAGGTAGGGAAAATCCGGGGCGCGATCCCCTTCTCGAAGAAGTCCCCGATGGATATGTCACAAATCGAGGGGCTGTTGGCGTCTAGAGGGGCGAAGCCCCGATATTGAAGGGAGCCTCGTCCTGCCCTCACGACATCAGTACGGTCCCTCTGTCCTGACTGATGCTTCTTTTGCTTCCGACCCTCTCCCCGAGGCACTACCAGCCCCTGAGGAAGAGGGACTGTGACAGTGAAGGGTTCGGGGACTTCGCCCGCTGGACGAAGTTGGTCCAACGCCACCTTCAACTGCCTGTCGATGACGTGCCGCCGAGCCCATTCCAACACGTCGAAGCCCTGAAGCTCGACCAGCCCGCACTTGGTCAGCCGGTCGGGGCGGTTGCTGGGTTCAAGTCCCGCGTCCCAATCCGCAGGCGGGCCGTCGAGAAGCTCAGACAGGACCCGGTGGTTCCACGCGGACGGGCTGAGGCCCTCGGCAGTCAAGGCAGCGACAGCTAGCCGGGACGCCACAGGCCCTCCGGCGAGTTGAGCCTTCTCAACCTGCGCGGCCTTGCGCTTGTCAGCCGCCTGCTTGCGCCGGTGCTTGGCGTCCTCTGCCTTCTTGGTCGCAACGCAGACCTCGCAGCCCCAGAACCATCCAGCGCCTGAGGGGACGCTCATGAGCTTCGGGACGTTCGCTCCGCACCGCTTGCACCGCTTCATGCCTCCTGCTCCGTCACTGCGGCGAGGGTCACGGTGAGCGTGGCGACCTGCTCCGCGAACTTCTCGATGCCGATGTGGTTCTCGAACACCTCTCGGGCCGCAGCGAGGACCTCCACCCCTTGTCGCAGGTCCCACGGGCAGAAGTAGCTGAGGTAGGCGGTCTCCACATCGCTTTCGTCGCCTGTCAGCAGGTCGCAGTCGCGGGGCTCGACGATTGTGCGGAGAAAGCCTGTCCGCACCCCGGACTGGTCTCGGGCCGGGTCATCGAACGCCGTGAGGATCGCTGTACGGATCGCCACGTCAAGCAGCGGCCCCGGCATGAGCGATTCGATGATGTCGTGGAGCAGATTGCCGGGATGTAGACGCCCCTTGGCGTCGGCGTAGGGGCCGAAGCTGGGGGCGGTGAGGGCGTTCGGGCAGGACTCGTTGTTCATGGGGTTCTCCTCTGGTTGGTGTGTCGTCTGGCAGCCCCTTGGTCGGATGAAGGGCGAGTTGGCAGGTCAGTCGGTCATCGCGGCGTTCGCTTCGTGGTCAGCGCAGCGGTGCCGGCGCTGGTGTCAGCAGCGGAGCGGCATCATGCGGCCACGTCCCCGAGCGCCTTGGCGCGGATGTGGTTGATCGGGTTCCACTCGATGGAGAAGTGGCGCTTCATCACCGCACGCATGTCCGGGTCACGGTCGGTGACCCACAGCAGCTGCTCGTCCGCGTCGTATTCGTACTCCCGAGCCGCGCCGGTCTCGCGGCTGATGAGCATCAGGCTCGTCGCGTCCGGGTCGTTGGCCGAGGTGACCTCGATCTCCGGCGTGCGGCTGACCGGCTTGGCTGGCGTGACCCGCGGCTTCGGTGGCTTCGGATCCGTGATGCGGATGGGGCGGGTCGTTGCGAGGGGTCGCTTGGGAACGGCGGCGGCCTTCGTGACCGTGCTGGGTCGCGTGACCGGTAGGGACGGCAGGTCGGTGCTGCCCCTCTGGCGGGACCTGCTCGGCAGGCTCGTGTTGGTCGATCTCGTGGTCTTGCTCGGCTTGCGGGGCATGTGGCTCCTTCTGCGTCGTGGGGTTGGGCGGCGAGGGTGATAGGCACCCCTGCTGTCGCCACCGTACCGTGTCCCAGCAGCATTCATGCATGCTCGAAAACCGATTTTGGGGGGACGAAGCACGCTTGTCGGACGTTAACTTGTTACACTCGGGCGAGCCCCGCGAGACGCAATCCGGCTAGCTGAGCCAAAAACGTGATCCTGTTTGGTTCCATCCGCTCCCTGACTGCGAGATCCGACATCCGCGACCTGCGAAAGCTCACAGCCGGCGAACTCGACGCCCTCCGTTCCGACGTGCTGCGGCAGGTCGGGTGGGGGCGCTCGCAGGCGCAGGTCGCTCGGCAGAACGGCATCCATCGGGTGACGTTGGCGAGGTGGGTTCGGGACGCCAAGCGAGGGACGGTGACCGCACGCCTTGGACAGCCACGCAAGCTCACGGCGGAGCATCAAGTCAAAATCGGGGACCTGCTCGCCGGATCACCCGAGCCTCGCACGTACCTGCGACAGGGGGACCGACGCCTGTGGGACGCGGCAGCACTGGCCTACGCGATCAGGAAGGAACTCGACCTCGACATCACTCCTGCGACGGTTCGGCAATACCTCGTTCGCTGGGGCATCGCGGAGCGTCATCCTGTGACGGTCCCCGGCGCATATGTCTGCCGCTTCGTCACCGATCTTCCGGGGATGGGTGACTTGCGTCGGCTCGCGGTTGCGACTGACAGCCGGGGCAAAGTCCGCTTTCTGTCCACAAAGGCTGCCGACGACGTGGGACGACAACTCTTGCTCGCTAACCTCAGGCGCGATCTCGGGTACGGGCGATTCGACCCCGTCCTCCGGGTCGCCTTCGTGGAGAAGGAACCGCATGAGCTAGGGCAGCGGCTCGTGACGTGGAACTTCGGTCACGCCGTGGAGGTACTACCGGGCCCCCGAACGGACTGATACGCAGACGAGGCCGTTGCCTATTCGGGCTGGCGTGTCATGCGCTGGCCACTGTGATTGACGAGAGCAGTGCCACGCTCACGTTCCGGATTCTGACAGCTGGTCGTGCAGGTGAGCCAGAACGGCAGCGAGAGCGTCGTCCGCTTTGTCTCGTCCACCGTGAGCGCCCAGCAGGTGCCAGAACGACCACCATGCCCGCTCGGTCTCCCCGTGGGCGTCAACCCATTCGACCTGAAGCGTGTAGTCGAGATCGTCCCTGTCGAACCGAATGCTCGTGGGGACGGTCATGGCGGCTTCAAGCTGTTCGGAGAACCAAGCCATGAGGTCGATGTCGGACTGTCTCGTTGAAGGGTCGCAACGGCGTAAAGCGGTAGCCAGCAGCGCCTCGTCAACGTCCCACCATGATTCGAGTTCTCGAAGCGCAGGCAACAACTCGTCGGCTTCGAGGTAGGCCGCAGCCTCGACAGCCAACAGTCCAACCGACTCCGATTCGAGGTCCGCTTTCACGCTCGGGAGCGCAGACTGGTCACGACGCTTCGCTAGTGCGACCTGCGCCTCCGCCCTCGTGTTGTCATGCGTGTCAGCCAGTCTGGCGGTCAGGGCTGCTCGAATCGATTTTGTGTCGCTGGGAAGCTGCCCCAGACCGAATGTCGCCCAGTCACGCACATCCGCTTCCGAATCGCCGCTTAGACGAATCAGTGCCTCGATGATGGAGTCGTTCAACGGATCGGAGGTCAGCGCCTCACCATCGGTGTCTGTCAGCTTGAACCACGGCAGGGCTTCCGCCACCGCCAGCCGCACATCTGCGGATGGCGATGCAACGTGGCGCATCAGCAAGGGGCCTACGGTCGGAATCATGTGTAGCGACACGCAATCGTTCGCCGCCATGTGACCGAGCGCGGAGACAGCTACCTCAATAACCTCGGGCGTTTCCTCACGGTCGAACTTGCCTCGCACCGCCTCCCAAGCAGCACCCACGTTCTCTGGGAGACCGTTGCACATTGTTCCAATCGCCGCCCAGCCTTCGGTTCGGACCTCAGGATCGTCGGCGTCGATCTTGTGGGCGGCCTCGGTCAGTAACTCCGCGACTACAGCTTCGACTGTAGCGGGAGCCATATCGTCTTCGCTCTGGTTAGCGACTTCCTGCTTGCCCTGAATCCGTCGAGCGCGAGAAGCCCATTCCTTTGCCTCCTCGGTGAAGCCCCAATGACCATGCTTCCGCGCCATGTCACGCGCACCAGAATGCTCCGTCTTACCCTTATCCGCTCCGAGGCCCATGGCAGGACCCTACCCCTGAGTGCCTGTTGCGATGTGCCCCGCCCTCGTCTGCCAGATCAAAGGGAGGCCGACACCCAGAAAGTCGATCAGATCAGACTCGTCATCGAGTAAAATGTACATATGAACCCGATCCCTGACATCACAGCCTTCGACCACGTTCATATGGTCCGGTTGTCAGTCGGAGCGGCGGCAATCGGGCTAACGGCGGCGTGGGCCCGACAGTTGCATCGACGCGGTCTGATCCAACTGGAGAGGCCGAATCCTAAGGGCCGGTACTTCATCAGGCTCGATGAGCTAGAGCGGATCTCGCGTGCCGAGGTCCCCGTGATCGCACAGGTCCACACGCGGCGGCTGCGGAAGTAACGACGCGGCCTGCGTCATACTGGTCGGTACATGTCGGTGTTCGAAATGAAGTTTCGGCTCGGGGCGATTTTGATCGGTCCCGTCTTCTTCGTGGCCATTGGCTGCAAGTTCGCGTATCGGCTATCGACGCGCGGGACGGTGAACGACGCCGTGCCGGGTCATCGCTTTCGACAGGCAATCGGAACCGTATGCTGGATATTGGTCGGCGTTTTCATCATCCTCGCTGGCATCCTCAGCAGCCCTTGGCTTGCAGCCGCGTCACTGGCGAGCCTGCTACTCGCGTGTGCTGCGTTCAAGCTGGCAGAGGCGGATGACGCAGCGGTCACGTCGGATGACGGCGGTCTGCCACCCTCGGGTTCGTGAAGTAGACGAGTTCGTGGCTAACAGCCTCGTTTTCGGTTGCGTTCGACGCCTCCCTGCGCCGGGTCCGAAAACCCCCAGACCCTACTTACGGCTTTGTGGGAGCAAAAACGGCAGCGGTCATCTACCGACCGTGCGGCAGGTGTGGTCAGGGTAAAGCTCGATCTGACCGTCCTCGCACAGGTGGCCATCGTCATGAGTATCCCGACAATCCCGTATCGCCTTGGTGACCGATGGAGGGTCCTCGGGCAACCAAAGCCCGATCCAGTATGCGGCACAAAGCGTAACGGCCCCTTTGGCGTTATCCGCGCTGCACAGGCTGTACTCGTTCGGGCGGCATTCGATACCTTTGGGCGCATCGCAAGCTTTGAGGTCTGCGTCGAGACACCGCACGACCTGCCGGACGTTCTCCGGCTCGACCTCCGGCGCAGGGGCCTTTGGCGCTGTGTCGGTGCCACACCCGGACAGCACGCACACGCACATCCCCACCGCTACCACGAGTCGATATCCCACGCTGTCATCATCCCACCTGAGCTTATGGGCAACCTCATGCGGCCCTCGACTCGACCGTGACTGGGTTGATGCGTGGATCCTCATGTCGATGGCGAGGTACCCGGAGGGCGCGAGCGTCCGGGACATCGTCGCAGCCGCTGACATGTTCAACCACGCGATCCCCACGCACGATGAGGTCGAGGGGGCCGTCTGTCGCCTCGGTACTGGCGGCTGGCTTGATCTCCTGAAAGGCCGCTACCGTCTCACGGACACAGTTCCAGAGGAAGTTCGTCTGTGGCCTTCGGATTTCGTCTCCTCGGCGGAGAGGCTCGGTAAGCGGCTGTCACCTCGCGTCGAACGAAGCGCGGAGTGGAGCATCACGGCTGCCGAGTACGCGGAGGCGCTTGCGGACTACAAAGCGGCACCTCCGTCCGCCTAACTGCCACGATCACCTTGACGCCTGCCCCGGACGCCTTCTGAGTCAGTCGAATCGCCGCAGGCGTGCTTTGTGGGCAGAAAGGCTCTGGCATCCCACACGGTAAGGTGGGGGTATGCCGCGACCGCTTCTCCTGCTCGATGTTGACGGCGTCCTTTCCCCGACAACGGCTGGAATCCCTCCCGGCTACGAGCGCATCGAAACCGACAAGTATCGCGTCACCCTCGGCAAGCAGCACGCCGAATGGTTGAGAGAACTAGGTGACCTGTACGAGCTAGCTTGGGCAACGTCATGGGGAGCAGCGGCCAACGCCGTCTACGCTCCTCTCCTAGGACTTGCCGACCTGCCGGTGGTACCCCTGCCCAATCCGACCTCGACGCCGTCATGGAAGCTGCCACACGTCTCAGAGTGGGTGTCGGGACGGTCAGTCGCGTGGGTGGACGACGAGCTTTTCGACGCCGACTTCGCTTGGGCCAAGGAGCGCGACGAGCCAACCCTCCTACTCCGCACGCGAGCGTCAGTGGGGTTGACGGAGGCAGAGGTCATCGCGCTACGGGTGTTCGAGCTCGACCTCAGAGAGAGTTCGTAGCTAACTAGCCCCGTTGACCTGCCTTCGACGCCTCCCTCCGCCGCGTGTCGAAAACGTGGACGTACTTACGGGTTTGTGGAAGGAAACGGATCGCCCGAACGACCAGTGTCGTCCTCTCCGTAGAGCAGCCGCTGTTCAACCCTCGACTGGCCGACAAACGCCGATGCCGAATCATTGAACCACTCCACTGCGCGACGGGCGGTGTCGTCAGACGTAGGCGCTGCGATGCCCATCAAGTCGATTGCCGCGTCGCAGAGGTACAGCGAAATCGCCGCTGCGGCTTCTCCCCGCATGAGCATCCCACCGACGTGCGACACGTAGCGGTCGTATTCATCCAGTGCTTCCGACGCCCCGTACACTCCGATGGGGTCCCAGTACAGGAGCATAAGGTGCCGCAAGGGAATCTCACCGAAGTGCTTCCACCAACGCTTCCATTCCTCTGCGGGAATGCCGGAGGGAGGACGTGCGCGGAGTTCGTTGTCATCCATGCGGCAGGCTTACCCGTTGCTGGTCCGCACCCGACAACCGAGGCTCCATGGGCCTGAAAATCGTCCGCTCGTCCTCGGACCCTGTGACCCGCGAACGATGCCACTCGCTGCGCTCAGCCTCCACCAGCGCCGGAGTGAGCGGGACGGCAAGATCAACGATGAGGCGGCGGAGAAGCACACCACGCATCGTGCCGCTCGGGGTGGACTCAGGGGAGCCCGATTAGCTCGTCGCGCCGGTCCCGAAGCACCCAGTTTCCCAGCGAGTGAACCTCCTGCTATTCGGGCAAGCCACCACCATGACGACTTACGAGTATCAGGTGATTCGCAGCATGTCCGACGCCGAAGGCGACACGACCCTCCTCAATGACGCCGTTGTCGCGGGATGGCAACTGCATTCAGTAGCGGCGATGGGGACCAGTTCTAGCGTGAAGCCCGTCTACGTCATGAAGCGAGAACGAAGAACTGAATAACGAGCAAGACGACAACGGATATCCCTTCGCTGAACTCTCCCCCGTCGAGGCTTCGAACGGAAGGATCGCGCTCGGGGTTCTGAGTGCAACGATGTAACGCTTCGTAGCGCGAGACCGGAATCACCTACGTGACCTCCACTCAACAGCACCCGGTGGCCTTGGAGACCGACGCCCATTTGCTCGGGCGTGCCTCGGCCGGAGACGAGGCTGCGTTCCGCGTGGTCTACGACCGGCATGTGGATGTGATCAGGGGCTACGCTCGTGGGCGTGTGGGGCCTGACGCTGCGGACGACATCGTGAGCGAATCCTTTGCAGTCGCGTGGCGCTCATGCAGCCGCTTCGATCCCACTGCGATGACGGCTCGACCGTGGCTCTACGGGATCGCCACCAAGGTCATGGCTCGGTACCGCGAGAGCGAACAGCGGTGGATCCAGCAGCAGGCCCACGGATCGCACGACCATCCCGTAACGACCGATGAGCCGACCGCCTACGAACTTGACCCGGCTCTCTGTCATGCAATCGGCATGCTCAGCCCCGCATTGCGAGACACGTTGCTGCTGACGGCGTTGGGTGAACTCTCGGTGGCTGAGACGGGCCGCGCTCTCGGCATCACCGCGACCACGGCCCGTGTCCGCCTACTGCGTGCGAGACGACTGGTGCGACAGGCACTCAAGGAGACCCAGCCATGACCGAGCTTGATGATCGAATCCGAAGCGCCTACGGCCCCGCGTCTACTGATGACGACGTGCGCGAACGAATCTGGGCGGCCGCAGTCGCCCCTGCTAAGCGTGTCCGCTCCCGCTCCAAGTGGCGAGCCCCACGCACCCTGTTCGCGGTGGCGGTTGCGATGGTCTCCGTGGGGTCAATCGCTGTCGCTCAGCCCGGACCCATCGACAACATGATCGGCGGCAAGAATCACGCCGACCGGCTGAGCGTTTTGAAGGAGACCGACCCTGTTGGCGCAGACGGCCTGTCAGACATGGCGCAGAGCATGTTCAACTTGCGCCATTCGCAAGCTGTGGAAGGCGGCTTCTCGTCGGTGGATCCAGCCCAGCTACATAAGGTGCTGGACTACGACGCCGGGAGGTACTCCTTCACGATGCTGAGCGGGGCATCGGCGGACGGGCAGGCGTGCCTCTACACCGAGACCCGAGACGACCGCAGAAAAAAGTCCCGTTTCGCTGGCGGCGGTTGCTCGCTCAGCTTCGAATACAACGGCCACGTCACCGTGATGACGCAGCGAGACATCCAACTTGGAACTCTCGTCACCGGCCTCGCAGACGATGACGTGAAGCGGATCCGCGTCAAGCTCTCAACTGGGACTGCCACCGAGGCGTTGATGGGCAACAACGGCTACTTGCTGCACCTCAAGGACCCCGAGGTGCGAACACGCGGCCTCCTCGTGGACCTCAAGGACGGGCGGACGCTCGATATCGGGATGAACGGTTGCCTGAGGTCTCAGCTTGCCTCGCATCCCAAGTCACGGCTCGGCTGCGGCTTCGGGATGAACAAGGGACCCGCTGACGAGGTGCGTTGACCTCGCACCTGTTGACACATTCGACCGGGGCGGTGCGTCAGGACTAGGACTAGCGGACGGCGGGCGGCGGGCCTGTACTCACGAGTTCGTAGGAGGAGAGCCTTCGCCGGAACCGTCGTCCCGTGGACCCCGGCTTCGGTACGCCACTTCTCGAATCTGATGCACGGTTCCACCGGCGAGTAGGGGTAGGCCCATGACCGCATACGCCCAATCGCGCTCCAACGCTCCTACCGCGAACAGGATTGCGCCGATGCTTGGAAGCAGCGCGGTCATGACAGCCGGATTGCGGTGCCATGTCACGCCACCGCTAGTCCCGTGCAAAGCTCGATATCGAAGCAGCCAGTAGGCAGCGGCGATGATTGCGGCGGCCGCGTAGTAGCCACCAAGCTGCGCCCATCGACCGTCCTCGCTCGCGGGGGTGAGCAGGTCAGGCAGAACGTCGGTTCGCAACTTGGCTCCCATTTCGGATCGCTGCTCGGCCACCTACCCGCATGCTCGGTTCAGCCCTCTGCCGACCACTCCCGTGCCCACCTTGGCACTGACACGTTCGACCGGGGCGATGCTTCGAAGGTTGGGGTGAGTGACGGCGGTCTTAGGCGTCCACAAGCCAGCCGCTGTCAGCTTCGGCAGGCGTACTTGGAGGCTCGGGGGGTGGACCCGGCATTGCGAAGCCAGCGACAGGTGTCAGCCCGATGGACTTCGCATATCGCACGAGGTCATCCAGCAGCGCTTTCATGCGTATGGGATCAGTTTCGGCGGTCTCCAGCATCGCCACGAGGTATGGGAACTTGGCTTCGGCGGAGAGAGAGTGGGGACGATGCTCGTCGTCGGGGATATCAAGAAATAGCTTGTTCGACATGCTGCTCATGCTTTGTCTATCGACACGGCAGCCGTTCGCCCCGAGCGTCCGTCGCCAACCTCGTACCCACACGCTCGACCGGGGCGATGCTTCGGCGGTAGCCGCTAGTTGCTGGTTCGTCTTGCCGAGGCTGACAGCACTGCTCGAATGGCCTCGGCGTGAGGATTTTCACCGACCGCGTCAGTGATTTCCTGCCAGTCAACGACGGCCGGGATGGCCGAGGGCTCGCACGTCACGAAATACAGGAAAACGCGCTCGTCGGCAGTGACGATGAGCATGTAGTAGAGGTAGTCACCGTCATCAATGCGATCCACCACCCGTGTGGTCTCGACATCAACGCCTCGCGCTGCCAG
Source organism: Thermoleophilia bacterium (assembly GCA_025964555.1). Lineage (GTDB taxonomy): Bacteria > Actinomycetota > Thermoleophilia > Gaiellales > SKUG01 > JAGQUL01. Next base: position 66,364 of record JAOPYQ010000034.1, on the reverse strand, counting down.
TCCTTGCCGACTGGTCCGCCACGGCTCGTCATCTGATTGCAGCAGATCGCGGGTGAGGTCCGCTGATTCCTTGAGGAATGCTTCTCGGTTCATTGCTCCGCCCTCTTCATGGAGCATCCATCGGTTACCGGAACGGTCCTCGTTAGAGGTGTGACCGCCTGCGACCGTCGCGTCTCTCTCGCCCACCTCGCCCCGACACCTTCGACCGGGGCGATGCGTCGGAGATCGCGGTCGTTGCGGGGAGAGCAAACGGGTAGGAACCTGCAAATGGATCCAAGCCTTCTCGACATCAGCGCCCCCCCCTCGCTCAGCCGATGGTAGGTGTCGCCTTGGCTCTGGGCTTCGTCGTCGCGGTCGTCGTGTTCGTGGTCAACTTCGTCGCGTTCTTTCGCTGTAGCAGCGCGGTGTCGAGGTGGAAGGGCGGCCGTGAAAACGGAGACCTGAGTTGGGGCGTCTACGAGATGGTCCGTCCGTCAGTCCGAGACGCCATGCGTCGTGACGCCGAGAACGAGGACGCTACTGAGGCCCTCGCTTGGGGCAAGCTGTATCTCTGGACACTGGTCGCGTTCGTGACCCTCATCGGCGCGGGCGGCGTGACCGCCTTGCTTGTCGCAGACTGACGGGAGAGGACATCCACGGCCTCGCTTCAGCACCCGTCCTCGCATTGACATTTTCGATCGGGGCGACGATCCGGTGGTCACGGTGGGTAGAGGATGCCCGGAGGCACATAGTGAACGACATTGAGGCATCGGCTCTCACACCAGATGAGGCGCGAGCGGCAGATCGTGCGATGGGGATCTTTCGCGGACGAGCGCATGTCGAACGCTTCGCGGCGGATGACGTGGTGGCTGTGGTCCACGTAGACCGCGATTCTCAAGCCATTGTGGTGAGGACATCTACGGATGCCAATGTCTGTGATGTCCTCACCGTTCTTGACGATGATCGTGACGGGAAGTTCGCGGCCTTCCTTCTCGAAAGCCCCGGTCTGTCCCGGACCCGCCTACGGGGGCAACCTGCTGGTCGTATGCGGATCGAGCGGCCTACGTCGGTGAGCAAAGAGCCGGTGCATTTCGTCGCAGCGACCTTCGCGGTGCCACGCAGAGCGGGCCAAAACACTGGCACGCTGAGCGTCTTGGACGATGCGGAGTTGGAGCAACTGCTACGTGCCCACTACTCAGGGAGCGATAAGTCGTAGCCGCGCGCGACCGGGGCGGGGCCGCTTAGCTCCAATACCAATCCGTGGGCGGTGGGAAATGAACCGGCGCATCGCTCCCGCTCGCAAGCGATGTCCGCACATTGACGGGCAAAACGTTCCGGTCAAGCGTACGTCGGACGTTCGGGCCTGACCATCGCCCCCCTCGGACGCCCTCGACGCTGCAAGTCAAGAGAGGTGCCCGCCACTTGCGAAGGGACACTCGAACGTCAATCGCACGTCCAAGTTCCAATCGAAGCGCGTCTTGCAGAGCGACGAAGTCCTCCGACGTACCGACTTCCTTCACGCTAGTCGCCGCATCGAGTTCGTCGTGACGGCGAAGCGTGGTGATCCACCCCCACGAGATAGCTGCTCGATTGGGCTGGAGTCCGCCCGATTGACCTCCGCCAAACACGATCAATGCGAGCCCGTCCAGTGAGCGGTGCGGTATCACCGCAGCGAGCGGAGCGCCCGGATCCTCGTGCGCGACTACGGTCTGCTCTGGCAGCACTTGGTGTGGGCGGGCTTCATCCAGCACATGCCGTACCGCCGCGAGGAACGCCTCGCGTTGCGGCGTGGGGTTGGGGTCATCGAACCGGAGATACTCTGTGGGGCCGCTCACGGGAGACCGCCCGCATGCTCCACGCCAATCCGCAGCAGGACCGGCCCTTCGAGCGTCTCGTCGTAAAGGGACTCCGGTGCGATACGGCGTTCCGGCAACGGGTCGTGCTTCAGGAGCCGGTTGTCCGGGTCGTAGATCGTGACGAACAACTCGATCTCGCCCGAAGCCTCGACCTCGGCTCGTAGGAAGTCGATGAGACGCTCTCGCCGCTCGAACATGGCGCGGTCGCTTGCGACGATCTCCGCTGCCTCGTCGGCCGGGACCTCTTGCATATACGTGTGTGCCGCTTCGCAGTACAGCTTGAAGCCGCAGGCACAGCCCTCGTCCTGAGCAGCCACGTCGTAGAGATACGGAAACGACAGCACACCTTCGACATCCGCCACGATGTCCGGGTGAGGGCGTTCGACCAACAGCACGTCGGTCGAGGGAGCCTCAAGCTCCCGCTTCGTAGCGATAACGATCACATTGCACATGCGGCGGCAGTACCCGGCAGAAGCGCGAACGACCCAAACCGGCCCGCGGTGACCATCCCAATCGGGGAAACTTCCGCCACCGATTGTTCCCGCATCGCCCGAGGCTTTCCTCGCAGAAAGACGAAAGCCCCTTTTTGGCTCCACAGCGCCATTGGTTTCCCCGAATAGACGCTTTGTTTCTAAATACGACTCCCATCAGGCACGCTCTGAACATGAGCAGAGCAAAGGCATATCTCAGAGTTTCGACCACCGGGCAAGCTGAGAAGGGAACCTCCCTGATCGAGCAACGAGAGCGGGTTGAGACGTACTGCCGTGTGCATGGTCACGACTTGGTCGAAGTGGTCGAGGACCGTGGCGTCAGCGGCGGCCTCAGCGAGGGAGACGCCTTCGCGTGGGAATCTCGACCGACCGTCATCAAGCTGATGGACGACGCCGAGACGGGTCTCTACGACGTGCTGGTGGTCGCCAAGCTAGACCGCCTCGCACGCGATCACGCGACACAGGTGGTCCTACGCCGGATGCTCGCTCGCCACGGTGTCAGCATCCACTCGACCGTCGAGACGAACGGTGACAGCGCGGAGGCGAGGCTCCAAGCGAACCTGCTCAGCAGCGTTGCTGAGTATGAGCGGGAGCTCATCAAGTCGCGGCTCCGGCTCGGGAAAGCCCGTCGCAAGGCCGAGGGGCGACTTGTCCATGGTCGAGCGGCTTACGGCTACATGACGAACGGCGGCCACGTTTCTCCCCACAAAGCCGAGGCCCCCGTGGTGAAGCTGATGTTCGCCATGGCCAGCCGAGACCGGCGTAGTCCGGGCCGCATCGCCAAGCACCTGAACGCTGAAGGGATCCCGCCCCGCGCTGCAACCCAGTGGACGCCAATCACCGTGCGGCAGATCCTCCGCAATGACACCTACACGGGTATGCGATACGGCGTCCGTGGACACGAGGCATTGGTCAGCCGTCGTGCGTTCAACGAGGTGCAGAAGTTGATCGAGGCGAGACGGAAGCGGTAAGGCTCTCTGGGTGTAGATCCACTTCATGACCCTAAGCGACGAGTTCCCCGACCGCTGTCCGCCAAGGAACGAGAGGTCCTCGACTTCCTCCTGAGCGTGGAACAGGAGGGGATCGAGATGCTGCGCGCCCAAGTGGACCACGTCTCCGTGGTTGGTGGCTAGCGAGCCATTACCTCTCCGGTCCCATTGCACCGAGAGCAGGTGCCGTCATCCTTGTTCGGGTTGCAGCCACCGAAGCTATGCCAACCGCTGCCGCTACAACAAGGGCACTCCACCATTTCCGCGTTCATCGGACCCGCATGGTGGTCACGCTGCATATCAAGGACTACGGTCATCATGAGCTTCCAGTCATCGCTTCAAGCAGGGCACAAGGCTGGACTGTTATCGGCTCGACAGGGGTCCTTCTTGAAGCCGATGCCTTGATCGCTGCGAAGGTCGCGGCGTTGCCGCTAGAACAGTTAGACCGGCGTCGGGCGTGCCGGGAGATCACCGGCTCAGATCGGGAAACGCCGCACTGATTCCCTGTGCGGGCTGGTCCCACCAGAACTGCGTGACTGGCTCTCCGGTGGCCCTGTAGACAAGCTCGCCCAGTCGCTGTTGAACTTCGATTCCGCGTTCAAGCGTTTGGAACATCGTGTTCTTTGGAAGCTCGGGGCGTTCTGCGTCCGGCACGGGGTGATCGTAGAGGGCCGCATGGTCTTGGTAATGCTCAATGGCCAGCGCCCGGTAGAACTCAACGAACTGCCCGCAGATCAGTTCCTCAAGGCGGTCGCGCCCGTCCCAGTGACCACCCTCAAGCAGCACCTTGGCGATGTAGTACCACTCGCGCCCCCGCCAGTTACTGACCCAGAATGGCGGCAGATCGGACGGCTCCCAATGCCAGCCGCCCGTGAACCACTGAATACTCTCCGGCAGGCAGATGCGGAACGCCGGGAACTCGCCTCCGCCGCCGCCAACGACAACGTCACCTTGGCGGGCACCCCCCAACTCGTCGTGGTCGTCGGGCGAGTCTTGGGCCGGAGTATCCGAGAGAAGTCGGTAGACCGGAACGCTCAAGAAGTCGGCAATACGTTCGTGGGGGTAGCTGTCGATAACGCTCACTTCGGGATGATACCCAACGGCAATAGCCCCGAACAGCCTTCCCCGATTAGGAAAGGCGCGAGCAGCTGCGACTAGATCCCGCTACCGTCGCCGGATGCTGGAGCCGCTGCACCACGATAAGCACGGCCCCTACCTCCTGAGGTGGCCGTGTTACGGGTGCGGGTGCCTGACCGTCCCCGTCGATAAGAACTTGCTCGACGCGAATGACCAAGCTGCGATCACGTCGTTCCACAGGTGTCAGGTGTGCGGACACGCGGTGCAGTTGCCGCGCGATATGTCAGACCTGTTTTGGGAACTCAGCGGTCGCGCCCGTGTCACGAGGGACTGGCTCGCCCTAGACGACGAGCCCCTGCGCCAGCCGTGGGCAACCGAGCTTCCCGGCTTGGATGACGAGCGCCTGCGGTACGGCAACTTTCGGGATTGGCGAAGTCGGGTGCGGAAGGTGCGGCGGCCGTGACGCCAGCTACTCGGCGTCCTCTAGGAGCCAAGTCGAAGGTTCGGTACTCGTCAGCTTTGGACTAGACGCTGCGTCGAGTTCCTCGGGGCTCGGGTGGGCGAAGCCCCCAAGCTCCCGGTTGTCCGTGATGATAGTCATCGGCGGTCCATTCAGATGCCCGCTCGCACCCCGCAGAATCGTCACAAGTTGGGCAGCTTGAAGTCCGAGCGCGAGGCTCTCCGTAACATTGCTCGATGCCTCCGAAACTTGAAGCGCACGCTCACACACCGCGACGCACTTGTCCCACGCATCGTCTGATTCGGGTGGGTACATCATTAGCATCTGATGCGCGGCGTCGAGGCCGACCCGAAGTCGTGGCAGGTCCGACGCTTCAGCGCCGAGCGAGTGATCCAGCGCACGAATATACAACTCGTTGGCTCGGGCTTGTAGCTCATCGGCTCCGCGAAGTTCGCGTGGTTGGAACATGCGGGCCCATCGGCATTTGGGCGACCGGAGCCGAGTCCATCAGGCCGAGCCCGGACGAAAAACGTTCGAGCCGCATTCGTCCCGCGATCCGCGAACAAACAAATCCGGTTTCCGCCCTCAGAAAGACCCCTTCAGAGGGCCCTTGGATCCGCTGCCAAATCTGAGAACTTCGCGGTCGAGCTCTTTCTACGCAGAAAGCCGCGTCACCCCATCAAGCTGGCGACCAAGATCACGCCCAACACCGCCAGCATCGTGACGAGCGTGACCGTGACCATCCACGCGAAGCCGAGGCCGAGGCGCTGTAGCAACCCCTTGCGTGGTCCTAGGGCGAACAGGATCGGCGCGGCGAGAACCATCGTCCAGAAGACCGCTTCGTGAAAGCGGTATTCACTCGTCGCGGTCATCAGGAAGTACGCCGCCGAAGCGACAACCGTGACAGCGGTGGCGAGTGCCTTCCGGCCGCGTCCGACGCCATGTGCGGGGGTGCCCACCTCAGAGCTTTGGTCGGACAAATAGCGGATCGGAATGATGTCGCGGCCGTGGGAGCCGAAATCCTCTAGCGTCGTATCCATCACCGCAAGGTCGTCCATCCACGTGCGACGGAAGGAGGCCACGGAACCCTCCTCGAAGGTGAAGCCGCAGATCACGCGCGATTGACCGTTGTCGAAGCGCAGCTCGATGGATTGCAGCCACGGACCGCCGATCTCGCTCAAGACCCGCACGCCAAGAATGGTCGAGCCAATGACTGCCCTCCACACCGGCCGGTCGGAAACGGGTAGGACGCCAGTTTGGCTACCCGGCGACACTTCACTCAAGTTCGAATCTACGGCCAATGTGTCGCCCCCACCTTCGGAGATCCACACAACTCGCTCGCTATCGGCGGTTCTCAGGACAACCATTTCCGCCGCCTCGAAACCATCCCCAATCCAAATATCAGGTATCGGCCACTCCGAGTATGCGTATTCCACGGCGTCAAGCTGGTGCCCGACCAAGTCCGCAATCGGGCTGGCCCTACTCAACGCGCGCGTACGCTTCTCCGGGTCGTCGAGCGGTCCTCTGGTCGCCATGTAGGACGTATACCCAACGGCAGTAGTCCCGCATGACTCGGCACACTTTTGGCACAGACACGTCTGACGCTACCGCCGATGATCGAGGCTTGGACCCCAAGCCCGCGCCCTCCACCATCGAATACATCGGCCTCGGCAGCCTCGCCGCAATGCTCGGCCTTGACATCCTCGCCTTGGTGTTGACGGAGGGCGTACTGAGAGCCACTGTGCGGGGCCTGCTCGGCGTGGGTGGGGCGTTGTAGCCGCTACGGTGATTCGGGGTGAGAACGGCCGCGCAAGCTAGCGAGCCATTCCCCAGACGCCCAAGTGACGTTCACCCAGTCGTCAGGCACGAACTTGCCAGAGCGAACATCAGCAAGAGCAAGTTGGTGGTACTCGGCAACGGTGAGGCCACTCGCGTATCCCGAGACCGCCGACACCATAGGGTTTCCCGGCCAGCGTGTGAACTCGAACCGCTCCAGCCCGAGTATGTATTGGTCGTGGTCCCGCAAGAAGTCGAGGGTTGCCTCGATGTCTGCGAGCCTCCAGCAGGCGTCATTCCCGATGATTCGCGCACGGCTCAATAGTTCTTGGCTTAGCGGCTCTAGGAAGTTGTTGTCGGCAGGCACGTCAACTACACCGGCAAGGCGACAGGCACCTCGGCCGCTTCGCCAATGCTCTGGTTGTACTCGACGGCCTCCGGCGTCTCATCGAAGTGCAGCACCTCACCAGCGAGGTCCAGCAGCGCGTCCCGCACCTCGACCGGCGTGGCGTAGAAATACTCACGCCGCAGATTCACCCGGTTGACGCGGCGATCTGCGAAGTGCTGGTGCAGGCTCGTCTCCACGTTCACCGCGTCCTCGGAGAAGAACAACGTGTGTACATCGAAGTTGAATGGCACACTGGCATCGCTGAGTTCGCGGATACGGTCCAACGGTTCCAGCCGGCGCGTCATGCCGATCTTGACCATGCGCTGGCCGAACGCGCCGACGTTCGAGATCACGTAGACGTAGCCCGCACGGATATTCGCCGCCCGGTAGTCCACGTCAGCGATTGCCTTCTCCACGTCCTCCATCTGAGCGCGAAGCCGTGCCGCGCCTTCTTCGTCGCCATTCGCAATCAGCGTCTCCAGCGCGTTGGCGTAGTGCTGCTTTTCCTTCAGCAGCTTCTCGCGCTGCTTCTCGAACTCCTGCTGAGCCTTCTTCTCCTCACGCAGACGCGCCTTCTCCTCGCGCTCCGCGTCCTTCTCCTCAGCCAGCTTGTTGATGTAGTCGGCCGTGAGCGAAAGCTCCTCGTTCCGCAACGCCTCGTAGCGGTCATTGACCTCGATGCTCATGGTCTTGCCGAGGCGCTCGATGGTGAGCGCGACCTTCCTCAGCCGCTCCATCGACGTGTCGAGCTTGTAGGGCTTCATGCCGCGCACGAGGTTGTCGGCCTCCGCGTTGTACGCACGGAGCATGAGCTTCGAGAAGTCGGCCACCATCTTGCGGCCCTGCGCCTCAGACCCGTTGACGGTCCAGCCCTTGGCGGCGGTGATCGCTCCGCCGTCCTTCTTCACCATGTCCTTGATGCGAGCCTTCACGGTCTCAAGCTGAGCCTTGAACGCGACCGCGTCATCTACCGGGTGTCGGTACTCGTAGACACCCGCCTCCTGCATCAGCGCCGCTTCCGCGGTCTCGATAACGTCCTCACGAAGCTCCTTGAGCCGCGCGGTGCTGGCCTCGATGTCACGCGCGATCTTGGCGAGAGCGTTCGACTGAGCGAGTACGGCCGCTTCTCGATCAGCCGTGAGCTTGCGCTCCTGCTGCGCGATCTCCCCCTTCAGGATCGCCTTGCGCTTCTCAAGCTCCACCACGTCCATCGCGCCAAGCTCGACAAGCTGCGCCTCAAGCTGGTCGGCCTCCACAGCGAGTTCAGCGACCCGCTTTCTCGCCCCGAACATCGGGACCTTCTGCGAGCTTCGAGCGGGGCGGGACGGATCAGTGGCGGACAACGTGGCTCCATCGTTCGGGACAGTCAGCGCGAGCCTAGTGCTTTTCGAATAGTGGACTGTTATTCGTCGGCATCATCAACGGCGGGATTCGCTTGAACCAGTCGCCTGAGGTACTCCTGCCGGGAGAGTAGAGGGTCGCCTCGGAGGATCTCGCCAGCCCGCTTCGACACCTTGTCTTCCGTCTGCCACGCGGCAATCAGCGAGTCCATGGACGCCGTCATATACGCATGCGCCGTGTTAGGGACCGGGTCATCGAACGCGATGCTGCTCACCTGCGCGCGGAGCGTGGATGCGTGGTCCAGCAACTCCGCGTCACGACATCTGTGGATGAGACGCTTCAAGTCTGCCTGCGCCGTCTGGATCGGCGACGTTGCGAACGTCACCGCCCGGAATACACCGTCAGGCGGATCGCCACCAGCGCCGTAAGCAGCGCCGATTTGGGTTTGCACGGCGCGTGCGGCTTCGACGAATCGCTTTGCAATCGTCGGGAACTCCTCCGCGATCTCCCGTTGGTACTGAAATGCCGTTGCCGCTGCGTGCCGTTCAAAGTCCTCCTCCGCGATCCGTCGCTGAGCGGCGAAGTTTTCGCGTGCAGCCCTAAGTTGGACGCGGCCCGTAACGTATCCGCCGACGATCACGCCCCCAACGCCGACGAGCGCAGCCCAGAGCGGGGTCCAATCTGTGCGGGGTCGGTCCTTGATAACCACTGTCACTGGACCATCGCGCCTTGAGGGAGTTGCTGTCGCCGCGTGCGCGATGTCGGGGACGCACGCGAACGTCGTCAGGATCACAAGGCAGATTCTCCGCGCCCCTCGCACCTCGTTCACGAACCTTCACGAAGGACGAAGCTCACCATCATGCGTTCGGCGCGTGGGTCGTCGCACCACTCACCGAGCGTTTCACGCGCGAGCCAGTGCGACTTCTCGGCAGTCGGAATCTGTTTGCCGATACAGAAGTCCTCGATGAGGTCGGTAGGCGGGGTGAACTTGCCGTCGTCGTGTTCCACGGCTCCGTCGATGCCCAAGATCACCCAGCCTCCCGCAATGATTCGCTCAAGTGCTTCGCCCGCTCGATCCAGACGGATCCAGACATCGCCATGAACGGGGCGATGCGTTAGGTCAGACAGATGTTCGTGCGCGAGGGACATGTCTGCGCCGTACCCGCTTGCTGAAGCCCACATGCAGCAGGGACGATCCCTGATCCTTCACGGCTCGGCATAGCGGGGTCTGCTGGTTCCACAAAAAAGCGCCATTGCCGCGAGGGACAATGGCGCTTGCAACGATCCTAGTCGAGGACGGACTCCGCCTGACCATACGAGCGTTGTCGAGATTGGCTTTCTCAAGTATGCCCGGTCGCTCCGGACGCAGCACCACCATCGGCTAGGTCGTTCGACAAGAAGACGGTATGCGTCCGCTACTCGACCCATACTTTCGGGAGTAGGTATTCATACGGGCGTTGTCGAGATTGGCATTTCACTGCGCTCGTGTGCGTGCTTGCGAAAGCAACCAACACGAAAGGAACGCCATCACCATGGCCACATTCAGGATCTACACCGATATCGCAGGGCACTACCGCTGGCGGCTCGTCGCAGCAAACGGCGAGAAAATCGCCTCATCGGGCGAAGCCTTCAGCACCCGCAGCGGCGCGAAGGCCGCCGCGCGGACGGTCAAGGCGTCGGCAGGAACTGCAGCCGTAGAGGAATAGCTCCTAGACGCGCGAAAGCGAGTCGGCCCCTGCTTTGGCGGGGGCCGCTCTTCTTCTGATCCATCTCTGATCCATCGCGCACGTTCGTCCCTGCATCTGAACGAATCGAGACGTTTGTGAGAGGGGGCGCTGAAAATCCCCGTGGAACGCAGAAACCCCCGCCGAGGCGAGGGCTTCCGAAGTGGCCGGGGTGAGACTTGAACTCACGACCCCACGATTTTCAGTCGTGTGCTCTACCAGCTGAGCTACCCGGCCTGGGTCGGAGAATGGTACCAGTCGCCCGCGAGCGGCGCAGCGGCTGCAGATTTTCGGGTCAATCGTCGGAACCGAGCGGATCGTCGCGGCGGCGCAGGTCGATCATCCCGTTGACGCCCATCGCACGCAGGCGCGCGGTCTCGGCGTCGATGTCGTCGATCGGCTTCCATCCGGGAACGTTCCACGCATTGAGGAATGCGAACGCACCGCGCAGCTTGCGAACCGCGTCGCGGCTCACGTGCGTGGCGAGGATCGTCGTTCCCAGGCGCTCGGGACCGATGCGGCGCGCGACGCGAACGGCGTACTCGTAGACCGGGCCGGTCGGCAGCGGCAGGTTGACGGTGATCCACGAGCGCGGGTGGCGCGCGCGCAGCGCGGCTACGGCCTCCGCCGGCATGTTCGACTGGAACCACGGGGTTCCGAGGCCGACGTTGAACGTCATGATCCCGTCGGGGATGCCGAGCCGGCGCACGGTCTCCTCGACGGGCGCGAGCGCGGCGGCTTCCTTCACGTCGAGGCGCATGTGCCGGCCCGCGGTGGCGACGAGCGTCGCCCACTGCTCGAAGGTGAGGTCGTGCTCGGAGACGCCGTCGTGCTGCATCACGAGCACACCGTCGCGCAGGCGGATGTCGCCCTCGATCGAGTTGAACGGGTGCGTGAGCGCGTAGGCCAGCTGCGAGCGCGTGTTGGAGTAGTGCGCGTTGTGCATCGTCGAGGGGTGTGCGCCATCCGCGCTTCGATGCGCGGGGTCCGCGGCTGCGGCGAGCTGATCCAGCTGCCTGAGCGAGGGCGGTACGGGAAGCCCCGGGCGGTGTGGCGGCACGGCGGGAAGCTCGGGGCCGGGCACGTGCGGCGTCGCAGTGGCGGCAGCGCCGGGCGGCAGGAGCGCGCTGGATGTCGGTGCGAGGACGCGCATGGTCGAGCGACGCTAGCACGCGCCTTGGCGCGGTCGCGGTGCGCTGCGTGGTGCGTCGGCCGCATGGGGTCGGATACGCTGGCGCGCGTGATCGCCGCGTCGACAACCAGCCCTGCGCCGTCGCTCGTCGTGCGGCGGGTGGTGCGCAGCTTCGGCGAGGCGCGCGTGCTGGACGGCGTGACGCTCGAGCGTTCGCAGCCGGGCGTGATCGGGCTGCTGGGCGCGAACGGATCGGGCAAGACGACGCTCCTGCGCGTGATCGCGCAGCTGGCGCAGCCGGATGCGGGCGAGGTGCACGTGTGCGGGCGCGTCATCGAGCATGCGGACGATCCGCTCGCGCGTCGACTGGTCGGCTGGGCACCGCACGAGCCGCTCGCATGGCGCGACGACAGCGTCGAGCGCAACCTGCGCTACGCCGCACGCCTGTCGGGCCTCGATCGAAGACGAGCGCGCGCGGTGGCGGATGCCGCCGTCGAGCTGTGGGGCCTGCGCGACGTGGCCGGCGCGCCGGTGCGGCGCCTGTCGCGTGGCTGGGCCCAGCGCTACTCGCTCGCGCGAGCGGACCTGCTCGGCCCGCCGGTGCTGTTGCTGGACGAGCCGACGACGGGTCTCGACGCGGTCGCGCGCGGCGTGCTCGAGGATGCGCTCGAGGCGTGGCGGCGCGAGCGGATCGTCGTCGTGGCGTCGCACGAGCGCGAGTGGCTCGCTGCGCGCAGCGACCAGCTGCTCGACCTGGACGTGCCGGCATGAACGTGCTGCGCACCGCCGGCGTGGTTGCCGCGCACGACCTGTCGCGTGAGCTGCGGCGCCCCGTCGCGGCGAGCGCGGTGCTGCTGTTCGGCGTGTGTTCGCTCGTGGTGCTGCGCCTGGCGCTCGCCGGCGGCGGCAAGCCGTCGAGTGCGGTGCTCGCCGGGGCGCTGTGGGTCGTGCTCGTGTTCGCCGGGCTGCTCGGCACCTCCCGCGCGTGGGGCGCCGAACGCGAGGACGGCGCCTACGATGCCCTGCTCGTGTCGCCCGCGTCGCGCAGTGCGATCCACGTCGGCAAGGTGCTCGCGGCGCTGGTCACCACGCTCGTGCTCGACGCCGCGCTGCTCGGCCTCTACCTCGCGCTGTTCGACTCTCCCGACGCGGCTGGCCTTGCGCTGCTTGCGGCTGCCATCGTGCTCGCTGCCGGCGGCTTCGCGGCGGTGGGCGTGCTCGTGTCGGGCCTCGGATTGCGCGCGCGTGGACGCGACCTGCTCGGCCCGACGATGTTCCTGCCGCTCGCGATCCCGCTGGTCATCGCGGCCGTCACGCTCTCGCTCGTGGCGTTCGATGCGGGCACCGGCAACGCGACTCAGCTGCTGCTGTTCCTGATCGCCTACGACGCGACGTTCCTCGTCGCCGGCATCGCCGCGTTCCCGGAGCTCGCCACGGACTGAACGCCAGCGCCCGAGCGGCCGGGCCTCGAAGCATCTCGGGACGAAGCGGCCAGCTTCGCCTCGCACGCGACGCGTCAGGGGTCCGCGCGCGGGTACAATCACAGCATCGTGCAGCCAGTCTTCGCTCCCCGAACCTCGCGCGCACGCGTGTCGCCCCGCCTCGCGGTGGTGCTCGCGCTCGTGCTGGTGCCCCTCACCGTCGTGCTGGCGTTCTTCTGGGCGCCCACGAACGAGATCGGGCTCGTCGGCGGCGAGATGCAGTACGACTTCGCGCAGAAGGTCTTCTACATCCACGTGCCGATCGCCCTCGCCGCGTACCTGTGCTTCGCCGCGGGCGCCTGGAACGGCGTGCTGTACCTGCTCAAGGAGCGCGACGACTACGACGTTCGCTCCTACTGCGGCGTGCACTCGGGCATGGTCTTCGGCACGCTCGTGCTGCTCACCGGCTCGATCTGGGCGAAGGCCGCGTGGGGCACCTGGTGGCAGTGGGGCGATCGCCAGCTGCTCGTGTTCCTCACCCTCTACCTGTTCTACGCCGCCTACTACGTGCTGCGCTTCTCGATCGATGCCGGTCGAGCCCGCAACCGCGCGAGCGCCGTGTACTCGATCCTCGGCGTGGCGCTCGTGCCGCTGTCGTTCCTGGCGATCCGCATCGCCGACACGCTCATCCACCCGATCGTGCTCACCACGAGCGAGAACCGCCTGACCGGTCCGATGTGGGGCACGTTCGGCATCGGCGTCGTCGCCTTCGCCTCGCTCGCGATCGTGATGCTGCAGCTGGAGGCCGCCGGCAAGCTGCGCGCGGCGCGCGGGTGGTGCGCCGACGAGGAACGCCCCGGCGGCGCGGCGGATGTCGACGGCCCAGCCGCCGGTTCGGCGGAGGTGCCCGCGCATGCATGACGGCTGGGAGTACGTGCTCGCCTCCTACGGGGTGACGGCGGTCACGCTCGGCGCGTGGTTCGGCTTCATCCTGCGCAAGCTCGCGCGCCAGAAGCGGGCGGCGAAGCGCTGATGGGCACGATCACACGCGGCATCGTCTGCATCGGCGCGAGCCACCAGACCGCGAGCCTCGCCTCGCGCGAACGCTTCGCGCTGAGCGGTCCGCGCGGCAAGGAGCTGTGCGCCAAGCTCGCCGAGCACGCGGACGTGCTCGAGGTCGCGGCGCTCGCGACGTGCAACCGCAGCGAGCTGTACATCGTCGCCAGTGACATCGAGACGGTCACGCGCATCGCAGTCGCTGCCTTCGCGCGCCTGGCCGAGGCGGACCCCGACGAGCTGTCGACGATGCTCGCCGTGCGCGAGGAGTCGGTGGCGGTCGAGCACCTGTTCCGGGTCGCGGGCGGCATCGAGAGCGTCGTCACCGGCGAGGCGCAGATCCAGGGCCAGCTGCGCTCGGCGCACGAGGACGCACGCGAGGCCGGCACCTGCGGGCCGGTGCTCGATCGGCTCTTTCGCCGCGCCGTGGAGATCGGCAAGCGCGCGCGCACGGAGACGCGCATCGGCGCGGGACATGCGTCGATCGGGTCGGTCGCTGCGGAGCTCGTCGCGAGCCGGCGTGGTGGTTCGCTCGACGATGCGCTCGTGGTGGTCGTCGGCGCGGGCAAGATGGGCACGCTCGCCGCGAAGAGCCTGGCGGCGCGTGGAGCGCGACGCATCGACGTCGCCAACCGCAGCGTGGAGCGCGCGGCCGCGGTTGCCGCGAGCTCGGGTGCGAGCGGCGTCGGAGTCGCCTTCGCTGACCTCGATGCCGAGCTGGCGAGCTGCGACGCCGTGGTGAGCTCCACCAACGCGCCGCACGTGGTGATCGGCAAGGAGCGCATCGAGGCTGCGATGCGTGATCGTGCTGGTCGCCCGCTCGTGCTCGTGGACCTGGCGGTGCCGCGCGACATCGATCCCGCCTGCGGCGAGGTGCCAGGCGTGCACGTGTTCGACCTCGACGACCTGGAGCGCGTGGTCGCCGACACGCTCGACGTGCGTGCCGAGGAGGTCGACGCGGTCGAGCAGCTCGCACGCGACGGCGCCGAGGAGTTTCGCCAGTGGCTGCGCGCGGAGGCGGCCACCCCGCAGATCCGCGCGATGCGCGAGCGCGCCGAGGAGCTGCGCCAGGTCGAGCTCGAGCGGTTCCTGGCGCGGATGACGCACCTGGGGGTCGAGGATCGCCAGCGCATCGACCAGCTCACGCGCGGGATCGTGAACCGGCTGCTGCACGCGCCCACGATGCAGCTGCGCAAGGCCGCGGAGCGCACCTGATGACCGATCCCACGCGCCCGCCGCTGCGGCTGGGCACGCGCCGCAGCCCGCTGGCGCTGCACCAGGCAGCACTCGTGCGGGACGCGATCGCGCTCGTGGACCCGGGCCTCGACGTCGAGCTCGTGGAGATCACGAGCGACGGGGACGTCGACCAGCGCGAGCTGCGGGAGATCCACGACCGCGGCATCTTCGCGCACGCGCTCGAGCGGCGACTGCTCGACGGGACGATCGACGCTGCGGTGCACTCGAGCAAGGACCTCGCGCTGGACGACACCGAGGGACTCGTGCTCGCGGCGTGGCTGCCGCGCGAGGATCCACGCGACGCGCTCGTGAACGCGGGCTGCGAGCTGCGTGACCTACCCGAGGGCGCGACGATCGCGACCGGCAGTGCGC
This sequence comes from Thermoleophilia bacterium, assembly GCA_025964555.1. Lineage (GTDB taxonomy): Bacteria > Actinomycetota > Thermoleophilia > Gaiellales > SKUG01 > JAGQUL01. Next base: position 51,066 of record JAOPYQ010000034.1, on the reverse strand, counting down.
GACGGATGGCGGGGCTGCGCACGGTGCGCGCCGACCTGGTTCCGAGCCCGATCCGCGGGAACGTCGCGACGCGCATCCAGCGCGCGCGCGAGCGTGGCGATGCGGGGCTCGTGCTGGCGATGGCGGGCCTGCGGCGCCTCGGTCTGGTCGACGAGGGCGAGCACGACATCCGCGCGATCGCCGTGGACGAGCTCGTGCCCGAAGCCGGGCAGGGCGCCGTGGTGGTGCAGACCACCACGCAGGTGTGCCCGCGCACGGGGCTGGACTGGACGGCGATCGACCATGTCGCGACGCGTCGCAGCGTGCAGCTGGAGCGTGCGATCGCCAAGCGGTTCGGGGGCGGCTGTGATCGCCCCGTCGGGGTGCACGCAGCGCTCGAGGACGGACGCATCCACGTGTTCTTCGCACCCTCACCGGACGAGGCGGGCCAACGCGCGGCGCACGACGTGCTCGGCCTGGAGCTCGGCACGCTCGTGTCGGTGAGCGCGCCACGCGACGTGGACGACGCGGCGGCCTGGACGGCGCAGCAGCTCGCACCGACGCTCGCGCAGCTCGTGGGCGCGACACTCGTGGAGGTGACGACGCGATGAGCGCGACGCACGCAGCTCGACCCGGCACCGTCTACCTCGTGGGTGCGGGACCCGGCAACGAGGGACTCGTCACGCGGCGCGCGCTCGAGCTCGTGGAGTCAGCCGACGTGCTGCTCGTGGATCGGCTCATCCCGCGCGAGCTGCGCGAGCACGCGCGAGCGGATGCGGAGATCATCGACGTCGGCAAGACGGCCGGCGATCACGCGATGCCGCAGGAGGAGATCAACGACCGGCTCGTGAGCGAGGCGCTCGCCGGGCGCGCGGTGGTTCGCGTCAAGGGCGGCGACCCGTACCTGTTCGGGCGCGGCGGCGAGGAAGCGCTGCGCTGTCGAGCTGCGGGCGTGCCGTTCGAGGTCGTGCCGGGCGTGACGAGTGCATTCGCAGCGTGCGCGGCGGCGGGAATCCCGGTGACGCACCGCGACCTGTCGCGCCACGTGACGGTCGTGACCGCGTCCGCGGGCCGCGACGGGCAGGGCGATCCGGACTACGCGTGGCTGGCACGCACCGACGGCACGCTCGTGCTGCTCATGGGCCTGCGCCGCGTCGGGCACGTCGCCGAGCAGCTCATCGCCGGTGGCATGTCACCGTCGACGCCCGCTGCGGTGATCTCGCGCGGCACGACTGCGACGCAGCGCGTCGTGACCGCATCGCTCGGCGCGCTCGAGGGCGCGGTGCAGCGCGCGCAGCTCGCGTCCCCGGCGATCATCGTGATCGGCGACGTGGTCGAGCTGCGCGAGCACCTGGACTGGTTCGAGCGCCGCCCGCTCTTCAACGTGAAGGTCGCGGTCACGCGCGCTCGCGCGCAGGCATCGGACCTGGTGGAGCGCCTGGCCGACCTGGGCGCGCGCGTGGTGGAGGTGCCGGTCATCCGAACCGAACTGCTCGACCCTGCACCGCTCGATGCGGTGATCGATCGCCTGTCGAGCGTGGATTCGCTCGTCTTCACGAGCCGCCCCGGCGTCGACGCGTTCTTCGATCGCCTCGCGCACCGCGGGCTCGACTCGCGCGCGCTCGGCAACGTGCAGCACGTCGCGGTCGTCGGCCAGGGCACTGCCGATGCGTGCGCGACGCACGGCATCGTGGCCGACGTGATCCCGCCCGTCGGGGCGCGCACCGCGGTCGGGCTGCTCGAGGCGATGCAGCGCCTGCCGCTGTTCGGCACCACCTGCGCAATCATCCGCGCCGAGCGCGGCGACGAGCGACTGCGCGAGGGCCTGGAAGGACTCGACGTCACGGTGCTCTTCGCGCCCGTCTATCGCACGGTCGTGGAGCCGGCGACGCAGGCGCAGGTCGACGGACTGCTCGATGCGGACGTCGTGACGTTCACCTCGGAGTCGACGGTCCGAAATGCCTTCTCCATGTTGCCGCCCGGCTCGATCGTGCCGCCGTGCGTGACGATCGGTCCGACGACGACGGCCGCCGCGCTCGCCGCCGGGATCCGCGTGCTGCAGGAGGCCGTCGACCCCTCGATCGATGCGCTGGTCGATGCGCTCGTGGATCGTGCGGCTGACAACGCGGGGGCATCGCCGTGGCGCCACGCTGCCGCGAGCGCGCCCGTCGTGCCTGCCTGACCCTGACCGCGCACCTGCGTGCCGGTCAGTAGTTCATCTTGAGCTTCTGGGCGATGAAGTCGCCGACCTTGCCGCCCATGTCGCGGCGCTCCACGTCGATCGCCTCGCCGCGCGCCATGTCGTTGGCGACGACGTCCGCGACCGCGCGCACGAACTCGGGATCCTTCGTGCGCAGGCCGACCTCGTGGAGGTGGTCCTTGGAGCGGCCGGTCATGTTGAAGCTCGAGAAGACGACCTCGTCGTCGGCGATGAGCGCCTTGCGGTGGATGATGCCGGGGATCGCGACCGCGTGGGCACCTTCGCGCATCGCTTCGCGCAGGTGCGACTGGCCGACCCAGTTGATGATCGGCAGGCCCAGGGGCGCCTTGCCGGAGGTGACCATCCGCACGTCGACGCCGCGCTTGGACGCGTCGGTGACGAGGTTCATGAGCTCCTGGTCGCTGTAGCCCGCGGAGCTGATCCACACGCGCTGCTTGGCGTTCTGGATGAGCTCCTTGTACGCGTCGGTGAGCTCATTGCGCTGCTGCTCCGGCGCGTTGGCGAGCACGTGCATGTCGTTGGGATCCTTCGACACGAGCGAGGCGCCGGCGAGTGCGTCCTTGACCGTCTGCTGGTGCAGCTCGCTGGCGGATCCGTTCGCGCGCGTCCAGCGATCGAGCTGGTCGGCGGCCAAGCGCGCGGCGCTCACCCCGGACAGCTGGACCATCGAGTCCTCGAAGTGGTCCTCGAGACGGATGTAGTTGACGCCGCCCGTGAACGCGGTCGTGCCGTCGACGGTGACGACCTTGCGGTGGTTGACGTTCTGCAGCGCGGGCTCGTCCTTGCGCGACTTGACGATGGGGGCACGCACGTTGGTGAACACGGTGCCGCCCGCGTCCTCGATGCGGTGCTTCATGCTCATGTACGAACCAACGGGCAGCGAGAACAGCGACGTGGAGTCGGTGAGGACGTTGACCTCGACGCCACGCTTGGCGGCGCGCTCCAGCGCATCGACGACGTACGTTCCCTTGCCGCCGTCGGTGATCGCGAAGAACTCCGCGTTGACGACCTTGTTCGCACCATCGATCGCATCGATGATCGCGCGCGTGGCGGTCTTCTCGTTCCAGAGCTTCCAGCCGGCCGAGCCGACGGCATCCGGCGCACCGCGCACGGGCAGCCCCGACTCGTCGAGCGGAACCACGCCCTTGGCGGGGGGTGCGTCGTCAAGCGGGGCGTGTGTAGTGGCGGGAGCGGCCGACGGCGTGATCGGCGGCATGGTCTTCTCGATGCGAGGGGCTCCCGACAGCTGCATGCCCGCTCGTCGCGTGCATGAGCCAACGTTCGACGGGAGTTCGCGGCGAAGTGGCCGCGGGCGGCCCGGCGGACGGCCCGGCGGGACCGACCCTCCCGTGACGCGGTTAGGCCAGCAGGCCGGCGACGACCAGGCCGCCGCCGAGTGCGACGCCGACCCAGCTGTTGACGGTGAAGAAGGCGTGGTCGATGCGTGAGAGGTCATCGGCCGACACGATCGAGTTCTCCCATGCCAGCAGTGCGGCCGCGATCGCGATGCCGATCCAGGCGACGATGCCCAGCTCGAGCAGCGCTGCAGCTCCGCAGAAGGCACCGATCGTGATCGCGTGGGCGACCTTCACGGCTGCGAGCGCGCGAGCGATGCCGAACCGGGCTGGCAGCGACTGGATGTCGTTGGCTCGGTCGAACTCGACGTCGGCCGTGGCGTAGATCACGTCGAAGCCACCGATCCAGCAGGCGATGCCGATCCACAACAGGTACGGAGCGAGTTCGTCACCCGGGGCGCCGGTCGCCAGCCAGGCGCCCAGTGGCGCGAGGCCGATCGACAGGCCGAGCACCAGATGGCAGAGCCACGTGAAGCGCTTCGTATAGGGATACAGCACGAACAGCGCGACCGGGATCGGCCACAGCACGCGCGTGATCGGGTCGAGCTGGAACGTGGACGCGACGAGCAGCACGAGCGACGCCGCGCACAGCAGCCAGACCTGGGCACGCGAGACCTTGCCCGTCGGGATCTCCCGGATCGCGGTACGTGGATTGCGCGCGTCGATCTCGGCGTCGATGACCCGGTTGAGCGCCATCGCGAGCGTGCGTGCCCCCACCATCGCGAGCGTGATCCAGACCACCACCGACACTGTGATGTCGACGTCGGCGGCGGAGGCGCCGAGCACCATCCCGGCGTAGGCGAACGGCAGCGCGAAGACCGTGTGTTCGAACTTGACGAGGCTGGCGAGGGTCCGGAGCGTGCGCATCAGCTGAAGACTACCCATCTCGCTTGCCGAATCGGGTCGGATCATGTGGTACGAGGAGCGTCGGATCCCTCAAGCGGATCTGACGTGGCACCGATGGCACCGGGTGCGAATTCGCGTCCTCCCACTCGTCGCCTGCCTCGGCCTGCTCGCGCTGCTCGCGAGCGCCGCCGGCCTCGCACGCGGAGCGGCGAGCGGTACGGTCGTGGGTGCCACCGTCCTGACGAGCACGAGCATAGATGTGTCGGGATGCAGCGGAGCGGCTACGACATTCGGAATCGTGCCCTCCGCGACCACCGTCGTGACCGGCGCAGACTGCGCCATCGGCTTCGGGTCCTCAAACGCGGTAGCCCAGCTGAGGACACGCCAGTTGGACACGCTGGGCGACGCGATGGAGCGTACGACCAACCAGTCGGAGCTCGTGCAGAGTGCCTTGGTGTGGAACGACGCCGATCCACTCCCCGACGGGTCCAAGTTGTTTCTGGCAGGAACTCCGGCGTTCAACACCGAGAAAGCGCCGATCGCGGCGAGCACCGACGGTGGCGTGACCTGGACGATCGGTGACGTTGGCGTGACTGGCCGGGCGACGGCGATCTCGGCTGGCAGTTCCTCCCGCCTCTGGGCGGGAGGAACGTTCGGCATACGCAGGTCCGTTGACGGAGGCAGCTCCTGGAACTCCCAAGCGACCGTCGCCGGATTCAACAGCGCGAACCAGGTCGTGGCGATCGACGACAACGTCGTCTGGGCGAACGGCAACAACCGGATCATCCGGACGGCAAATGGTGGCGCGTCGTGGTCCACCACACTCACCATCGTCAGTCCGCTCAACCTCGCTGCCTTCGACGCCTTGGACGCCACACACGCGGTGGCCGGAGGATTCGACGCCTACACCGGCGCCACGATGCTCTGGCTCACCTCCGACGGCGGTGCGACCTGGACGGATGTCAGCGGAGCCCTGCCCGCTTCCGTGGCCATCAGCGACCTCGAGTGGACCAGCACGAATGTGCTCTGGGTGAAGGCGAACTCCGGGACATGGCGGTCGATCGATGGTGCGGCGAGCTTCGTCCAGCGTCGCGGTGGCGACAACGCGCAGAGGTTCGACGCGCGCTCGGACACGGATGTCATCGTTGCCGATTCCAACGGCAACGTGGCGTACACCTCGGATGGGGGCGCGACATGGACGGCTCGATCCCTGACGCAGACCGGCGTCAGCCACATCGGGACGATCGAGTGGCACGCTCCGGGCGACATCCTCGCCGCAGGACAGAGCGAGATGACGACGCGTTCGAGCGACGGCGGCTCGACCTGGGGGGTGGTCAACGCAGGGAAACCGTTCTGGCAGGCCGTCGCCCGCGGCTCCGGTTCGGGCAACGACGCATGGATCGTCGGACGGTTCGGGCGTGCGGCCCACACCCTCGACGCTGGGGCGACATGGGACTGGATCGGAACGATTCCCGGGATGGGTTCCGCCAACGACGTCGTCGTTGCCGATGAACTCGTCGTGGTGGTCGGAGCGGGCGGGCTGATCAGCACCACCAGCGATGGAGGTGCCACGTGGGTCGCGCGAACGTCAGGCACCACCCAGAGCTTCAATGCCGTCACCACGGCGGATGGCGACGTCATCATTGCGGCAGCGACAGCGGGGGTCCTGCGCAGGTCGACCGACGGTGGCGTGACCTGGAGTGCCGTCACCAGTGGCACGGCGTCATCGATCGGGGACATCTCGACCGGGGACGACCAGACGTTCGTCGGAACGATCAGCGGCGCGGCCGTCGTCGTGTCTACGGACCGCGGCGTGACGTGGACGACGCGGGCGACCGGCGCGTCCTTTGGTCTCACTGGAGTGAGCGTCGCGTCAGACCACAGCATCTGGGTCACCACGACGCGTGCCCAGCCATCGAACGCGGAAGTCTGGCGATCGATCGACGACGGCGTCACCTGGACACGGCTGACCGATCCGATCGGCGGCGGCTTCTTCCGGGTGCCCACCGCGTTGAGTAAGGACGTTGCCTGGGTGCTGTCGGAAGTCTGGATCTTCCGTACCACCGACGGCGGAGCGACATGGACGCAGATCTCGACGACCCGACCTCAGAATCACGTGATTCGGCTCGTCGCGCTCGACCAGAATCGTGCCGTGGGAGTAGGTACCTCCAACGTCGTCATGCGAGTGGTCCCGACGAACTCGCTCCCCGACGTCAACGGCACCACCAACACGCTGGGGACGGGCTCGACGGCCTTCGGAGCATGCCTGCGGAGTGGCGCCTCGCTCACGCCGACGTGGACCGACGCCGGCGGCACCTGCTCCTCTGCGGTGAATGCGAACTGGAACGACATCCCCATCAGCTGGGACCAGATCGCCACCACGACCGGGACCGGGATCAATTCGACCGCCAACCTGCGCTGGGGCATGCGCACCGGGCCGGCGCAGCCGCCTGGCGCCTACATCGCCCAGGTCGAGTTCGGAGTCATCGCGCCATAGCGAATGTCAGTCGACGCCATGGAAGCGCTGCGAGGCGGCATCCGACTCGAGCGCCTCGGCTTCCTGCATCGCCAGCTCGACGATGCCGGGCGGTTCCTCGATCAGCCCGAACACCGGTGCGAGCCATGTCACGTGCACGACCGACCCGAGCGCGACGCCGACCAGCGCGGCAGCAGCTCCTGCGAGGGTGATGCCGGGCGCGCCGACGAGCGCGTCACCAATCGTGCCGACCGCGGCGATGTCCCTGCCGAGCGAACAGCCCAGCAGACCCGGCAGCGTCGCTGCCAGCAACACCAGCGGCACCGGGAGCGCGAACGCCGCGCCCCGCCACTCGAGTCCCACGACCGCTGACGGGTGCTGCAGCCGTGCAAGCTGCATGGCGACGGTCACCAGCAGTGCGCCCGCCACGAGCAGCAGCAGGCCGCCGACCGGCGACAGGTCACACGCGCGCGCGCGCAGGCTCGTGCCGAACTGCGCGTGCGACAGCGCAACGCCTCCGCCGACCAGCACTGCCGTGCCCAGCGCAAGTCCGGCGAGGTGCCACGCCCACCACGGGTGTGGCTGCCACGACCGCGGCACCGGACCGTCGGCGTGATCGCCGGCGAGCGGGCCGTCGAACTCGCTGTCGTGGTCGTTCACCGCACCACCAGCGGCGCGCCCGACTGGAGCGCGTGGATGTCGTCGAGCTGCGCCTGCATCCAGTCGCGCACGTCGTGCTCGACGACCTGGCGCCGCATCGCTTCGGCACGCTCGTGTCGCTCGGGCGCCGGCATGCGCAGCGCCTCGAGGAGCGCTTCGGCCTGCTGCGACACGTCGAACGGGTTGACGCTCACCACATGAGGTCCGAGCTCGTTGTAGGAGCCTGCCTGGTCGCTCAACACCACGACGCCGTCACGCTCGTTGACGAGCGGCCCTTCCTTGCTGACGAGGTTCATGCCGTCCGCGACCGGATTGACGAAGAGCACGTCGTACTCGCGATATGCCGCGACACCGGCCTGGAAGTTGGAGTCGAGGTTGACGTGCAGGGGCGTCCACGTCGACGTCGCGAATCGGTGGTTGACCGCGGTTGCGGCGGCCTTCACCTGCGCGAGGTAGTCGATGTAGGCGGCGATGTCCTGACGCGACGGGTCGAGCTGGCAGAACATCGAGACCTTGCCGTGCAGCTCGGGGTGCTCCTCGAGCAGCAGCGAGTAGGCGCGGAAGCCGCGTACGATGTTCTTGGACGGGTCGGTGCGGTCGACGCGGACGATGAGCTTGCCGTCGCCATCGTCTGTCTTCGGTCGCATCTCGGCGATGCGGGTGCGCAGCCGCTCGACCGTCGCGCTCGCGGCATGTTCCTCGAACTCGTCGACGGCCACCGAGATCGGATAGGTGCGAACGCGCGTGAGCGCGCCCATGTAGCGCACCGCCCCTGTGCGGAACTCGACGCTCGCGCCGAGGAAGTGATGGACCGTGCGCAGGAAGTTCTCGGCGTCGCGGTGCGTCTGGAAGCCGATCACGTCGCAGGCGAGCAGGCTCTCGCACACGTCGCGCGCCCACGCGCGCGGCAAGGCCCGCCAGGCGCCCGGGTCGGGCCACGGGATGTGCAGGAAGAACTGCACGAAGGGCTGGCGCTGCTCCGGCCGCTCGCGCAGGCGCTCGTGCAGCATGCCGGGCACCAGGAAGAGGTGGTAGTCGTGCACCATCACGAACGGGGGGTCGTTCGGGTCGGCGAGCGCGAGCTCGTCGGCGAGCGCGTCCGCGAGGCGCTGGTTGACCCCTCGGTAGCAGCCCCACGCACCGTGCGTGGCGCGATCGATGGTCGGGTCCCAGCCGAACCCGTACAGGCGGTGCTGCAGGAACCACAGCAGGGGATTGGCGATCTCCAGGTAGTGACGCTCGTAGGTCGCGTCGGCTCGACCGACGAGGCGCAGCTGGTATCCGCCGCCGCCGCGCGCGTGCTCCTCGAAGCTCCCCCCGCCGACGGAGTCGCTCATCGCCTCGTCGCCCTCGCCCATCACGTGGGAGAGCCACGTCACGTCGTGCACTCGCGCGAGGCCGCCGAGCGCGGTGACGAGACCGCCGCCGCCGCGTCGGGCGACGAATTCGCCGCCGTCGGCGACCCGGAAGGTGACTGGCCCGCGATTCGACGCGACGAGCAGCTTGTGGCGTGCGTCGCTGTCCATCAGTCCTTGCGTGTGTACGAGATCGCGGTCATGCCGCGCGTCTACCCGCTCGGCGGCGGATCACTCACGCGAATTCCGCGGCGAGGAACAGCCTCAGGCAGCGGTCTCGGCGACGGATCGCAGCTTGACCAGGCGCAGCGCGGCGCCCGGCTGGTCACCGTCGAGCGACAGCACCTCGAACTCGTCACAGACGGCCCTGATGATCGAGATACCGAGCCCGCCTTCGGGCAGGTCGTCGGTGTTCGCGCCCTCGTACTCGAAGCCGCGACCGTGGTCGCGGACGATGACGACGAGGCGATCGCCCTGCATCTCGTAGGTGACGTAGACCTTCGAGGCGTTCGCCTCCAGGCCGGATTCGTCGTAGGCGTGACGGATGGAGTTGGAACACGCCTCGGTGATCGCCAGCTTCAGGTCGGCGATGTCGTCGTCGGTGAAGCGGTGCTCGCGACAGATCGCCGTGAGCGCGAGACGGCAGAGTGACACGAACTGCGGCTTCGGCGGGATCTCGAGGCTGACCCGCTCATGTGCCTCTGACGTCGTCACCTGTCGCACTCACCTTCCATCACACACCTACCATGACCGGTCGTGGGTCGACCGGTCCGCCCAACGGGCGCCCACCGCGCTAGTTCCCCGTGGTGCGTGGCACCGAAACGACCTGTGCGTGAATTCACGCGGGGAAGCCGGACGATGCGCGCGTCGGGGAGGAGCGCGTTCGGAAATGCTACCGACCGGAGCGGCGCATGACTAGGTAGTCAATTGAAACCCGATGTGTGCTACGGGCCGAACGGCCTAGCGCACGGCAACCTTGGACCTACAGCGCGCGGGCGACGGGCGTGATCGCCAGCTCGACGCGCTTGCCGCCGCGCAGCACCACGATTGTGGTCGCAGCGGACGGGTCAAGCAGGGTCTGGGCGCGGGCCAGGTCGTCGGCGGAGCTGATCGCCTGCCCACCGACCTCGACGATCGGGTCGCCGAGGGTGACGGTCGTGCCGAGGTGATCGATCGCGCGGCCCGTGCCGACGCCGGCGTCCTGCGCGGGACCGGTGGCGAGCTGCACGAGCGCGCCCTTGGAGACTGCGAGGTTGCCCTGCTTGGCCAGCTGCGGGGTGATGTCGCGAGCCACGATGCCCAGGTCGGCGTAGCGGATGTCGCGCTCGCCGGTGGCGCGGTACTGCTTGATCGCGCGGACGATGAGGTTGCTCGAGACCGCGAACGACACGCCGGAGTTGACCTTGGCGGGGCTGGCGATCTGCTGGTTGATGCCGATCACCTGGCCACGGGCGTTGTAGACCGGACCGCCGGAGTTGCCGGTGTTGACCGGGCCGTCGTGCTGGATCGCGTCGGGGATCTTCGAGTTGGCGTTGATGCGCGAGTCCAGGACGCGGTGCGTGGCCGACACGTGACCGACGGTGGGCGTGAACTCATAGCCGAAGGGCGCGCCGATCGACATGATCTCGGAGCCGACGACGACCTCGTCACTGTCCGCGAGCGGAGCCGCGACCACGCCTCCCGACACCTCGGTGGGATCGAACTTGAGGATCGCCAGGTCGTTCATCTGGTCGATCGCCACGAGCTGCGCGAGCACCTCGTCGCCCTTGTGGAAGCGCACGACGATCGTCGTCGCCTCGAGCGCCTTCTCGTAGTCCTTGACCACGTGGGAGGCGGTCACGATCGTGCCGTGGGTGTCGACCACGACGCCGGAGCCGTTCATCGGCTGTCCGTCGATCGTCGATTCGATGCTCACGCTCGTGTCGACGCGGGCCGCGAACAGCTTGGACGCGTCGAGCGCGCCGGGCGCCGCCGCGGCGGTGTCGCCTTCGGTGATCGTCAGCTGCGGCAGCGTGTCGGCGGCTGCGCGATCGGTCACCCAGCGGGTGATGCCGAACGCCAGCAGGGCGACGACGGCCGCGGCGAGGATGAACACGGGAAGGCTGGGAGCTGCGAGGCGGGTTCGAGTCATGAGGGGGGAAGCTCGGTGGGGGAAGGTGGGGGCTTCGCTTCGAAGGTACCATCGATATTGCGAACTGGAAAGAGTGCAATAACGACGCCTCGATGCGGGTTCAGGCGGGTGTTGAGCTGACTTGAGGTTCCCCGCCGTGCGAGCACTAGTCCTCTCGCGCGCGCACGGGGGCTTGCCCATGCGGCCGCCGCGGTGGCCGCCAGCGCCCGGAAACGGCGTTTCGTGGCGCCGATCACCATGAGGTATGCGTAGAGTCATCGCATGGTCAGTCGCCGCCGACCCGTCGATTTCGTGGGATGGCGCCTGTACCGGCGAGCCATGGTGGTTCCGGTACTGGCGCTCCTCGTCCTGCTCGTGACCAGTTTCCGCGCAGAAGTGCCGGTGCAGGGCGCGCTGCCCCCGACGCTTGCCAACGAGCAGGCGGCGGCGCTGCTCGACGACGGCGCCCAGTTCCGGAAGCTGTTCCCCACCCGCGAGCCCGGCTCGCCCGGCTCCATCGACTCCGCGCAGTGGATGCTCGACGAGTTCAAGAAGCTCGACCTGCCCGCCAAGACCGTCCCGGCGACCACCGTCGATCCCGCTACCGACAAGTCCGTCGGACTGGTGAACGTCGAGGCCACCCTGCCCGGCCGCACACGTGAGCTCGTCGTGATCCACGCCCACCGCGACACCGCGGCGGAAGGTCGCGGCGCCGACGCGCTCGGCCAGGTCGCACTGCTCGCGCTCGCGCGTGAGCTCAAGTCGACCCGGGACCTGCGCCGCACGTACCTGTTCGTCTCCACCGACGGCGCGACGCTCAACGGTGGCGGCGCTCGCGCGCTGGCCAATCGCCTCTCGCACCGCGGCGCGGTCGTCGCCGTGATCGGCATCGATCGCCTCGGCGCCGGGGGAGCGCTGCGCGTCGATGCATCCCCCAGCGCGGAGTTCGCACCGCCGCTCGGCCTCGTGCGCGCCGCGACCGGCTCCGTCGACGCCGAGGGCGGCGATCCCTCCATCGGGGGCGTGATGACCCAGGTCGCGCGCCTGGCCGCGCCCGTCACGCTGCGTGAGCACGGCCAGCTGCTCGCACGTGGCCTGCCCGCACTGACCGTCACCGCCGGCGACGACCAGCTGCGCACCAGCGGCGACACCAAGGCCGCCGCGGTCGACGTCGGTGCCGGCGTCCGCGCCGTGCAGCGTCTCGTCGGCACGCTCGAGCAGGTCGACCAGCTGCAGAGCGCCGGCAAGACCTGGGTCGCCAGCGAGCGGCGCGTGTACCGCGGCTGGGCGCTCAAGATCTTCGTGGCATCGCTGCTCATCCCGGTGTGGCTCGCCGCAGTCGACATGCTCGTGCGCCATCGCCGCGGCTGGAACCTCGCCGCGGCGGTCGGCACGGCAGCACGCTCGATGCTCGCAGGCATCGCGGCAGTCGCAGCGCTCTGGGTGCTCGCCGGCTTCGGCCTGCTGCCCGGTTCGGGCGATCGACCGCCGAACCCGGGGACGCTCGACGACGTGCGCGTGTTCACGCTGCTCGTGTGGGGGCTCATCGTCGCAGCTGCCTGGCTGCTCGCGCGCGGCCCCGACTGGCGCCGCCAGCGACAGGCGAGCCGCCGCGCGGCGATCGGACCCGACACCCCGGAGCTGGTGGTGGCCGTCGTCGGGCTCGTGATCGTCTCCGTGCTCGCGCTCGCGGTGAGCCCCTACACGGTGTTGTTCATCGTCCCCGCGCTGCACGTGTGGATGTGCATCCCGTCCTGGCGCATCGTGTTCTCGCCCCGCCGCGCGACGCTCGTGTGGGCCGCGGGCCTCGTCGGGCCACTGCTCGCGCTCATCGCGGTCGGTGCGCGATCCGACACCGGCCTCGGCGCGGGATGGTTCGCGATGCAGCTCGTGCAGACCCGCACGATCCCGCCCATGCTCGCCCTGCTCATCGGCTGCGGCGGCGGACTGCTCGGGCTGCTGCTCGTCGCCTCACGTGGCCGGGTGGCCCATCCCGCACTCCCGGTGATCGTCACCCGATGGACCGCCCTGCGCGACGGAGATGCCGGACTCCTCGACCTCACGCCACGCGGGGTGCGGGCACTCGCGACCGAGCTGCGCAGCCAGGCGCTGCGCCTGCGAGTGCCGTCACGCGGCTCCGCACGAACGTCTCCCTCGCGCGCGCGAGTGCGAGAGAACGAGCCGAAGGCGGGGTACGCACCCGACGCGGCAACGCGTGCACGCCAGCGTGCCGCAGCTCGCACAGCGAGCCGATCGCGCGTGAAATCCCGATAGCACGGGTAGGAGGCCACGCATGAGGCCTCACGCGGCCGCAGCCGTGGCCGATCACGGCCATGCGGGTGCGTCACGGTCCTCTGGAACTTCAGGGAACGCATCGGCGAAGCGTCGTCATGAATCGTCTCACCTATCCGGATATTGCACGCATCTTCGGCACCGGGCTCATCGCCACGGGCGTCGGACTGCTCCTGTTCGTGGCCGTCACCGTCGTGTGGGGCGATCCGTTCACGCGCCTGAGCGAGAACGGCGACCAGAAGCAGCTCGCCCGCGCGTTCGCGGCGACCGAATCCACCGGCTCCGAACTCACCGACGCAGGCCTCGATCCACTGCTCACGCGCCGCGCGGCCGCGCTCGCCCGCAAGGCCACGCCGCTCGGTGAGGTCGCCGGGCAGATCCGCATCCCCAGGATCGGGATGAAGAAGTTCTTCGTGCACGGCGCGCGACACCCGGACCTGGAAAAGGGGCCGGGGCTGTATCGCGAGACGCTGTTTCCCGGATCGGGTCGCGCGGTCGCGATCGCCGGGCACCGCACCACGTTCGGGGCGCCGTTCCTCAACATCGACAACCTCAAGGCGGGCGACCCGATCATCCTGACGATGACCTACGGGCGCTTCACCTACACGGTGACGCACACCGAGATCATCACGCCCAACGACTGGTCGATCCTCGAGTACGGAGCCGCCGAGCCCACGCGCGCGGGGCGTCAGCGCGTGAAGAACACCCGGCAGTGCAACGGCACCTGCGAGCACCTGGTGCTGACCGCGTGCCATCCGAAGTACTCGGCCGCGAAGCGCATCGCGGTCTATGCCCGCCTGTCGAAGGTCGAGCTGGCAGGTGGCCTCGCGTGAGCGGGGGCACCTCGTCAGGCGCGTATGCGCCGATGCCGCAGGCACCGACCGCGCAGGCACCGACCGGCATGAGCGCCGATGGCGCGGCGCAGAGTGCGTGGGCGCCGAACGTGTTCACGTGGGTGCTGACGTGGCGCCTGCTCATCTGCGTGGAAGTGGTCGTGGCGATCGTCGCGGGGCTCGCATCGAGCGATGCGTGGCTGCCATTCGCCGCGGCGGCCGTGTGGACGATCGTCAGCATCCTGCCGGCCCTCGCACCGCCCACGCAGCCGTTCATGCGGCGCGTGGTGCTCGTCGTCGACCTCACCGCGTGCATCGCGCTGCTCGCGATCGCGGGCGACGATGCGACGCTGTCGCTGCTCGCTGCGTACGCCTGCTCGAGCGCGGTGAGCTGGGCGGCGCACCGACCGATCGATGCGTTCATCGCGGGCGGCGCCTGCTCGGCAGCGTTCCTGGCGATCGTGGCGATCGGCGAGGGTGGCGTCGACCGGCCTGCCGGCATCACGGGCACGTTGAGCCTGTTCCTGTTCTTCTCGCTCGCGACGAGCGGCTTCTTCACCGTCGCCCACCGAATCGGCGCGCTCGAGATCGCCACCGAGATCAGCCGTGAGCGCGGGCGCTATCGCCGCGACCTGCACGATCGGCTCGGCCAGGCGCTCAGCGGCATGCACTTCGAGGTGCAGGCCGTGCAGGCGGTCGGGCGCGACGAGCACGCCGCCTCACGGCTGCTGTCGCTCGCCGACGGCTACCGCGACTCGCTGCGCATGCTCAAGGACCTGTTCCGCGTCGGGGACGAACCGATGGTCGGCACCAACGTCGCGAGCGTGATCCGGCAGGAGGCGCGCCGGATGGGCCAGCAGGCGAGCGTGCAGGTCGCCGTCGACACCACCGGCGATGCGTCGCGCGTGCCCCCGTGGATGCGCCCGCACGTGGTTGCGGTGGCCGGCGAGTGCGTCAACAACGCCGTCAAGAACGGGCATGCGGGCAGCATCGAGATCGCGCTCGACGTCACCGACGACCTGCTCGTGCTGTCGATCACCGACGACGGGGTCGGCTTCGACAACCCGCCCGGCACGATCACCGAGAAGGAAGGCCACTACGGCCTTCGTGAGATGGCCGAGCGCGCGCGCATCTGTGGCGGCGAGGTCGTGATCGCATCGCAGCCCGGCTTCGGTACGCGCGTACGACTGCAGGTACCGATTCCGATCGATGCCACCGAGGACGTGCTCGAGCGCGACGCGTCGAAGCTGCGCGCGAACGTGTGGACGCTGCTGATGGCGCTGCGCGTGGCGCTCGGCGTGGTGGCGATCGTGGAGCTGGGATCGAACGTGCTGACCGGTGACGGTGGCCTCGGCACGCTGCTCATCGCGGCGGCGGTGCTGCTCGACGTGGTCGCGGTGGCCGTGCTGTCGACGCCGATCCGGCGGGTGCTGCAGGCGGGCGCGGCGCCGGCGATCTGGTACTCGGTCGGGACCGGCATCGCCTACGGCGCGGTGCTGTTCTGGAACATCGCGCCGATCATGCTGCTGTATGCGCCGCTCGTGCTGCTCGGCGTGGGCGTGGTGAGCGGTCGCCGCGGCGCGGCGCGCGCGTCGTGGGCGATGCTCGGGGTCGTGGTGGCGTCGACGGCGCTCATGGAGCTCGTGGGGCGCCTTTCCGACGACGAACTGCGGGCGTCGCTCGTGCACGTGACCGACATCGCGCTGCTCGGCATGGCGGCGGTGCAGGGCGCGAAGCTGCTCGATCGGCTCGAGACGCTCCAGATTCGCGTGCGCTACCAGGCGCTCGCGCGGTTGCGACATGGCCTCTCAGGCAGGATGCGCGACCAGCTCACCGAACGTCTGGAGGAGCTCGAACGCCACGCGCGCGAGCTTGCCACGGACACTCCTGACGACGACGAGGCCTTCGCCCAGGCAGCGGCGCGCCTCACCAGCGAGAGCACCGAGCTCAAGCAGCGACTTCGCGACATCGTGCACACACTGGCAGACCCAACTCCACAGCAAGGAAGGACCCCGGCCCATGTCTGAGCCCCAGGTCAGCGTCATCGTCGTCGACGACCACCCCGTCGTGCTGGAGGGACTCAGGCGCGGCCTGGGCCAGCAGCCCGGCCTCGAGATCGTCGCTGCGTGCAGTGATCCGTCGAGCGTGCTGCGCAATGTTGCGCGGCATCGCCCGTCGGTGGTGCTCACGGACCTCAAGATGCCCGATCGAGAACAGGGCCTCAACCTGATCCGCAACGTGATGGAGGGGCATCCCAACACGCGCTGCGTGGTGCTCACCTATTCCGAGGATCCGGACGACCTGTTCGAGGCCAACCAGGCCGGCGCAGCGGCGTACGTGCTCAAGGACTCCTCGCTCGAGGAGATCGCGACGGCCGTGAAGGTCGTTGCGGCCGGTGGGCGCCCGCCGCTCAAGCCGGACCTGGAGGCGATGCTCTGGTCGCGACTGCGTGAGACGGCGGCGCAGGGTCGCCCGTACAACCTCACCGACCGCGAGTGGAACGTGCTGCGCCTCATCTCGCAGGGCTTCACCAACCAGGAGATCTGCCAGCAGCTCTACCTGTCGGGCCGAACGGTGCGTCGCGCCGCGACGGAGATCTTCCGCAAGCTCGGCGTGCGCAACCGCGCCGAGGCGGCGAGCTTCGCCACGCAGAAGGGCTGGTTCCTCAACTGAGGGATCGGCGTTCCTGCGCTGCGCGCGGCGCGAACGGTGCCTCGCGAACGAATGCAGGCGGGGCGTGCCGAACGGCACTGACACTCGCCGAGGGGCGGCTGACACGAGCATGTGTCAGCCGCTTCGTCGTCTCCCGGGTCGTGATGTCAGTCGGTGCAGTCAGTGCAGTTCGTGCAGGCGCGTGCAGGCGCGGCGTGCGTGTGGTTGCGACCGGCGGCGCCAGCAGTCCGCGGCGCCAACCGTCGGCTGGGTTGGCGCGGGCAACGGCGCGCACCAGTGGTGGGACGAGCCAGATCGCCAGCAGCGTCTCGGGCACGACGGTGAGGGCGTTGTAGCCGAGTGCGTAGGTGATCGCGGCACCGCCGGCGACGGTGGAGAAGAAGATGACGCCGCTCACCACCATCGCGGCGAGGTGCAGCGACATCGCGAGCACGATCGCCGGCGCCAGCCTCGCTCGCGACGTGCCCCGACCGAGCGCGATGCCCGCTGCTCCGAGCGCCGCGTAGGCGAGCAGGTAGTCGAGTGCGAGTTGGGCGGGATGGATGATCGTGCCGCCTGACAGCGCGTGCGCGACGCCTGCGCACGTGCCGGCGAGGATGCCGATGCGTGGACCGCGCGTGATCGCCAGCGCGAGCAGCGGCAGTGCTGCGAGGGCGATGGAGCCGCCGTTGGGCAGCTCGACCAGGCGCACGTTTCCGAGCAGCACGCTCAACGCGACCGCCGCGGCAGCCTCGGTGAGGTGCACGAGCGAATCTCGGCGCAGGTGGACCATCACCGGTTCCTCGGCTCGTGCGCGCGAGCAGGCCCGCAGCAGCGCCCGTGCGTGCCTGCTGCGGCCGCTGGGTGGCCGCAGCCGCCCGGGGGGCTAGTGGTGGCGCACCAGCGCGACAGGCGCGGGAGCGGGTTCCACGGGAGTCGGCGCCGGCGCGGGCTCCACCGGAGCGGGTTCCACGGGAGCGGGCGTCGCGGGATCCACGGGCGGCGCGGTGCCGCCGGGAACCTCGCCCGTGCCATCGGCCGGGGTTTCGGCGGTGTCGTCAGGCGCGGGCGTGTACGTGGTCGGCGGCGAGTAGTCGCTCTGGCCGACCGACACGTCGAGGCCCAGGTCGGTCGCCCACTTGCCGGAATCCCACGGGACCCACACGGGCTCGTCCTTGGGCTCGAACCACGTGCGGTCGGGCACGTACGGCAGCGCGTCGCGCATGAAGTCGCGCCAAATCGAGGTGGGGATGCCACCGCCGGCGGCGCCCGGCATCGGCGTCGGGATGTTGTTGCCCATCCACACGCACGCGGTGAGCTCAGGCGTCATGCCGCAGAACCAGGCGTCCTTGGAATCGTCGGTCGTGCCGGTCTTGCCGGCTGCGTCCTCGATCGAGCTCGCTGTGGTGCCGGTGCCGCCGAGCACGTTGTCTCGCAGGATCGACTTGATCGTGTCGGCCTGCCAGTCCTTCAGCGCCCGGAAGCCCTTCGGATACTTGAGCTGGAGCTTGGTGCCGCCGGGCGTGACCGCGCTGCTGACGGCGCGCGGGTCGCGGCGGATGCCGCCTCGGGCGATGGTCGAGTAGAAGTTCGTCTGCTCGAGCGGCGTGACGACCTGGGAGCCGAGGCCGATCGACCAGACGTTCTCGAGCGGCGTCTTGATTCCCATCTTGTGCGCGGTCTCGGCGACCTTCTCGGGCGAGATGTCGAGCGTCATCTGTGCGAAGACCGAGTTGTCGGAGGCGGTCGTCGCGCGACGGATCGACATCGTTCCCGCGTACGAGCCCGAGTACGTCTTGGGCTCCCACCACTCCGAGCCGGGACCGTAGCGCACCTTGATCGGCTTGCTCGTGTATGAGGTCGAATCCGGGTCGACGCCCTCGCGCAGGAACGCGGCGAGCACCCACACCTTGGCGGTCGAGCCGGGCTGGCGGCGCGCCTGCGCGGCGCGGTTGAACTTCGATTCGGCGTAGCTCTCGGTCGAGCCCATCGCGCGGATCTCGCCGGTCTTGGTGTCGAGCACCGCGATCGCGCCCGAGCGGCCCGTGCCGGCGAGGTTGTCCTTCACGACGCGGTCGGCGATCTTCTGCAGCTTCGGGTCGATGGTGGTGTGGATCTTGAGGCCGCCCTGGCGGACCGTGGCCGCGCCGAACTGCTTGATCAGTTCCTGCTCGACGTAGTCGAACACGTACGGGAGCTTGCGCTCGCGGAAGATCGTCGTCTGCTTGAGCGTGATCGGCGTGGCCAGCGCGTCGTCGTACTCGCGCTTGGTGATCATCTCCTGCTCGTACATCGCCTTGAGCACGTCGTCGCGGCGCGCCTTCGCCTTGGGCAGGTTCGCCTTCACGTAGGGATCGAACTTCGAGGGCTGCTGCGGCAGGCCGGCGAGCAGGGCTGCCTCCGGAATCGTCAGCTCCTTCGACGGCTTGCTGAAGAAGGTGAGCGAGGCGGCTTCGATGCCGTGCGCGTTGCGGCCGTAGAAGACGAGGTTGAGGTACGTCTCGAGGATCTTCTTCTTGGACCACTTGTCCTCGAGCTCGACGGCGAGCGTCGCTTCCTTCGCCTTGCGCGAGAGCGTCTTCTCGGTCGTGATCTCCTTGTAGATATTGCGGACCACCTGCTGGGTGATCGTCGACGCGCCCTCGGCGTTGCTGCCGGATTCGATGTTCACCGACAGGGCGCGGAGCATGCCCTCGGGGTCGACGCCGTTGTGGGTGTAGAAGCGCTGGTCCTCGATCGCGACGGTCGCGCGCGGCGCCCATTCGCCCATCTCCTCGTACGGGAGGATCTTGCGGTTCTGGTCGGACTTGATGTAGCCCATCCGGTTGCCCTTGGCGTCGTAGACGATCGAGTTCTGGCCGATGCTCTGCGGCGCCAGCGTCTCGATGGTCGGCCAGGTCGGATCGTCGCCCTTGAGGTAGTCGTAGGTGCCCCAGGCGGCGCCTGCGAGCGCCAGGACTCCGAAGAGGACGGCGAGGAGGGTCAGCTGTGCGCGGCGGCGGGCGGCTCGACGTTCCCGGAGGCGGCGCTGGCGAATGGTACGGCTCATCGCCGACATTCTACGCGCGCCCTGACGCGTGAGGGTGCAGCGACGAGACCAACGGCCGTTCCGGGCCGCGCTCGTGCGGATGCCGAAGCGTCAGCGGTGGCTACGCGAAATCATCGGGCGTGACGTCGTCGAGGAAGGTCCGGAACTTCTCGACCATCTCGTCGGTGTCGCCGATCGCGTCCTGCTCGAACTCGATGCCGCTGTCCATGACGATCTGTTCCGCGGCGAAGATCGGGGCTTCGGCTCGCACCGCGAGCGCGAGCGCGTCGGAGGGGCGCGAGTCGAGCTCGTGCTCGTCGATGCCGTTGGACACCGTCACCTGGGCGAAGAACGTGTTGTCGCGCAGGTCGGTGATCGCGACCTGGGTGACCTCCGCCCCGAGCTCCTCGAGCGCATTGCACATGAGGTCGTGTGTCGCCGGGCGTGGCGGACGAGCGTCCTGCAGGCGCATCAGGATCGCCGCTGCTTCGGGGTGGCCGATCCAGATCGGCAGGAACCGATTGCCGGCCAGCGTCTTGAGCAGCACGATCGGCTGCTTGCCGACCATGTCGAAGCTCACCCCGTAAATCACCATCTCGAGCATGTCGAGCGTCTTCCCCCTGTGGCAGAAACGCAACCACCCGGCACGAGGCCGGGTGGTGCGAGGTGGGCGTACCTGGATTCGAACCAGGGACCTCATCCTTATCAGAGATGCGCTCTAACCAACTGAGCTATACGCCCGCGGCTGGGAAGTATGCCACAGCGTCATGAGCGACGTCACGCGCGACGGGCGCGGCGCGTCACGCAGCGCCGCGAATGGCCACCGGTCCAGAGAGCCGCAGTGCGGCTTCGAGTCGGTCCACGAGCTCGAACAGGTCCGAGGGCTGGTCGCAGTGCAGCTCCAGCTTGGCGCCCTGGTCGCCGAGCTTGATGCGACCACGCACACCGAGGAGCTGCTCGGCCAGGCGATCGACGCGATCGACGAGCTCGGTGTCCGGATCGAGGTTCCACTTGGAGCGCTTCACGCGGCGCGGGCTGGCGCCGTCGGCGCGGGCCTGCTCCTCCTCGCGCACCGCAGCCTCGAGCTGTCGAACCGTCAGGCTCCGGTCGAGGGTGAGACGGGCGAGCTTCTGCAGGCGCAGGCGGTCGCTGCAGCCCAGCAACGCACGCCCGTGGCCCTCGGTGAGGCGTCGCTGCTCCAGCAGCGCGAGCACCTCGTCGGGAAGCTCGAGCAGGCGGAGCGAGTTGGAGACCGCCGGGCGACTGCGACCGACGGAGCGCGCGAGCTCGGCGATCGACATGCCGAACTCGTCCTGCAGCGCGGCGTAGGCGCGGGCCGTCTCGAGCGGGGACAGGTCCTCGCGCACCAGGTTCTCCACGAGCGCCAGCACGAGCGTCTCGCGCTCGTCCACGTGGTGCAGGACAGCCGGGATCGTGGCGAGGCCGACGCGCTGCGCGGCGAGCCAGCGGCGCTCGCCGGCGATGATCTCGTAGCCACCCGCCTCGCGGGGGCGCACGGCGATCGGCTGGATGATGCCGTTCGCCTCGATCGACGTGGCGAGCGAGTGGATCGCGTCGGAGTCGAACACCGTCCGCGGCTGTGCCTCGTTGCGATGGATCTCGTCCAGGCGCAGTGCCAACAGGCCGCTGTCGGCTGGCGGCGGCGCGTCGACCGGGACCGGAACGGGGGTGCCGAGCAGCATCGAAAGGCCGGCTCGCTTGCGGGATGCGGTGGTGGGCTGCGGAATCTCCATGCCGAGAACTGTGACGGCGCCGTCGGACGCAGCCCTCGTACGTGCGCGCGATCGCGCGCGAGGCATCGGAACCTCGACGGATTCGTGGGTTGCGTCGATTTCGTGGCGGCTTCTGGTCAGGAGCCGTCTCGCGGCTCAGCGCAGCGGCTTGCGGGCGGCGACGCCGACGCGGCGCGGCACCCGCTCGGAGCAGGCCGCGACCTTCGGCCACACGATCCGCACGCCGTCGCTGCGCAGGGCGGTGGGACACGGCACGACCCGCGGCTCGCCCAGCCCAAGCAGCTCGTGTGGGGCGACCAGCGGATCCTCCGCCTGCGACGAGGTGGACCACAGCACCAGGTGCCCGCCGACCCGCACCAGCGGCGACAGGTACTCGGCCACGACAGCCGGTGCTGCGAGCGCCCGGGCGGTCCCGGCATCGAGCAGCTCGCGACCGACGGCCTGGTGGGCTTCCTCGGCTCGCACGGCGTGGATGCTCAACCTCGAGTCGAGATCGAGCGCGTGCGCGCACGTGAGGAGGAACTCGGCTTTCCACTGCTGGGACTCGACCAGGTGCACTGCCGCATCCGGAAGTTCGATCGCGAGCTGGACGCCCGGAACGCCGCCGCCTGAGCCAACGTCGACGATCGACGATGCAGCAAGCTCGGCGAGGATTTCAGAGCCCGCGATGCCGTCCTCGACGTGAGCCTTGAGCCGGTCGAGATCGCCGCGCGAGAACAGGCCGTTGGGCCCGCTTCGCACCAGTTCGACGTACTGGTCGTGCAGGGGTTTCACGTGAAACGGTTCGTCGCGGGCCGCAGGGAGCTAGTTCTGGGCGGGCTCGACGGCCAGGCGGCGGTTCGGCTCTCGCCCCGCGCTGACGGTCTGGATGTCCGGGACATCCTTGAGGTACTGGTGGATCACCTTGCGCTCGGAGCTCGTCATCGGCTCGAGTTCGACGCGCCGTCCGGTGCGCGCAACTTCGCTGACCGCTCGGTCGGCGTCCTTCTCCAGCTGTCGTGCGCGGCGCTTGCGGTAGCCCTGGGCGTCGAGCTGCACGTGGATCGGGTGCTCGAGGCTGTTCTGCACGATCGCGTTGAGCAGGTACTGGATCGCGTCGAGCGTCTGGCCGCGGCGACCGATCACCAGCGCGATGTCGTCCTCGTCCCCGTCCAGGTCGCCGTACACGTAGCCATCGTCGTAGCGGAGGTCGACCTCGGTGTCGGGGTCGACGTCGAGCACGTCGAGCGTCTCTTCCATGAACTCGGCGACCAGGTCCAGGACCTCGTCGACCTGCTCGTTGGTGAACTCGGCTGTCGTCATGACTACTTCCGCCTCTTGTTGCGTCGGGGCGTGGTGGATGGGCCGCCCGAAGAGCTGGCTGCGGACGTCGCACCTGCCTTGTTCGACGCCTTCGGTGCCACGACCTTCTTCCGGCCCTTGGAATCAGCAGGCATCACGACTTCCTTGTCGGTGTTCGTGAAGCGCACGACGAGCAGGTACTGGAACAGCGACCACAGGTTCGTGGTGATCCAGTAGAGCATCACGCCCACCGGGAAGCGAAGGATGAACGGCGCGAAAAAGAGCGGCAGGAGCATGAAGATCCACTTCTGCTGCGGATTCGGGCTCGTCATCATCGTGACGGTGGAGAGCATCTGCGAGCCGATGTACACGAGCAGCAGGATCCAGCCCGACGCGGCGGGGTTCTTGACGACGTCAGGCGTGAACTTCGACATCGCCTTGCCGCTCATGCCGTTGTTGATGTTCTGGCGGATGTCGTCGATGAAGCCGCCCAGCCAGGAGAAGTCGCCGCTGTGACCGGAGAACGTCTCCGGGTGCTTGAGCACGAAGAACAGCGACAGGAAGATCGGGATCTGGATGACCAGCGGCAGGCACGAGGCGAGCGGGTTGACCTTGTTGTCCTTGTAGAACTCCATCACCGCCTGGTTGAGCGCCGCGCGGTCGTCCTTGTACTTCGCCGCGAGCTGCTTCTGGTACGGCGCGAGGCGCTGCATCGCCAGCGACGATCGCGTCTGCTTCGCCGTGATCGGGAAGATCGCCAGGCGCACGATGGCGGTCAGGGCGATGATCGACCAGGCCCAGGTGAACCCGGCCGTCGTGTGGATCCACACGAGCAGGTCGCCGAGGACGGATTCGATGGGAGCGAGAATTCCAGCGGAGAGAGTCACGCGGGAATCCTAGCCGATTCGAGGGTCCGGGCGGGGGGCCGCATCGGCAGTGCGCGGTGGGTCACAAACCCGCGCTACTGCGTCGATTCTGGGGGGTCGAGGCGTCGCTGCGAACTGGCGGTGGAGCGAAAACCCGAACGGGGCACGTGGTCGATGCCGCCGAGCGACCACGGATTGCAGCGCAGCAGCCGCCAGGCGGCGAGCGCGACGCCGGCGAAGACGCCGCGCTGGCGGACCGCATCGAGGCAGTACTGCGAGCACGACGGGTGGTACTTGCACCGCGGCGGAAGGATGGTGCGGGAGATCAGCCGCCAGGTGTGGACCGGCAGCAGCAGCGTTTCACGTGAAACGCTTCGGAGCCCGGGGCTCATCGCTTGGTGGTAGCTGGCTGCAGCTTCGCGGCCAGGTCTGCGACGATCTCCACCAGTGCGTCGAATCCATCGGCCTCGACCTTTTCAGGGAGGCCCGGACGGGCGATCGCCACGTAATCGGCGGTTCCGTCGAGCAGGTCGCTCGCCTGCAGCACCTCGCGCAGCTGGCGCTTGATGCGATTTCGCTCCACCGCCCCGCCGACCTTCTTGGAGACGGTGATGCCGATCCGGCTCTGGTCGCCGGATGCACCACCTGCGGGTACGTCTTCAGGCCGGTCGAACCGGTAGAGGACAAGCAGGCGGTGCTGCGCCGATCGGCCGCTGCGATAGACGCGGTCGAACTCGGCAGAGCGGGACAGCCTCGACTTGCGGGCTGCGTCGGCCACGCGTCAGGCGCTGAGCTTGGCTCGGCCTCGACCACGTCGTGCCTTGAGCACGAGTCGGCCGGCCTTCGTCGACATTCGCTTGCGGAAACCGTGCTTCTTGGCGCGACGGCGCTTGTTTGGCTGGTAAGTACGCTTCATAAGACGGGCAATGATACCGGACTGCGGCCCTCGGCGCAGCGGAGTGCGTCCGGTGCCCGTGCTGCGTCGACCTGGAGCGCCCCCGGTCCGGGTGCTCCGACGCGGCGGCGGGGATTGCGTGGGGGCCATGTGGACCACCAATCCGAAAACCTTGCGAATGTGGCCGCCTATCCCCGCCGTCCCCACCCTCATCCCCACACTTGAGGGCAATTCGTGGGGATAACCTGTGGATACGGGGGATGAGTTCGGCGTCGAGTCGAGGGTTCGTGGGGACAGGTTCGGGGATTGCGGGGATGAACCGACACACCCTCGAGAGGCGGTCGAGGGACAGATCGTGGCCGTGGCGACCTTCCGACTGACATTCGCGTTGCGTCTGGTTCGAGGGGCGGCTATCGTGGCGACTTCGCGCATACGGGCCTGTGGGGGCTCGCGCGGGGGTCCAGGGAAGGGCCGACATGATGTTTTGGGCAAGGTGGCTGAGTACTGATGGTGGATGATTCCGTTCGAGGGTTCTGGTCGCAGGTCGCGGAAGCGCTGCGAGACCGAATCTCGTCACAGGACTGGTGCTCGTGGTTCGCGGGCGCGCAGGCCGTGGAGCTCGGCGCCGAGCGCATCGTGGTGGAGGTCGTCAACGACTTCGCCGCGCGCTGGGTCGACGAGCGCTTCCGTGGCGTGCTGCAGGACACGGTCGCGCAGGTCGCGGGCGTCCCGCTCGAGGTCGTGATCGTCGCCCGCGTCGGCGCACCGGTCGACATCGTGGGTCCCGAAGATGGTCCGCACGAGGATCTCGCGCGTGCGGCACGCGCACATGTGAGCCATGACGTCGTCGCGCCCGTCGGTGTCGGCGGCGGCGACGATCCCGGCGTCGGTCGCAGCAACGGTGACGTGATGACCTCGGCGCAGCTTCGCGCGGAGCTCGCTGCTGGCGACCTGCTTCCGAGCATGACCCTCGATGCGGGTGCCGCAACGGATGCTGCAGCACACCCCGCGCCTTACAGCGGCGGCATGCAGCACGCCGACGGCGCGTCGATCGCTGCGCCTCGCATGGTCGTGGATGCCGACCTGGCCGGCGTCCAGCAGCTCAACGACAAGTATCGCTTCGAGACGTTCGTGATCGGGCCGGGCAACCAGATGGTCCACGCCGCGGCGCTCTCGGTCGCGGAATCGCCTGCACAGAGCTACAATCCATTGTTCGTGCACGGTGGCACCGGCCTCGGCAAGACGCACCTGCTGCACGCGATCGGCAACTACGTGCGCGACACGCGACCGGATGCTCGCATCGCCTACATCACGACCGAGCAGTTCCTCGCGCGCTTCCTGCACGCGATCCAGCAGTCCAAGCTCGGCGGCGCGGGCCGCGACACGCGCGATCGGTTCAAGGCGTACTTCCGCGGCGTGGACGTGCTGCTCATGGACGACGTCCAGTTCCTGGCCGGCAAGGGATCGTGGATGCAGGAGGAGCTCTTCCACATCTTCAACGACCTGCACCAGGGCGGTCGACAGATCGTGCTCACCAGCGACTGCAAGCCCGACCGCATCCCCAAGCTCGAGGATCGACTGCGCTCGCGCTTCGCATGGGGACTCATCGCCGACATCGACACGCCCGATCGCGAGACGCGCGTCGCGATCCTGCGCAAGAAGGCGCAGTCCGACCAGTTCGCCGAACTTCCCGCCGAGGTGCTCGAGGCGATCGCCGAGCGCATCACCACCAACGTGCGCGAGCTCGAAGGTGCACTCACCCGGGTCGTGGCAGCCGCGTCGCTGTCGAACCGACCGGTGACGCTGGAGCTGGCGACGAGCGTGCTCGAGTCGTATGCCCCGGAGCAGTCGACGGCCGTCACCATCGAACGCATCCAGGACGTCGTGTGCGAACACTTCGCGCTCGACCGCGACGAGCTGCTCAGTCCGCGTCGCACGCAGTCGCTGACGCTGCCCCGACAGATCGGCATGTACCTGTCACGCACGCTGGTCGGCGCGCCCTCCACGCAGGTCGCTCGTCGCTTCAACCGCAAGGACCACTCCACCGTCCTGCACGCCGAGCGGCAGGTCGACGAGAAGATGCGCAAGGACCGGGAGGTACACGACCTGGTCGTGCATCTCACCCAGCAGGTGCGCAGCGGAACCGCAGGGAGTGTCGGCGCGGGACGGTAAGATCAGGCATCACGGCTGCGGACAGACGCAGGACAGGACGTGGATCGAGCGGGCATGAACGAGGCCCCTGGGGACGAACCCCGATCCATCCCCGATCCGCACCCAGCAGCATTGGCATCCAGAATTGCGACATGAGCAGGAACTTCCGGGGTTGTCCCCGGCATTCACGCTCCTACTACAGTCAACAAAGAAGATAGAAGAAGAGGTAACTGATGAGTACTGTGATGGGAGCGGTGACCATGGACGCCACATGTGATCGCGAGAGCCTGCTGCGTCACCTGCAGGTCGTCGAGAAGGGCACGAGCAAGCGATCCTCGATCCAGGTGCTCGCCGGTATCCAGATCGCAGCACACGGTGGCGAGCTCCACCTGGCCGCGACTGACATGGAGCTGTCGGTCCGAACCCGGGTTCCCGCACAGATCGACACCGACGGCGTCGTCGTCGTTCCCGGCAAGCTGCTGCTCGACATCATGCGATCGCTCGGCGGCGAGACCGTCCAGCTGCGCCTCGCCGAGGGCATGCTCGTCATCGAATCCGACGGAGCACGCTACGAGCAGCACGTGTTCAACACCGATGACTTCCCGCAGCTGCCGGCCACGACCGGGAACCTGTTCTCGCTCGACCGCGACGCGCTCATGGAGACCGTCTCGGCCGTCAGCCGTGCTGCATCGACCGACGAGTCGCGACCGGTGCTGACCGGCGTGAAGGTGCAGATCAGCTCCGAGAAGCTGACCATGGTCGCCACCGACAGCTACCGACTGAGCGTTCGCGACACGGCGATCCAGACCGACCTGCCCGAGCCGGTCGAGGCGATCATCCCGGCACGCGCCCTCAACGAGCTCACCCGCATCGCCGACGCATCCGCCGCAGCGTCGATCGCGATCGGCATCGAGGCCGGCCAGGTGCTGTTCGGCGTCGACGAGACCTGGGTGACCGCCCGCCGCATCGAAGGCCAGTTCCCCAACCACACGCAGCTGATCCCGCAGGCCTTCGAGCACGAGGCGGTCATCGATCGCGCCGCGCTGCTCGACGTCGTCAACCGAGCTCGCGTCGTCGCGCAGCGCAACCCGGTGCGCCTGGCGTTCTCGACGGGGCAGCTGACCGTGTCGGCCGCCACGCAGGACATCGGCTCGGCCGAGGAGTCGCTGCCGATCAAGTACGAGGGCGAGGACCTGACGATCGGGTTCAACGCCGACTACCTGCGCGACGGCGTGCAGTCCTTCGACGACGACACCGTGACGCTGCAGCTCATCTCGCCGCTGCGCCCGGGCCTGCTGAGCGGCGAGGACGGCACGCTGCTGTACCTCATCATGCCGGTCCGCCTGCCGGAGTAGTGCGACTGACACCGCAGGGCACGCACTGACATGTCGTCGTCGGCCCGCATCACGCGACTGACACTCCACGAGATCCGCACCTATCCGCGACTCGACCTGGAGCTCGGCGGCGGCACCACGGTGCTGGTCGGCGCGAACGGCGTCGGCAAGACCAACCTGCTCGAGGCGTGTGCGGTCGTGCTGTCAGGAGCGTCGCCGCGCACGAGCAGCGAGCTGCGGCTGGTGCGCGAAGGCGAGGCCGCCGGCCGCATCGCTGCCACGGTCCTGGTGGGAGACGACCAACACGACCGCGACGTCGTCTTCCAGCACGGCAAGGGCAAGCAGCTGCGCGTGGATGGTTCCCCGGCCCGGAGCGTGGAGGAGTTCTCCCGCCAGGTACCCGTCGTGACGTTCCTGCCCGAGCGACTGCTCGTCATTCGCGGCGCCCCGCAGCGCCGCCGCGCACTCGTCGACCAGCTCGCCGCGCGGCTGGTGCCCTCAGCGGCACGAACCCAGCGCGACTACGCCGCCGCGCTGCAGCAGCGAAACGCTCTCCTTCGTCGCGCGAAGATCGGCCACGACGTTGCCGAGCAGCTCGCGCCCTGGACGCAGCAGCTGCTCGAGCACGGCGCAGCGTTCCGCGACCAGCGCAGCCGCTTCCTCGAGCTGATCGCCGAGCCCCACGCCGCTCGCTTCGCCGAACTGACGGGGCTCGCGGATGCGACGTTCGCAGCGGAGCTGCGCGGCAGCGGCGACCTGGCAGCGGATGCAGCCGAGCTGGAGTCGGCAGAGCGCCGCCGCGGATCGACGCTGCTGGGTCCACATCTCGACGACATCCTTCCGCGAGTCGCCGGCCGCGACCTGCGTGCGTTCGGCTCCGCCGGTGAGCAACGCGCTGCTCTGCTCGCGTTCACGTTCGCGGCCCGCGACGCGTTGACCGCGCATCTCGGGATCGAACCGGTCGTGCTGCTCGACGAGCCGTGGTCGGAGCTCGACCAGGACCGCCGTCGCCGCCTCACGTCGATGCTGGCTCCGCTCGCACAGGTGATCGTCACGAGCACCGAGCCACCTGCCCATCTGGACGAGGTGCTCGACGCGCTGCACGTGCTGGCGGTAACCTCCGGGCAGGTACAGACTTGGGATCCGACCGACCACGACAGCCCCGCGTAACGCGAACGACCAACCGCAGCGGCGGCAAGCTGCCGCGTCGTGGCCCACAGTCGATGGCCGATGGCGCCGAGGCGCTGCGCGCCGGCCTGGGCGGCCTCGGCCGCGGATTCGGCGCGGTGGTCGCGACCTTCCACGAGGTGGTCGGACCGGACCTCGCTCGCGTGGCCACACCGACGGCGCTGCGCAACGGCACGCTGTCGATTCGCTGCAGCTCGTCGGCGTGGGCGCAGACGATCACGATGATGGAGCTCGAGCTCGTCGAACGGCTCGCCCCCCGGCTGGGACGCGGCACCGTCACCCGCATCGTGGCCCGAGCGGGCGGGCCTCCACCTCGACTCGAGGCTCAGCCGCGCCCCGAACCACCCCCGGTGGACGAGGGCACGAGGGCCCGCATGGAAGCCCTCGTCGCGCACATCGACGACCCGGCGCTGCGCGCCAAGATGCTCGCCGCCGCGATCGCCACGGCTCGCCGCCGCGCGATGCGCCCGGAAGGCTGATCGTAGCGTGGAATTCGGCGGCTGACATCGTACCCGACTGATATACTCGCGCGCGAGTGACATTTCCCGCATCGGGCGACGAGAGCGCCTGACGGGTTGACGCGCGGAGGGGCTCGTGGCCGAGGACAAGCAGGAGTACACGTCGGAGAACATCCAGGTCCTGGAGGGCCTGGAAGCGGTGCGAAAGCGCCCCGGCATGTACATCGGATCGACAGGCACCAAGGGCCTGCACCACCTCGTCTGGGAGATCGTCGACAACTCCGTCGACGAGGCGCTCGCCGGTCGCAACGACCGCATCGACGTGCGCATCCACCCGGACAACTCCGTCACGGTGCGCGACTACGGCCGCGGCATCCCCGTCGACATCAAGAAGGACGACGAGCTCGGCCGAAGCGCGGCGGAGATCGTCATGACCGTGCTCCACGCCGGCGGCAAGTTCGGCGGCGGCGGCTACAAGGTGTCGGGCGGCCTGCACGGCGTCGGCGCCTCGGTCGTGAACGCGCTGTCCGAAGAGGCGACGCTGACGATCTACCGCGACGGCCACGTCTGGACGCAGGTCTACGAACGCGGTGTTCCGGTCGCGCCGCTCGCCAAGGGCGAGAAGACCACGGAGATGGGAACGGCCACGCACTTCAAGCCCGACCCGGAGATTTTCGACGAGCTCGTCTACGACTTCGACCTGATCGCCAACCGCTTCCGCGAGACGGCGTTCCTCACCCGCGGCCTGCGCATCGAGCTCATCGACGAGCGCGGCGAGGGCCAGACCGCCTCGTACCAGTTCGACGGTGGCCTGGCGGACTTCGTCGCGCACCTGAACAAGACCAAGGACGCGATCCACAAGAAGATCCTCGCCTACACCCGCGAGGGCCAGGACTCCGGCATGGACGTCGAGGTCGAGGTCGCCGCGCAGTGGAACAGCTCGTACTCCGAGTCGGTCCACACCTACGCCAACAACGTGCAGACGCCCGGTGGCGGCTCGCACCTGTCCGGCTTCCAGGCGGCGCTGACGCGAACGATCAACGCTTACGCGCGCGAGAAGGGCTTCCTCAAGGAGAAGGAGGAGAACCTCCAGGGCGCCGACGTGCGCGAGGGCCTGGCGGCGATCATCTCCGTCAAGCTTGGCGAGCCGCAGTTCGAGGGCCAGACCAAGGACAAGCTCGGCAACCCCGGCATCAAGGGCTTCGTGGAGGCGGCGACCAACCACTACATCGCCCAGTTCTTCGAGGAGAACCCCGCCGAAGCCAAGGCGATCTGCACCAAGGTGATCAGCGCGGCGCAGGCGCGCCAGGCAGCACGCAAGGCGCGTGACCTGACCCGCAAGAAGAGCGCGCTCGACGCGTCGCGCCTGCCGGGCAAGCTCGCCGACTGCACCTCCGACGATCCGTCGCAGAACGAGATCTTCATCGTCGAGGGCGACTCCGCCGGTGGCTCCGCGAAGATGGGCCGCGACCGGTTCTTCCAGGCGATTCTGCCGCTGCGCGGCAAGATCCTCAACGTCGAGCGCGCGCGCATCAACAAGGTGCTCTCCAACCAGGAGATCCAGAACATCATCACCGCGCTCGGTACGGGCATCGGCGAGGAGTTCGACCTGGAGAAGGCGCGCTACCACCGCATCGTCGTGATGACCGACGCCGACGTGGACGGCGCGCACATCCGCACGCTCATCCTCACGTTCCTGTTCCGACAGGCACGCGCGCTCATCGACGCGGGCTACATCTACATCGCCGCGCCGCCGCTGTTCCTCATCAAGTACGGCAACCAGGAGCGGTGGATCGAGAAGGAGCACGAGCTCACGGACTTCCTGGTGAGCGAGCGCATCGAGCAGGTCGTCGTCACCGACGGCACCGGCACGAACCAGTCGTGGAGCGAGGCGCGCTGGCAGCGCTTCACCCGCGACCTCAAGGAGGCGCAGGGCTGGGCGTCGGCGTTGCAGGCCGAGTACGGCCGCGCATCGATCGAGTGGCTGCGCAGCCACCCGATCCTGTTCGAGAACTTCACGTCGCTCGAGCAGGTCGCCGAGTACCTGCAGCGCCCCGCCGCGGTCACCGACCACTCCGAGATACAGTTCGAGCGCTTCGACCAGGAGGAGCAGAAGCTGCTCTTCCGCTCGCTCGACGCGTCGACGATGAGCGCGACGCGCGTGATCCTGCCGTGGGCGCTGTTCACCTCGAGTGCGTACACGGGCCTGCGCAAGGCATCGGAGAAGCTCAAGAGCGCCGCCGGCATGCCGCGCTTCGTAGCGAGGTACGCCGACAAGCGCGAGGTCGAGGCGGCGACGTGGGACGAACTCAAGGGCGCGATCCTCGACTCGACCAAGCACGGCATCGAGATCCAGCGCTTCAAGGGCCTGGGCGAGATGAACGCCGAGCAGCTGTGGGAGACCACGATGGATCCGGAGAAGCGGATCCTGCAGCAGGTGTCGATCGAGCAGGCCGAGCGCGCGGACGAGGTGTTCTCGATGCTCATGGGCGACGTCGTGGAACCGCGCCGCGAGTTCATCGAACGACACGCTCGCGACGCGAACGTGGATGTCTGATCGCGCACTGCGCGGCACGTGTGACTGGTTGATGGGAGAGGGAGTAACTTCATGAGTACGTTGGATGGCGGATCGATGGGCGGCGGCCGGATCGAGCAGGTCGAGCTCGAGAAGGAGATGCAGAGCTCCTTCCTCGACTACGCGATGAGCGTGATCGTCTCTCGCGCGCTCCCCGACGCGCGTGACGGGCTCAAGCCGGTGCATCGCCGCGTGCTGTACGCGATGCACGAGGCGGGCCTGCAGCCCAACCGCAAGTACGTCAAGAGTGCGCAGGTCGTCGGCAAGGCGATGGGTGAATACCACCCGCACGGCGACTCGGCGATCTACGACACCCTCGTGCGCATGGCGCAGGACTTCTCGCTGCGCTACCCGCTCGTCGACGGCCAGGGCAATTTCGGCTCCGTCGACGGCGACCCCGCAGCGGCGATGCGCTACACCGAGTGCCGCATGACCAAGATGGCCACGGAGATGCTCCGTGACATCGACGAGAACACCGTCGACTTCGGCCCCAACTACGACGGCTCGCGGCGCGAGCCGCTCGTGCTGCCGAGCCGCTTCCCGAACCTGCTCGTCAACGGCTCGTCCGGCATCGCGGTCGGCATGGCCACCAACATGGCGCCGCACAACCTCGGTGAGGTCATCGACGCCGTGATGGCGTACATCGACGACCCCACGCGCTCGGTCGAGCAGATCATGGAGCACGTCAAGGGCCCCGACTTCCCCACCGGCGCGATCATCCACGGCATGGGCGGCATCCGCGACGCGTACCTGACCGGTCGCGGCAAGGTCGTCATGCGCGCCCGCGCGCACTACGAGGAGCTGCGCCAGGGCCGCACGGCGATCGTCATCACCGAGATCCCGTACCAGGTCAACAAGGCGAACCTCGTCGTGAAGATCGCCGAGCTCGTGCGCGAGCGCGTCATCGACGAGATCCCGCAGGACGGCCTGCGCGACGAGTCGAGCCGCCAGGGCATGCGCATCGTGGTGGAGCTCAAGCGCGGCGCGAACTACAAGGTCGTGCTCAACAAGCTCTACAAGCACACGGCGCTGCAGTCGACGTTCGGCATCAACAACATCGCCCTCGTCGACGGCGTGCCGAAGCTGCTCAACCTCAAAGACCTGGTCATGTACTACGTCGAGCACCAGCGCGACGTGCTCACCAGGCGCACCAAGTACCGCCTCGACAAGGCCCGCGACCGTGCACACATCCTCGAGGGCTACCTCAAGGCGATCGAGAACATCGACCGCGTCATCGCGATCATCCGCGGCAGCCGCAACACCGAGGCCGCCCGCCACGAGCTCATGGGCGAGTTCGAGTTCTCCGAGAAGCAGGCCCAGGCGATCCTGGACCTGCGCCTGTCGCGCCTCACGCAGCTGTCGGTGACCGACACCAAGGAAGAGTACGACGAGCTCATCGCGCGCATCGAATCGCTGTTCGCGATCCTGCGCGACGAGACGCTGCTGTTTGCGATGCTCAAGGACGAGCTCATCGAGGTGCGCGAGAAGTTCTCCGACGAGCGCCGCTCGGAGATCACCGCGCACGAGGGCGAGATCGACCTCGAGCAGATGATCGCCGATACCCCGATGGCGATCACGATCACCAAGTCGGGCTACATCAAGTCGACCCCGATGAACGTCTTCCGCCAGCAGAACCGCGGCGGGGTGGGCGTCACCGGCTTCGACCTCAAGGAAGGCGACTACGTCGAGCACATGTTCGTCGCCTCCAAGCACGACTACCTGCTCTTCATCACCTCTGTCGGCAAGATCTACCGCACGAAGGTCTACGAGGTGCCCGAGGGTGCACGCCAGAACAAGGGCCGCGCGCTCGTGAACGTGCTGCCGCTGGCGGAGGACGAGCAGGTCAAGGCCGTCTACCGCACGCGCAACTACGACGAGAACAAGTTCATCATCATGGCCACCAAGAAGGGTGTCGTGAAGAAGACCGAGTTCAACGCGTACAACACGAAGCTGCGCGCGGACGGCATCATCGCCCTCAACCTCAAGACCGAGGACGACGAGCTCATCGGCGTCACGCTCACCTCGGGCGATGACGACCTGCTGCTCATCTCCGCGAACGGCCAGGCCGTGCGCTTCCACGAGAGCTCCGTGCGCTCGATGGGTCGCACCGCGGCCGGCGTCGCCGGCATGAAGCTGCGCGAGGGCGACCAGGTCATCTCCATCGACGTCGCCAAGGACGACGCCGAGCTGCTGCTGCTCACCGAGAAGGGCTTCGGCAAGCGCAGCCCGGTCTCGGACTTCCCGCGCAAGGGTCGTGCGACGATGGGCGTGCGTGCGTTCGGCAACATCGAGGGCAAGGGCCACCTGGTCTCGGCGCTCAGCGTCAAGCAGGGCCAGGGCGTCATGCTCATCACGTCCGAGGGCACGATCACGCGCCAGAGCGTCGACCAGGTGTCGCGCTACAGCCGCTCCGCCTCCGGCGTGACGGTGATGAAGCTGCGCGAGGGACACCACCTCGTCGCGGTGGCACGCGTCATCGACGGCGATCCGGGCGATGCTGCTGCGGATGCACAGCCCGCGCTCGAGATCGGCGAGGTCTCGACGGCACCGTCGTCACTGAGCACCGAGGGCGACGTGCCGGTCGTGGAGACCGACGTGCAGCCCGCCGTGGACGACGTGACGAGCCTCGACCCGAGCCACGAGGACGGGCCCGAGGACAAGGACCCGCACGCGGAGGCCTGACCGCCGCCGCGAACGGCGAATGCACGACGAGGGGCGGCCTGCGGGTCGCCCCTCACGTCTTCAGGTGGCTCCGAGCGGCTAGCATGGGCGCATGGGCGTGTTCGTGAAGCTGTTCGTGCAGATGGGCGAGGTCGCGCTTGGCCTCACGCCGTTCTCGTGGCTGTTGTTCGCCTACGTCAGCGTGCTGCTGCTCATCGTCGGGCCGGTGTTCGCGCAGGTCGCGCCGCAGGTCGTGGATCCGCCTGCGCGGCTCATCGCCACCGATCCGGTTCGCGTGACGATCTGGCTGCCGCTCAGCGTGCTGCTGCTGTTCTTCGGCACGATCGCGCTGGTGATCACGATCTTCGGGGCGATGCTCATGCCGATCGTCGCGATCCTCATCGGCATGGCCGGCTACCTGGCGATCGCCCGCCTCGTGGGCGAACGTATCGGCGCCTGGCTCGGCATGGCGGCCGTGCCACCGTGGCTCGCGGCGGCGCTGGGGATCGTCGCGCTGCGCGCGGTTCGGCTCGTGCCGGTCGTGGGTGCGGCGGCGCATTCGCTCGTCGCGTGGGTGGGATTTGCGGCGGCGACGTGCGCGAGCGTGCACCTGGCCAAGCAGTGGTATCGGCGACGGTTGCCCGATGCGCGCCAGTTCCGTGGCGAGATGCTCGTGGAGTGGTATCCCGATGGTGACCCTGCCGAAGGCCCGAGCGTCGGGACGGGGCGGCCGGTGCTCGGCAACGTGCGTGGCGACGAGGACCGCGCGCCACGCCCGGCCGGCGACGAAGAGACCGGCGAGTAGGGGCTTGGTCAGCCCTGTGCAGGTTGCGCGAGCCGTTCGCGTGCATGCGCCGCTGCCGCGAGGGGATCGGCGCCGACGACGTTGAGCCCGAGCGCGAGTTCGACGCCCGCGAGGTACGCCGTTCGCGGCTGCAGCTCCACGTACCAGTGTGCTTGTGCGGCTTCGTCGGCGACGATCCAGAGGTTGATCGCCGTGTCGCGCGCGGCGACCTGCAGTGCACGATGCAGCAGCGCCGCGAGCTCGGCAAGCACATCCATGCCGATCGTCGACGCGTGCGTGAGCGGGGTGACCAGCAGCGCACCGGCAATGCGCGGGAGCGGATGCGCGACCAGTGCCAGGTGTCGGCCGCGCTCGACCAGGTACGGCGATGTCGGTGCGCCCATCAGGTCGCACAGCGCGCAGTGATCGTCGACCATGCGTACGCCGCGGGTGAGGCGCTCGGCGTGGGTGCCGGCCGGCACGCTCACGAGCTGCGCATGCACGTGCTGCAGCGACGCGCCTGCCTGGATGCCGTCGTTGACGAACGCGTGCACGTAGCGGTCGGGCGCGAGCAGCGCGCGGCGTCGCTCGAGCAGCAGCTCGAGGCCGGCTTCCAGCTCCGGCAGCGTCAGGTCGCGCCACGCGGTGACATGGCGCGGAGTCGGTACGAGCACCTCGTGCGGATCGGTGAGCGGATACAGGTTGGGGAACGACCGCGCCGACCATCCCGCGTCGAGCGATGCGCCAGCATCGACGTGGGCGCGCGCGGCGATGCGGCCGGTCTCGGTGGGTGTGGCGTCCTCGTGTCCGGGACAGAACGGACACCCGCTCGAGCTGCGACCCAGTCGCGCTGCGCGGCCCGGAGCCACCAGTCGCACGTCGCCGGTGATGGGATCCTCGTGCAGCGTCATCGCGCAGGCCGACGGTCGATCAGGCGGGCTTGATGCTCGGTGCGGCGAGGCTGCCGAGACCCTCGAGCAGGTTCATCGGGATCGGGAACACGGTGGTGGTGTTGGATTCGGCGCCGATCTCCACGAGCGTCTGCAGGTAACGCAGCTGCATCGCGCCCGGGCTGCGACCCATCACGTCGGCTGCTTCTGCGAGGCGGGCGGATGCCTGGAACTCGCCTTCGGCGCCGATCACCTTGGCTCGGCGCAGGCGCTCGGCGATCGCTTCCTTGGCGAGTGCCTGGCGCATGTCCTCGGGGATCTCGACGTCCTTGACCTCCACGACGCCGACCTTCACGCCCCAGGGCGCGGTCTGCCCATCGATGACTTCCTGCAGGCGCTCGTTGACCTGTTCGCGCTCGCCGAGCAGCTGGTCGAGCGTGTGCTGGCCCAGGATCGAGCGCAGCGCCGTCTGCGACACCTGGCTGGTGGAGTACATGAAGTCGACGTTGCGGGTGATCGCGGCGTTGGCATCCACGACCCGGAACAGGATCACGGCCGTCACCTTGGTGGAGACGTTGTCGCGGGTGATGACTTCCTGCGGCGGGACCTGCAGCGTCACGGTTCGCGTGTCGACCTTGCGCATGCGGTCGATGATCGGGATGAGGAAGATGATGCCCGGGCCCTTGACGCCCGGCAGTGCGCGGCCGAGGCGCAGGATCACGGCGCGCTCCCACTCGTTGAGGATCCGCACGCTCGCTGCGAGCAGCGCGAATATGATCACCAAGACGATGATGGCGATGGTCATGTTCCTGCCTCCTTGTGGGTCGCACCCGGGTCGGGTTCGACGTCCAGCTCCAGTCCGTCGACGCCGGTGACACGCACGCGCTCGCCGACTGACATGTGGATCTTCGATCGGGCGCGCCACAGCTCGCCGTCGACGAACACCGCCCCGGCCTCGTCGCTGCTCGGCGCTCGGCGGATCGTGCCTGCCATGCCGATGAGCGACCCTGCGCTCGTGGTCGGCGCCAGTCGCCGCGTCTGCACCGCCTTGCGCAGCAGGAAGATGAAGAACGCCGCCATCGCGATCGCCATCGCGACCGCCAGCCACGGCGAGACGCCATAGCCGGAGGAGTCGTCGAACAGCAGCAGCCCGCCGAGCAGCAGCGAGATTGCGCCACCCGTGCCGAGCAGTCCACCGCCCGGCGCGACGGCCTCGGCGGCGAAGAGCGCTGCGGCGAGCACGAGCAATGCGATGCCTGCGCCGCTGGCTGGCAGCACGCTCAGGCCGAACAGGGCGAGCAGGAAGCAGATGCCGCCGGCGATGCCGGGCAGCGCGACGCCCGGATGCGTGAGCTCGAAGGCGAGGCCGATCACCCCGGCGCCGAAGAGCAGGAACAGCAGGTTGGGGTCGACGAGCTTCTTGAGGATGCGCAGCGTCAGCGGCGGTTCGGTGCGTTCGAGCTTGGCGTCGGCCAGGTGCAGCGTCAGGCCCTTGGGCTCGACCGTCGCGCCGTCACTCGCCTCGAGCAGCGCGCGCACGTCGTCGGCGACGTACTCGACGACGTCCTGCTTGAGCGCCTCGCGAGCGCCGAGGTTCTCCGCGTCGCGGATCGCGGCCTCGGCGAAGTCCGGATCCCGGTCGCGTTCTCGGGCGAGCTCGGTGATCTTGGCGACGGCGTCGTTGATGACCTTGCGGCGCAGGTCCTTGGGGAGTTCCTCGCCGTTGGAGTTGATCGGCGTGGCCGAGCCGATGTTGGTGCCGGGCGCCATCGCGGCGACGTCCGAGGCGTAGGTGATGAACACGCCGGCGCTCGCGGCGCGACCGGCCGACGGTGATACGTAGACGTAGACGGGCAGGTCCGACGCGACGATGGCACGCACGATGTCGTCCATCGACGTGGACAGCCCGCCCGGGGTGTCGAGTTCGAACACCACGGCATCGAAGCCGTCGTCGGCGGCGCGATCGAGCACGCGCTCGGTGAACTCGAGCATGACCGGATCGACCGTGCCGGTGAGCGGCGCGACGAGCACCCGCCCGTCACCGGTGTCGGGCACACTGGTGGCGGCCGACGCGGCGGCAACGCCCAGGGCAAGCATCAGCAGCAGGGCGACGAGCAGCGTGGAGAGTCGGGACACGACGGGCACGAACATGCTCTACCCCGCTGCGCGCTCGCGCACGCCCACGCGCGAGCAGCGCGCGGCAGGCGACCATACGGGGTGCGAAGCGATTGACGCGCGCAGCGCGACACCCCGCTACAGTGCGTCCATGCGCCGAGGTCCCATCGTCCTGCGACGTCCCGCGCGCCTCGCCGTGCTCGTTGCTGCGACCCTGGTCGCGGCCGTCAGCCTCGCCCTGGGCATCGCCCACGCCGCCGAGGTCTCCACCGACGTCGAGATGGTGGAAGTGCGCGTGCAGTCGCCCGCTCGTCGCGGCGCGCGCAGCGACACCGTCGAGCTGCCGATCCGCGCCGACCTGCTCGGCGCGAGCTGGAGCGGCGCGCAGCACTCGATCGAGCTTCGCGCACGTATCGACGGGGGCCGCTGGAGCCGCTGGGTCCCGCTCGAGGCAGGCGACGACGGTCCGGACGCAGGGAGCGCCGAGGCGCGTGCGGCAGCGCGCCGCACCGATGGTCGTCGCACGGCGTCCAGCCCGGTGTGGGTGGGCGCAGCCGACCAGGTCCAGGTGCGACCGGTCGCGGCACCGGGCTCGTCCAAGGACGCGCAGCTGCGCGACGTTCGGGTCTGGGCGCTCAACGCGACCGGAACCGCAACGCGCCGCGAGCGCCTCGCGACACGCCTGCGCGACGACGCCGCGTGGGTGCTGGGCGAACCCGCCCAGGCGCAGCCGCTCGCACCCGGCATTCGCAGCCGCGCGACGTGGAAGGCCGCCAAGCCCGTCAACGCGCCGTGGTACGCCGATGCGGTGCGCGGCGTCGTGATCCATCACACCGCCGAGACGAACCGGTACTCGTGCAGCCAGGTCCCGGCGCTGCTGCGCGGCATCCAGCGCTACCACATGCGTGCCAACGGCTGGAACGACATCGGCTACAACTTCCTCGTCGACCGCTGCGGCGGCGTGTGGGAAGGGCGCGCGGGCGGCATCCGCGAACCCGTCGGCGGTGCGCACACCGCGGGCTTCAACACCAACACGAGCGGCATCGCGCTCATGGGCCTGCACGGCAGCGTCGCACCCACGCGCGTCGCACAGGACGCGCTGCGTCGCCTCGTCGCGTGGCGCCTGGACGTCGCGCACGTGAAGCCGAACGGCCAGATGGTGCTCACCGCAGCGTCCGGCGACAAGTTCGCGACCGGCTCGCGAGTGGTGGTGCGCGCCGTGAGCGGTCACCGCGACCTGTTTCCCACGAGCTGTCCTGGCGCGCTCGAATACGCCCAGCTGACGCGCCTGGCGCGCGATGCGTGGGCAACCGGAGGCGCGAAGGTCGCCAACATCACGAGCACCTACACGCGTCGCCTGCCCGACGACCCGATCGACGCGAGCGTCGCCAGCGTGTCGGTGCGCGCCGTGGCCAGCCATGCCGACATGTACGTCACGGTTCGCATCGAGCGCATCTCCACCGGCGAGGTGGTGCACACGTTCGCGGTGACGGGCGCGCTCGCCCAGACGACCTGGACGCCGCCCGCGGAAGCGAGCGTGCCCTACTGGGACCTGCGCGTTGCGGTCAACGGAGCACGCCCCTCCGGCGAACGCGCGCGAGCAGCGCTCGCGCCGCTCGCGGTCGTGTCGCCCGATCCCGCGTTCGTCATCACCACCGCGCCGCCAGTGACGCTCGCGGTGGGCGGCGATCCCAACGACGACCTCGTGCGCCTGCAGTACACGCTCGGCCTCGACTATCGCATCGGCGCATGGCTCCACGATCCCGCCACCGGCGAGCAGGTCGCCGAACTGCGC
The DNA here is from genome assembly GCA_025964555.1 of Thermoleophilia bacterium. GTDB lineage: Bacteria > Actinomycetota > Thermoleophilia > Gaiellales > SKUG01 > JAGQUL01. The sequence goes on along the minus strand of JAOPYQ010000034.1, from coordinate 10,512 downwards.
GCACCGACCTACGTCGGGCCGACGAGCACACCGGTCGAATTCTCGGCGCCGATTCCCCCGGACGTGGCGTCAGGCAGCTACGAGCTGCGCGTGGGCCTGCCCGCGGATGCGGTGCCCGGCCGCTCGATGCACCGCTCGCCGCTCACGATCACGCGCGGTTGACACCTAGCAGCGCAGCGACCCGCGCCGTGACGCCCGTCGCGAGCTCGCGAGTGTCGATCGTCTCCCCGAGCGCTGCCTCGACGGTCGTGGCGCGCCGCCCGTCTCTGGTCGCGAACGCGCCACCGGTGACGTTGCAGCCCATTCCGACGATCACGACCTCGACGTGCTCGCCGACCGTGCGCGCGTCGACGAGCACACCGCCCAGCTTCGCGCCCTGCGCATCCACGAGGTCATTGGGGGACTTCCACGCGACCCGCCCCGCGACGGGGCCGCGCGTGAGTGCCTCGATCGCCTCCAGCAGCGCGTCGACGATGCGTCGCGGAAGGTCGGACAGCACGTCGATCGGCAGCGGTCCCCGCGCCCCGACGCTGAGCAGCAGCGCCTCGCCGGGCGGGTCCTGCCACGAGCGCTGCTCGCGACCGCGCCCGTCCAGCTGCGAGCCGGCCCGCACAGCAACGACCTCGCCTCCCGCCGCCTGCGTCAGGCGCTCGCGCACCTCGTGCTGCGTCGACTGACACACGGCCAGCTCCACGACCTGGATGTCAGTCGTCTCGCTCACGTGGCCCATGCCGATCGTTCGCCGAGCACGGCGGCGAGCACGTCGATCGCGCCTGCCTTGTCGAGCGGCTCGTTGAGGTTGCCGCACTTGGGGCTCTGCACGCACGACGGGCACCCCTCCTCGCACGGGCATCCCTCGAGCATCGCGAGCGTGGTCGTCGCCCAGTTCTCGAAGCGCCCGAACCCCGCCTCGGTGATCCCGACCCCGCCGGGGTGGCCGTCGTACACGAAGATCCCTGGACCGTCGAACGCGTCGTGCCAGTCGATCGACAACCCGCCGATGTCCCATCGATCGCACGTCGCGATGAGCGGCAGCATCGCGATGAGCGCGTGCTCGGCGGCGTGCAGCGACCCCAGCAGTCGCTGCTGCTGGTCGCTCGGCAGCACCGCGACCGTGCTGAGCGGCGGCAGCCCGAGCGGGCTTGGAAACCACACCGCCTCGGTCTCGAACGCGATCGGTGGCAGGTGCTCCTCGACCAGGTCCATGACGCGATGTGTCTGCGCGTTCATGCGCTGGTACGCCACGAGCTGGTCGGTCACCACCACCCGCCCGTGCCGCAGCCACATGTCCGTGCCGTGCACGCGGCGGTCGCTGATCACGTCGACCACGTCGATGTCGGTGTCGAGCTTGGGCATCGTGTAGAAGGGCATCGTCCTGCGGCGGACGGTCGCGACGAGGTTGCCCACGTCCAGGTGCTCGACCAGGTAGCTCTCGCCGCGATGCAGGTACACCGCGCCAGGGTGCACGGTCGTCGCGGCGCGCCCGATCTCCACGGTGCCCAGCAGCACCCCGGAGTCCGCGTCGACGATCGTCACGTCGCCGCGACCGGTCGAGCGCAGGCTGATGCCGCCACCCGCGCGGCCGCGCCCCACGAACGTGCCGCCCGCCGGCGTGATGCGCACCGCGCCCTGCTCCACCAGCACCTCAAGCGAGTCGTCGCACAGCCCACCCGGCCACAGCGCCTGGTCGAACGCCGACCCGACCGGCAGCTCCGCCGCCGCCGCCGCGACATGCGGCACCACGATGCGCGGGTTCGCGAGGCTCACCACTGCGTCCTCGATGTCGCGCTCCAGCAGCTCGGCGGGGTTGCGCATGAAGTACTGGTCGAGCGCGTCGTCGCCTGCCACCAGCAGGCACAGCCCACGCATCGAACTCGACCGCGCGGCGCGCCCCCAGCGCTGCAGCAGGCTGGTCATCGTCCCCGGATACGTCACCACGATGCTCGCCTGCAGCGACCCGATGTCGATGCCCAGCTCCAGCGCGCTCGTCGCGACCACGCCCACCAGCTCCCCGCTCGCGAGTGCGCGCTCGGTCGCACGCCGCTCCTCGGGCGTGTAGCCCGCCCGATACGGCGCGATGCGCGCGGCCAGCTCGTGCAGGTCGCGCGATTCGAGCCGGTCGACGGTGAAGCGGTGGATGAGCTCGCACGACTTGCGCGAGCGCGCGAACACGATCGTCGCGACGCCACGCTCGATGAGCTCCGCATACAGCTTCGCGGCATCACCGATCGCCGAGTCGCGCTCGTCGGTGTCCTCGTCCAGCTCGGGGTTGTACAACAGCACGTCGCGCGCCGCGCTCGGCGCACCACGATCGCCGACCAGCTCCACCTCGAGCCCTGTCAGTCGCTCCGCGTGCGCGACCGGGTTGCCGGTCGTCGCGCTCGACAGCACGAACGTCGCATGCGTGTTGCCGTAGTGCGCGAGCAGGCGTCGCAGCCGGCGCAGCACCTGCGCGACGTGCGAGCCGAACACGCCGCGATACACGTGCGACTCGTCGATCACCACGATCGCGAGCCCCTTGAGGAACGTCGCCCACTCCGCGTGCTGGGGCAGGATCCCCGCACTCAACATGTCGGGATTGGTGAGCAGCAGGTTCGCGCGCTTGCGCACCTGCGCACGCTGCACGGGCGGCGTGTCGCCGTCGTAGAGCATCGGCATCGCCCACGCAGCACCCAGCTCACGCAGCCTGCGCGCCTGGTCCTGCGCGAGTGACTTGGTCGGCGCCAGGTACAACGCCGTCTGCTTGCGATCGTCGCGCGGCTTCTCGAGCGCCTCGAGCAGCGGCAGCTGGTAGCACAGGCTCTTGCCCGCGCCGGTGCCGCCGGCCAGCACCAAGTGGCGGCCGCTGCGCACCAGGTCGATCGCCTCGCGCTGGAACGCGTGCAGGTCGTGGATGCCGCCGCGCTCGAGCACGTCGCGCACCGCACCGCTCAGGTCCTCGGGCATCGGTGCGCTCGCGCGCGTGCGCGCCGGCATCGCGGTGCGCTGCACCACCCGCTCGTCACCGATGAGCAGGTCTGCGGCAATCGGGTCGGGAGAGCTGGTCTTCGCGGGCGCCATGGACCATCACATCGTCCCAGAAAAACTCGGGGCCCGCGTGCGACCGGGCTCGGTCGTGCACGCGGGCCCCGCAAGGCTCGATTCGATCGACAGGTCAGGCCGTTGCGCCGACCCACTCGGCGAGTGCCTCGTCGAGGCGCTGGCGGCTCATCGCGCCGACCATCTGCTTGACGACCTCGCCCTTGTGGAACACGAGCATCGTCGGGATGCTGAGCACCTTGAAGCGCGCGGCGGCCTCGGGGTTCTCGTCCACGTTGAGCTTGACGACCTTCATCTGGCCGTCGTGGGCGGTGGCGAACTCCTCGAGGATCGGGTTCATCATCCGGCACGGCCCACACCACTCGGCCCAGAAGTCCACGAGCACCGGAACGTCGGACTGCTCCACATCGCTTGCGAAGCTCGCGTCCGTCACCTGTCCAAGACCCATGTGTCCCACTCCTCGTGCTGTGCGTCGCGGCCCCAGGCGCCACGACGCGTCGTTGTCGACAGTGTAGCAACGGCTTCTGCGACCCTCGAATGCAGGGTGGTCGAACCGTCCGAGGGGTGTCGATCAGACGACGGTGACCCGCGTGCCGATCGCCACGCGCGAGTACAGGTCCTCGACGTCGGGGATCGCCATGCGGATGCAGCCGTGCGAGACCGAGTAGCCGATCGAGGCGGGGTTGTTCGTGCCGTGGATGCCGACCGTGCCCTGGATCGCCATCCAGCGCGTGCCGAGCGGGTTGTCGGGTCCGGGCGGGATCACCTCGGCGTCCTTGGCCCAGTCCGAATCGGGCGGCGTCCACGTCGGATTCTCCTGCATCGACTGGATCTCGAAGTCACCCGTCGGCGTCGGGAACTCCGGCGACCCCGTCGCCACGCCGTAGGTCTTCACGACCTTGCCGACGCGATACAGCGTCAGCGTGTTGGCCGACCGATCGATGACGATCTTGAGCGTCAGGCCCGCGATCGTGTCGGCGCCGGCGACGCCGTCGCGTGCCATGCCCTGCTCGCCCTGGTAGCGACCGATCGCCGCGCGCGTCTGCGCGCCATAGGTCTTGGTGCGCAGGTCGTTCGCGAGCGCGGCGCGCGAGACGATGCCCTGCTCGAGCAGCACCTGGTGCAGCTGCGCGACGTCGTTGCCCGTCGCGCCCGTGCGCAGCCCCGCCGCCTCGCTCAGCTGCTCGGTCGAATCCACGAAGAACGTCCGCGTGAAGGTGGTCTTCGCGCCGAGCGAATCGGTGGCGACGACCTCGAGCGCGTGCCGACCCTCGTACGCGCCGTCGTCGAGCGTGAGCGTATAGCGACCACCGATCGGCAGCACCGCGGCCGACTCCTCGTCCGTGGCAGCAGCTTCCGGATCGGCCTCGTCGCTCACGGGGACGTCCTCGCCGCTCGTCGCGGCGTCGGTGGCATCGGTCGCGACATCGTCCTCGCTCGAGAGCTCGTCGACGAAGGGTGCGTCGGTGACGCTCACCTCGCTGACGGCGTCCTCCTGGACGGTGCCGTCGAGCTTGACCTGCAGCTGTACGCCCTGCGCGTCGCGGGCGGTGATCGGCAGCGCCAGCTGTGCGTCCTTGACGATGCGTGGCACGCGCACGGCCAGCTTGGGCCCCTTCGTGTCGACGAGCACGCGCATCGTGCGCTCGGTGACGTTGCCCGCGGGATCGGTGGCTGCGACCGTGAGCACCTGCGTGCCCTCGGGGAGCGTCACGTCGACGGTGCGTCGCGTGTCGCCTGTCTTCGCGACGTGCAGCGCTCGCGCGCCGGCGCCGGTGGACGTCACGTCGAGCACGGTGCCGACCTCCGCGCCCACCGTCAGCCGCATCGGTGCCGTGGTGACGACCGCTACGCCGGCGGCGACGTAGGCGCTCGTGCCGGCTTCGATCCCGCGCGGCGCGACGATGCGCGCCGGCGGTGGGGTGGTGTCGACGGTGAAGCTCCACTGCTGGGTGAGCGTGCGATGCAGCAGACCGGCGCCGTGCACGGTGACCTTCGTGTCGTGCGCGCCGTCGGCGAGGCGGCTGGCATGCAGCTCGATGCGGCGCCCGTCGCGCAGCACCTCGACGTCGTCGGTGTCGATCACGCGACCGTCGACCGTTGCCTCGACGTCGCCTGCCGCGATCCCTGCGGGGTGCGCCATGCGCAGCACGAGCGTGGGGGTGGCGTCGTTGGTGAGCCGGCTCGGCGCGACGCGGCTCAGTCGCGGCATCGTCAGCACGATCGCGGTCGCGAGGCCCGCGACGAGCACGAGCAGCAGCCCGATGAGCACGAGCATGCGACGCGAGGGGCCGCGTCGACGCCGCGCTGGCAGCGAGGGCGAGGACGACGCGTCATCGACCGAGCATGCAGGTCGCGTGACGGGAGTCGCGTCGGGGCGGACAGGGCGGCGGGTCCGGGATGGGGCAGGTCGAAGGCGCACGATGCCCACAAGGGTACGCAGCACGGCGACCATTCCCAACGACCTCCACCCTCGTGCGGCGCGGGGCGGCCACGGACGCGGCCGCCTCGACCCTGCAGTACGAATATCGCCTGCAACCAGAAAGTTATGCGTGGCCGCCTGAAGTCAGGACGCGGTGCGCGGCGCGTTCTGGCGGCGGAACTTGAGCTTCCACACGCGCCAGACCGCCTCCAGGACGATGCTGCTGCTCATCTTCGACTCGCCGAATTCGCGGTCGATGAAGATCACGGGCACCTCCTGGACGGAGAATCCCGACTGCACGGTGCGGTACTTGAGCTCGATCTGGAACATGTAGCCCGACGCTTCGATGCCCGACAGGTCGAGCGTCTCGAGCACCGAGCGGCGAAAGAGCTTGAAGCCGGCGGTCATGTCGCGGATGCGCAGCCCCAGGATCGTGCGTGCGTAGAAGCTGCCGCCCTTGCTGATGAGGTTGCGATACCACGGCCAGCCGCGCACGCCGCCTCCGGGCACGTTGCGGCTGCCGATCACCAAGTCCGCGTCGCGCGCTGCCGCGACGAGCCGGTGCACGTCCTGGGGATCGTGGGAGAAGTCGCAGTCCATCTCCATGACCAGGTCCGCGCCGCCGTCGAGCGCGACCTGGAACGCCGCCAGGTAGGCGCGGCCGAGGCCGTCCTTGGACGTTCGGTGCAGCACGCGCACCCAGTCGAGCTCTGCTGCGAGGCGGTCGGCGATGTCGCCGGTGCCGTCGGGCGAGCCGTCGTCGACGACGAGCACGGTGAGTGCCAGGTCGTGGCGCGCACGCTCTTCCCCGAGCGCACGAACCATGCGCTCCAGGTTCTCGGCCTCGTTGTAGGTCGGCAGGCAGATCCAGACGGTACTCACGCGGCGGAGCGTTCCCACCCCGCCGCGTGAGCGAACGTCGCATCGAGCTGAGCCGTCGAGAGGACGGCCGTGGACCTACATCCCGGGCATGCCGGCCATGCCGGGCATGGCGGCGTGGTTCATCGTGCCACCGCCGGGATTGGAGCCGGTCAGGCCGGGCGGTCCGGTCGGCACGGGCGGGGGCGTTGGAGCTCCCGTTCCACCGCCACCGGTCGTGGGCGGCGGGGGCGGGCTGTCGCATCCGCCACCGGCCTTGGTGTCCTTGCCGGGACCCGCATCGCCCTTGACCGCCGTCGGCGGTGCCTGGGTCGGATCCTTGCCGGGCGGCAGCTGCGACGGACCGCCACCGGCTGCGCCGGCGACGTTGCTCGCGCCGAGCGCCGCGACGAGCGACTGGATCACCTTCACGAGCTCCGCGAGCACGCCGGCGATGTCACCGGTCGGGCCGCCACCGAGCGTCGCCGCGCCGGACGACGCCTGGGCAGGCGCTGCGGGCGTTGCTGCCGTGGGCGCTGCTGCGCCACCGCCGCTCGCGCCGGCGACGAGGCCACCCTTCTGTGCCGGATCGCCGCTCGCACCTGCGACGTCGGTCTTCTGCGCTGGGTTGCCCTGCGTCGGGATCCCCTGCAGCGGGCTGCCGCTCGCGCCTGCCACGTCCGACTTCTGCGCCGGACCGCTTGCACCGGCTACTGCGCCGCCCGGTGCCGGAGGCACCTGCTGCACGGGCGAACCGCCGCCCATCGCACCACCAACTGCTCCACACATGATCTGTCGTCCCCTGTTCGCCCCCCAGGCGTGCGGCGTCCCCACGCGCACACCTCGTGGCTCCATGGCACCACGCGCAGCGCCGCGCGACAACGGGGATCCGGCTCCGGCACCCGCCTTGGCCGTCGACGTATGCTCCGGCCATGCGCAACGCCGAGATCGCCGACGCCTTCACCGAGCTGGCCGACCGGCTCGCCATCATCGACCCCAAGCCGTACCGCTGGATGGCGTACCGCAAGGCCGCCGACACGTTCCGCGACCTGGGCGACAGCGTCGCCGTGCTGAGCGACGAGGGCCGCCTCGGCGAGGTCGAGGGCGTCGGCCCCGCGATCGAGGAGAAGGTGCGCGACCTGCTCGCCAGCGGCACCTTCAAGGCGCTCGAGCGAGCGCGCGAGGACGTGCCCGACACGCTGCTCGCGCTCACGCGCCTGCCCGGAGTGGGCCCCGCGACCGCCAAGAAGGTGCACGCGGCGCTCGACGGCGAATCGTTTGCGTCGCTGACAGCGCGCGCCGCCGCCGGCACGCTCGAGGTTGGTGACGGCATCACCCGGAAGATCATCGACGCCCTCGCAGCCGCGCATGCTGCGAGCGCCGCGAATGACGGTGACGGTGGCGGCGCAGCGTCCGCGTCCGGCATCCCGCTCGACGATGCGGGCGCGCCGATCCGCGGACCGTGGTTTCGCCGCGACCAGGTGCTCTCGATCGCCGGCATGCTCGAGGAGCTGCTGCCGACGACGGTGCGCGCGCCGCGCCCGTCGGGTGCCTACGTGCGTGGCGCGGAGCTCGTGCGTGAGCTGTGCGTGCTCGCCGAAGCCGACGACCCGGTCGCCGCGGCCGACGAGGTGCGCGAGTGCCTCGCCGCGCGCGGCTGGGAACACGCCGACGACGGCGCGCCACTCGAGCGACTCGCCGGCCTCGCCGCCGAGCAGGCCGCGACGCTGCAGCTCGTGAGCCCGGCAGGTATCCCGGTCGAGCTGGTGATCGCCGACGACGCGAGCGTCGAGCTGGTGGAGCACCGCTTCGCCGGTCCAGCCGCCTGGGCGGCGCGCGAACCCAAGCCGCCCGCGCGCGGCCGGCGCATCCCGTTCGAGCTGCGCGAGCGCGTGCTCGCGGGCGAGCTCGACCCCAAGGACGTGCCGAAGGACCTGGTCACGGCCGCCCACATGCGCGGCGAGCTGCACGCGCACTCGGACTGGTCCGACGGGCGCGCCCCGATCATCGACATGGCGCGCGCCGCGCGAGCGCGCGGGGACGAGTTCTTCGCGGTGTGCGACCACTCCGCGCCCTACGCGATGGTCAACGGGCTCGACCCGGCGCGCCTGCAGGCGCAGGCGGATGAGATCGCCTCGGCAAACGAGCAGCTGCAGCGCGAGCACGAGGAAGCGGGCGAGCCGCTGCTGCGCGTGCTGCGCGGCACCGAGCTGGAGATCCTCGCCGACGGCTCGCTCGGCCTTCCCGACTCCGCGCTCGAGCAGCTCGACTGGGTGGTCGCCTCCATCCACGTGCAGCAGCGCCAGTCCGCCGCCGCGATCATCGAACGGATGCGGCGCGTGATGGAGAACCCGCTCGTCGACGCGATCGGCCACCCCACGAGTCGACGCATGCTCGTGCGCGACCGCACCGCCCTCGACGTGGAACAGCTGATCGCGATGGCCGTCGAGCACGCCGTCATCCTCGAGGTGAACGCGAACCCCGATCGCCTCGACCTGGATTCCGACCAGGCGCGCATGGCGCTCGCCGCCGGCGTGCGCCTGACGATCAACACGGATGCGCATCGACCCTCGACGCTCGCGCTGCGCGACCACGGCGTCGCGGTTGCCCGTCGCGCGGGGGCGCGCGTGGGAGACGTGGTGAACTGCCTGCCGGCCGAGGAGCTGCTGGCTGGGCGTCGACGAAATCGCTAGCGGCTCTGGCCAAGCACCCCGAGGTACTGGCCCTGCGCGCTGAACTTGACCTGCTTGTCGTCGACGGTCACGAGCTCGTCATAGCCGGTCGCCTTGACCAGGAAGTAGGGGTTCGTCGGGCTGGACTGCCTGCCCACGGTGACCTGATAGCCGCGCGCGGTCAGCGCGTCGGAGTAGGCGCCCGCGCCACCCGGAGCGTTGCGCATGTCGACCACGAAGCTCGTGCCGGCGGGGAACACGACGTTGGGGGCCGGCGCGGGCGGGATCTCGCCCGGCGTGGTGCCCGGGGGAGGTGGCGATGCAGGCAGTCCTCCGCCCTTCGCCGGCGGCATCGCCCCGCCACCGGCAACCCCGCCGATGGCGCTCACGAGCGCCTGGAGGGTCTGCTGGAGGTTCTGCAGGATGCTCGCGATGGTGCCGGGCGTGCCGCCGCCCAGCTGACCGACACCGGCATCCTTTGGCGCGGGCGCGGCGGGCGCGGGGTCACCAGGCTTCGTCGCAGGACCGAACAGGGAAGCCAGGTTCGGGTCCGGGGGCGCGGTCGGCGCGAGTGCTGCTGCAGCGGGTGCTGCGCCTCCACCAACCGGCGGCATCGATCCACACATGATTCGTCCCTCTCAAGCGCCAGCGCCTCGTGCGCAGGCAGCGTCGACCGTCCCGGGTCGTCACCTCCATCGAACGACGACCACGGCCATCCGTCAATCGAACGCCGCCCCATGCGGCCACGCCCCGCGCGGCTCAATGCGCAGCCACACGTGGATTCGTGGCGCTTGCGGCCACCTTCGACGCACGATCTCGATTCTTCCGCTACAGTGGTTCCTACAGCGCCGCACCGGTTGCGCCGCTGGGGTTTCTACCGTCCGATCGGACCGAGCGCAGGCCGCAGTCGCCGCCGCCTCATGTTTGTTGGGTGTATTTGAGACCCACCCACATCCCTACCGGCCCGCCATTCAGGCGCGAGCCAGGAAAGCAGTTCTTCACCTTATGACGAAGCATCAGTTCGGGCCGGGTATCGGCGCGACCGTCGCCGCAGCGCTCATTGCGCGTGGCATCACGTCCCTGTTCCCGATCCAGCAGCAGGTCGTCCCCGTCGCCGACGAGGGGCGCGACATCCTCGCCCGTTCGCCCACCGGCTCCGGCAAGACCATCGCGTTCGGCATCCCGCTCGTGCAGGCACTCGACCACGACTGGCGCGGCATCCAGGCGCTCGTGCTCGTGCCGACCCGCGAGCTCGCGCTGCAGGTCGCCGAGGAGATCGAGTCGCTCGACCCGGCCGCTCGCATCGCCACCGTGTTCGGTGGCGTCAAGCAGGGCCCGCAGGTCACCAAGCTCAGGTCCGCGACCGTGCTGGTCGCGTGCCCGGGCCGCCTCGAGGACCTCATCAACCAGCGCCTCGTCGACCTCGGTGGCGTGCACACGCTCGTGCTCGACGAGGCCGACCGCATGCTCGACATGGGGTTCCTGCCGACGGTGGAGCGCATCATCAAGCGCATCCCGGCC
>JAOPYQ010000027.1 GCA_025964555.1 Thermoleophilia bacterium | reverse complement strand
GCGCAGCTCGACGGCCTCGAGGACGGTCAGCTTGTCGAGGGACTCGGCGATGGTGTCGATGGTGGTGCTCATTGTGGTGTCTCCTGTGGGGTTACTGTGGTGCGGGGCTCTCGCCGCGCGGGCTTCGGTGGGCGTCTGCCCGAGTGACTGCCAGGGATCCGATTACTCGGTCTCGCCGGCTTCCTTGCGCTTCTCGATCCAATTGCCGAGGAGTCCGACGATGTCGCGAGCCGGTGCGTTGATGGCACCGACGAGCGTGCGTGCCGGGGCGTCGACCGTGCTGAGCAGCATTGCGAGGATGACCTCACGCGGCGGCAGCTCGGCGATCTCCCTGACCTGGTCGGCAGACACGAGGTTGCCGTCCATGAGTCCACCACGGAGCTCGAGGATGCCTTCGCGCGTCTTGCCGAAGTCCTTGAGCGCCTTGGCTACTGCGGCGGCGTCGCCCTGCACGAAGGCAACGGCGGTGGGGCCGGTGAAGAGCTTGGCCACCTCCTCCAGGCCTGCGTCCTTGGCTGCCCGCCGGGCAAGGGTGTTCTTCACGACGCTGAACTGCGCGTCTGCCTCTCGAAGCTTCGAGCGGAGCTCCGTGATCTCGGGCATGTCGAGCCCGCGGTAGTCGGCGACGAAGAGCGTCGAGGTCTCACCGAATCGATCGGTGAGGTCGCGTACGACGTTCGCCTTCTGGTCCTTGTTCACGGTATGTACCTCGCGGTAGTGGAAGACCGGGCGAGGCAGGAGCGACGTGGTACTCGACGCGCACGAGCCGAGGAGTGCGCGGAGTGGCCAGCACCTGCGGGCATCCCGGGGGCCGGGAGCAGGGCGGTCCAGTCTCTCGTTCACGGCCTCGGCTGGCGGTCGGGTTTCCGACGCTTCTGACCCACAGGTCACCAGCTGTCTTCAGCGGCCGGGGGAGGATAGCAGGAGTCGGGGGATGCGTGCGCCGCGATTGCCAGCGGAGCTGCGCGACGATCTCGCGACGCGCAGCCGGCACGCCCCATCGAGGCGAGCTACGGAGCGACCCAGACGGCGCTGAACGCGGCACCACGCGTGTCGGCCGAGACATCGGCGGTGACGCTGATCGGCTGATTGCCGTCGTTGGTCTGGTACGCCTCGAGCCAGATCCGATCGCCTGCGGCGAGCCGCACGAGCCCACTCACGGACTGCTGCTGCACGGACGTCCCGGCGGGGGTGTCCTGGACGCGGGCAGCGGCTCGCATGTCCGTGCCGGTCGACGTCGAGGTGATGATCGACAGCCGGCGGTCCTGGGCGATCGTGCCACCGTCGGCTGCCCATTCCAGGCGACCGCTCACCTGATACCAACCGGCGACCGGCGCGACCACGTACGGCAGGTTCGCCGGATCGTCGTGCATGCCACCCTGGTCGTACGCCTCGCCCCAGCCTCCTGCCGGCAGCACCGGCGTCGCGACCCCATCGAGGACCGACTGCGCGGCCACGAACGTCAGCGCCACGCTCGGCGCGGGCGCGACCTTGTCGGGCGTGACTGCGCCGGGCGCGAGGTCGAGCGTGCCGATCGTCCCGTCGAGCACCTCGGACGTGGTGACGCCGCCTGTGGCGATCTCGGACGCGCCGACGCCGTTGACCGCGATGTCGGACGTGCCGATCGCACTGGTCGCGATGTGGCTGCCGGTCACCGAGTTCTCGTCGAGCTCGGCCGAACCCACCGCGTCGTCGCCCAGCTCTGAGCGCCCCACGGCGTTGTCGGCGATCTCGGAACCGGCGACGCTGCCGCTCGCCAGCTCGCTGGCGCGGACCGCGTCGGCCGCGATCTGGCTCACCCCGACCGAGTTGTCGTCGAGGTCGCGCATGGTGATCGAGCCGTCGAGGATGTCCGACGTTCGCACCGCGTTGCCGGAGAGCTCGAGCGTGCCGATCGCATTCGTGCGGATGTCCGCTCCGATCAGCGTGTCGCGCGCGATGTCGACCGTCGTGATCGAGGAGTCGCGGATCCCCGCTCCGGTCACGACCGCGGCGGCCGGTTGCGCGATCGCGACGAACGCCAGCGCGGAGACGAAGACGAACGGGACGGAGCGGCGAGCATGGTGCAGGGACATGCAGCTCGGTATATCTGACCGCGTCCAGGTACCACGTGCGAATGCCACGCAAGCTGCCGTGCGTCGCTCGACTGACTGTCAGCCTTCAGGACGAGGCGTCGTGCGATGGCTCAGCTGACGGCCGCGAGGCGCCGCGCGATGTCGTAGCGCTCGCCGCTCCGGGCGATGTGCACCGGTCCGCCGTGGAAGGCAGCCGATGCTGCCGCGCGCGAGCGGTCGTAGTCGAGCTCCTCGGGCACGTGCGTCAGCAGCAGGCTGTGTGCGCCGGCCTCCTGCGCGATTCGCCCCGCCTCGGTGGCCGTGATGTGGCCCCGACCCGGGACGTCGAGGTCGATGTCCTCCGAGCACGCCGCCTCGGCAAGCAGCAGGTCGACCCCGTGCATGAACGGGGCGATGGCAGGCGTCGGCCCGAGGTCGGAGCTGTAGCCAAAGCTGGTTTCGTCGAGCTCGAATCGCAGCGCCTTGCTCTCGATGTAGTGCGGCACGTCGAGCGCTGTCACGCTGAACGGTCCGACGTCGAATGCGGCGTCGACCCCGAACTCGCGGACGTCGTAGGTCTCCTCGAAGTAGGAGAAGTCCTCGTCCCAGGCGGACACGAGCTTGGTCAGTCGCTCGCGAGCTCCGGGAGGCAGCCACAGCTCGGGATTCCACGAGCCGAGCGTGCCGAAGTCGATGCCGTACTTGAGCGGCACGAGGTCGAAGCAGTGGTCGGCATGGACGTGGCTGAGCACGATCGCATCGATCGGCTTGTCGGCCCCGAAGAGCGCCAGGTACCTCGATGCGACGCCGGAGCCGCAGTCGACGAGCACACGCGTGCCGTTCCCTTCGAGCAGGAAGCCGCTGTTGGGCTCGCCCGGGTTGTACCAGGCAGGGCTCGTGCCGATCGGTGTGAGCTGGAATGCGGTCATGGGGTGCGTGGGGCGGTGCGTCGAGCCACCTTCTGGTGGACCTACCGCGATGCAACGACAACGAAACGAAGGGAACCCGTCACGTGCCTATTCCGGTGGTTGCGGGGTCTTCGGCACGCGCCCCGTGGCGTTCAAGTTCGGGTTTCGTGAACTCGTCGAAACCCGCTCCCCTCGCGCGCACGTGCGCGCGCGAGAAACGACGAAGGGCCGGCACCGCGCATGGCGGGCCGGCCCTTCGTCTGGAACTGCGTCTCGGCTCAGCCCTCGGGCGGCGTCGAGAACTCGGCCTGCACGCCCGAGTCGATCGGCACGCCCGGACCCTGGGTGCTGGATGCGCTGATCGACTGCACGTAGCGACCCTTGGAGCTGGACGGCTTGGCGCGGAGGATCTCGTCGTACATCGAGCCGTAGTTCTCGGCGAGCTGCTCGGCAGTGAAGCTCTTGCGCCCGATCACGACGTGCACGATGCCGTAGCGATCGGTGCGGTACTCGAACTTGCCGCCCTTGGTCGCCTCGACCGCCGCGCCGACGTCGAACGTGACGGTGCCGGTCTTGGGGTTCGGCATCTTGCCGCGCGGGCCGAGGACCTTGCCGAGCTTGCCGACGGTGGCCATCATGTCCGGCGACGCGATGACGACGTCGAAGTCGAACCAGCCGCCCTCGATCTTCTTGGCGAGGTCGTCGCCACCGACGAAGTCGGCGCCGGCCGCTTCGGCCTCGGCGACCTTCTCGCCCTGGGCGAACACGAGCACGCTCACGGTCTTGCCGGTGCCGTGCGGCAGGGTCGTCGTGGAGCGGAGCATCTGGTCGGCCTTGCGGACGTCCAGACCAAGCTTGAAGTGGACTTCCACTGCCTCGTCGTACTTGGCGGTTCCGAGCTCCTTGAGGAGCTGGAACGCCGCGAGGGGGTGGTACGGCACTTCGCGGTTGACCTTCGCGCGGTCAGCGCGCCAGCGCTTGGAAGTGCCTCGTCGGATGGTGGCCTCGGCCATGGTGGTGCCTCCTGAGGTGCGAGCGACCGCCGGTCATCCCGACGCGTCTCCCTCGTGTTCGGTGTGTGTGTCACTCACGCGGGCGGGTGCCCGCGAAGCGGTCTTACGCTTCGACCGTCACGCCCATCGAGCGAGCGGTGCCGGCGATGATCGCCTTGGCCGCTTCGATGTCGTTGGCGTTGAGGTCGGGCATCTTCTTCTCGGCGATCTCGGTGATCTGCGCATCGGTCAGCTGGCCGACCTTGTCGATGTGCGGAACGGCCGAGCCGGACTTGAGCTTGAGCGCCTGCTTGATGAGCACGGCCGCTGGAGGCTGCTTCATGATGAACGTGAACGAGCGATCCTCGTACACGGTGATCACGACAGGGATCAGCGTGCCGTTCATGTCGCCCGTCTGGGCGTTGAACGCCTTGCAGAACTCCATGATGTTGACGCCGGCCTGGCCGAGCGCGGGACCGACCGGCGGGGCGGGATTCGCCTGGCCACCGGGGATCTGCAGCTTGACTTCCTTGAGGACCTTCTTGGCCATGATCTTCGTTCCTTGGGGGCGTGCGTCAGTGTGGGGTGGTGATCGTCGCGGTGGGCACCGCGCCGGTGTTCGTTCTAGATCTTCTGGACCTGGTCGTACGGAAGCTCGACCGGCACCTGTCGCTCGAAGATCGAGACGAGGACCTTGAGCTTCTGCTGCTCGACGTTGATCTCGGTGATCTCGCCGTCGAAGTCGCTGAGCGGGCCGCTCATGACCTTGACGATCTCGCCGAGCTCGAAGAGCACGGTCGGCGCGACCTTCTCCTCCGTCGCGGCGGCAGTCGTGGTGACCTGATCCGACGACGCCGGGGTCGCGACGAGCTTGGCGACTTCGGCGCGGCTCAGCGGCACCGGCTCGCCGAGCGGACCCACGAAGTTCGTGATGCCCGGCGTGTCGCGCACGAGCAGTCGCGCGTTCTTGTTGTCCATGTTCATGTGGACGAGCAGGTAGCCCGGGAGCTTTCGCTGCTCCTTCTGGAACTTCTTGCCGTCCTTGTCGGTCTCGGTGACCATCTCGGTCGGGACGATGACCTCGCGGAACGCGTAGCGCACGTCTTCAGGGGCCGACTTGAAGCGCTGGTGGAGGTTGGCCTCCACCTTCTTCTCGTGGCCCGAATACGTGTTGATGACGTACCAGTTGAACACGGTCTTCCTATCCGAGGAACTCGTTGAGCTGCCGAACCAGACGCACGGCAACCTGGTCGACGGCACTGATGTACGCGGCGAACACCGCGGTCACCACTCCGACGACGAGCGTGCCCTGCGCAACCTGCTGCCGGGTCGGCCACTGCACCTTGCGCAGCTCCGCCCACGACTCGCGCACGAAGCGGCGAGCGCTCGTGCGCTGACCACCGGAGGGCGGGAGCGGGCTGCTGCCACGCCCCGACACACCACTGTTCGCGGCCTTTGCCACGATCAGCGGGTTTCCTTGTGCGCAGTGTGCTTGCCGCACCAGCGGCAGTACTTGGAGAACTCGATACGATCGGGATCGTTTCGCTTGTTCTTCTGCGTCTCGTAGTTGCGTCGCTTGCACTCAGGGCAGGCGAGCGTGATCTTCTGGCGTACTGTGTTCTTGGCCATGCTTGCGCACGTCTCCTGTAGCGGGAAATTCCGGGGAAGGCTAGCAGATCGCCCGAACTCGTGCGCCGAAGCGCATCGTGGCGATCATACGCGAAATCTCAGTGCTGGAATGCCGCGCTGACGATCCGGGCCGGAACGAAGAGCTTGCAGTGGGGGCACTTGGCACCCTGCAGGCGGGGCGGCTGCGTCGCATCGACGGCCGGCGCGAACTGCTTCTTGCAGTGGGGGCAGGCCAGCGTCGCGCCACTCGAGTCGACAGGTCGTTCAAGAATGGCGGTGCTCAACTCGGGCCTCCAGGCGTATCAACGGGCGGGATCGGCGATCCATGCCCTCGGCCCGGATGTTAGTGCGATCTGCGCGATACCGCAAGGCGGCATGCGCGTGTAACGGATCGGCACCTGTCCGGGTGGTATCCGCTCTGTTCGCTGACACCTGCGCGACTCCTGCTCCACGAGGAGCTGGACGTTCGCCGGCGCGCCGCGGGGGCTGCTCGCGGGCAGACACGGTCAGCTGGTCTGCGCGCGTGGCGCGTACCGCCGACCTGCTCGCGAACTCAGTAGACCTCGATGTCGACCGGGGCGCCGGTCGCGTTCGCGAGGTTCTGCGCCTGGCCGAACGCGGCGACGACGTCGCCACCGGAGTAGCCGCCGTAGCGCGGGGCGCGATAGCCGCCGCGGTAGCCGCCGCCGTAGCTCGGCGCGCGGTACCTGCTGCCGGCGTTCATGCCGCGGCGGTAGGCAGCGTTGAATGCCTGTTCACGTGCGGCGGCAATGCGCAGGCGCGAGATCGTGGCGGCGTTGGAGACCGACTGCTCGAGCCCGGACTGCACGCCGCGATCGCGACCGGCCCGGAAGCCCTCCCGCATCGCGACGCCCTGGGTGAGCGATGCTTCGCCGAGCGAGGGCGACGCGTTCTTGGCGGCGAAGTAGGCACCGACGAGCGCGACTGCGCCGAGCAGGATGACGACCAGCCCGAGCACGAGCGCCGAGGCGCCGCCTACGCGGCCGGCGCGGCCAGCGGGCTGTGCGTACACGACCTGGGGCTGCTGCGGCGCGTACTGCACGGGCTGCGGGGCTGCAACGACGCGCGTCACGTGCGTGGAGTGCTGCACCGGGCGCGGCGCGGCATGCTCGGTCGTGTCGACGGTCTGCTGGAGCAGGTTGGAGCTATACGGGCTGGTCACGGCGCAGGCTTCCTTTCAAAGGTCCACGCCGAATGCTGACGATCGGCCCCGCGCGGCGGTGGTGATCGGCGTGTGCGTGGCCGCCGCAGGTCGGGGCGATGGCCGTCCCCGCACCTGCTCGGAGGGGCCGCGGACTGGCCGGTTTCGAGGTCGCGACTCGTCGGGAGCGCATCGCCGCGTGGTTCGTGGCGCGGCCCCACTTCGTGCAGGGGTGGGACAGATCGTGGCCGGTTCCCGATAGATCGGTGAGGAGCGTACGTGTCCGGGAGGGATGCGTGGGTGAACGGGAGGCGAGGCACATGTCGTATCCACACGAGAACGAGTCGCAGTCGAGGCCGCGCGCGGACCAACCGCGCAGCGGGTTCGCCGGCCCGAGCCTGAACCTGCCGCGGTTCCAGTTCGCGCCCAGCTCCACGCTCGCGCGGCCAGCTGCCGACCCGTCGAGCGCGCCAACTGCGCCGGCGGCCCACGAGCCTGCGCCCGCCTGGCTGCAGCCGAATGCTGCCCGACCGCCCGCGCCCGCGCCGCGACACCACGCTCCGCAGCAGTACACGCAGATGCAGCACGCCCCGGCTCCCGCGCCGACGTGGCAGACCGCGCCGAACTCGCTGCCGACGCCCATGCCGCAGCCCCACATGCCGCAGCACCACATGCCGCAGCACCACGCGCCGCAGCACCAGCTCGCGTATGCGACTGCCCCGGCTCCCGCGCCGATGCCCGTCGCCACCGCGCCGGCACCGACCGCGCGCCGAGCGCCCGCCCCCACCCCCGTGATGCAGAACTCGACCACGCGCGCGACCGTCTCCTGGGATCGCGTCGCGCCGCCTGCCGAGCGCACGCTGCTGCAGAAGATCACGCCCGTCCACATGGGCGTGCTGATGGTCATGGTGATGATCATGATGGTCGTGTCGAGCGGGCCTGGCGCGATGTCGGCCAAGCCGTCGCAGCTGTCGGCGCTCGCGTCCGGCGGCGGTGTCGCGGGCGACGTGCCGATGCCCGTTCGTGCCGGGTCCACTGCGGTCAGTGCCGTGACGGCGCCGGCGAAGGGACGAGCGGTCGCTCCCGCAGCGAAGGGCCGCGCGGCTGCGCCTCGGGTTCGATCGGGCGCACGGATGATCGTGGTCGGCAGCGCCCGACTGCGAGCGAACGTGCGATCGGGCGGCATCCCGTCACCGGCTGCCTCGGCGAACCTCGCCGTCGCTGGCGGTGGACGCGTGTCGGCTGCCGATACCGGATCCGTCCAGATGGGCGGCATCCCGTCGCCGGCCGCGAGCGAGCAGCTCGGACCGCAGAAGCTGCCCTTCCGTCCCACGGACGGCGTGACGCTGCCGCGCATGTCTGGCGAGCGTGACGGCTATGCCGTCGATCGCCACTACGGCAACGCCACGCTGCCGATGGAGGAGCCCGCGGCACCCGCGATGACTCCCGGCGCCGCAGCGGAGCGGGCCGAGGCGCAGGTGCGGGTGAACAACCTCACCGGCGGCTCCACGCCGCAGCCGGTCAACGGCGGTCTCGTCGTCCAGTACTAGAAGCGCAGCCCGAACAGCTCGCGCACCCCGCGCACGGCCTGGCGCAGCGGTGCGAGACCTTCGGAGCGATCGACCGGGCGAGCGTCGTGGAACGCCGCGTCGAACAGCTGCTCCACGTCGCCGCGGAACGCATCGTCGTGCACGCGCAGCCCCGCCTCGAGGTCCTTGGACTGCGACCGGGTGTTGAGGTTGAACGAGCCGACCGTCGCCGTGTCGTCGGACAGCAGCACCTTGGCGTGCACCGTGCGGGGATGCTCGTACACGCGTACGCCCGATTCGACGAGCTCGTCGACGTAGCTGCCCGTGATCGAGCGCGTGACCGGGTCACCGTCGCGCGAGGCGAACGACGGCAGCACCAGGCGCACGTCGACGCCGCGCTTGGCGGCGACCTGCAGCGCCGTGACGAGCTCGGGGCTCGCGACCGACGGGGATGTCACCCACAGGCGCCTGGTCGAGTGGCGGATGTCGTCGAGGTAGGACTCGGTGAGGTCGCGGCGCGCGCCGGGCGAGTTGGTGATCACGCGCGCGGTGGCGGTGCCCGCGAGCCGCGCGCCGAGCCCGGCATCGGAGACGGCGCGCGCCTGCTCGGGACTGATCGCGCCGCCGATGTCGCGCCAGCGGCCCAGGAACTCCGCGTCGACCTGCGCGACGGCCGGCCCCTCCACGCGCGCCATCGTGTCGTGCCAGTCCTCGAACCGGCCCGACAGGTTGATGCCGCCCACGTAGCCGACGCGACCATCGAACGAGAAGAGCTTGCGGTGGTCCCACGACGGCGCGGCGCCTGCTGCGACCTGCTTGCCGTAGCGCCAGTTCTCGACGACGTTCACGCCGGCCTCGCGCATGTCGGCAACGAACGCCCGGTACCTGCCCGAGCTCATCGCCGGGTGCAGCCCGAACGGGAAGCCGCTGCTGCCGGTGCCGTCGAGCTGGACGTTGACCTGCACCCCTTCGCGGGCCTTGGCCTTGAGCGCGTCCGCGACGTCGCGGCCGAGGCCGTCGCCCGTCCAGATGAACTCCTGTGCGTTGATGACCGAGCGCGCGGAACGGATGTCCTCGAGCAGCTTGGGGCGCAGCTGGGCGTTGTCGACGATGAGCCGAACGGCGTTGCCGCCCACGTCGTCGTGTCGTCCGAGCGCGGAGCCGCCGCGGCGCGCGAGCTCGAGCAGGCGCGCACGGCCGGTGAGGTCGACGGCGGGCAGCTGCGGCGAGGCGATGGTCTGCATGCCTGTTCGTCGCGTAAGTTCCGCCCGAGTAAGTTCGACGGCGACGGCCGTGGCCGCGCCTGGCCGCCGGGGCGGCCCGACGCGCACCTGCGTGCTATCGCGGTGTGGCGGGGAAGCGCGCGGCGAACTGGTTCGCGAGCTCGGCGATCTCGAAGGAGGTGAGCGGACTCGACACACGTTCCCCGAAGCCGTCCACCTGGTCGATCGTGCCGCCGTTGAAGGTGGTCGACCCGCCGCCGCGCGAGACCGTGAAGGTCGGATCAGCGCTGGTGAGGCCGAACTCATGCGACCGAACACTGCTCGTCCACGAGAACGTCGCCCCGGTCGAGAGCGTGACGGATCCAGCATCCGGGATCTGGACCTTCGTCCCGATCGGCACCTGCGCCGACTGGAGATGGACCTGGTTGCTCGGCGTGGTCCCGTAGCGTCCCATGAACTGCAGGCCCGCGGAATGTCCGCCAAGCGCGATGAAGTCCGCGGAGCCGGAGTTGAGCGCGGTCGAGTAGCCGCCTCGCGACGCGCTGAAGGCGTCCGAGTTCAGGTACGGCCCCTGATAGTTCGCGGGGACCGGCTGCAGGGTTGCGGCCGGTGCGTTGCTCGTCGCTGGCAGCGGTGCGGAGCTCGGCGCTGTCGGGCCGCCTCCCTGAAGCGGGGTCTGGGTGGGCGCCTGCACGGGCGACTGCACGGGCGTTGCGCCACCGCCCTTCGGCTCGGGGCCTCCACCCTTGGTGACCGGGCCACCACCGTTCGCCTGAGCGGCGCCCTTGAGTGCCTCCACGAGCGCGTTGAGCACGGTGACGAGCTGTCGAAGCGCGCCGAGCATTGCGTCCTGGCTTGCGCCCGACACCGGCAGCGCCGTCGCTCCCAGCGGTGCGGTGGGAGCGGCAGCTGCTGCTCCTGTCACCGGCGTGCCCACGGTCAGGGGCAGCGGCGCGAGCGGAGGCGCGATTGCAGTCATCGTGATTGGTCGATTCGTCGGAGGTCCACGTCGGCGCGCGTCCCCGCGCCGCGCCACACCCCTCGACGATGCGGCCATCCGTGGCCCCTGTCAACGGTTCCGGCACTCACGGGAAGTCGCTGCGTCGTGGAAGCGGCCGGCGGCAGGCCTCACGGGCCTGCGATACTTCGCGGGTCGTGAACGTGCTCTACCTGCACCAACACTTCGCCACGCGTGCGGGCGCGGGCGGCACGCGATCGTGGGAGTTCTCACGACGGTTGCTGGCGCGTGGGCACTCGGTGACGATGGTCGCGCAGGTGCGCCGCGGCGGCGGCATCGACCAGCGCGGTCGTCACGAGCTCGACGGCATGCAGCTCATCCTGCTCGGCGGCTACTACACCAACCACCTGCCCGACTGGCGCCGCGCTTGGCAGTTCCTGCGGGTGATGCTGCGCGCGAGCCTGCTGCGGCGCCTGCCCAACGGGCGACCCGACGTCGTGGTCGCGACGAGCACGCCACTCACGATCGGCGTGCCGGGCTGGATCCTCGCGCGCCGCTACGGCGTGCCGTTCGTGTTCGAGGTGCGCGACCTGTGGCCCGAGGCGCCGATCCAGCTCGGCGTGCTGCGCAACCCGATCCTGCAGCGCATCGCGCGACGCATGGAACGCTTCCTGTACCGCCGCGCGGACGCGATCATCCCGCTGTCGCCCGGCATGGAGCGTGGCGTCATCGCCGCAGGTGCGGATCCCATGAAGGTCGTGACGATCCCGAACGCGAGTGACACCGACCTGTTCGACCCGGCGCTGCGCGATCGAGCGCTGCTCGATCGATACGACATCGCCGATCGGTTCGTGGCGGTGCACGCCGGGATGATGGGCGAGGCCAACGGGCTCGACTACGTGCTCGACGCCGCCCGCGTGCTCCACGAGCGCGGCGACACGTCCATCGCGATCCTCGTGATCGGCGAAGGCGGCACGCGTCCACGACTGCTCGAACGCGCAGCACAGCTCGGGCTCGACAACATCCACTTCCCCGGCTCGGTCGTGAAGTCGGAGCTCGGCGCGATCGTCTCCAGCTGCGACGCCGGCATCGTGAGCTTCGCCGACTACCCGGTCCTGGCGACCAACTCCCCCAACAAGCTGTTCGACGCCCTCGCGGCTGGCCTGCCGTGCGTCGTCAACTCCGACGGGTGGACGCGCCCACTGGTCGAGCAGCACGATGCGGGCTGTTACGTCGACGTGCGCGAGCCTGCGCAGCTCGCCGACGCGCTCCAGCGCCTGCAGCGCGACGAGGCGCTGCGCACACGCCAGGGCGCCAACGCTCGCCGCCTCGCCGAGGACGTGTTCGCTCGCGACCGGCTGGCCGCCCGATTCTGCGACCTGCTCGAGCACCTCGCCGGCACGCCGCGCAACGCGAACCGGTCGATCCCCGACGCGCTGCGCGAGCCGCTCGTGCCGGCGATCCTCGCCGATGCCGCCAGCGCCTCGACCCCGGAGCAGGTGCAGCAGTGATGCGCGTGGCGGTCGTCGATCCGGCTTCGTGGTCACTGGCCTACGACGCACCGCTGGGCGCGGCGCTCGCCCGGGCCGGCTGCGAGGTGACGCTCCACTGCACGCGGTCGCCGCACGGCGCGCAGGCGATGACGGGCGCCGACACTGCGGGCTTCACGGTCGAGGAGAGCTTCTACCGCTCCGGGTACGGGCTCGGCTTCCTGCCGCGCAAGGTCGGGCGCGCGGTGCAGCATCCGCTCGACCTGTCGAAGCTGACGCGCCGCCTGCGCACCGACGCCGACGTGGTGATGGTGCAGTGGCTGCCGGGCAGGCGCATCGACGCACGTGCGTGGGCCCGGCTCGCGACCGACGTGCCGGTCACCTATACCGCCCACAACGCCCAGGAGCGCGACAACGCCGTCGACCCCGACCTGCTCGACGGCTTCTCGGCTGTGATCGCCCACTCCGACGGTGGTGCCAAGGCGCTGCGCGCAGCGGGCATCGCTGATGTGTGGCGCATGCGACTGGGCGCGTACACTCAGTACGCCGACGCCGCCGATCCCGAGCTCGCGCCGATCGACATCTCCGACGGCGCACCACTCGTCGTGCTCGCCGGCCTGCTGCGTGACTACAAGGGCGTCGACGTGCTGCTGGAGGCGTGGCCGTCCGTCGCCGCGCGCGTGCCGGACGCGCGGCTCGTGGTCGCCGGGCGCCCGATGGGCATCGAGCTGCCGTCGCAGCCGCCCGAGCGTGCGACGATCATCCCCCGCTTCGTGACCGAGGAGGAGCTCGGGTGGCTGCTGCGCCGCGCGAGCGTGTGCTGCCTGCCGTACCGACGGATCGACATGAGCGGCATCGCTGCTGCCGCGCTCGCATGCGGCACGCCGCTCGTGTTGAGTGACGTCGGGGGCTTCGGCGAGTTCGTCGGACGTGGCGGCGTGACCGTTCCGCCGGGCGATGCGAATGCGCTTGCCGACGCGCTCGTCGAGGTGCTCGCAGACCCCGCGCGTCAGGCGCAGCTCGCCACGGAGGCGCGGGCGGCGACGGCCGACTACTTCTCGTGGGATGCGATCGCGCACGAGTACGTCGAGTGCCTGCGCGGGCTCGTGCACGGCGCTGCCGGCGGCTGATTTCCCCGGGCGGCTCCGGGGTACCGAGCTGCACATGATCACTGGACTGGACTTCATCGGCATCCCGTCGACCGACGCCGAGCGCTCACGCGCGTTCTACGTCGACACGCTCGGACTTCGCCCCGACGACTCGGCTCGCTTCGAGTTCTGGGTCGGCGAGACGTGCTTCGGGATCTGGGAGCCGGAGCGCCAGGGGCGCCCGTTCGCCCCGCAGTCGAACGCGCACCTCGCGCTGCACGTCGACGACATCGAGGCCGCGCGTGCGGAGCTCGAGTCCAGGGGCGTCGACTTCGTCGGGGACACGTTCGATACGGGGGTCTGTCACATGGCCCTGTTCCAGGATCCCGACGGCAACGACCTCATGCTCCACCACCGCCACACACCCCGCGACTGACACACGTGCGTTGCGTGCGATCCGTGCGGCCGGCCTGGCCGTGCGGCGTCAGCGGCGCAGCACGCGCTTGGCGAGTCGCTTGCGGGCGACGACCTTCGACCACGCCGCGGAGCTGCGACGCACCACCGAGTAGGCGCGCGGCTCGCCGCCGAAGCCGCGGACGAAGCGCTCGACGGGTTCGAGCATCGAGCCCTCGAAGTCGAAGCCGGTGCCACGTTCGAGCGCGCGACCGATGGCATGCCAGATGAGCGCCGTCGGTGCGCCCGTGGCGCCGGACGACGCGATGCGGCCGTTCGCGAGGTTGTAGGTGAGACGGTCGTCGAACACGAACAGGCCGGCACTCGCCAGCTCGCCGTCGGCGGTCCGGACCGTGAGGATCTCGCCGCGATCGCGCTGGGTCGCGGCGCGCGCGACGCGCTCGAGCACGGTGCGGGCTGGCACGTCGGCGATGTCCTGCGCCGCGAAGGTCGCCTCGCACGCGGCGAGCAGCTCCTCGATCGTCCCGCTCTCGACGACGAGCCCGTCACGCTCGGCGGCGGTGAGGGCGCTGCGCGTGCCCTTGCGCATGCCGGCGCGCACGCCGTCGGGCGTCGCGTCGGCCGCAATGCGCCACGTCGTGCGCGACGTCTGCTCGTAGCCGTGCCACGCGAGCGGGGTCCAGTAGTCGAACTCCGGCATGCATGCCGCCTCGACGTGTGCGTAGCTGTCGAGCTGCTTCGCGAGCTCGCGCACCAGCTCGGAATCCGCGCTCACGCGCGCCACACCGCTCAGGTTTCGGTCGGGCAGCTGTGGGCCGAGGAACGGCGTGTAGGGCGCGCCGGTCGCGATCGCGCCCTGCGCGGTGGTGCGAGTGGGCAGCGGCCACGCGGCGCGTGCCACGCCCTCGGCATCGAGCAGCAGGTTGGGGCGCCAGCCGTCCGGCGAGCCGGTGCTCGCGTCGAGCCACCACGACTCGGCGAACACCGAGCGCTGGCGCGAGCGCTCGAGCAGCGTCTCGTACGCGATGCGCTCACCTTCGAGCCCGGAAGCGATGCCTGGTGCGAATCCCATCAGCGCGCATCCTCGCTGACCGCTCGGTCGAGGGCAGCCTCGAGTTCGGCATCGAGCTCACCACCACCGCGTCGCGCGAACTCCTCCGGCACCTGTGCGCCGGGTCGCCGCTCGATCGGTGTGCCAGTCGCTGCGAGCCAGGTCGCGACGCGATCGACGAGGTCGCGTGGTGCGGCGCACAGCTCGTCATACGTCACGTGCAGCGTCCGTTCGGGTGGCAGCTCACCGAGCGCGCGGCGCGCCACGTCATGCACCTCGCGTGCCTGCCACACGACCTGCTCGGCCGGCGCTCGGTGCTCGACCTGCTCGACCCCCGTGGGACGTGCTCCCCACCAGGTGCACAGGTCGCCGCGCTTGCCACGACCGACCAGCAGCGAGCGCGCATTGTCGGTCAGGTCGCGTTCGATGAGCACGAATCGCGCCTCCGGCAGCGCAGCCGCCAGCGCGGGAACCCGCAGCGAGTTGATCGTGTTCTTGAACACCACCGATGCGCCGCATGCGTCCATGAACGCGCGCACCGCAGCGCGCAGCTGCACGATCGTGCGGTCCTCCGGCGCGGCGTGATCGACCTGGTGTCGGTCGCGATCGAAGAAGCGGTACCAGAACTCGCCGGCTTCGCTCGGCCCCCACGGCTGCTTCGTGGCGCCGTGCGTCGACTCGAAGTCGGAGCCCGATCGCGCCGTGCGCGGGCGCTGCTCGCGTTCGACTCGCGCGACGTCGGTCGGCTGCGCTGCATGCACGTTCGCCAGGTAGCCGACGTCGAACGCCTCGACGAGCAGCTGGTACAGGAGCGTCGTGCCCGAGCGCGGCGAGCCGAGGATGAACACGGGCGTGCGGTCGGCGTGCGCTGGCAGCTCGCGCCCGGCGCCCACTTCGCGTCGATGATGCGCCAGTCCGCGGAGCCACTTCGCGCGTGCGCGCACGACGCGCAGTGGACGTGTCAGTCGACGACGCGCGGTCATGCCGGCGCCGAATCGTTGGCGTGGTGCGGGTCGCGCTCGATCTCGAGCGAGCGTTCGGAGCCGTCGATGCGCCACAGCTCCAGGTCGCACGCCTCGACGTCCTCTGGCTCGGCGTTCGCATCGAAGCGCCCGTTGCCGGCCGCTACGCGCGTGGCACCGATGTCACCCGAATCGAGCACCGCGCGCAGCCCCACGGCGTCGTAGGAGCCGAGATCGGATCCGAGCGGTGGCTCCACCTCGCCGCGCGACACGAGCACGTACTGCACGCCGAAGTCCGACGCGAGGCGCGCGAGGCCACCTCCGGCGCGCTCGGCGACCTTCGAGTCGAACGTCGCGCGGAGCAGCTGGAGGCGGCGCTCGATCCGGTTGGTGTCGGTCGAGCCGTTCCATACCTTGTAGTCGCCCACCACTCGCATCGGCGCGAGTGCCTGCGCGCCGTACGCCGTGACCGGATCGGTGAGCAGCACGTCGCCCGGAGGCAGGTCGCGCAGCGCGGCCTGCACGCCGTCGTAGCAGCGCAGGTCGTCCGCACGATAGGCGGCGACGACCTCGCGCGACTGCCACGCCGCGCGTCGCAGGCTCTTGTAGCCGGAGGGAAGCATCGCGATCGCGATCGCCAGGATCGCGAGGCCGAACACCTTGGTCGTGAGCACGTAGTCCGCCGGGCGCGGGTCCCGACTCATGCGCGAGCTGGGCATCGTCGCCGCGGCGTCGGCGTTCGTCGCACCGCGCGATCGGAGTGCCGCCACGAGCACGACCAGCAGCCCGACGAGTGCGACGATCGTCGGCCAGTTCCAGCCGTACTGGGGCGGTTCGCGGCGCACGAGCGGGTAGCCATAGGCGGCGCAGAGCACGGCGATCGCCACGAGTGGCGCGAGCCGCACGACCCAGCCGACGGCGTGCCCGCGCGCCACGCTCGCGCGCGAGGCGAGGCCAGCGCCTCGACGCACGAGGTCGGGCACCGCGACCGCCGCGGCTGCGACGAGCAGCACGCCGAGCGGGCGCGGCAGGCGCAGCGACAGCGTCAGGCTGCCGCTCGTGCCGAGCAGGTCGACGAGCTGCGGCACGAGCGCGAATGCGAGCACCGCGAGGCTGCCACCACCGATGAGTGCCCGCGAGACGCCGCGGGCGCGCCACGCAGCCCACGGCAGGACGAGCATGCCGAGCAGGCCGGGCGCGGCGAACCAGTCGTACAGGTGCCCGGGCCGGATGAACTCGACCCCGTGGAACGTCGTGAGGTGGTAGTCGATGCGCGTCTCCATCGGTGCGCCGAAGTGCTCGAGCAGCATGAGCAGTGGCAGCACCGCCGCGAACGCCACGAGGCCCGGCACGACGAACGTCGCCGCCACGAGTGCGAGCCGGCGCGCGATCGCCGCGGTCCATGGCCCTGCTGCGAGCAGCCAGAGCACGGTGCCGGCGCCGATGATCGCCAGGTACACGACGTAGTTGGCGTGCAGCACGATGAGCAGCACGATCGCGACGGCGCCCAGGGCGACGAGTGCTCCGTCTCGCTTCGCGCGGCCGCGCATGAGCTGCACGGCGACGACGAGCGCCAGCACCAGCATCACGTCGAGCGCGATGTTGCCTGGGAGCGCGGCGTATGCGACGCCGTCGCCTTCCAGTTCACGGCGCGGATTGAACACCCGCAGCCATGCATACGCGCTCACCCCCGCGATCTCGCCGTAGACGGTGCCGGTGACGGCGCGACCGAGCGCCCCCGCCGCGCACGACGCGAGCAGCACGCCGATCACTGCCATCGCCTCGACGACCGTCGCGGCGTCGAGTCCGGTGACCCGCGCGATCGCTGCCATGCCGGCCTGCCAGATCGGCAAGGCATACGCAGGATTGACACCCGCACCCACGACGCGGTCGAGGTTGTCGAACGTCGGGTGGGGCAGCTCCGCGATGCGGCGCACGAGCCCGACGTGGAAGAGCGTGTCGAACGCCATGCGCGTGCGCAGCGCGAGGGCGGCGAGGCACGACAGCGCGATCGCGGCGATCGTCCAGCCAGCGAACGCGGCGCGTCCTCGCTTGGCGTGTCCGCGCCTGGCCTCGCGCACGCGCATGAGCACGATCACGCACGCGGACACGACGGCGTATGCCACGAGCGTCCAGCCGATCGACAGCTCGAGCGCGAGCGCCGGGAGCAGCACGATGGTCCAGATGCCTAGCCCGAGCGTGAACGTCACCGCGGGCATCGACACCGTCGGCATGCGCAGGTGCAGCTCGAGCACGCGCGAGAGCGCCCAGCCCGGCAGGCAGAAGATGACGAGCGCCGCGGCGACCGCGAGCAGCTGTTCGGCGAGCAGACCGATCATGCAGTGGCCTCCGGACCGCCACCGCCGCGACGTCGCCGCACGAGGCGCGCGATGCGCTCACGCTCGGGCGCGCTCACGAATCCACTGGCGACGAGCAGCACGGGCCATGCGAACGCGAGCGCGATGCGGCTGCCCCACGATTCGAAGCCGGTGCCGGTTGGCAGCGCGTACGCAGCTGCGATCGCCAGCGCCGTCAGCAGCACCGGGCGCGCGAGGCGCAGCAGCTCGTAGTCGACGTGGAACACGCGTTGCGAGCGCAGCAGCATGAACCCGGCGAGCGCGGAGTTGGCGAGCACCGCCGAGATCGCGGCACCCGTGGCGCCGTACCTCGGCACGAGGATCAGGTTGGCGACGAGGCTCACCGCGACCGCGCCGCCGGCGACGAGCGCGTGCCAGCCCGTCTTCTTGACGCGGCTCGCGCCGATGCCGACCAGGAAGTACGTGCCGTAGATGCCCGCGGCGAGCGCGAGCATCGGCACGAGCACCGTCGCGTCGTAGTAGGACGGGACCGTCATCGCCCGCACCACGGGATCGGCGAGCAGCGCCATGCCGCTCACGATCCACCCCATGCCCGCAGCGAACCAGCTCGTCACGATCGCGTAGGAGCGCTTCGCTTCCCCGTCGTCCTTGATCGAGTAGGCGAACGGCTGCCAGCTCAGCTGCAGTGCGGTCACCACGATGAGCACCACGCCAGCGAAGCGCGCCGCGAGCCCATAGATGCCGAGCTCGTCGAGGCCGGCGTTGCGGCTGATGATCGTGCGGTCGATCATCGTGAGCGCTTGGAACGCGACCGCGATCGGGATCGTGGGGACGGCGAAGCGCAGCATCGGCTTGACGAGCGACCAGTCGATCGCGGGCACCACGAAGCGGCGCTGCATCCACCCGGCGACCGGCACCATCGCGAGATAGCCCAGGAAGTTGCCGAGCAGCAGGCCCTCGACGCCCCAGCCCAGCTCGGTGATGAACCAGAGCGAGAGGATCGACGATGCAGCCACGTTACCGAGCGACACGCGCAGGAATGCCGTCGGGCGCTGCTCGAGGCGGAACGTCGCGGTGATGGTCGAGTAGATGACGCTCGTCCACAGGCCGAGCGCCGCGAGCCAGATGAACTCGTCGCGACGTGAGTCGTTGAGGAAGAACCCGGCGAGCGGGTGCGCGAACAGCCCGAGCAGCGCGACCCCCACCAGGGTGGAGACGAGCGTCAGCGCGAGCGTCGTGCGCACCACGCGCACGCCGACCGCGTCGCGATCATCGACGGGCGTGTCGTAGTAGAAGCGCATCATCGCGTTCTGCAGGCCGAGCCGGAACAGCGCGGCGGCGAACAGGTCGATCATGAGCGTCGCCTCCGCGAGCCCATAGGACTTCGGCGGCAGGTACCGGATGATGATCGGCAGCAGCACGATGGCGATGAGCTTGGACGCGACCGACCCGAACCCGTAGACGACGCCGTGCCCGGCCAGCTGGAGGATGCGCGCGTACATCAGCCTGCTCCCGTGCCTGACGACGAGCGGGCCGGCACCAGGTCCTTCGACGGCGGATGGTCGAACTCGCCGTGGACCAGCCGCATGCTCTCGTCGTTCACGCTCCACAACCCGTACGAGTTGCACGGCGCGTCCTCGTCGGGTGTGGCCTCCGGGATGGCGGCCTCGTCGGCGCGGTCGTCGACCGCGAGCTGCGTGAAGGCTTCCTCGTTGCGGCGCAGCAGCCGCGCCACGCCGCCGCCGTCGTAGGCCTGCACGTCCGCGAACGAGTCGAGCGATGCCCACGCCGCTTCGAGGCTGCGCGTCTTCGAGGTCGGCTCGTCGAGCCAGCGTCCGTCGCCGACGTCCATGAGCAGGTAGTCGACGTGCTGGTCCTGCACTGCCGCCATGCGTTCGCCGTCGCTCTGCGACGCGTCGAAGAACCGGTTGATGTTCGCGAGGCGCTCCTCGGCGCGGTTGTCACTCGTGGCGGTGTTCCAGACCTTGTAGTCGCCCACCACGTACACGGGCGCCACGGCCATCGCGCGGAAGCTCGCGACCGGATCGCTCAGCACGACGCTGCCGGCGGGGACGTTCTGGAGCGCCGTGAACACCGAGCCGCCGATGCAGCGCAGGTCGCCCTGCGCGAGCCCGTCGTTGGCCGCGACGAAGTCGTCAGCATTCTCGAGGGCGCGACGCACGCTGATCGCGCCCACTGGCAGCAGCAGCCCGAGCGTCAGCACGACGGCCGTCGACGCCACCAGCCCGCGGCACGCGAGCCTCGGTTCGCCACTCGATCCGGAAGCGTCGACTTCGGACCGACTATTTCGGATCGAGTTGGTTGCGGCGTGCTCACTCGATCCGAGTTCGTCGACATTCGGCCGACGATCTCGGATCGAGTCGCGTCGAGACTGCACCACGACCGCCACGAACACCACCACGAGCGCGACCCACGCGAGGTAGCCGGGCCAGTCGGTCATGAAGCGGTCGTAGCCGAGCACGACGCCGACACACGCCATCAGGAAGATCACGATCACGCCCGCGACCTGGCGGCGGCGATGGCTCCAGCCGCGCGCGAGCACCCAGTCGGCGAGCTCGAGCACGAGCGCCGCGAACGCCACCACGAGCAGCGTCCCGATCGGGTGGTTGATGCGCAGCAGCAGCGTCAGCGACCCGGTCGCGCGCAGTGATTCGAACAGCGGCGGCACGAAGCAGAACGTCAGCAGCGCAAGCAGCCCACCCCACGCGACGCCCGCCATCGGCGCCTTCGCGCGGTACCGCCACGCCAGCACCGGCACCGCCAGGATCGCGAGCATCCCGACCACGCCGAGCATCTCGAACACGTGGCCGCCGCGGATGATCGTCACGCCCGCGACCTTGCCGAGGTGGTAGTCGATGCGCTGGTTGGTCTCGTCGGCGTTGCCGAAGTTCTCGAGCTGAGCGAGCAGCGGCAGCAGCACCGCGAAGCATGCGGCTGACATCGCCGCGACAGCACCACCGACGACGAGCAGCGATCGCCCGTCGTGGCCCCGGTTGTGCCTGGCCGCGAGCCACCACGCCGAGTAACCGAGGCCGATGATCGCCACGTACGGCAGGTAGTTCGCGTGATACACCACGATCGCGAGGATGCCCACGAAGATGGTGACGATCGCCGCGCGCCGCGTGCCGCGCTCACGGGTCGACATCGCCACGGCGATCGCGGCGAGCGCGACCGGCAACGCGAGCTCGAACGTCACCTGCCCGGGAACGGCGCCGTAGAGGATCGCGTCGCCGTCGACCTCGCGCCGAGCGAACAGCACGCGTGCGAGCAGCCACCCGAGGGCTCCGACCGCCTCCGCGCGCGGCGTGGCCAGCAGCACGCGTGCGAGCCCGCCCGCGGCGAGCGTGCCGAGCACCACGACGAGCACCGGCATGATCTCCCACGCGATGATCGGATCGCTGCCCGCGAGCGCGCCCGACCAGCCGATGAACGCGTGCCAGCCAGGGAGCGCGTACACGGGATTGGGGCCGCCGTCGGCGAAGCGGTTGACGTTCGAGAACGTGGGCTCCGCGAGCTCGAGCAGCTTCCGGCTCAGGGCGATGTGGTAGAGCCCGTCGAGCGCAACCGAGCCGCGAATGACCCACGCGAACAGGCCCGCGACGATCGCGACGGCCGTCGTCGTTCGAGACCAGCCACGTGCCGCGGGAACCACGGGCGTGCCCGCCGCGCGCCGCCTGCGATGCACGAACAGCGCACCGCCTGCCAGCAGCACCGAGAGCGCCGCATGGGTCGTCATCGCCACCCATGCCTCGACGCTCAGCGCCAGCTGCACCGCCGTCGCGACGCACGCGACGAACGATCCGAGCAGCGCCGCCGCGGGCACCGCAAGCGAATCCGGCAGCACGGCACGCACGCGCAGCAGCGACACGAGCGCCGCGCCCGGGATGCCGAGCAGCACCGCGGCGATGCCGAGGATCGCGACCTGCTCGAGCACGTGGGTGAACATGTGGACTGCGCCGCCCTACCCGCGACTCAGGCGTCGCTTGATCACGTAGCGCAGCTCTGCGCCGCGTTCGGTGATGATGCGCAGCTTCACGAAATTGACGAGCCGCTTGAGGAAGTTGGTGGCGCCGTAGCGACGTCGCTGGAGGCTGCTGACCTCCGCCGGCTCGAGGCCCGCGTCGTCGTAGCCGTGCAGGCGCAGCTCGTCGCCGGCGGCGGCCAGGAACACGCGCTGGTCGTGTTCGGACATCTTCGTGCGCCACTTGTCCATGGCGCTCGTGTTGATGCCCTTCCAGAGGTTGCCGAACCAGTCCTGGTGCTGGAGCTTGCTCGTGTCGGTCTTCTCGACCGCGAGCATGTCGTCGTCGTAGCGCATGCCGAGGAAGTCGCTCACGCGCTGGAGTTGTTCGGCGGGCTTCGTGACGAGGTCCTCGTAGCGCACGAGCAGCATGTCCTCGGGGCGCGCGGCGCGCTGGCGCTCGCCCTCGCGGATGCAGTGCGCCCAGCGAACGCCAGTGGTCCAGACGTTGTTGTCGCCCCACGGCATCGTGATCATCGACAGCGCGACGTCGCGCCCGTCGCGCACGAGCTCCACGAACTTCGCGCCCGGGAACACTTCGGCGAGCAGGTCGACGTGGTCGATGTTCGGCGGCGTCTTGTCACTCCACCACGTCTTGCCGTCGCGCTGCATGTACGCGATGAAGGGCTGTTCGACGGCCCAGCGGAACGCGTCGGCGTGCGACAGCCCGGCCGGCGGCAGCTGCGGCTCGCCCGCGATGTCCCACATCTGCACGCGCGGGTGTGCCCACACGCGTCGGGTGAACTCGATCGCGGCGTCGTGCGTGGCGAGGTTGCCGCCGTGGAGCACCTCGCGGAAGTCGGTGATGAACATCGTCTCCGGCGGGATGGCGGGGCCGTCCTCGGCGCGGTCGAGCATGAGTCGGAGCATGGTCGTACCCGACCGGTCGCTGCCGACGATGAAGAACGGGGGCCGGGTCGCGCGCACGGGCTCAGGCGCGACGGCGATGGCACTGCGGGGAGACTCGCTCATCGAAGGCGTATCTTCGCAGGTTCGCTGGCTGCGCGACGAGGCTTCAGTGTCGGTCGAGGCGGCGGGCGACGACCCAGCGCAGTTCTCGCCCGCGTTCGGTGACGATCCGCAGCCGGATGAGGTTCGCGATCCGGCCGAGGGCGTTGCTGAATTCGAACGATCGGCGCCCCGCCGGGCCGATCCGGGCGGGCTCCAGGTCGCCGTGCTCGTAGCCGTGGAGCGTGAGCTCGGGGCCGGCGCCGGCGAGGAACGTGCGCTGGTCGCTGACGGACATGCGTGCGCGCCATCTGCCCATGGCGGTCTGGTTGATGCCGCCCCACAGGTTCGAGAACCATGCCTGCTGGTCCTGCTGCAGCTTCGCGGCATCGGTCTTCTCGACGGCGAGCATGTCCTCGTCGTAGCCGATCTCGAGGAATTCGCTGAGGCGCTGGACCTCGGCCGCCGGGCGCGTGACCAGGTCCTCGTAGCGTACGAGCGCGACCTCGCCGGGGCGGGCGGCGCGCTGGCGCTCGCCCTCGCGAACGCAGTGTGCCCACCGGCGTGCGGCCGTCCACGGGTTGTTGCCGCCGAAGGGCAGTCCCATGATCGACAATGCGACGTCGCGCCCGTCGCGCACGAGCTCCACGAACTTCGCGCCCGGGAAGACCTCGGCAAGCAGGTCGACGTGGTCGATGTGGGGCGGTGTCTTGTCGGCCCACCAGGCCTTGCCCTCGCGCCGCATGTACGCCAGGAACGGCTGCTCCACGCCCCAGCGGAACGCCTCCTCGTGCGTGAGCCCGGGAGGCGGCAGGGGCGCGTCGCCGGCGAGGTTCCACAGTCGGACGCGCGGGTGCGCCCACACGCGTCTGGTGAATGCGATCGCGGCGGCGTGGTCGCCGAGGCGGCCGGCGCGGAGCACCGGTCGGAAGTCGACGATGAACATCGTCTCGGGCGGGATCGCGGGGCCGTCGACGGCGCGGTCGAGGATGAGGCGCAGCATCGTGGTGCCGGAGCGGTCGCTGCCGACGATGAAGAACGGCGGCCTCGTCGCGCTCGCCGGCTGGCTCGCGGCGCTGGCGTCGGGTGCAGGCTGAGCGTGCTGGAACATGCGGGGTGCCCCTAGACCGCAACCGGTTGGGTGATCGCGAGCTCGTCCGCGCGCGTGCCGTCCGGAACGGGGCTGACGAGCCGGATGTCGCGACCCGTCACCTCGAACGTGAGGCTGCCGCCCGTCGGGATGCGGAACTGCCAGTCGGGGAGTCGCTCCTCGAGCACGCGCAGCACCGCGAGGCGCACCATCACGCCGTGCGTGACGGCCGCGACACGCTCGCCTGCGTGGCGCGAACCGATGTCGCGCAGCGCGTCGACGACGCGGTTGCCAGCGGCAGCGAGCGCTTCGCCGCCGGGGCAGATCGCCACGTCGGGAGCGGCGACGTAGCGCGCCCACGCCGAGGGGTCGAGCTCCTCGGCTTCGCCGGAGGTCAGGCCTTCCCATCGCCCGTAGTCGAGGTTCACGAGGTCGTCGTGGCGGTGCACCTCCTCCAGTCCGCCGGCCGCCGCGATGGCGGTGCCGACCTCGAGCGCGCGCCCGAGCGGGCTCGAGTACACCGCCGCGACCGGCTCGAT
Source organism: Thermoleophilia bacterium (assembly GCA_025964555.1). GTDB lineage: Bacteria > Actinomycetota > Thermoleophilia > Gaiellales > SKUG01 > JAGQUL01. The sequence goes on along the minus strand of JAOPYQ010000027.1, from coordinate 177,565 downwards.
CGCGAGCGCCTGTCCCGCGGCGATCGCCTCTGCGCGGCCGACGTCGTCGAGCGGCACTTCGAGTCGTCCGCGAAAGCGCACGTCGCGGTTCAGCACGGTGCGGCCGTGGCGAACGAGGTGGATGGTGGTGGTGGCGCGTGTGTCAGGCATGTCGCAGTTCCGAGTTCGTCCGGTGTGGGGTCTGGGTGGTGGTGGAAGACGGCGCGGTCGTGGAGCGGCGCACGAGGCGCGCAAGCCAGGCGCCTGCGCCGATCGAGGTGAGCACGGCGAGCAGCAGCAGCGACGTGAACATGCGAGCGTCGACGATCCCGGCAGCGAACGCCGTGGTGGCGAGCACGATGCCCGGCCCGCCGCGGGCGTTGAGGCTCACCACGAGCGCGCGCGACATGTGGCGCGGCTCGCGGGCGATGCGTGCGCCGATCGCGACGCCGAGGCCCTTCGCGACGCAGCCGAACACGAGCAGCGCGGCAACCGACACCAGGTCGACGTCGTTCCGCAGGTCGAGCGCCGCGCCGGTCAGCACGAAGTAGAGCGGCACGAACAGCGCCGAGCCGAATGCGGTGACCTGCTCGATGGCGGCGCGCTGCTCGCGTCCGGCGGCCTCGGCCACCGTGATGCCCGCCACGAGGGCACCGAGCATCGGCATGAGCCCCAGCACGCTGGCGAGCAGGGTGCAGCCGAACAGCACCGCGAGCAGCCACGCGACGGGGCTTCGCTGCGACACGACGTTCGCGCGGGCTCGCGATGCGGCGCGCTGGGCTCGACCGAGCCCCATGCCGAGCGACAGCAGGCCGATGCTGGCGAGGGCGTGCCAGACCGCTCCGTGCCAGGTTGCCGGGTCCAGATGCAGCGCACTCGGGAGGGTCCAGCTGCCCTCGCCGGGTGCGGCGACGAGGCTGACGGCGTACGAGAGCGCGACGTAGAGCACGAGGTCCTCGAGCACGGCGATGCCGAGCACCAGGCGGGCGAGGCGGGTCTGGAGCAGGCCGAGGTCGGCGAAGATGCGTGAGATGACCGGGATGCTCGTGACTGCCAGCGCAGTGACGAGCACGATGCGCAGCGCGCCCTCGTGGTTCGCGGTGCCGACATAGCCGCCCGGGTCGATGACCAGCATCGCGAGCACCCCGAGCGCCGCGGGCACGACCACGCCGCTCGCGCCGATCCACGACACCGAGCGCAGGTCGCTGCGGCGCACGAGCGTCCGCAGCTCGGTGCCGGCGGCGAACATGAGCAGCAGCACGCCGAGCTGGCCGACGGCGCGCAGGGCGCCCCCCGTCTCACCGCTGGGGGATGTCACCCACGTCGACAGCGCCGGCGAGATCGCGCCGAGCACCGTGGGGCCGAACGCGAGTCCCGCGACGAGCTCACCGACGACCGCGGGCAGGCTCCAGTGCTGCGCGAGCGCGCCGGCTGCGTGCGCGGCAACGACGAGCAGCGCGAGCGACGCGACGAGGTGCGGCATGTCGAGGGAGGACATGCGATTCATTGTCTACCATTTCGATAGGAATAGTCAAGAAAGGTGTCGTCAGGCGCCGAGACGCCAGTCCGGGAGCCGATCTCGGTACCGCGCTGCAGCCTCCGCCGCCGTGCACGCCCGCCCTCCCTGCGAGCGGACGTGGCGCAGCAGTTCCCGGTACAGGCGCGTCCACCCGTCGTCGCCTCGTGCGCAGAGGCGGTCGTTGTGCACCAGCACGCTGGCGCAGCCGCCGTGGCGCCTGACCACGTCGAGCACCGCCATGCAGATGTCGCGGCGCATGCGGCGATCACGCAGGTCGAGGTAGCGATCGTCGAACGTGGCGTCCATGAGGACCAGGGGGATGACGACCAGGTCGAGCGGAGCGCCTGCCTCGTGGCCCCAGGCGCGGTAGGGGTGCGCGGTCCCCGCGCGGAATCCCGGCTGTTCGGCGAAGCCGAGCGATGCGTCGCTGCGCAGGCCCGAACTCGCGAGCAGCGGCCACGCGTCGACGGGTCGATGGCGCAGGTAGTGGAAGCGATGGTCGGGATGCGACGCACCGGTGCGCGCGCCGAGCTCGGCCAGTTCGGCAGCAAGTCGCCCCGGGGTGTCACTCGCGGTGTAGCTGCCGTGCAGTCCCACGCGGTCGCCGAGCGCCGCGCCACGCTCGCTGCCGATCCAGGAGCGACCTCGATCGTGCAGCTCCGCGTCGCCATCCTCGGGCGCGTGCCTGCCAACGAGCAGGTAGCTGGTGGACTCGGCGCCTTCGGCGCGTTCCAGGTCCGTGATCGCCGCGAAGTTGTCCCACGGGTCGCGCCCGGGCAGCAGGCCCGCGACGTAGGCGAGCGTGGTGCGCAGCGCGGGGAAGATCCGCCCGGCGCGCAGGTCGTTCCGGATCGAGCGCAGCGCGCGGCGACGGCCGACCCGCGTCCAGCGCAGCGGAAGGTCGATGTCGTGGGTGGCGACGACCCGCCACGTGGGTTCGCCGTCCGCGTGCGGCGCGCGCGCCAGGCCAGTGTCGGTGGCGATGCGCTCCGCGAGCTCGTCGACGGGCACGGCGTGCGGCGCGCGCGCCGAAGCCGATCGCTCGAACCGGAATCGGCCATGCTCGTCGAACGCGTCCTCCGGCGCGAGCTGCTCCTCCACGCGCGCGAGCCACCAGAAGGTGAACGCGAGCGGGTCGCGCTCTGCGTCGGGCTCGCGATCGGCGACGAAGTCCCATTGCGCGGCGTCGGCAGGCAGCGCCAGGTCGACGTCTTCATCTCCTTCGACCAGCCGCCAGTTCGGGATGCGCGCGCGTGCCAGGAGCGCTTCGAGCGCCCACGCTGCCCGCTCACGATGGGCGTCGGGGACGGCCAGGTACACGCGAAGGTCGGGGCGGGATGTCGGGTCGGCGGCCATTGGCTGGCCCCTATCCTCGCATGGGGTGTCGTGACCGACGGTGGCGTCGACGGTTCGTGGAACTGGCGGTGGACATGCGGCCCGGCTCGTTGCACCATGGGCTGGAACGTTGCTCGTCACGCACGCGAGGAACGGTCACGATGGCGCGGCCCAATCGGCGCGTCGGAGATTCGCCAGGAGGTCAGCGGGAGTGCATCCCGACCAGGTAGGAGCAGCGTCGCGTGCCGTGGGCACGAGCGGCGTCTTCCATGAGCCATCGCCCAACGGCGAGCTGGCCCCGCCTCCTGCTGCGCCGCTGCCCGGCGTTCCTGCGATGCCGAGCGACTGGATCGCTCCGGACGTCGACGAGCACCTCGGCCCCGACGCGAAGCGCGGCGCCGGCGAGCTCGGACACTAGGCCCGAGCCCGCGCGACGCCGCGCGGCCAGCTCCCGATTCGACGCCTGATCAGACGACGAGGCAGATCGCGTATGCGCGATAGCTGACGTTCGTGTTGTTGGTGGAGCTGTCACGTCGGAACGTGACAGTCCACACGTCGGGGTTCGGCGGCGTGTTGAGGAACGACGCGTCGACGCGACCCGCGTTGGCCGTGGCATCCGTGCGCTGGAAGCCACCGCCGATGAGGATGTCGTCGCCGTTCGCATCTGCGTTGTTGCACGCAGCCGTCGCGGAGGCGGTCGGGTCGGACCCGTTGCCGGTCGAGACAGGCGTGCCAAGCACGACGTCGAGCGTGGGAACGAAGGCCGGGCCGGTCAGGCCCTGGATGCCCTGCGGTCCGATCGGCCCGACGGGTCCCATGGGTCCGATGGGTCCGGTCGTACCGGCGCTGCCGGCGTCACCCTTCTCACCCTTGTCACCCTTCTCGCCCTTGTCTCCCTTGCCACCGGACAGGCCGTCGTCGCCCTTGTCACCCTTGTCACCCTTCGCGCCCTTGTCGCCGGTGAGTCCGGTCATGCCCATCAGGCCAAGCTCGCCCTGGTCGCCCTTGTTGCCCTTCTCGCCAGGCTCACCCTTGTCGCCCTTGTCGCCCTTCTCACCCTTGTCGCCGCCTTCTCCCTTGTCACCCTTGTCGCCCTTGTCGCCGCCTTCACCCTTGTCACCCTTCTCGCCCTTGTCGCCGCCTTGTCCCTTGTCACCCTTGTCACCCTTGTCACCCTTCTCGCCCTTGTCGCCACCCTCGCCCTTGTCGCCCTTGTCACCCTTCTCGCCCTTGTCGCCGCCCTCGCCCTTGTCGCCCTTCTCGCCCTTGTCGCCGCCCTCGCCCTTGTCACCGGGTGCGCCCTTGTCGCCGGGCGCGCCCTTGTCGCCGGGCGCGCCCTTGTCGCCCGCGGGGCCCTGCGGACCCATCGCGCCGGCAGGTCCAGGGACACCAACGTTGTTGGCGTCCCCTGAATTCGTGTCGTTGTCCACGCTCGTGTCGCCCGAGCTCGCGGTCACGCCGCTCCACTTGCCGGCCGGACCCATCGGCCCAACGGGACCCATCGGTCCGGCGAGGCCCGCAAGCCCGGCGGCGCCAGTGGCGCCACCTGCTCCGGTCGCGCCGGCGGCTCCCCGCATCGAGCGGCGTGCCTTGGGCGACAGGTCCACGAGCTGCAGCGAACCATTGCGAACGTCCGCGCTCGTGACGGTCCCGTTGATGATGCTCTGTCCAGAAATCGAGACGGCGCCATATGCGCTCGTCGCGGCGACGCATGTGCCGACGACGACGAGTGGCAGGTGGTCGCGAAGAGCGCGTCGAAGCGCGCGGGTTCGGTGCTGCAGATCCATGGTGACATTCCTCCCAGTCAAACGATGTTCGAACGATGGTGAAACCACGGAGCAGCAACGCGCAAGCAGGTCTGCAGCGTCTGCAGCGTGACGGCATCCAATGGTGCGATGCCGCGCACGTCGGCATGCGACCGTCGCGACGTGGGTAACCCGCCTGCATGCACGAGATACCGCCACTCGCCGAACAGCTCCTGCGCGCGCAGGGGGTCACCGATCCCGAGTTCGACGAGCTGCGCCGCACGGGCACCCTCCGACGCGCCGACGGCTCCGGCGCGACGATGGACATCACGCTCGACGGCCAGGGCAACGCCACGATGCAGCAGTCCTCGTCGCACTCGACCGAGGACATCTCGCTCAACGGCGCGACGCTTCCGCCCGAGGCGCTCGAGAAGCTCAAGCGGTACCACAAGTTCATGCCCGACCACGTGATCCAGAACATCGAGCTGGCGACCGGTCAGGACATCGACGGCGACGGCAAGATCGGCGGCGGTGGATCGAATCCGCCGCCCCCGAGCTATGGCGCCACGGCGGGTGCGACCTCCGGCTCGACGATGGCCGCAACGTCGTCAGCCATTCCCGCAAGCGGCGCGATGCCGACCGGCACCGAAACGACCGACGGCCCCTTCGTCCAGAAGCGGGTCGGCGGGAAGCTGTTCCCGATCGTCCTCGTGCTCCTGGCCCTCGGGGCCGTCGCGTACTTCGTGGTGCGCTGAGTCAGTCGCCGAGCGTCACGCCCGTGCTCACGCCGTGACCGCGAGCGTCTCCTTGACGCCCGCGAGCTGACCTGCCGAACCGAGCTTCTGGTTCTTGTGCGCGATGAACTCCGCGTACGCGTTCATGAACGGCTTGCCGGGACCGCGCAGGTCGAACTCGGCAGGCTTGTCGCGGAAGAACTCGCGGTGGATCGCGCACCACACGAGGCGGCCGTCCGTGTCGATGTTGACCTTCGTCACGCCGAGCTTCGCGGCGGGCAGGTACTGGTCCTCCGGCACGCCCGACGCGCCCGGCATGTCGCCGCCCGCCTCGTTGATCCGGTCGACCCACTCCTTCGGGACGCTCGAGGAGCCGTGCATCACGAGCGGGAAGTCCGGCAGCAGCCCCTGGATCGCCTCGATGCGATCGAAGTGCAGGCCCTGACCACCGGCGAACTTGTACGCACCGTGCGAGGTACCGATGGCGACGGCCAGCGAGTCGCAGCCGGTGCGCTCCACGAACTCGACGGCCTGGTCGGGATCCGTGAGCGACGCGTGCTCCTCCGAGACCTCGATGTCCTCCTCGACGCCGCCGAGCTGTCCGAGCTCGGCTTCCACGACGATGCCCTTGGCGTGGGCACGCTCGACCACGCGCTTGGTGATCGCGATGTTCTCCTCGAAGTCCTCGTGCGAGGCGTCGATCATCACGCTCGAGTAGAACCCGGAGTCGATGCAGTCGTAACAGGACTCCTCGGTGCCGTGGTCGAGGTGCACGGCGAACACGGCCTCCGGAAACACCTCGTCCGCGCCGCGGATGACGGCCTCGAGCATGCGCTTGTCGGTGTAGCTGCGCGCGCCGCGCGAGATCTGGATGATGAACGGGGCCGCGACGGCCTCGTCCACGGCTGCATCGGCGCTCTCGAGCTTCCCGAGGTTGCCTCGGAACAGCCCCATCGCCTGCTCGAGGTTGTTGATGTTGTAGGCCCCGACGGCGTACTTCCCGTAGGCGTGCTGGAACAGCTCCTTGGTGGTCACGATCATCTGGGGCCTCCTGATGGGGTCGAATGGGCGGAATTCCGCGGCTCGACGCCGACAATACCGCAGCACGACGCCGCTCGCCGGGGCTCAAGGCCGACGTTCGCCGTGCCGATGGTTCGATTGTCCGCCCGTACCGCGTGCGGACACGCACCCACGCACCCCTTGTCCACGCCCAGGTGATGACACTGAGCCAGGCCGCACCAGCACCAGGTTGGTACCCCGATCCCGCGGGGTCTGGAGGCGTGCGCTGGTGGGACGGCATGGGCTGGACCGAGCACGTCGCGCTCCCGGAGCCCGAACCCGAGGAAGCCGAGGTCTACTACCTCGACGCGCCGAAGCTCGAGAAGCCGACATTGGCTGACGACGGCCTCCTGCATCCGCGACCCAAGGATCTCGTCTTCGAGGGCTCGCCACGGGGATCGGTCGAGCCACCCGCGGAGCGAGCCAAGTTCACCGTGGAGCGGCTGCTGAGCCTCGAGGGCGCGCAGCTCGCCGGTGCCGTCGCGGTGACGCTCCTGTGCTGGTACTTCGCGATCACGTCGATCCTGCACCCCGGCGGTTTCGGCACCGGCATCAAGCTCGGCATCGGTGTCGGCTTCGGTGTCCTCATCCCGGTCGCGGTGCGCATCCTCATCCACGTCCAGGCACGCGTCGGTTTCTGGTACCACTGGTGCGCGAGCCGCGGCTTCGAGCCGGGCGCTGCGGCCGGGCCGGGCAAGATCATGCCGGGACTGCTCGATCGGTCGCCGCTCATCGGTGGGCTCGCCGATCGCACGTTCGAGCACGTCGCACGTCGCAAGGTCGTCGGGCGCGAGGCGATCGTCGGCAGCGTGCTGCGCCGCGCCGAGCTGCCGCCGGATGCCGAGTACGGCGACCACGCCACCCACTGGCGTGCCGGCATCGTCGTGATGCCGATGCCCGAGGCCGCCGCCGCCCGCTGGAAGGGTGCGAGCATCCGCGCCGACCACTACGCCCAGCGCCCGATCCTGCTGCGCGCGATGCTCGGTGGACTGATCGCCCCCGGCTTCGCGGAATGCCGCGCCCACCTGGCCGCGACGCCGGAGCAGGACCAGCGCGCACTGCAGCAGCTCGTGGACCAGCGCATGGACCAGTACCTGGCCGAGCATCCGATGGACGTCGACATCGTCGGCGACCTGCTCGTCGTCACGCGTGACGGCGCGCCCGACGACATGGAGACGCTCGACGAGCTCATCCGCGACGCGCTGCTGCTGCACGAGCTGCTCGTCGCCGAGCACGAGCTGCCGGTCGTCGTGGAGGAAGCGCCGAAGGTCGCGATGCCCCGCGAAGACGAGCCCGTGATCGACCTGGACCGCGAAGGCTGGGGCGAGGGCAACGACGTGCAGTACTACGAGGCGGCGTAGCCAGCCACGTCAGTTCGCGAGCGCCGGCGCGACGGCATCGGTCGGTTCGCCACCCGAATTCGCCAGCTCACCTGCGCTCGCCAGCTCACCCGCGCGCACGCGGAAGATCCCGGTGAGGGCGGGGCTCGTGGCCGAGACCACGGCGAGCGCGGCGCAGCCGATCCCGATCCACCACAGCACCGCGTCGGTGCTCATGAACGTCGCGATCGCCGCGGCGGCCGTCACGCCGACCATCATCCCGACGAGCTGCGCGAACATGTCGAGCGATGCGACCCGCGCGAGCATGCGCTGCTCGATGCGGGACTGCTTGACCGATTCCCAGCCGGAGGAGAACAGCCCCATCGCGCCGCCGATCGCCGCGAAGCCGGGGAGCGTCAGGAGCGGCTCGACGCCTGCGGCCATGCCGATCGGCCCGAGCGCGCCGAGCACGAGCAGGATGCGCAGCGCGTTCATCGTCTCGCCGACGGGGCGCACGAACGCAGTCACGCCGCCCACGATCATCCCGATCGCGGTGGCGGCTGACATCCATGCCCAGAACATCGAGGCTGACATTCCCGCGGCGACTGCGTTGTCCTCGGCGGCGGCGGGCCCGACGACCTGGATCGGTCCGTAGCTCACCACCACGAACCCGGTGATGAGCAGCAGTCCGTGCACGAGCCAGGTGTGCGATCGCACGACCGACACCGCGGCCTTGATGTCGTCGACGCCTGTCGTTCCACCCGCGACGCGAGCCGCGGGCGTGGCCTCCGCGTGATCAGGCATGCGGATCGCGGCGATGCAGATCGCGCAGACCAGGAACGTGATCGCGTCGACGACCATGACGTCGACCGGTCCACGCGTGGCGACGATCCATCCTGCGATGGCGCCGCCGAGCACGATGCCCAGGCCGCGCAGCGCCTGGATCGATCCATTCACCTTCTCGAGCTCCTCCGGCGGAGCGACCTCGGCCGTGAACGACATCGTCGCCGGCTGGTGCAGCGCGGTGACCGCGCCGAACAGGATCGATCCCGGCAGCAGCCACCACCAGTGGGCGTCGTCGTGCGCGACGATCGCCGCACTGGACAGCTGGATGAGGCAACGGACGACGTCCGCGCCGACGAGCACGCGGCGACGCGAGACCCGATCCACCAGCACCCCCGCGGGCAGGATGCACGCGAAGATCGTCGCCACGCCCGCCAGCAGGATCACGCCGAGCGCGCCCGCGCCACCGCCGACCGCGAACACGGCGAAGCCGATGGCGACCACGAACATGCCGTCGCCGAGCAGCGACGCGCCGTTTCCTGCGATGAGCAGCGAGATGTTCCGGCGTACCGGCATGCCTGTACGTCGTGTCGGCGGGCCCTGCGGTTCCGTCCTCGTGGCATGTGCGTCATGAAAGTCACGGGGGATGTGACGTCGATGACGCACAGGCAGTGATTCGGGCCACTCGTTCAGGCCGGCCGCATGCGGATCATCAGGTGCCTGTACGCCGGCATGAGCACGGCGTCGGCGTAGGTGCGATCGACGATCTCCACCTCTCGCGGGAGGGCGAGGAGCTGCTCAAGCATCATGCCGATCTCGCGCTTGGCGAGGTTGTAGCCGAGGCAGAAGTGCGGCCCGGCGCCGAAGTTGAGCAGGCGCAGCTCACGCGGGATCGTTCGCGTGATGTCGAAGTCGCCGCCGCGATCGATCACGCGCTTGTCGCGCACCGCGTTGTTGAGGAACGTGACGACGAGCTTGTCCTTGCGCATCTTCGTTCCGCGGAACTCGCAGTCCTTCGCCACCCAGCGCGTGATGATCGGCACGGGCGTGCACGCGCGCAGGCCCTCGTCCATGGCGTTGTCGAGCAGGTTGTGGTCGGCGCGCAGCACGCCCCACTGGTTCGTGTCGGTGAGCATCGCGACGATCCGCGCGCTGCCCGACTGCGTCGTCTCCGTGCCGCCCAGGATGAGCACCACGATGAGTCCGCGCGCGACCTCCCACGGGATCCCGCGCGCCTTCATGCGACCCGGAATCGTCCCCTCGTCGCCAGCCTCGTACGTCTCGCGGACGCCGACGATGAGCCGGTCGACGAGCGCGTTCGCGTGGTCGACTCGCTTGTCGCCCACGGCCTTGAGCCGCGCCGGGACCATGTTCGCGATCTCGCGCCCGATCTCGGTGAGTTCCATCGCCCGCTCGTCCCGCGCCGCGCCGGTCAGGTGCTCGCCGTTCATGCTCATCACGATCGTGCCGGTGATGATGCGCGCCCAGCGCGACACGTCGACCGTCTCGCCGCGCAGGAGCGCTGCGCGAACGTCGTCCATGACGGGGGTCAGCACGCGGTCGCACAGGTCGCGAACGTACTTCGGCGTGAATAGGTCCTGCAGCTGCAGTCGCAGCTGCTTGTGCGGCTCGCCGTTCTGGTTGGTGAGCGACTGCGGGCCGACGAGCTGCGTCACGAGCACGGTGTCGGGCCTGGAGTTGGTGTTCGGGAACTTCTCCGCATCGAGCAGCGCCTCGCGCACCGCGACGGCGCCGTTGATGGCATAGCCCAGGAACGGGACCTTCACGATGTCGCGGCGCCGATACCGCGCGTACATGTTGAAGCACCAGAAGATGCGCTGCGAGGCGCGAAACAGCTTCGCCTCGTGCCGCTTCGCGAGCTTCGCGCCGGGGTCGGCGTGTCGCATGGCTTCGAGCGCGGCGGCGTTGGGCTGCACCACGCGGGGTGCTGCCCCACCGGTCGTGGTTGCGCTCACGCTGCGTGCTGCTTGCTCGCGCTGCCCGGCTTGATCCGCACCATCAGGTGCTTGTACGTCGGGATGAGGCAGTGCTTGGCGAACGTTCGGTCGACGACCTCGATCTCGCCCGGCACCCGCAGCACGCGCTCCATGAACATCTTCATCTCGCCGCGCGCGAGGTTGTTGCCGATGCAGAAGTGCGGGCCGGCACCGAAGTGCAGCTGGCGCAGCTCGCGCGGGATCGTGCGCGCCGGGCAGAAGTCCCCGCCGTCGGGGATCACGCGCTCGTCGCGCACCGCGTTGTTGAGGAACGCCACGACCAGCTTGTCCTGCTTCATGCGCGTGCCGCGGAACACCGTGTCCTCGGCGACCCAGCGCGTGATGATCGGCACGGGAGTCGTGACACGGATGCTCTCGTCGATCGTCTCCATGAGCTTGTCGGGGCGCGCGTGCAGGTCGGCCCACTGGTTCGTGTCGCTCAGGAGCGCGACGAGCCTGGAACCGCCCGACTGCGTGGTCTCGAGCCCACCGAGGATGAGCACGACGAGGATGCCCCGCGCGACGTCCCACGGCACCCCGCGCGCCTTGAAGCGGCCCGGCACCGTGCGCTCCTCGCCGGCTTCGTACGTCTCCTCGAGCCCCTCCACCAGCAGGTCGAGACGCTCGTTGACCTTCGCCAGCTCCTTCGGCGTGAACGGACGCAGCCGCGCGGGGATCATGTTCGCGAGCTGACGACCGAGCTCCGACAGCTCGAGTGCGCGCCGTTCCTGCGCCTCGACCGTCTCGAACTCCTCGCCGTTGAGGTCCGCGACGATCGCGCCGGTCATGATCTTCGTGAAGCGCGCCATGTCGACCGTCTCGCCCGCGCGCAGCTGGCGCTCGAGGTTGTCCATCACGTCGGTGAGCACGCGGTCGCACAGCTCGCTCACGTATCTGGGCGTGAACAGGTCGGTCAGCTGCAGCCGCAGGTCGCGGTGCGGCTTGCCGTTCTGGTTCGTGAGCGACGCCGGGCCGACGACCTGGCTCAACAGCACGGTCTCGGGCCTGGAGTTCGTGTTCGGGAAGCGCGCCTCGTCGAGCAGCATCTCGCGCACCGCGACCGCACCGTTGATCCCGTAGCCCAGGAACGGGATTGCCACCACGTCCGCGCCGCGCTTGCCGCGCCAGCGCGCATACATGTTGAAGTACCACATGAGGCGCTGGGAGGCGCGAAAGACCTTGTGCTCGTTCGCCTTCGCGCCCTTGGCGCCGGGGCGTGCCTGCGGGCCGGGGCCCCAGGCGGCATCGGCGATCGCCGACGCGCCTGCATGATCGATCGGACAGCTCACGGGTGTTCCCCTGTCGACGGTGGGTCGTTCACCGTGCGTTTCCGTACGGCGGTCGAGCGAAACGCGCTACGCAGGCACGTCGACGGTCTCGAGCCCCTGCGGCAGGTCGATCGCCGGGTCGTAGCCGAGCTGCTCGCGCGCCTTCGTCAGGTCGTAGACGAAGTCGCGCGTCAGGTGCGACAGCTGGAAGCGCGTGATCGGCGGCTTGGGTCCGCGGCCGAACCCGCACGCCGCCTCCATCACGAATGCGAGCGCGGTGACGGGTCCTGTCGGCAGCCACAGCAGTCGCTCGGGCTTGCCGATCGTGCGCAGCACCGTCGTGAGGCACTCGCCGAGCGTGGGTGCGGTCGGGTCGGAGATGTTGAATGCCCCGGTGGCGTCGGACTCGATCGCGAGCTGGATCGCGTAGGAGAAGTTGTCGACGTGCGTGAGCGATACGCGCACCGTCTCGTCTCCTGCGACGATGAGACGACCGAAGCGGATGCGCGATGTCAGTCGCGGCAGCAGCTGCGTGTCACCCGGGCCATACACGGCGTGCGGGCGCAGGATGATCGAGCGGTTGGTGGCGGTGGTGGCGACGACGTTCTCGGCCATGCGCTTGGTACGCCCGTAGGGGTTGAGCCACGTGACGCGCGCGGTGTCGGCTTCGTCGGCCGGGTCCGCCTGGTCCTCGCGCACGAGGGAGTGGTCCGCGTGGGGGTCGTAGACGCTCGCACTCGAGACGTGCACGAAGCGTGCGTGGGGAAAGGTCTGCAGCACGGTGCGCGTGCCCTCGACGTTCGCGAGGCGGAAGGGCTCGTACACGCCCCAGTCGTCGACGGCGCCGGCGCAGTGCACGACCGCGTCGACCTCGGGCGCCTGGTCGAGCTTGCCGGCCTCGATGTCCCAGCTGCGATAGCTGTCACGGATGCGCTCGGGCACCTTGGTCACCGAGCGGCGGCCGAAGCGGTACACCTCGTAGCCATGCTCCTCGAGCCAGTCGGCCGCCTTGCCGCCGACGAACCCGCTTGCGCCCGTCACCGCCACGCGTGACCGGCGAGGTGTCATTGCCTGATCGTCGCTCATCGAACGTCCACCTCCGCGCCGCCTCCGCCATGGTTGAAGTACCAGCGCAGCACCTTGAGCAACCCGTTCCGTGCCACGCGCCGGTTGGAGAAACGCACCATCGACCGCTTCTCGAAGCCGATGCGGTCGCTCACGAGCCGCACGGCATTGACGATCGCCTTGTCCTCGTGGGCGTCCTCGATCGCGGTGCGTGGAAAGCCGCCCGAATCGAGGTAGGCCTGCGCGCGGATCGCCAGGTTCGCGCCCGGTGTCACGACGAACTTCGTCCGGTAGGCAGGGTTGTCGTTGTTGTTGGGGCGCACGCGCCCGATGAAGCGGATGAGCGCGAGCACGACGGGGACGAGCACCGGACCGAGCGCCGTGCCCATGCCGTCGTCGGTGCGCTGGCGCAGGTTGCCGGCAACGAGGTCGAGGTTGCGGTCGTTGACCGCAGCGAGCATCGTCCTCGCCCAGTCGGGATCGGCGACGCAGTCCGAGTCGGTGCGCAGCACGACCGTCGCGCCATGTGCGATCGCGTGCCGGAAGCCGGTGTCGCTCGCGGCGCCGGTGCCCTTCTCGTCCTCGCGCAGCACGCGTACGTCGAGGCCCGGATTGCGATCGGCAGCCGTCGCCACCGCGCCTGCGGTGTCGTCGGTGCTCGCGTTGTCCACGACCAGCACCGTCAGCTCGGACGCGTTCTCCTGGCGCGCGAGCGAGTCGATCGTCGATCCGATCCAGGCTTCCTCGTTGTAGCCGGGCACCACGACCCATGTCGCGTGCCCGGGCTCGGACGCGTCACGCATGCGCGGCGTCCTCCACCGCGAGCTGGCGCAGCGCCTTGTGGTCGATCTTGCTCGAGCGACCGGAGCGCGGCAGCGCGTCGAGCACGCGGACTTCGTCCGGGAGCGCCTTGCGATCGATCCCGAGCTCGCCGCCGCCTTCCAGGGCGCGCATGATCTCCTTCGCGAGCCTGTCGCCGTCGCCACGGGTGAACTCGCGCGGATCGGGCTCGACGAACAGCAGGACACGCTCGTCGGCGGTGACCGGATCCGGGCGTCCGATGAACGCGCACGCGCCGACGCCGGGGATGCGGCTGACGGTCTCCTCGTACAGGCCCGGATACAGGTTGAAGTCGCCGCGGATGATCATGTCCTTGGCGCGACCCATGAGCACGATGTTGCCGGCCTCGTCGACACGCGCCAGGTCGCCGGTCGCGTGCCACTCGATGCGGTCGGGGTGGATGTTCGCGTAACCACGGTGGATGTTGTCGCCCTTGATGTGCAGCTCGTGGGTGTCGGCATCGATGCGGTACTCGACCTCGGGGGCGATCGGCCCCACGACGTCGCCGTCGCCCTTCCAGGCGCACTTGTCACGCGAGTCGATCCAGGCCACTGGCGCAGCCTCTGTCATCGCGTAGGCGCAGGTCACGCGGAGCTGCGGGTGCGCGATCGCGTGGATGCGCTCGAGCACGCCCGTGGTGACCGGCGCCGAGTACAGCACCATCTGGCGCAGGGACTGCGGGAGCTTGCGGTCGCGCGCTTCGCAGTACTGCACCATCGTGTACGCATCGACCGGAAGGCCGAACGTGTGCGTGACTCCGTGCGACTCGCAGTGCTCGATGAATCGGGTGGTCCGGAACTCCATCGGCTCCACGACGGTGGGCACCTGCGCGAGGATCGCCATCACGAACGAGTGGATGTTGTGGTTGTACATCACCGAATCGGGCGGCAGCTCGAAGTGCTGCAGGAACAGACGCACGGCTGCTGCCATGGAGCGGCCCGTGTGCTGGACGCCCTTGGGGTCGCCGGTCGTGCCGGACGTGAAGATGACGAGGCTCGGCGCATCGACGTCGAGCGCGGGCAGTGCGCGATCCGCGACGGTCGCGTCGGCCAGCAGGTCGTCGAGCGACTCGCCCCTGGGCACGCCTGGAAATCGTCGACCGACGCGGATGTGCGTGCCGGGCAGCTTCGACAGGCGCGGCAGTGTCAGCCCACGACGGCGCAGGTACCCGCGCAGCGGGGTCGGGGCCGAGGCGACGTAGAGCAGCGATTCGGCCATGACCCAGTCGGGGGCGAGCAGCTCGAGGCGTCGCTCGAACAGCTCGCTGCCGACGCCCGGATCCACGAACGTCACGATCGCGCCGGTTCGCATCGCGCCGAGCAGCAGCAGGAGCGCATCGATTCCCGGACGCACGCCGAACAGCACCACCTGCCCCGGGCGCATCCCGCGCGCCGCGAGCGCGCGTGGCAGCACGTCAAAGGCGTGCGCGACCTCCGCGCCCGTGACCGTGCGCCTGCCTTCGGTCATGAGCACGCCGTCGCCGACGGTGCGCGCCGCGCGGACGAGCTCGTCGACCATGACCTCGAACCCGGCGCCGTGGAGACGCTCGATGATCCCGGCGATGTCGCGTGCGTCGGTGACCGCGCTGCTCGTCATGCGCTCGCCCCGGCCGGCGCGTGGCTCGTCGCGGCGCCGCCCGCGCGGCGCACGTACAGCTCGTCCCATGTGGGCAGCAGCACCTTCCGGGCTGCCTTGCGCTTCGTGATCTCGATCTCCGGTGCTCCGTCGAGCAGCGCGGTGAGCACCGTCGTGAGCTCGCGCATCGCCAGGTTGTAGCCGAGGCAGAAGTGTGGGCCGGCGCCGAACCAGATGAGCCGCAGCTCGCGGGGGATCTCGCGCGCGATGTCGAACTCGGTGCCGCGCTCGATCACGCGGTCGTCGCGGATGGCGCGCGCCCACGCGATGAGCACGAGCTCGTCCTTGCGGATCTTCGTGCCGTGGAAGGTGAAGTCCTTGGCGGACGTTCGAGTCGACACCGGCACCGGCGTCGCGCAGCGCAGGCCCTCTTCGATCGCGTTGTCGAGCAGCTCGCGATGGCGCTGCAGTCGCTTCCACTGCGACGTGTCGTAAAGCAGCGACGTGATCCGAACGAGCGCCGTCGACGTCGTCTCGGTGCCGGCGATGAGCAGCATGCCCACGACGCCACGCGTCTCCTCCAGGTCGAAGCCGAGCTCGCGCAGGCGGCCGGGGATGGTGTTCTCGTCGCCGTCGGCGTGCACCTCGTCGATGCCGTCGACGAGCTGCTCGAACACCGCCTTGGCTGCGGCGACCTCGCGCTCGTCGAGCTCCTTCATGTTCGTGGGGACCATGCCCACGAGCCGCTGGCCGAGCTTGTACATCTCGCGAGCCCGTTTCTCTCGGGCCTCGCCCTCCAGGCGCAGTCCGACCATGTGGCACATCATCGTGCCGGTTACGCGCCGCGCGAGCAGCGACACGTCGAGCGTCTTCCCGGCCTGCAGGTCGGCGACGACCTCCGCCGAGATCGGGGCGAGCGCGCGATCCGCGAGCTCGTTGACGAACTTGGGCGTGAACAGCCCCTGCAGGCGTCGCCGCAGCGCGACGTGGTCGGGGCCCTCCATGTTGAGCAGCGCCGTCTTGCCCATCACCTGGGTGAGCAGCGCGCCGGCGCTCTTGGGGCCGTCCTTGCGGAAGTGTTCGCTGTCGACGGCCGCTTCGCGACACGCGACCGCGCCCGTGATGACGTAGCCCAATCGTGGGATGTGCACGACGTCGCGGCGATTGCGCACGATCGCGTGCAGCAGGAACCACGCGAGCGGACGCGACGCTGCGAGCAGGCGTCGCTCGCTCCGGCGCTTCGCAGGGGCGGCAGGATCCCAGTCGCGGGGCTCCGCGGCGTGGGACGCCCCGGTCGAGGCAGGAGTGGTCGATTCGACGGACATGCCTCGGTTCTGTCCCTCATGCCGAGGTCACGAACCTGCCCGTCGCCGCAGATCCACGCAGCGTCGCACGGGCGCGACGATCCGTGGAGGTGTCATCGGGTCGGCAGGTACAGGTCCATCGAGCAGCGCGACCTACAGGCGCGTGGTCATCACGACGGTGCTGATGCCCGCTCCGACGCCGATCCACAGCACGTTGTCGCCGGGCTTGGCGCGTCCGGACTCCATCGCCTTCTCGAGCTGGATCGGCAGCGTCGTGCTGGCGACGTTGCCGAGCAGGTCCACCGTTCGCACGACCTTCTCCTCCGGCACGCCGCTCACGTTCAGGAACACGTCGAGCATCTGCTCGCTCACCTGGTGGAACAGCACGACGTCATAGTCGTCGAACGTGGTGCGCGTGCGCTTGAACAGCTCGATGATCACGCCAGGGCCGACTTCGATGAACGCGTCGCGCAGCGCCGTGCCGTCGCCCTCGAAGTACGTCTTCTCCAGGTCGCGGGGGTGCATGCTGCCGCCGGTCGGCAGGGTGCACAGCTCCCAGTACCGGCTCGCTGCGACCACGTCGATCTCATGGATGCCGGTGCCATCGGTGCGCGCTTCGAGGACCATCGCGGCGCCGGCATCGCCGAACGTGTAGCCGGCGAACGAGTCCTTCATGTGCTGCGTGTCGCGAATCTCCCAGCGCACCGCTTCGCTTGGGCACTCGCCCGAGCAGATGAGCGCCTTCCTGTACTGGCCGGTGCGGATGAGCGCATCGGCGACCTGCATGCCGTTCATGAACGAGTTGCAGGCGTTCTTGATGTCGAAGACGACCGCGCGGCCGCCGAGCTTCGCGCTCACGATGTGCGCGGTCGCGGGCTCGATGAGGTCCTGGCTCGACGAGCCGAACACGATGAGGTCGATGTCGTCGATGGTGACACCCGCCATCGCCATCGCCTTGATGGCGGCCTCCACCGCGAGGTCGGAGGTGTTCTGGTCGCGGCGCTTGTAGCGGCGCTCGCGAACGCCCGTGAGCTTCTCGACGATGCCGGGCACCGGCACGAAGCCGTGCTCGACGCTCGCCTCGGCGATGCGGCGCTCGACCTCCTCGGAGGTGACGACCTCGTCGGGCAGGTACGAGGCGACACCGGCGATCGCCGCGCGCACGGTCGGGCGGTTCACCGTTCGCGTGATCGCGGGCCGCACCTGTCGGTGCAGGCTGCCTCGGCGGTTTCGTGATGGGGTCGCTGTCATCGCGTGTCGTACCTCGTCATGGAGCACGTTCCGGCGCGAACCGGCTACCTCGTTACCAGATCATCGGGATTACCGCAGACGGCCGTTTCATGGCCCGTTTCGGGCCACCGTCGTCGGCAGGTCGCGACCATACCGAGCATCGACTCGACACGCGCATGAGACGCGAGGCGAACCTGAATCGAAGCTCAGGCAGGGCGGGTCCGACGCGGGAAAGGGGACGTCGCCATCTTCTGGGCACTTGCATGCATGGCGGCCGTCGCGGTCGTCTTCCTCCTCCGGCCGCCACGCGCGCGCCCGGTGCCAGCACGCGTCGTCCCGGGCGACATCGTCTCCACCGAGGACGGCCTGCGCGGCACGATCGTTCGCCTCGATGGCGCATTCGCCCTCGTCGACGCCGGCGCAGGTCGACTCGTCTGGGCGCGCTGCGCCGACCTCATGTTCGACGACGCGGCCTCGGGCATCCCGGCTGCGCACCCGGGCGCACCGTCAGGCGCGCTTCCCGGCGAGGTGTTCGTGGGGCTGCCCGGAGCGCCGGCACCGTCGCCCTCGTCGCTGCCCGATACCGGCGGCGGCCTCGTCCGATTCGCCGAGGGCGTGTGGCAGGCGCGCAAGACGATCACGTGGGGATGGATCGTGATGGTCCTCGCCTGCCTGCCGCTGGCGGGCACAGCCGAGAAGTCGTTCACCCAGGGCGGCTTCCTGCTCAAGGACGGCGAGGCGATCCAGGTCATCGAGGAGATGCGCGACGAGTTCCGCATGCCGGTCGGCCAGCAGGTCGTGATGGTGCCGGGTCCGCTCGATGCAGCAACGAAGCGCTTCGACAAGATCACGCCGGCGCTGTACCGGGTGCCCCACGTGCTGTCCGTCGGGAAGGCGCGCGCGTCGACGGACGGGCGGCTCGTCGCGTTCACGATCTACTTCGACGACACCGACGACATCGCGATCAACGGCTACGAGGAACTGCTCGCGACGATCGAGTCGGCCGGCTACGATCGCGACGAATTCCAGATCGCGGGAACGATGGCGGTGTTCGCCGACACGACGGCACTGTCCAAGCGTGACCTCGCCAAGGCCGAGGCGATCGGTACGCCACTCGCGCTGCTCGTGCTGCTGTTCGTCTTCGGCACGGTCGTCGCCGCGAGCATCCCGCTGCTCGTCGGCCTGACCTCGGTGGTCGTGACGCTCGCGATCCTGCACGTGCTGTCGATCCCGCTCGGCCTGTCGATCTTCGTGATGAACATCGCATCGATGCTCGGCTTCGGGCTCGGCATCGACTACTCGTTGCTGGGCGTGTCGCGCTTCCGTGAGGAGCTCGCCGCGGGTCGCACCGTCCGCGAGGCGACGATCACCACGGTCGCCACCAGTGGCCGGGCCGCCGCGATCAGCGGCGTTGCGGTCATCGCGGGCATCGGCGCACTCGCCGCGATGCCGCTGCCGATCATGTTCGCGATCGCGCTCGGCGGCGTGGTCGTCGTCGCCGTCACGGTGCTCGCGTCGCTCACGCTCCTGCCCGCCGTGCTCGGCCTGATCGGCCATCGCGTGGAGAAGTGGACCGTGCGCCGCGTGCAGGTGGACCGCGACCCCACGACGACGGGCTGGTACCGGCTCGCACATCTCGTCATGAAGAAGCCGGGCCTGTCGATCTTCGGCGGCATCGCCATCCTCGTCGTGCTCGCAAGCCCGACGCTCGGCGCGCACCTCGACGTGCCCCACGACGACATCCTGCCGCCCGACTCGTTGTCGATGGTCGCCAAGCGCCAGCTCGAGTCGAAGTTCGACGAGCGCGTCGAGTCGCCGGTGATCATGATCGCGAGCACGTCGAAGCAGGCCGAGCTCGACACGATCGAGGCGCAGTTGCTCGGCGTCGAGCACATCC
Source organism: Thermoleophilia bacterium (assembly GCA_025964555.1). Taxonomy (GTDB): domain Bacteria; phylum Actinomycetota; class Thermoleophilia; order Gaiellales; family SKUG01; genus JAGQUL01. Next base: position 157,916 of record JAOPYQ010000027.1, on the reverse strand, counting down.
GCCGCACCGAGATCGTCAAGATCGACAAGGAGCGCGGCCGCACGCTGCTCAACGCCTACGGCGACCGGTCACTCGGCAATGGCGGCGCCGTGTCGCGAGCCGTTGCGCGCGAGGTGCAGGGCACGAACTTCCCGGTCGAGATGCTCGTGAGCGGACAGGGCGCGGGCGAGATCGAGTTCCTGCACGCGATCAAGTCGAGCATGCCGCACACGCTCATCCTCATGTTCGTCTCGACGCTCATCGTGCTCGCCGTCGCGTTCCGCTCGCTGACGCTTCCGTTCAAGGCGATCGTCCTCGACACGCTGTCGATCCTCGCCTCGCTCGGGGTGGTGATCGCGGTCTTCCAGAACGGCGTCGGGATCGACCTGCTCGGCACCGCGCCGATCGGCTACACCGAGGCGACGATCCCGATCATCCTGTTCTGCCTGCTCTTCGGCCTGTCGATGGACTACGAGGTGTTCATGCTCGCCAAGGTCACTGAGCTCTACCAGGCCGGTCACGACGACCAGGAAGCCACGGCGCGCGGCGTGGCCGCCACCGCGCCCCTCGTCACCGGGGCGGCACTCATCCTCATCGTCATCGGCATCGCGTTCACCACGACCGAGCTCGTGCTCATCAAGCAGATCGGCTTCGGGATGGCGGTCGCGCTCGCGCTCGACGCGACGATCGTGCGCGTGCTGCTGCTGCCCGCCACGATGCGCTGGCTCGGCCCCGCGAACTGGTGGATGCCCGCCGCGCTCCAGCGCCGCGTGCCGCGAGTCGAGTGGGCGCACTAGCGCCGTCTACGCATCGACGCTGAGCGTCACCGAACCGAGGCTCAGCCCGATCGCATCGCCCGCCGCCCGCGACAGGTCGATGATGCGGCCACCGACGAAGGGGCCCCTGTCATTGATGCGCACCTGGATCGAGCCACCGGGCCCGCTCACCGTGACCCACGTGCCGAACGGCAGCGACGGGTGTGCCGCCGTGAACGCGTTCGGGTCGTAGACCTCGCCGTTGGCGGTCTCCTCGCCGGCGAAGGAATCGTGGTACACCGACGCCGTGCCCGACTGCTGGAAGCCGATCGGCTGGTCCGCGGACGGGTTCGAGCCGCTCTCGGCCTCGACCGCCGTCACCTCGGGATTGCCGACCCTCGGCAGCAGTGGCGAATCCTGGATCGTCGCCATCGCCGCCGCGTCGCGTCGCGCCTTCGCGACGCGCGCCTCGGCGGCGCTCAGTCGCTCACGCGAGGACTGCACTCGCTCCTCGAGCCGGTCGATCTCGTGCTCGAGGTGCGTTCGCCGCTTGAGCAGTCGCGTGCGCTTGGCGTCGAGCAGCTGCCAGCGCTTGAGCAGCCGGGCGTCCTGGTCTGCCACGTGGTCGAGCGCGTCGAGCGAGTTGCCGACGTCGCGCATCGACTCGCCGCCGGCCATGCGGGCGAGTGCATCGCCGCCACCGCCGTGCTTGTAGATCGCGACGAGACGACCTTCGACTTCGACCCGCAGCCGACGGTGTTCGCCGCGCACGGCACGCAACTCGTCACGGACCTGCTCGAGGTCCGTTCGCGCATCCGCGAGCCCACCGGCGTCGGCCGCGAGGCGGGAGGCAAGCTGGGCGATGCTCGATGCCGATGAGACCTGCGCGGCGGGGAGCAGCAGCGCGAGGGCGGCGATCGTGCATCCCATGAGCGTCGCGAGGCGACGCGGGGATGTCCATGTGGATGGGGCCATCTGGAGCGGGAACCTTAGGGACGGACGTGTGTTCGGGTCAAGGCCCGCGATGGCCGCCATGTCGCAGGCTGCATGCACCCTACGCCCTCGAATTTCCGGAATTCTACCGCTCGACGACGAAAAAGCCCGTCGGACGCAGGGCCGCACCCTTGGCCTTCGACGCATTGCAGACCTTCCAGCACGCTCCGGATCGATCGTTCGGGAGGCGTCGCACCATGCGCGGCCCGGCCTCGGCGTGATACATAGCGACCATGCTTCTGGATCCGGAATCCACCATCCTCGACCGTCTCGCCGGTCGTTTCTCGTTCCCGCGCGCGCGTGCGCGCGCGTACGGGAGGGCGATCACGCTCGTCGGCGTTCTCGTGCTCGCGGCCTTCGCCGCCGCCGCCGCCGCGACGACGACCCCGACGCTCGCTGCAGCTCCGGCTGCCGGCGCCGCCACGCCGGTCCAGCCGATCGCGCCCCTCGACGCGTTCAACGGCCGCTGGTTCGCGCTCGGCGCCAATCTCCCCTGGATCGATCGTGGCTGCGACTTCGGCTGCGGCCGCACCCGAGGCGTTCGTGCCAACCGGGACAAGCTCGACGTCATCTTCCGCGACATGTCGCGCCGCGGCGTTCGCGTCGTGCGCTGGGAACTCTTCCCCAACGATGCCTGGCAGGTGCAGCGAACCGCCGACGGCACCCCCACCGCCGTCAACCCCGCCGTGGTGTTCGACATGGAGGTCGCCCTCACGCTCGCCGAGCGCAACGACGTCTTCCTCCTCCCGGTGCTCTTTCCCGACCCGGACAGCATCCCGCGCTCCTGGATCACCGACCCCGCCCAGTCCGCCGCGCTCGGCGCCGCGCTGCGCCCGCTGTTCGCGCGCTATCGCAACCACCACCACCTGTTCGGGTGGGAGGTCGTCACCGGCGCCGAACGCCTCGCCGACACCGCCCTCGCGACCCGCGAACAGCTGCGCCTCCATGCCGCCGGGATCATCGAGCCGCTGCGCGCGGCCGCCCCGACCAAGAACATCCTCATCGGCCCGAGCGACATCACCCGCATCGACGTCTGGACCGGCCTCCGCGTCGACGCCTACGACCCCCAGCACATCACCACGATGTCCGGCGACGCCTGCGCCACCTGCCGCGCCGCTGCCGACGTTCGCGCCGCCGAGGCCGCCGACGCCCCGATCATGATCGGCGGCTTCGACGCCCCCTCCGACGACGCCGCGTCCACTGCCCTCGACGCGTACGTTCGCCAGGGCTATGCCGGCGCACTCGCCTGGTCATGGCGTGGCGTGCCCCACCCCGACCGCCCCGGCGAGCCGACCCCGATGCCCGACGACGCGACCTGGCGCCTGCACTACCTGTATCCGACCACCGGCCCGCGCAGCCGCCCCCTCAACCCCTGCTACGGCCCGGACGAGGCGAGCTTCCGCTGTCCGAACCTGCGCATGTCCAGGCCCGCGGACGTCGCCCTTGGCCACCGCGGTCGACGCTCGATCCTCTACAGCACCAACTCGCTCGACAGCCGCGGCACCGGGCCGGCCTCGCTCCGCGGCCGCCGCGACAGCCAGTTCACGATGGCCGCGCGACAGGTGCTGCACCGCGTCAACGACACCCCCGTGCTCATCGACACCGGCGCGAAGCTGCTGTTCAAGGCGGTCCCCGGCCAGTACCGCTACTGGAAGTGGAACGGCGCCGCGCGCATGGAACTGTGGCGCCTCAACGCCGCCGGCGACCCCGTCGAACGCACCAAGATCGGCCCCAAGACGGTGTACTGCCTCCGGGACCTCCAGCGCCGGTTCGGCCGGCTCCCCGGCTCACCGCGCCGCTACCACTTCCCGGGCTGCAGCCAGCGCCTCTCGCAGCAGACCGTCACGCTCGGCACGTCCGTCGGCTGGAGCGACGTGTACCCGTCCACCTACCACGAGAACTGGATCGACGTCACCGGCCTGCGCGGCTGCTTCGCCTACGTGCACGTCGCCGACCCCACGAACGTCATCTACGAATCCAACGAGGACGACAACGCCTCGAGCGTCGTGGTGAAGCTGCCGTGGACCGGATCCAACCGCGGTTGTCCCGGCGCGCAGCCGATCCCCACGATCGGTCCGAACGGCACGTACTGACATGCACCGCCGTCCACTCCCGCTCACGCTCACGCTGCTCCTCGCACTCATGGGGACGACGTTCGCCGCGCCGTCCGACGCGCTCGCGAATTCCTTCAGGGTCGAGTGCGCGAGCTCGCATGTCGCGAACGACGACCCGATCGTCTATCCCGGCCGTCCGGGCGCTGCGCACCGCCACGAGTTCTTCGGTGCGCGCTCCGCCGATGCCGCCTCGACGACCGCGTCGCTCGAGCGTTCCGCGACGAGCTGCGCGAGCCGCAGCGACACCGCGGCGTACTGGGTTCCGACGCTCGAGGTACGCAGCACGCTCGTGCATGGCGCCATGACCGTGTACTACCAACGCGCCGGCAAGCGCCAGGCCGCCGCTCCGCCGCGCGGGCTGCGGATGATCGCGGGCGACCTGCACTCGACCACGCCGCAGTCGATGCGCGTGACGAGCTGGCAGTGCGTGGGCCGCGGGCGCATGACGCAGTCCAACGTCGTGCCGGCCTGCCGGAACGGCGAGCGGCTTGGCGCGTGGGTGCGCTTCCCCGACTGCTGGGACGGGCGCCACCTCGATTCCGCCAACCACAGGTCGCACATGGCCTACGCATCGGTCGGCGGCGCCACGCCGCACACGGTCTGCCCGTCGAGCCACCCCGTGGCGATCATGCGCGTGGCGACGCTCGTGACGTGGCCGGTGCGGCCGCAGTCGCCGACGATCGTGCGCCTCGCCGACGACATGCTCGACCCGACCGGCATGCACGGCGACTTCTGGAACGCGTGGCGCATGCCGACCCTGCGCCAGCTGCGCTGGGACTGCATCGAGGTGGCCGCGCCGTGCGGCGCGATCACGCGGTAGGCGACGGGGTGCTCGGCCACGCCTGCATGGAAGCAGGCCACGCACGTGCAGAGGCAGCGCCGGGCCGGGAGCCGGTCGCGTCAGATGGCGTCAGGTGGCGCCAACCTCGCGCGCCGCCGCGACCGCCGACTCCACGCCGTCGACCCACGGCTCGCCGTGCCCCACGAGCAGTAGCGTCGCAGGTGTCTGCAGGAGCGCGTCCAGCGAGGCGAGCGCCTGGGCCGAGTCGGCGGTGGCGGCCCCAGCGATGATGCGAGGGCCGTCGCCGTTCGTGTACGGATCGTGCGTCACGATGGCGTCGCCGGTGATGAGCGTGTCCCGCTCGGGGTAGTACAGGGCACAGGATCCGTGGGTGTGGCCCGGGACGTGCACGACCGTCGGCGATCCCGGCACCGCGAGCACCTGGCCGTCGGTGAACGTGCGCACCTCCTGCACGCCTCGTACGAACAGCGCGCCCTCGGCGCCCATCGCCGCGAACGCGACGTCGAAGGACGGATGCTTCGCCGCGTACGGCAGTCGACTGCGCTCGTGCTCGTAGTCCCACGGGTCCGATGCGAGCGCCTCGTCCGCCTCGTGCACCCAGACCGGGACGTCGAGCTCGGTGCGCGCGCGTTCGGCGAAACCGACGTGGTCGAAGTGGGCATGGGTCAGCACCACCGCCTTGATGTCGCCGGGCACGCGACCGAGTCCCTCGAGGACTCGCTCCAGCGAGTGCCACGACCGCGGATGGCCGGCGTCCACGATGCAGACGCCATCCTCGGCCTCGACGAGGTACCAGTTCACGTAGGCGTCCTCGATCCGGTGGATCCCGGGCGCCGCATCACGCTGCAGGTGCATGTCGCCTCCCATTCGCTCTCGCGTTTCCCCACGGGCTACCCGCCTGCGGGGTCAGTGAACGAACGGGAGCTGATTCGCGCTGCTAGGCGGTGACGTCGTGGTCGGCGAGCCAGCCCTTGGCGATGTCCTTCGCCGGTGACTGCTTGTCGACGCTCTCGGCGTTGAGGGCCACGAGGCCTTCGGGTGTCAGCTCGGCGCTGATCTTGTTGATGATCGCGACCGCGTCGTCGTCGAGCTTGTCGCTGGCGACGGGGACGACGTGCGACGCGAGGAACAGGCCCTTGGTGTCCTGGAGCGCGACGAGGTCGTTCTTCGAGATCGACGGGTCGGCGGTGTAGATGATCGCCATCTGGATGGTGCCGTCCTTGAGCGCCTTGACCGTGAGCGGGCCACCGCTGTCCTCGATCGGGGTGAACGCGGGCTCGAACCCGTACGCCTTCTCGAGACCCTTCGGTCCGTTGGGGCGACCTTCGAGCTCGGAGTTCGCCCCGATCGTGAGCTTGTCGTCGACCTTGGCGAGGTCCTCGAGCGTCTCGAGGTCGTACTCGTCCGCGAACTCGCGAGTCACGACGTAGGAGTCCTGGTCGGTGGCGTCGGACTGGTCGAGGATATTGAGCCCCTTGGGCGCGGCCTCCACGAGCGCGTCGAAGACGTCGACGCTCAGGCGCGCCTCGGTCTTCGGTTCCCAGTACTGCAGCAGCGGACCGCTGTACTCCGGGAACAGGTCGATCGAGCCGTTCTCGATCTCCGGCACGTACACCTCGCGCTGGCCGATCTTGAAGTCGCGCTTGACCGTGTAGTCCGCGGACTCGAGGGCCTGCGCATAGATCTCGGCGATGATCTCGCTCGAGTAGTAGTCCTGCGAGCCGATCACGATCGTCTCACCCGACGACGTCTTGGACGAGGAGGAATCCTTGAGCGGATCGGAGTCGTCGCTGCCACACGCGACGAGCGCGACGGATGCGAGGGCTGCGATGCCGAACTGGAGCAGGCGGCGGTGGAGCGAGGGGTTCATGGTCGTCCTGTGTCTGGGGGAACTGTCGTCAGCACTCGCTGCATGAGCGCGAGTGCGGTTTCTAGCACGAGCGCCAGGGTCGCCACGAGGATCGCGCCGCCCAACATCTCCGAATACTGTCGTTGCTTGAGTCCGCTGAACAGGAACCTGCCGAGCCCCGCATCCGCGACATAGGCCGCCAAGGTCGCCGTGGCCACCACCTGCAACGTCGCGGAGCGCAGCCCGCCGACGATCACCGGCAGCGCGAGCGGCACCTCGACGGCGCGCACCAGCTGCCACTCGGTCATGCCGATCCCGCGCGATGCATCGACCGCGTCGACGCTGACCGATTCGATCCCGGCATACGCGCCCGCAAGCAGTGGCGGGATCGCCAGCACGATGAGTGCGAGCACCGGCGCGGTGAGCCCGATCCCGAGGTTGAGCGCGAGGATCGTGAGCAGGCCGAGCGTCGGGATCGACCGCACGCCGCTCGTGAGTGCGACGACCGTCCCCCGGCCGCGCCGCGTGTGCCCGACGAGGATCCCGAGCGGCAGTGCGATGAGCGCGGCGACGAGGATCACGGCTCCGGTGATCGCGAGGTGTTCGACGAGTCGCTGCTGGATGCCCGACAGTCCGCGCCAGTTGGCGGGATCGCCGAGCCAGTCGAGGGCGCCCTGCACCAGCGTCATCGTGCGCCTCCTGCGACGTCGGCGGGCACGTGCAGCGGTGCGCGCGAGTTCGTGCGCGGGCGCGGGCGCGTCCATGGCATGAGCAGCCGGCCCGTCCACACGCACGCGGTGTCGAGGAGGTAGCCGACGAGGATCGTGAGGATGACGCCGGTGAAGATCTCGGCCTGGATGCCGCGCTGGAAGCCGTCGGTGAACAGCGTGCCGAGGCTCTGGATGCCGATGACTGCACCGACGGTGACGAGGCTGACCGTGCTGACCGCGACCACGCGCAGTCCGGCGAGCAGGACCGGGCCCGCGAGCGGCAGCTCGACGCGCCAGAACCTCGCCCACGGCGAGAAGCCCACCGCGTTCGCCGTCTCGTGCACGCTCCGGTCGACGGAGCCGAACGCATCGGCGGCGGAGCGCACGAGCAGCGCGACGCCGTAGATGGTCAGCGCGATGATCATCGTCGAGCCCGAACGCAGCGGCGTGCCGAACACGACCGGGATCATGATGAACAGCGGCAGCGACGGCACCGCGTACAGCAGCCCGGTGAGCGTCAGCACCGGGCCGCGCGCGAAGCGTTGGCGATGCGCGAGGTAGCCGATCGCGATCGCGAGCACGAGGCTCAGCAGGATCGGCGGGATCGACAGGCGCAGGTGCGTGAGCGTCAGGTCGAAGACCAGGTCCGTGTTCTGCGACAGCCAGTTCACGTGGCGAGCATTCCGACCGGACGGCCGTCGCCGTCGACGACGACCTCGCGACCGTCGACATCCTGTACGCGCAGCGTGCGCCTGGCCGAGCGTGCGCCGATGAAGTCGGCGACGAAGTCGTTGGCGGGATGGGCCACGATGCGCTCCGGCGTGTCGGCCTGCTCGATCCTGCCGCCCGCGCTCAGGATCACGACCCGGTCACCGATCTTGAAGGCCTCGTCCACGTCGTGCGTCACGAACACCGTCGTCTTGCCCAGCTCGGACTGCAGGCGCCGCAGCTCCACCTGCAGCTCGGCGCGCACGATCGGGTCCACGGCGCCGAACGGCTCGTCCATGAGCAGGATGTTGGGATCCGCGGCGAGCGCGCGCGCCACGCCGACGCGCTGCTGCTGCCCACCCGACAGCTGGCTCGGATATCGCGTGGCGAGCGCGCGATCGAGGCCGACACGGTCGAGCAGCCCGAGCGCGTCCTTCCTCGCGTGCGCGCGCGAGACGCCCCGGAGCATCGGCACGGTGGCGACGTTGTCGAGGATCGTGCGGTGCGGCAGCAGCCCGACGCCCTGCAGCACATAGCCGATCGAGCGGCGCAGCTGCACCTTGTCGACCTGCTGCACGTCCTGGTCGTCGATGAGCACCGTGCCCGAGGTCGGATCCACCATCCGGTTGACCATCCGCAGCAACGTCGTCTTGCCGGATCCCGAGGAGCCGACGAACACGACCGTCTCGTGCGACGGCACGACGAAGCTGAACGACTCGACGGCGACGGTGCCGTCCGGGTAACGCTTGCTGACATCTCGGAACTCGATCACGACGGGGTGTATGCCCGAAGTTCCGCAGGCATCACGGTTCGGGCGACGACACCTCGGCGCGAGCACCCAGGCGACCGCACCACGCCGCGACGTCGGCAGTGGACCGAAAGCGCACGACGACGACGTCCGGATGCGCCGCCACCTGCTCCTGGGTCCGCGCCCGCCGATCTGCGTGGTGGGTCCAGGCCCATCGGATCGGATGGCCGGAGCTGAGCAGGTTGCGCACCCGCTCGCGATTGCCGTTGTAGAGCGGCGTCCGCAGCACCATGCGCACGAAGGTGCGCGTGACGACGCGCCACATCACGACGCGCCGCGGCAGGTCGAGCCAGAGCAACGTGTCGGCGCGTTGCCAGAGCAGGTCGCCGATGAAGGACTGGTACTGGTCCTCCGTGATCCAGCGATCGCTGGCTGCGAGGGCGGCGGTGTCGGCCTCGAACTCGGGTCGCTTGATCCAGCCCGGGCCGTGGTGGAGGGCGTCGAGCTCGGTGTATGGCAGGTCGAGGGCTGCGGCGACCCGCCTGGCGAGCGTGGTCTTGCCCGCTCCGCTGATGCCGCTGACGAGCACGCGCCGCATCGGCGCCGCGGGCGCTGCGTCAGCCACGCCAGGTCTCGCCGGGGTGGTCGGCTTCCCACTTCGAGATCGCGTCCGCGCGCTCGAGGCGGCGGCGCATCTCGTTCTGGGTGGCCCACGCGAGCACGAGCGCGATCGGCACGGCCTCCATCGTCGCGTACATCGCGCGATCGACCTGGTCGAGCAGCGGGAACAGCTGGTGGAAGGCGAACAGCGCCACCCACGCCACGGGGATGCCCACGAGCACCCGACCTCGTCCGGTCAGGCCCTCCCACCAGTTGAGGATTCGGCGCGACATGCCGTCAATGATCGCACGTAGCCGTCCACCGGGTACGCACCACACGATGGAGACCACCGCGCCCCCGACCCCTGCCCAGCTCGACGTGCACAACCCGGCCACGGGCGAGCTCGTCGCGTCCATTCCCACGACCGATCCGGCGGGCGTCGAGGCGATGGCTCGTGCAGCTCGCGCGGCGCAGGCACGCTGGGCCGCGCGAACGTGGCGTGAGCGAGCGAAGGTCGTCGCCCGCTTCCACGACCTGGTGTTCGAACGCCAGGACGAGATCCTGGACACCATCCAGCGTGAGAACGGCAAGGCGCGACGCGACGCGCTCGCCGAGCTCGTCACCGTGGCCGGCACCGCGCGCTACTACCTCGCGCACGGCCGCCGCCACCTGCACGAGAAGCGGGCACGCGGCGGCGTGCCCCTGCTGACGCGCGCACGCACCGCGTGGCACCCGCACGGCCTGATCGGGATGATCACGCCCTGGAATTTCCCGTTCATCCTCGGCGTAGCCGACGCGCTGCCGGCACTGCTCGCCGGCAACGCGGTGCTCACCAAGCCGAGCGAGGTCACCCCGATGTCGACGCTGCTCGCGCGCGAGCTGCTCATCGAGGCCGGGCTCGACGGCGACCTGTTCCAGGTGCTCGTCGGCACCGGACCGGACCTCGGCGAACCCCTCTTGGACGCGGTCGACATGATCGGCTTCACGGGCTCGACGGCCACCGGGCGCATCATCGCCACGGGCGCGGCGCAGCGCCTCATCCCGTCCTCGCTCGAGCTCGGCGGCAAGAACCCGATGCTCGTGCTGCCGGGCGCGAACGTCGACGACGCCGTGCACGGGCTCATGACGGGCGGCTTCGCGAACTCGGGCCAGACCTGCATCTGCGTCGAGCGCGTGTACGTGCACGAGGAGATCTGGGACGAATTCGTCGCCGCCGCCACCCGGCGCGTCGGCGAACTCGACGTGCGCTGGTCGACGGACTTCTCCGCTGACATGGGATCGCTCGCGAGCGTCGAGCACGCGGGCCAGGTGCGCGCGCACGTGCAGGATGCGATCGACAAGGGCGCGACCGTGCTGGTCGGCGGCGCCGACGTGCCCGCGGCGGGCGCGGCGTTCGTGACGCCGACGCTGCTGACCGACACGAACTCGACGATGCTGGCGCACGCGGACGAGACGTTCGGGCCGGTGGTGCGCCTCGAGCGGGTGCGCAGCGCCGAGCACGCGCTCGAGCTCGCCAACGATTCCGAGCTCGGGCTCAACGGGTCGGTGTGGGCCGGTGGGCGACGCGAGGCACGTGCGATCGCGAGGCGGCTCGAGGTCGGCACGGCGAACGTCAACTCCACGCTGCTCATCTACAACTCCTACGACGTGCCGATGGGCGGCATCCGCCAGTCGGGGCTCGGGCGACGCCACGCCGCGTCGGGCATCCAGAAGTACTGCCGCCAGCAGTCGATCGTGGAGTCGTTCGCGAAGGGTGGCGGCTACGAGCTGCTGCTGCGGGTGACCGATTCGCCCAAGCGCGCGCGGATGCTGCTGCGCGTGGTGAAGCTCTGGCGGCGGATCCCCGGCATCCGCTAGGGCTGGCCGTCTAGCACGAAATCCGCGGACGCGCGGGGCCGCTTTCGATCCATGGGCGTGCTCCGAATGCTGGACGGTTCAGGCGCGGGACGGTGACTCAAGGCGTCTCCGAGGGTGCCGACAGTCGCCGCCATGTTCCCCTCCAAGACCACCACCGTCCTGTCCGCACTGGGTGCGCTGCTCGCATTCACGCCAGCTGCCGACGCAGCTGGCCGACACGTCTCGACCACTGCCAAGCAGCGCATGCAGGCTGCCAGCGTCGCCGCCCACAAGGCAGGCTCCCCCTACGTGTGGGGCGCCACCGGGCCAAGCAGCTTCGACTGCTCCGGGCTCGTCAACTACGCCTACCGCCGCGCCGGCAAGCCGCTCGCTGCGCGCACGAGCTACGACCTGTTCCGCCACGGCGTGCGCATCAGGCGCGCCGGCCTCAAGCGCGGCGACCTCGTGTGGACCTACGATCGCGGCCTCGGCCACGTCGGCATGTACCTCGGCGGGGGCCGCTACGTCCACGCCCCGGGGTCGGGTCGCCACGTCGAGGTCGCGCAGTTGCCCGGCGGCGGCGCGTTCGTCGGCGCCGTACGCCCGTAGGCACCCCGAACCGGGTGCATCCACGCCACGGCGCGGTTGCTGCAGGTCGTCCACGTGCTGTGGCCGTCTGCAGGCATTTCAGTCGCTTCAGGCCATTCAATTCGATCGCCGCACCGGCCGAATTCATCCCGGCGATGGTGCGACGGACGATGACAACGATGCTGTGCATGCTCGGGGCGATGCTCGCCCTGGGCGCCCCCGCGCACGCCGCGTCGGGCGTGATCGCCACCACGCCGGCGCAGCGCGAGGCCGCCACGGTCACCGCGCTCGGCAAGGTCGGCTCGCCGTACCACACCGGATCCGCTGGTCCGAAGCGCTTCGACTGCTCCGGCCTCGTGACCTTCGCGTACGCCACGGTGGGCGCGCCGCTCGCGGCTCGCAGCAGCTACGACCTGTGGAACCACGGCGCTCGCGTGCGCCGGTCGGCGCTCCAGCGCGGCGACCTCGTCTGGACGTGGGATCGCGGCTTCGGCCACGTCGGCGTGTACGTCGGCGACGGCCAGTACGTGCACGCGCCCGGTACCGGTCGCCGTGTCGAGGTGGCACCGCTTCCGAGCGGCGCCGCATACGTCGGCGCCGTGCGCCCCTGAGCACGCGTCGCCCGCGTCGCCCCGCGGACCCGCGGCCGGTAGGCTCGGCCCATGCGACGCATCGGCATCATCGGCTTTCCCATGGACCTCGGCGGCAATCGGCGTGGTGTCGACATGGGCCCGTCCGCGCTGCGCCTGACGAGCATGACCCAGCGCCTGACCGACCTGGGCATCGACGTCGTCGAGCTCGGCAACGTGCTCGTGCGAACGCGCGGCCTCGTCGATTCCGGCGCCGGTGACGCGCACTTCGTCGAGGAGATCCTGCGCGCCTGCGATGCAGCCGCCCAGATGACGGTCGACGCGGTCGAGCGTGAATGCGTCCCGATGCTGCTCGGCGGCGACCACTCCGTCGCGATCGGCTCGCTGCGCGGCATGGCGAGCGTGCACGGTCCGGGCGGCGCGATCTGGATCGACGCGCACGCGGACGTCAACACGCCCGCCACCTCGCCGAGCGGCAACGTCCACGGCATGCCGCTCGCCGTCGCACTCGGGCGCTGCGCGGACGATCCACGCTTCGCTTCCGACCGCTGGCCCGCACGCGCACTCGACCACAAGAAGACGGTCATCATCGCCGCGCGCGACCTGGACCAGCACGAGCGCGCGTTCCTGCGCACGCCCGAGGCGCCCCGCGTGATCACGATGCAGGAGATCGACCGTCGCGGCATTGCCGCCGTCGCAGACGAGGCGCTCGAGATCACCGAAGGGGCATCCTTCCTGCACGTCTCGCTCGACCTGGACGCGCTGGATCCGCGCGATGCTCCTGGTGTCGGCACCCCGGTGCGTGGCGGGCTCAACTATCGCGAGGCGCACACGCTGCTCGAGATCATCGCCACGGCGAAGCCCGACAGCGTCGACATCGTCGAGGTGAACCCGGTCCTCGACGTGCGCAACCAGACGGCCGAGACCGCGTCCGAGCTCATCTGCTCGCTCTTCGGAGCGTCGATCATCTGATCGGTGAACTCGGTGCTACGCTGCGCCCATGGCCGACTTCCCGAACGCATTCGCCCCTGACCAGCGCTCCGACGTGATCGAGCGCCTCTTCGGTTCGGTGTGTGACCGCGTCAAGTGCACCGACCAGAAGCGCCAGGTGCTCGAGGAGCTCATCGAGCTCGCCGTCGAGCTCGCTCGCGAGGGTCGCGAGGGCCGCAAGGTCGGGACGCTGTTCGTGTTCGGCGACCACGAAGCCGTCCTCGAACGCTCGCGCCCGCTGCTGCTCGACCCGCTCAAGGGACACGACCGCGACCTGCTGCACGTCTCGCGCGCGGACCTTCGCGAGACGATCAAGGAGCTCTCCCAGCTCGATGGCGGCTTCGTCGTCGACCACGAGGGCTTTTTCCACTCCGCCGCGCGCTACATCAACGTGGAGATCAGCGGCTCGGAATCCTTCGGCCTCGGGCTCGGCACGCGCCACGCCGCCGGCAGCTCGATCACGGCCCAGACGAAGGCCGTCGCCATCGTCGTGTCGCAGAGCTCGGTCGTGCGCGTCTACGCCAAGGGCGAGCTCGTCGCGGAGATCATCCCGGAGCTGTACCTGATGTCGCGCGATCGCCTGTTCGCCCGCGACGCGAAGATCAACAACGTTCCCGAGTTCGGCCTGGCGATCGCCGTGTCCGACGAGGGAATCGGCACCGACGACGGCCCGCGCGCCGGCGTCACCTCGCTCGGCGCACGCTCCGCGGTCTGATCGCGGACCCGTGCACTAGCCACGACCTCTAGCGCTCGGTGGTGAGCTCGGCTTCCTCGAGGCAGCGGCCCGTCGCGATCGGCACGCGGCTCGAACCGGCGGCGATGGCCTTGAGCAGGTCGGCGCTCGCAACTCCGTATGCCGCCTGGGTGCGCTGCCCGAGCGCCTGGGCGACCACGAGCCCGAGCACGCTGCCGTCCTCGGCGACGACCGGACCACCCGAGTTGCCGGGCTGCACCTTCGCGCGGAAGGCGAGGATGTTCGCGACGGACGTCGCCCCACCCGTGAGCGGCTCCACGTCGTACGGCGCGACGCGATCAATGCGTGCCGGCTCGGCCGTCTGGCTCCCGCCGAGCGGATAGCCGATCACTGCTGCCGGCTCGCCGTGCTGCACGCGCTCGACGATGCGCAGCACCGGTGGCAGCTGCGCGCGCTGCCCCGGATCGAGCGCGAGCACCGCGATGTCGTTCACCGGGTCGAACGCCGTCACCGTCGCCGCCGCGCCCGTGTACTGCGGACCGCCTGACAGGAAGCTCCGCCGCGTGCCCGCCACGACGTGCGCGTTCGTCACGACGATTCCGGGACCCGCGACCCATCCCGTGCCGGTGACGATCTTGTCGCACGCCGTGCTGCGAACCTGCAGCACGCTCCGGCGCGCCGCGAGCACCGCAGGCTTCGTCGCCGACGCCGGATCCGGATCTTCCGCGAGCACGAGCGGACCGTTGAGCGCCGGCACCAGCCCCGAGCGCAGCACCACCACGCCGAGCGCGCCCTGCGGCGGGACCGCCTCCACCAGCGCGCCGAACACCGCCGAGCTGCGCATCGCCGAGAGCGTCGGCGAATCCCCCGGCGCGATCGAGGCGAGCGCCGCGACGAACCACCCGAGCGTCGCAGCGATGAGCGTGTTGGCGACGGCGCCACCGACCTTGTCCGCGACCTGCAGCGCGTCGCTCTCGAGCAGCTCATCGAGCCAGTCCGTCAGCGCCTCGAGGCGCAGCGCCAGCGGCACCAGTCCCAGGATGCCGCCGATGATGAAGGCGAGCGCGGGCGCAGGTCGACCGATCGCCGCCGCGAGCGCCGCCAGCGGCAGTCCCGCCGCGGTGAACACGAGTCCCGCGGCGATCGACACGGCCAAGCCTCGTCGCCATCCGAGCACGCCCGCGCCCACGACCATGAGCACCAGGAAGACGTCGATCACCGGCGGTTACCCGCGCTCGATCGGGGCCATCGTGAGCCCCGAATCGCGCAGCTGCTGCCAGTACAGCTCGGCCACTTCGAGCGAGCCGCTCCACACCTCGGCGCGACCTTCCGTGTGGATGCGCGTGGCGAACGCCAGGCCGCCATCGAAATCCACGCCGGGCAGCACCCGCGACAGCGCCATCGCCACGCCCTCGAACGTGTTGTGGTCGTCGTTGAGCACCACGACCTTTGCGCCGCCACCCAGGTTCGTCCCTGGTCCGACGACCCGCTCGAGCTCGATCACGTCACCTGAAGCCATGCTGGTTCGTGGGTACCGCGAGCGGCGCGTCACGAAACCGGGAGCAGGAGCGTGAACGTGCTGCCGACGCCCAGGTCGCTCTCGACGCCGACCGATCCGCCGTGCGCCTGCGCGACGTGCTTGACGATCGACAGCCCGATCCCGGTCCCGCCACGCGCACGCGAGCGGGCGGCATCGACGCGGTAGAAGCGCTCGAACACCCGCTCGACTGCATCTTCCGGGATGCCGCTGCCGTTGTCCTGCACGGCAATGCGGACGACCTCGCCGGTGCGCGCGAGCCCCACTCGCACCGCGCCACCTTCGTCGCTGTGCGCGACGGCGTTGTCGACGAGGTTGCCGATCGCCTGGCGCAGCGCCTCCTCGTCGCCCTGCACCGTGAACGTCGGCGCGCCGTCGATCGTCTCGACCGCGAGTTCCAGCACGATGTCGCGGCGACCGGCGGTGGACTCGGCGCCGGCGAGCACCTCGCCGACGAGTCCGGCGACGTCGACGTCGGTGCGCTGCAGCGCTCCCGGACCTTCCTCGAGTCGCGCGAGGGCGAGCAGGTCGGTGACGAGCGCCGACAGTCGCATCGCGTGATGGCTCGCGCCGTCGAGGAAGCGCGCGCGCACCTCGTCGGTCATGTCCGGGTCGTCGATGATCGTCTCGATCGCGCCGCGGATCGCGGTGACGGGCGTCTTGAGCTCGTGACTGACATTCCCGAAGAAGTCCTGGCGCGCGCGCTCGAGGCGGCGCAGCTCGGTGACGTCGCGCACGACGGCGATCGCGCCTTCGGCCTCGCCATCCTCGCTGCCGGCCTTGCGCAGCGGCCGCACCGACACCACGAGCACGGCGTCGCCGCCCGCCGGTCCTTCGATCACGAGCTCGCGAACGAGGCGGCCTTCGTCGCCGCGCATGACGTCCTCCACGAGGTCGCACACGCCGGGCTGCTGGATGGCCACGAACATGTGGCTGCCGAGCAGCGAGGTGGTGTCGAGGCCGAGCATCGAGATGGCGGCGGGATTGGCGTGGACGACGATCCCCGCGCGGTCGACGGCGATGACGCCCTCCCCCAGGCCGCGCAGGATGCGACCGAGGTCCTGTCGTTCGCGCTCGAGTTCGCGCACGCGCTGTTCGAGCATCCACGTGCGCTCGCGTACGAGTCGCTCTGCTGCTGCGTTGCGTCCGAGCAGCGGCAGCCGCAGCGGATCTGTGTCTGGGGGTGGTGTCATGCGCGCTCCTCCACGTCGCGCCCACGATACCCCACGCCGCGGATCGTCTCGATGGCGTCCGCATGCGCGCCGAGCTTGCGACGGATCGCGCGCACGTGCACGTCGATCGTGCGATCGGTCACCCAGGCGTTGTCGCCCATCACGCGCTCGACCAGCTGTTCGCGCGTGTAGACGCGCCCCGGACGGCGCAGCAGCACGTGCAGCAGGCGCAGCTCGGTGCGCGTGAAGCGGATGTCGCTGCCCGCCACGAGCACCTCGTGCCGGTCCGGATCGACCACGACCTCGCCGACCTGCACGCGCTGGCGGGCGGGATCGGTCGCGAGCGCACTGTCGACGTCGGCCGACGCCCCGTCTGCTCCGTCGGCTGCATCGGCGTCCGCGCCGACGCGCTCCGCTTCGACGGCCGCGTCGTCTCCCGCGCGTCCGCTGCGGCGCAGGTTCGCCTGCACGCGCGCGACGAGCTCGCGTGGCGAGAACGGCTTGGTGACGTAGTCGTCCGCGCCGGCCTCGAGCCCTTCGATGATCTCGGCCTCGTCACCCTTCGCGGTGAGCATGATCACGGGAATGCGCGCGGTCGCGGGATCCGATCGCAGGCGACGACACACCTCGAGGCCGTCGAGCTCCGGAAGCATGAGGTCGAGCAGCACGAGGCTCGGGATGCGGTCGCGCACCAGCTGCAGTCCCTCGCGGCCATCGCCTGCGGTCGCGACCTCGAAGCCGGCGCGTTCGAGGTTGTAGGCGAGGACGTCACGGATGGCGTCCTCGTCCTCGATGACGACGATGTTGCGCCCGTCGGTGCCGGTCATGGTCGCAACGCTAGCACGCGTGCGTGCGTTGGCGGACCGTCTTCATCGACGCTTCACACGAGGCGTCAGACGACGTCGTGCAGGTGCAGCGTGCCGTCCTCGTGCAGGTGCACCTGGACGAAGCCGCGCTGGATGCCTTCGAGGATGCGCGTCGGGTTCGAGGACCACGCGCCGTGCACGTGTGCCTGCAGCTGCGCGCCGCTCGCGTCCTGGAGGACGATGTACTGGCCCTCGCTGTGCGATGCGGCCGCGCTGAGCGTGGCGCGCTTGAGGATCGTGTCGATCACGTCGCCTGCGCGGGGCGTGCCGAGCACGCGGCGCATGTCGATCTGCGGCGTGGCGGCAGGAGCTGCGGCTGCACCGCCACCCGTGGCGCCTGCCACGGTACCGAGCGCGACGCCACCGACGGTGGTCGCGCCGGTCGGCGCGGTGCCGAAGGTGCTCGGGGTCGGGGCGGGCGTCGGCGAGATCGCGGAGAACCCGCCGAACGTCGTCGTGCCGAAATTGGGATCGGGTGCGGGCGTGCCGAACGAACCGCCGCCGCCGATGACCGAGCCGATCGACGGCAGGTAGCCGGGCACCGAGCCGTTGGAGAGCGAGGTCGACGTGCCGAGCGTGCCGCCGAGCAGTGCGCCGCCCACGGTCGAGCCCATCGCGCTGCCGAAGCCGTCGGACTGCGTCGCACCGAGCGCCACGAAGCCACCCATGGTGGTCGGGCCGAAACCGGAGACGCCAGGCTGCACCGGAGCTGCGGCGCCGCCGCCGCCCTGCACGCTGGCTGCGCCGACCTGCGCGCCCTGCGCGCCCGGCATCGATCGAAGGAGCGTGAGCAGCGTCGTCAGCAGGGCGATGAGCTGCGCGGGATCCGCGGGTGGCGTCGCGCCGCCGCCGATGATCCCGGTGGCCGGGGCTGCCGGCGTGCCGATCGCGCTGGTGCCAGGCACGACCGCAGCACCCGCGGGTGCGGTCAGTGACGGGTTCGCGCTGACGGAGGTCGAGGTCATGCTCCTCCAGCGAACCACGGATCGTCGGATCCGGCAATGCATGCCGCACGAGCTCGTGCGCCCTCGCGGGCGCCCGCGCGGAGGCCCGCGTGAATCGACGCGATCCCGTTCCCGGCCACGGCGTGGCCGCCTCTGTGGATCAGGCGGCGGAAACGCGCCTGGCGTCGATGGTCACGTCGCCCCGAGCAGCGGCCAGTTCGAGGGCAGCATCCAGCCGCTCCTGGATCGCGCCGCCGCGACGGGTCCAGCCGAAGAGCTTGGCGACCTGCATCGTCAGGTCGTCGATCGCGACCGAGCCGCCAGCAGCGTGCGCGGTGCGGACCATCGCCAGCGCGAGTTCCACGCGCGGGACATCCTCCGCGCCTCGGCGGGTCGCTTCCTCGCTCGTCGGCACGCGCACGGTCACGAGGGACGTTCCAGGCAGTCGCAGTGCATCGTCGTCACGTTCGACGAGCGCGCGGGCGACGAGCTGACGAACGGCCTGGTCGAACGCCTCCTGGACCCGACCGCCCGCGCGCTTGAGGCCCCATGCGCGGCGCACGCGATCGAGCACGAGGCGCTCGGTGATCGGGCCTTCCTCCTCGACGACCTGGCGGATGAGCCGCTGCAGCTGCGGGCGCGCCGACGTCTCGTGCAGCTCGATCCACGTCTCGGCGACCTCGAGCTCGGCGATCGCGTACGGGGTCGTCCACTCGCGCGCGTCGACCTCGAGCGCTGCCGACGAGCCGCTTCCGCTGCTGCCCGAACGGCGGCTGGGGCTCGCGCCCGCCTCGAGGGCCTGGATCCGCGCCTCGAGCGTGGCGATGCGCGCCTCGAGCTCCTCGACCTGTTCGCTGAGTGTCACCGTGTCTGCCATCGCCGGCCGCCTACCCGCGCCACGCGGACCATGAACGCTCGTGGTCAAACGGGCCATCGGCGCGTCAGGGCGGCCATCGCGCGCGTCGGCGGGCTCCACTTCGACCGGGTGCGCGCGAACATCAGCACATGCAGCCGCTTCCCCCCACCATCACCACCAGCATCTTCCACGACGCCGCCAACGGCTTCCAGGCCGCCGCGAGCAAGCTCGGCAGCGCAGACGCCGCCGCAGCGCTCGACGCCGCAGCGCGACTGTCCTACCAGGGCATCCCGTCGCTGCGCATGACCACCACGCGCGACTCCGGTTCGCGTGAGGTCGCCACGGCGCTCGGCGCCGCGGCCGACGCCGCGATGGCGCTCGCCAAGGAGATGCGCTCCGCTCCGGCAGGCACGGACTTCTCGGCACACAAGGATGCCATCATCGGCTGGTCGAACCTCGCCGCCGACGCGGCGTTCCTCGTCGAGCCCGCCGCCTTCGGCTTCTAGTCTGGCGCGAGCACCCCGCCCCGGCACTCGGGGCGAGTTACACCTCGTCGTCCGCGACGACGGGTGACGCAGCGCGCCGCCGGCGCCTCACCGCGTCGATCGCGAACACGACGATCATCACGAGGATGCCGCCGGCGACGATGAGCTGCTCGCCGTATCGCTGCAGCCACGTCTGTCCGCCGACGTAGTCGACGCGCACCTTCACGGTGCCCGGCGTGTCGCCGTACCGGAACCGGACCTCGCCATCCATGACCTTCTGGGTCGACGGGTCGGAGTCGTCGACCCCCGGCGGGAGTGCCCGCCCCATCCAGTGCACGCGATGGTCGTGGTAGGCGTAGAAGGCCGGCGCCTCGCGCACGCGCTCGAAGCCGGGAGGGCCCTCGCCGGCGTCCTCCGGCACGGCGCCGGGCTGGTCCTCCTCCGAGTTGGAGTAGTACGCCTTGGAGTTCGTGTCGACGAAGACGCCGTCGGGGCCGATCCTGACCCACTCCTCGCACGTGTCGGCGTCATAGCCGCACAGCATCAGGTCCTCGTCGCCCTGGTTCTCGAACCGGATCTCGTCGCCCTTGCTCATCCGCACGTCGACGGGGAGCCCCGACGGCTCGATCGAAACGATCTCCGTACGGTATTTCTTGTCCTCGGCGCCGTGCCCGAAGGCGGTCGCCGGGACGAGCAAGCAGCACGCCGTGCACAACAACAGGATTCGCGTGGGCCACGTCACCCTACGATCCTTCCAACTGATGCCGCCAACGTATACATTCCTTCCGTTCGAACGAATTTATCCACGCCACCCGGTCTACGATCGAGGGGCATGCGCGAACCCGCACTCACCGAGTATGACCCGCCCCGCCCCCGCCTGACCGGGGACGAGCGGCGCAAGGGGATCCTCCGTGCAGCGCGCTCGGAGTTCGCCCGCGTCGGCTACTACGGCGCCAGCACGGCGAGCATCGCGCGGGTCGCCGGATGCAGCGAGCCGATGCTCTACAAGCACTTCGCCGGAAAGCTCGACCTGTTCATGCAGTCGCTCCAGGATTCGATGGATCGGGTTCGCCGCCTCTACGACGAGTACGCGACGGCTGGCAACGACATCGTGCAGCAGTCTGCGCAGTACCTCGAGCGGATGATCCACGAGCCGGAGTTCCTCGAGCTGCACCAGCTGCGACGGATCGCGGTGACCGTGGACAAGCAGGCGGTTCGGGCCCTGCTCGCAGCGATCGAGCACGAGACGCTCGAACAGGTACGGATGGCCATCGGCCTCGGCCAGCAGCAGGGAGTCACCGACCCGGACCTCGACCCCGACTACGTCGCGTTCGGCTGGCTCGGAATGCTCCAGGCAGCGTGCTACCGCGAGTCGCTCGAGCCCGGCGCGTTCGTGGACAGTCTCCCGCACATCGTCAGGTGGCTTCGCACGCTCGACACCATCGAGCGCTGATCCCTCAGCCGGCGAGCGAGCCGGTCAGCCACATCGCGACCATCCCGAGCGCGAATCCGGCCTGCACGCCCGGCGCGGTGAATCCGCCACCCGGCGCGCGCCGCACGAACTTCGAGACCTCGACGACCACCTGCAGCGCAGCACCTGCCGCGATCGAGAAGCAGAGCGCTGCGAACAGGTTGCCCTCGACGTAGCGGCCGAGCCAGATCCCCGCCACCGCCGGAACGCCGGCGACGAGCGCGAGCCCGATCGCCGGCCACGCGCGAAGCGATCCGCGCGCCGAGGCGATCGGCGCAGCGATGCCGATGCCCTCGGTGAGGTTGTGCACCATGAAGCCCACGATGAGCGACACCGCAAGCGACCCCTCGCCGAGCGAGAAGCTCGAGCCGATCGCGAGCCCCTCGCCGAGGTTGTGCACGCCGATGCCGACCGCGACGAGCAACGCCAGCGTCATCGCGGTCGACGTCGCGTCACGATCGTCCTCCACCACGCCGTGCCGCAGCCAGCGTCCGAGCAACGAGATGGCCACCATGCTCGCGACGATCCCCATCGCGATGAGGCCGGCACCCCCGAACGCGGGCAGCACACGCGCCTGCACGTCGAAGGCCTCCGCAGTCGCATCGATCGCCAGGAACAGCAGCAGGCCACCGGTGAAGGCGACGAATCCCGCCACGATCGACGGGCGCAGCCGTCGCATCGCGGGCAGCCACGCGAGTCCGAGCGCGACCGGCACGACGCCGACGAGGATGCCGATGAGCGCGCCCCAGCCGAGGCCACCCGCATCCACACGCGCCGCCGGCACCGCCGCGGGCACGTCCACGGTCGTGGTGATGCCGCTCGAAGAGGTGATGTCGATCGTGTACGGATCGTCCTGGATCCACGGGTACGGGATGACGAGCGTCGCGTCGTCGTGGCGCCCGAGCTCCTCGCCGAGGCCCTCCACGCCGTACGCGATCGCCGAGTCGACGTACACGACCGCAGGCGTGATCGGGTCGCTCTGCGGGTTCGTGATCGACACCTCGATGTGGCCGTCCACGAAGTGCACGCGATCGACGACGACCTCGTCGGCCGGTGGTGGGTTGTGTCCGAAGCCCCCGAGGATCCTGTCGCCGCCGGCGAGGACCGCGGCGACGATCGCCACGAGCACCACGATCGGCATGACCGCGACGCCGATCGAGGCGATGCGGCTGCCGGCCTCGACCGGTGCGACTGACACGTCGGTATCGATGCTGCTCATGCGACCACCTCGAAGAATCCCATCCAGCCGAGGTCGCCGAACTCGGTCTGGTGCGCGTGGAACATGTACTCGCCCGTGGAGGGGAATCGCGCCTCGATGATGCCTCGGTCACCCTGGATCTGCGACACCACGTCGGTGTACAGGCTGGGGTTGTCGAACGTCACCGGCCAGTAGGTGAAGAAATTGCCGTGCAGGTGGAACGAGTTGATCGGATCGTTCTCGGTCATGTTGGTCAGGAAGATCCGGACCAGCTCGCCGCGCTTCACCTTGATCGGGTACTTGGCGTAGTAGAAGGCCTTGCCGTTGACGGCGTAGACCTCGTTCTCGCCGTCGTAGTCGGTGTCGAAGGCGTTCATGACCATCGTCAGCTCCTTCGCCTTGGGTCGCGGCACCTTCGGGTCGATGATGATCGTGCCGTAGAGGCCCTTGCCGATGTGCTTCTTGAGCGGCATGACGTGGCAGTGGTACGGCATCACGCCAGCGGGTCCGGCGGTGAATTCGTACACGTGCTCCTCGCCGGGCGCGACGATCTCGAACACGCCGTCCTGGTCGGACGTGTGGATGCCGTGGCTGTGCAGCGTGTGCGGCTGGGTGCTCTTGTTGCGCAGCGTGATGCGCACGCGGTCGCCCTCGGTCACGCGCAGCACGGGTCCGGGGGCGCTGCCGTTGAACGTCCACGCCGGGAATTTCAGTCCGGGTGCGACTTCGAGCATCGTCTCCTCGACGTCGAGCGTGAATTCGCGCACCCGACCCGGCTCGTAGGGCTGGGCGGGCGGTGGGTAGAGGATGTCGTCGGTGTCGTGCGGGCCGCCCGGCGCGGGGACCTGCTCGCCGATCATCGCCGAGCGCGCATCCTCCGACGAGCCGTCGCCGTGCATCGCGGCGTGCGCGTCGGCCGCGAGGATGCGGCGCTCGCCGTCGGGTGCGCCCTGCACGAACAGCACTGCCGCGAGTGCGGCCACGAGCAGCGCGATGGTTGCCGCGCCGACCGCGATGATGCGCGCCTCCACCGAGCCGCGCTCGGCAGGATCGGCCGCGAGCCGCTCGGCGGCGGAGCGCTCCGACGCCGGTCGGTCACCGGCAGCCGGGTGCGGGTCGCCGTCGACATCGATGCGCGATGCGAGGTCGTTGCCCATCACCACGAGCGGGTCCTCGCCGCGCACGCGAACCGACGTGGTTCCGGCGACCGGCTCGTGCGCGACCACGGTCACCGCCGTGCCGACGAGCAGGCCGTGCTCGTCCAGGTAGCGCAGCAGTTCGGGCGTCTCGCCGCGCACCTGGACGATCGTGGCGACGTCGCCCGCGGGCACGTCGAGGATCGATCGCATGCGCCGGGTCGGCATCGTGCCGTCGCGCGTCGGGATCGGGTGACCGTGCGGGTCGAACTCGGGGTCGCCGAGCGCCGTCGCGATGAGCTCCTCGAGCTCCTCGCTGATGTGGTGCTCGAGCACTTCCGCCTCGGCGTGGATGCGGTCCCAGCCCATCCCGAGCGAGCGGGCGAGGAACAGCTCGAGCAGGCGGTGGTGGCGAACGATCTCGAGTGCCAGCAGTCGACCACTGGCCGTCAGGCGCCACGGACGGTAGGGCTCCTGCTCGACCAGTCCGAGCTGGACGAGCTTGCGACCCATGCCGGTGACCGACGCGGGCGAGACCTCGAGCTTGGCCGCGATCGCGCTCCCCGTGGGCTCCTCACCGGATTCCTCGAGGGTCCAGATGCACTTCACATAGTCCTCGACCGCAACCGACCGAGGAGCTACGCCATTCCGCAATGCAGAGAGATGGGTCGCCATAACCGGAGTTTAGCCATGACGAAACTCTGGCGCAAGGCCGCCGAAATATTTATACCTGGGGCGAGCACCAACCCAACGACCTCCCACTGTGGCCCAACTGCGGCCAAGCTGCGGCAGCGCACCACCAACATGTGGAGGCGGGATGCGACAGTTCGCCGACGCGAATCGACCGCGGCAACCTGCCACCAGCATGTGGAGGCAGGCTGCGACAGTCACCAGACGACCGCGCCCAGCTCGCCAGGGGCGACCGATCCGCCCTGGGCACCCCTGATGGCGACGTCGTTTTCGGGCACGGCCCCGCTAAAACGGGCATGTAGTTGCGAGCGCAAGGAAACGGGCGTACGGTACTCGCAGTTGGCACTCGTTTCGGAGAGTGCCAGACCTGAGGATTCCGACATGTCTCACGAACTGCTGCTCCTGGTCCCCGTCGACGACACGGTCGTCTTCCCGGACATGACGATCTCGCTGCCCCTCGACGTCGACGTGTCCGTCGGCGACCGAGTGCTGCTCGTGCCGCGCGACGACGATGGCGTGTACGCGAACGTCGGCGTGATCGCCGACGTCACCGAGGTCGGTCGCCTGCCCCGCGGCGGTCGCGCCGCCGTCGTCACCGGCGGAGATCGCGGCGTGCCGGGCGTCGCCACCACCGGCATCGATGGGCGCCTCTACGTGCCGGTCGAACCCCACCCCGACGAGAACCCGCCCCGCGCACGCACCGCCGAGGCCGAGCGCGAGTATCGGGCGATCGTCGAGGAGATCATCGAGATCCGTGGCATCGACGATCGCGTGAGCCAGTTCGTGCGCGCGATCACCGACGCCGGCACGCTCGCCGACACCGCCGGCTACTCGCCCGACCTGCGACACGAGCAGAAGGTCCAGATCCTCGAGAAGCTCGACGTCGAGGAGCGCCTCGCCCTCGCGCTCGAGCTGCAGCGCGAGGTCCTCGCGGAGCTGCAGGTACGACGCCGCGTGCGCGACAACATCCAGGACGAGACCCAGAAGCAGCAGCGCGACTTCTTCCTGCGCAAGCAGATGGACTCGATCCGCAAGGAGCTGGGCGACGACGACGCGTCCGTCATCGACGAGTACCGCACCAAGCTCGATGCCTCCGGCATGCCCGACGCAGTGCGCGAGCAGTTCGAGCGCGAGCTCGGCCGCCTCGATCGCATGGGCGACGGCGGGATGGAAGCGCAGACCATCCGCACCTACCTCGACTGGCTGCTCGACGTGCCATGGGGCGAGCGCACCGTGGACGAGCTCGACGTGACTCGCGCGCGCGAGGTGCTCGACGACGAGCACGCGGGCCTCGACGACGTGAAGGACCGCATCATCGAGCACCTGTCCGTGCGCAAGCTGCGCATCGAGCGCGAGATCGAAGCCGACCCGCGTTCCGGCGCGATCCTCACGCTCGTCGGACCTCCCGGCACCGGCAAGACGTCGATCGGCGAGTCGATCGCCCACGCACTCGGACGCAAGTTCGTCCGCATGTCACTCGGTGGCATGCGCGACGAGGCGGAGATTCGCGGCCACCGACGCACGTACGTCGGCGCGCTTCCCGGTCGACTCGTCCGGGCCTTGCGCGATGCCGGCACGATGAACCCGGTGATCCTGCTCGACGAGGTCGACAAGGTCGGCGCGGACTGGCGCGGCGATCCCTCGAGCGCCCTGCTCGAGGTGCTCGACCCGGCCCAGAACCACACGTTCCGTGACCACTACCTGGATGTCGACCTCGACCTGTCCGGCGTGTTCTTCATCGCGACGGCGAACGTCGCCGAACAGATCCCCGGCCCGCTGCTCGACCGCATGGAGGTCATCCCCTTCGACGGCTACACGACCGAGGAGAAGGTCGCGATCGGTTCGCGCCACCTCTGGCCACGCCAGCGTGACCGGGCAGGACTGCGCGAGGGCGAGGTCACGCTGGTCGACGAGGCCGTGCGCGCGATCATCGACGAGTACACGCGTGAGGGCGGCGTCCGCCAGCTCGACCGCGCGCTCGCGACCGTCGCCCGCAAGACCGCGACGCGCGTGGTCGGCGCCGGCTCGACTGACACCGAGGACGACACGTCGACGATCGTCGTCGACCCCGATGCCGCACGCGCGGCACTGGGCAAGCGACGGGTCTGGCATGAGAGCGCCGAGCGCACCGCAGTGCCTGGCGTCGCGACCGGCCTCGCAGTCACCGGCACCGGCGGGGACGTGCTCTTCGTCGAGGCGACGTCGATGCCGTCCTCCGGCTCGAGCGGTGGCGAGCTCGTGCTCACCGGCCAGCTCGGCGACGTCATGCGCGAGAGCGCGCGCATCGCACTGAGCCACGTGCGCGCGAACGCCGACAGCTTCGGCATCGACCAGTCCGCGTTCGAGGGACGCACCTTCCACCTGCACGTGCCGGCGGGAGCCATTCCCAAGGATGGCCCGAGCGCCGGCATCACGATGGCGACCGCGCTCGTGTCGCTGCTGACCGGCCGCCCCGTGCGCCACACGCTCGGGATGACGGGTGAGCTGACGCTCCAGGGCAAGGTGCTGCCGATCGGCGGGCTCAAGCAGAAGGTGCTCGCGGCGCACGCTGCCGGCCTCACCGAGGTCGTGCTTCCCGAACGCAACCGGGCCGACCTCGCCGACGTGCCGCAGGAGGTGCGCGACGTGATGACGTTCCAGCCATCCCTGCAGCTGCACGAGGTGATCGAGCGCGCGCTCGAGCCCAACGCCGTCGGAGCGCACGCCCACCGCGCCGAGCACGCCGACGCGGTCTGACCCCCGCTCGCGCCAACCCGCTCGCGCCACGTGTCGCACGATTCGGGCGCCCTGCGACCGCAACGTGCGACGCAGGTGCGGTTCGCGGGGAGGTTCGGTCACCTACTGACCCACAGGGTTAGTCAGTGACCGCACCTCGCGCGGCGTGGGGCACTCGGGCACGCCAGCGCCCGGCCAGTCCTCCCGAAAAACGGAGTGACGGGTCCTGAGGTCCCAATTTCAGGGTCAAGTTCAACAAAGCTCGGGTAGCCTGTCGGCATGCATGCCCTCGTCACGTGGTGCCTCGCGCGCCGATCCGTCGTCCTGCTCGCCACCGTCCTCGTGCTGCTCGGCGGCATCGTCGGCGCCACCCAGCTGCGACAGCAGCTGTTCCCGGACTTCGACTTCCCGTTCAGCATCGGCACGATGGCCGCGCCCGGCGTGGACGCGGCGACGCTCGACGAGCAGGTCGCCAAGCCGGTCGAGCGGGCCGTCGCGACCATCGAGGGTGTCGAGGGCGTCACGACGGTCGCCTCCGACGGCCAGCTGCGCCTCTACACCGAGCTCGCGTACGGCAGCGACTCCAAGGAGCTCGAGCGCCTCGTCACCGAGCGCATCGCCAAGCTCGACCTGCCTGACATCGTCGAGGACCCCGAGTTCGCCGGCGGCTTCCAGGAGCAGGCGGTGGTGCTCGCCACGCTGAGCGCAACCGACGGCGACCTCGCCGGCCTCACGCGTGACGCCGCCGAGATCCAGGCCGACCTCGAATCGGTCGACGGCGTCGCGCGCGTGGACGTGGGCGGCGGCAGCGATCCGCAGGTGTCGGTCACGCTCGAGCCCAGTGCACTCGAGCGCGGAATCACCGCCCAGGCGGTCGCCGACGCGATCGAATCGAGCCGCACCCGCACCAACGCCGGCATCGTCCCCGGACCTGGCGGCGCACCCGTCGGGCTCGTCGTCGAGGGCGCCGACCTCGGCAGTGCCGGTGAGCTCGGCCAGCTGCGCGTCGGCGGCACGCAGCTCGCGGACGTCGCCACCATCGTCGAGTCCGATGCAGCCGACGGCGGCTACGCCTCGGTGAACGGCGATCCGGCGCTCACGATCTCGGTGTTCCGCGAGACCGGCAAGGACGAGGTCACCGCCGTCGACGGCACCATCGACGTGCTCGACACGGCCGAGAAGCGCCTCGATGGCAACGCGGTGTCGGTGCTCTACGAATCCGCGAGTGACATCCGCTCCTCGATCATGGGCCTCATCATCGAGGGATCGCTCGGCGCGCTGTTCGCCGTCATCGTGATCTTCCTGTTCCTGCGCAGCGTGCGCGGCACGCTCGTCGCCGCGATCTCGATCCCGACCTCGATCGTGTTCGGCATCCTCGCCGCGTGGATGCTCGGCCTCACGATCAACATCATCACTCTCGCCGGGCTCACGATCGCGGTCGGCCGCGTCATCGACGACGGCATCGTCGTCCTCGAGAACATCCACAAGCACCTCGAGCGCGGAGCCACCCGCCATCGCGCGATGATCGACGGCACGAGCGAGGTCGCGGTCGCGATCGCGTCCTCGACCATCGCCACCGCCGCAGTGTTCCTGCCGATCGGTCTCGTCGGCGGGCTCATCTCGGAGATCTTCCTCTCCTTCTCGATCATCGTCACGGCCGCGCTGCTCGCTTCGCTGCTCGTCGCCGTGACGCTCATCCCGGTCGTCGGCAGCTACGTGCTGCGCCCCTCGGGCCGCCCGCACGACCCGAACGAGGACACCCTCGCGCGCGCCGTGATCCCTGCCACGAAGTTCGGCATCCGCTGGCGCTGGCCCGTGCTCATCGTCGCGATCCTCTCGATGGTCGCCGTCTTCGGCGCCGTCGGTGCGGGTGCGATCCCGGTGCAGTTCCTCCCGTCGGAGGGCGCGAGCCAGGTCATCGGCACCGCGCAGCTGCCGCCAGGCACGTCCGTCGAACAGGCGCGCAGGCTGCTCGCACCGCTCGACGAGGAGATCGCCAAGGTCGACGGACTCAAGGACGTCCAGCTCACCTATGGCATTCCCAGCGGCAACGCCGCGTTCGATCCGACGATCGGCTCGTCGACCGCCGAGTTCTTCTTCACGCTCGAGGACGGCGCCGACGGCGAGGCCGCCGAGCGCAAGCTGCGCACGTTCGGGCTCAAGGAGTACGACGACGGCTTCAGCGTCATGGTGCTGACCGACGGCCCCCCGAGCGGCACATTCCAGGTCAACCTCGAAGGCGACGACCAGGCGTCCATCGCGACGGCCGCCACCCAGGTCGACGAGCTCCTGCACAAGCGCGCGAATGGCTGGGACCTCGTCGAGATCGAGGCGCAGGCCGCGCAGGAGGTCCCGCAGCTGCTCGTGCGCGCCAAGGCGGACGCGCCGGTGTCGGCCGACGCCGTCCAGGCCGCACTGCGCGGCGTGACCACCCCCATCACGGTGGATGAGGACGGCGTCCTGCCGGTCGTCGTGAGCGGCGGCGGCACGCGCGTGAGCGGTGACCCCAAGCAGCTCGGCAAGCTGCCCGTCGCGACCGGCGATGGCTCCACGCTCCCGCTCGCACGGGTCGCGACCTTCGAGCAGGCCTCCAGCCCGCTCTTCGTCAACCGCGTGGAAGGCCGCCTGTCGGGCAGCATCACCGCCCGCATGCTGGGCGAGGACACGGCAGGCACCACCAAGGACATCCGCGCCGCGGTGGAGAAGCTCGACCTGCCGAAGGGGGTCACGCTCGACTGGGAGCAGGGCGACGCGGCATTCGTCAACGAGATGTTCAAGGACATGATGATCGCGATGCTCGTGGCGATCACGCTCGTGTTCTTCGTGCTCGTCGTGTTCTTCGGATCGCTCGCGCACCCGTTCACGATCCTCGCGCCGATCCTGTTCTCGTTCATCGGCTCGTTCGGCGCGCTCATCGTCACCCAGCGCGCGCTGGGACTGCCGGCGATGATCGGCCAGCTGCTGCTGATCGGCATCATCGTGTCCAACTCGATCCTGCTCGTGGACGCGGCGCTCAAGCTGCGCCGCCAGGGCGTGCCTCGCGACGAGGCGCTCATCCAGGCCGCGCGACTGCGCGTGCGCCCCGTGCTCATGACGGCGGCCGCCACGATCGCGGCACTCACCCCGCTCGCGCTGGGCATCTCCGGCGAGGGCGGCATCATCAGCCAGTCGCTCGGCACCGTCGTCATCGGCGGGCTGCTCGTCGCGACGCTGCTGACCCTCGTGATCGTGCCGGCGGTGTTCCGCCTGCTCGACCGCGACCGCGACATGACCGACCTCACGGACGATCCGCGCGAGGAACTGCCGACCGAACCCCGCCCGCTCGCCGGTTCCACGAGCGCGTGACGGTTTGTCGGGCGCGCGAGGCCGGGTAGGCGCACCCCATGTCAGTCATGCGCACCTTCTCCAGCTTCACCGCCCTCGTGCTCGCCGCGCTCCTCGCGGCGGGCTGCGGTGACGATTCCAGCCCGAAGCAGTCGAGCGATACCGACGGGCCCGTCAAGATCCGCACCGTCGACGCACCCGATGCCGACGAGGACCTCACCGACACGCTGGGCACCGCCGGGAAGGACCTCGTGGACGCGGGCTGCGTGTTCGGCACGTACGAGCTCCAGGAGGCCGAGCACGTCGACGAGGGCAAGCGCCTGAGCGACAGCTTCCCGCCGACGACCGGCAAGCACTACGAGGACTGGGCGCCGTTCGGCATCTACGACTCCCCGATCGAGGACGGCTTCGTCGTCCACGACCTCGAGCACGGCGGGGTTGCCGTCTGGACCGGCACCAAGGTGCCGGATGCCGACGCCCTCGTGAAGGCGCTCGACGACGACTACGTCGACGCTGACGAGAAGTGGGTCATCGCGCCGCGCCGCGACATCGAGGGGCTCTTCTCCGCCGCCTGGGGCAAGGGACTCAGCTGCCCGCCGGCCGCGGTGACCAAGCTCGGCACCAAGGCAACCGCCGAGGCGCTCGACGAGTGGTACCAGGCTGTCGTGTCGACCGGCTCGGAAGCCGAGAAGGACGTACCTGCCTATGCTGGTGCGATGAAGGAGCCGACTCCGGAGCGCGACATCTCCACCGAGGCTCCGTTCTAGGACGCGGAGGGAGCGGGACCATGGCACAGGCACAGTTCATCAAGGAAACGGGCGCCGATGGCTCGTGGAAGCGCCAGCAGAGCCGCTTCCGGGACTGGGTGACCAGCGACGGGTCGAGCGAGTTCCCCGCCGAGGCGGGTCGCTACCACCTGTATGTGTGCAAGGCCTGCCCATGGGCGCACCGTTCGATGATCGTGCGCCGCCTCAAGGGCCTCGAATCGGCGATCGGGATGACCGTCGTCGACCCGATCCGAGACGACCGCGGCTGGCGCTTCAACCTGTCACCTGACGGCGACCCCGCGAACGGCGAGACCGATCCCATCAACGGGTGGCAGTACCTCTCCGAGGGCTACCTCGCCACAGACCCGACCTTCGAGGGCCGGATCACCGTGCCCACGCTCTGGGACACGAAGACCAGGCGCGTGGTCAACAACGAGTCGAGCGACGTGATCCGCATGCTCAACTCGGCGTTCGACGAGTTCGCCGAGCATCCCGAGCTCGACCTGTACCCCGAAGACCTGCGCGAGGAGATCGACTCGATCAACGAGTGGGTCTACGCCACGGTCAACAACGGCGTCTACGCGTGCGGGTTCGCGACGTCGCAGACCGCGTTCGACGACGCCTACGACGCGCTGTTCGCGAGCCTGGACCGCATCGAGGGGATGCTCGCCGAGCGCCGGTACCTGGCGGGCGACCGCATCACCGAGGCCGACTGGCGGCTGTTCACGACGCTGCTGCGCTTCGACGCGGTGTACGTCACGCACTTCAAGACGAACCTGCACCGGATCGTCGACTACCCCAGTCTCTGGGCCCACGCCCGCGAGCTCTATCAGGTCGAGGGCATCGCCGAGACCGTGGACTTCGACCACATCAAGCGCCACTACTTCGTCACGCACGACCAGCTCAACCCGTCAGGCATCGTGCCGCGCGGTCCCGAACCTGACTGGTCCGAGCCGCATGGCCGAGGCTGACGCCACCGCCGACGCCCCGCGCGACACCGACGGCTTCGACGCTGACTGGATCGTCGTCGGGTCCGGCTTCGGTGGCAGCGTCTCCGCGCTGCGGCTGTCCGAACGCGGCGAGTCGGTGCTCATGCTCGAGTGCGGGCGCCGCTTCGAGGACCACGAGCACGCGAAGAGCACCTGGGACCTGCGCCGCTTCTTCTGGGCGCCGAAGCTCGGCATGCGCGGCGTGCTGCGCCTCTCGCTCTTCCGCGACATCTTCATCGGCACCGGCGCCGGCGTGGGCGGCGGCAGCCTCGGCTACGCCAACACCCTGTACCGACCCAAGGACGACGCCTTCTACCTCGCCGACCAGTGGTCGGACCTCGCCGACTGGAAGGCCGAGCTCGCGCCGCACTACGACACCGCCGAACACATGCTGGGCGTGACGACCTACGGACCCGCGGGCGTCACGGACGGATACATCCGGCAGCTCGGTCGCGACCTCGGAGTCGAGGGTTCCTTCCAGATGACCCGCGTGGGCGTCTTCCTGGGCGAGCCCGGCGTGGAGGTCGACGACCCCTACTTCGGCGGCGACGGACCGCGCCGCTCCGGATGCCGCCGCTGCGGCGCCTGCATGGTCGGCTGTCGCTACA
This sequence comes from Thermoleophilia bacterium, assembly GCA_025964555.1. Lineage (GTDB taxonomy): Bacteria > Actinomycetota > Thermoleophilia > Gaiellales > SKUG01 > JAGQUL01. The sequence continues at coordinate 125,202 of JAOPYQ010000027.1, read as the reverse complement.
ACGCCAAGAACACGCTCCGCAAGAACTACCTCTGGTTCGCCGAGCGTGCCGGCACGCGCATCCTCGCCGACCGCGAGGTCACCCGGCTCGTTCCGCTCGGCCTCGACGGCACACCCGACACGGACGCCGACGGCTCGCACGGCTGGCAGGTCGAGACCACCCGTCCGGGTGCCTGGCTGCGCCATCGCCGCCGCACCTTCCGCGCCCGCTTGGGAGTCGTGGTGTCCGCGGGCTCGCTCGGCAGCACCAAGCTGCTGCTGCGCCAGCGCCTCACCGGGTCGCTCCCGCGACTGAGCGATCGCGTCGGTCACCTCGTACGCACCAACTCCGAGTCGATCCTCGCGGTCACCGCCCGCACCGACGAGCACGACTTCTCGCAGACCGTCGCGATCTCGAGCAGCATCTGGCCCGACGCGCAGACCCACATCGAGCCGGTCACCTATGGCGCGGGCGGCGGCGCCATCGGCATGCTGTCCACCCTGCTCGTCGGCGACGGCACCCGCGTGAGCCGTCCGCTCAAGTTCGTCGGCCAGGTGCTCCGGCATCCCGTTCGCTTCGCGCGCATCACCTGGCCGCAGCACTGGGGACGACGATCGTTCCTCGTGCTGGTCATGCAGTCGTACGACAACGCCATCCAGCTGCGTGGTCGGCGTCGCCTGCTCGGGCGGGGCATCCGCTACTCGACGGCCCAGGACGTCGGTCGGCCGAATCCCACCTTCCTGCCGATCGCCAACGAATCCGCCTCGCGCCTCGCCGACTACATCGGCGGCATTCCGCAGAGTGGGCTGACCGAGGCACTCTTCAACATCCCCATCACCGCGCACCTGCTGGGCGGCTGCGCGATCGGCGCCGACCCCGCGCGCGGCGTGGTCGATGCTCGCCACCGCGCCTTCGGCTACGAGGGCCTGCTCGTCGTCGACGGCAGCACGATGCCGGCGAACGTCGGCGTCAATCCGAGCCTCACGATCACGGCGATGGCAGAGCGTGCGATGGAGCTCCTCGGCTCCGATGTGTCAGTCGAACGTCCGCGTTCCGTCGCTGAACTGACCTGAATCCGACCAGTCTTCGTCAACGAGAAACCACCGAAAAGTTCATGCGTTGAACGGTCGTAGGCCGCATGGCGCCGCCGGTTGCACCACGCTCCCGAAAATCGCCCAAACGACTCACGAACATCCCGCGAACGACCGATACAACACGGGTGAGGGCTTCGTGGGGGAATCGACGGCATGCGGGACGAGCGATCGTTCGTGCCGTCGTGCTGCTCGCGACCGTCCTGGTGGCACTGCTCGTGACCACCGCAACGGCTGCGCTCGCCGCCCCCGCTGCACGCACCGCAGCGCCCGAAGCAGCCGCTGCGACGCCGGTTCCCCGGATCGTCACCCGAAGCATCCGCTGCGCCACGACTGTCAGCTCGACCCGCCGACTGACCGCCACGCAGCGCGCGCAGCTTCGCCGCTTCGGTGCGTTCAAGTCGACCCGCAAGGTCGGCCGGCGCACGTCGACGATCTGGACCTGCATCCGAACCGCTCGCCAGGCCAGGGTCGTCCGCTCGCTGATCCGCAAGCTCGGCACGCCGACCACGGACCTCGATGCGATGGTCGTCTCCTTCCCCAGGACGCTCGACGGGCGCCTCGACATCGCCCTGCCCGGCGGCAAGCGTGCCAGCTGGGACCTGCAGGGCGCGCCGCAGGTTCCGGCGCAGGCGTACCGTCTCGGCGCGGTGTACTCCACCACCGAGTACGACGTCGTCCAGCAGGTCGGCTGGGGCAGCCTCAAGGAATCGATCGCCGTCCACCGCAGCCAGGGAGTGCGGACCTGGAGGTGGAAGCTCAGCTGGAAGGGCGGCAAGGGCCCGGTCATCGCCGCCGACGGCTCGCTCCACTACGGCGCCGACGTGGTGCTCGCCAAGCCGTTCCTGCAGAACGCCGCAGGCCGCCGCATCAAGGACCTCGAGTGGAAGCTCGACGGTGACCTGCTGAGCGTCACGATCGACGATCGCGGCATCGCGCTGCCGTACGTGCTCGACCCGGCGTCGAGCTACCCGCAGTGGCTCTATCCGTCGCCGGCGTACGTGCCAGGCAGCGGCACCGTCAATGGCCTGTTCGGTACGCCTCCTGGTGGCCTCGACACGGGCACCTCCATCGGCGACGTCGACGAGCCGGTCGGCAGCGAGTACATGTTCTGGTCCAACGGCAACACCACCGTGCCGGAAGCGGCGCCGGTCACCAATGCCACGCATCCGCTTCCGGTCGACGGCAACCCCCCGCTCAACAACGGCGCGGGGCTCGGTCAGTTCGGCTGGGCTCAGGAATCGCTCGGCGGCGTGACGCTGCCCCTCGGTCCGTACTCGGCGCAGGCCCGCATCCAGGTGACCTCGGCTACCGCGAACCCGCTGACGCTCGCGGTCAAGGCACGCATCTGGAAGGGCCTCGCGTCGCCGAGTGACGCGGTGTTCACCGAGATGCAGGACGCGCCGGCTCCGGTCGCGCTCACGGACTGGGTGCAGAGCGCGCCCGTCGTGTTCGCCCTGAACAACCAGATCTCGAACATCACGATCCCGAACATGACGGTCAATCCGGGCACGAACATCCTGGGCGTGAGCGACCACGTCTTCGTCGAGTACGCGCTCGTCGTCCTCGACACGGGCGCGAACAACACGAACGTACTGCTCCACACGAACTCGCTCAGCACGTTCATCAACTTCGGCGCTGCCACGACCAACACGCCGGGCGTCGCGGCCAACCAGCGACTCTCGGCACCCACCACCATCTCGGCGACCGGCTGGACCAACGATTCGACGCCGCGCCTGCGCGCCGACCTCGACGATCCGGACTGGTACCACCACATCAACTACCAGATCTGCTCGAACGCGACCTGTGCCACGGTGGTGCAGACCGGCAACTCCACCTTCGGCCAGACGTTCGGTGGCGCCACCAACGACTGGACCTCCCCGGCGCTCGCGGACGGCACCTATTACATGCGCGGGCGCACGGTCGAGGACGATTCCGTCTTCAACGGCGACGACCAGATCGGCGCGTGGAACAACTTCACCGCCACGTCATGCGCGGCGCCCGACGTCGGTGCGTGCGGCCAGTTCCGAATCGACACCGTGCTCCCGAACGGCGCGATCACCGCACCCGCGACCGGCAGCTGGAACCGCGGCACAGTAGCGGTGTCCGGCACCGCCAGCGACGCCGCGAGCGGCGTGGCGACCCATTCACTCCAGTGGCGCCGCATCACGCCCTCACCCGCCGGCCCGCTGCCGACAGGCGTGACGTGCGCGGGCGCGAGCTCGCCGACCTGGGCCTGCTCCTGGGACACGACGGCAGTCATCGACGGTGACTACGAACTGCAGCTCACCGTCACTGACGTCGCCGGCAACGTTCGCGTCGTCGCGTCGAACACCTACAAGGTCGACAACACCGCGCCGGCGTGGCCTGGCGGCTCCTTCTGGCGCGACGGCGCCGCCGCCGGCGACCTGACCTGGGTCAACAGCCTGACCACCCTCGGCAGCAACTGGTCGGCAGCCACCGACTCGAACACGGTCGCGAAGTACGAGTACTGCCTCTCCACCTCTCCGTCGGGCTCGGACTGCGCAGCGGGCGCGACCAAGGTCTGGACCAACAACGCGCTCGTGCTCAACCAGACAAGCGGCGGACTGACGCTCACCGAGGGCGGCCTCTACTACTCGTGCGTTCGCGCGAACGACCCCGCGGGCAACGCTTCCACCGTGCAGTGCTCCAACGGCCAGACCGTCGACACCCTGCTGCCGACGCTCCCGACCGTCAACGACGGCACCGCGGCTGACATCACCTGGATCAACCAGACCAACACCCCGGCCAGCACGGTCCAGGCGAACTGGTCGGGTGGCGGGGACATCGGTTCGGGCGTGAACCGCTGGGAGTACTGCATCACGACGTCCGCGAGCGGCGCCGACTGTGCCGGTGGCGCGCTGCGCACCTGGACCACCAACGCCCTTGCGACGAGCGTCTCCGCCGCGCCCATCGCGACCACCGAAGGTACCCAGTACTTCGCGTGCGTGCGCGTGTACGACAACGCAGGCAACCCCTCGGCCGGATCGGCATGCTCGAACGGCCAGCGCAAGGACACGGTGTCGACGCCCGCCCTCGCCGCGAACACCGTGCTCGACAGCCTCGCCGCCGACATCGACGTGCAGTCCAACGCCACGACGTTGAACGCGAACTGGCCGACCGTCGTCGACCCGGCCCCTGCCTCCGGCCTGCTCAAGTACCAGTACTGCATCACCACTACCGCTGGCGGCGCCGACTGCGCCGGCGCGGCGACCGTGGCCTGGACCGACACGGCGCCGCTGACCGGCACGTCGCTCACGCGCTCGGGCCTCGCGCTCGCAGACGGCACCACGTACCGGGTCTGCATCCGTTCCTGGGATCTCGCCGGCAACGCGGTCAGCGGATCGTCGTGCTCCGACGGCGTGCTCATCGACGGCATCCCGCCGGTGTGGCCGGCCGGCGCGTCGCGCGACGGCGTCGGCCCGGTGACCGACGTGGTGTGGACGACGAGCCTGTCCACCCTGTCGAGCCACTGGAGCGCCGCGACCGACGCGAACGGCATCGGCAGCTACGACTACTGCCTCTCGACCTCCGCGACCGGAGCTGACTGCGCCGGTGGCGGGACCAGGTCGTGGACCGGCAATGCGCTCGCGCTGACCGAGACGAGCAACGCGCTCAGCCTGGTGCACGCCACCACCTACTACTCGTGCGTGCGCGCGACCGACAACGCCGGCAACACCGGCGCGACCCTCTGCTCGAACGGCCAGACGGTCGACGCGGTGGAGCCCACGGTTCCGCCCGCGGTCAACGACGGCACGGGCGCGGACCTCACCTGGCTGCAGTCGCTCACCACGGCGTCGGCGAATTGGCCCGGCGGCAGCGACGCGCTGTCCGGCCTCAACCGCTGGGAGTACTGCATCTCGACGCTCCCGTCGTGCGCCGGCACGATCGCCAAGAACTGGACGAGCACGGGCGTCACCGCCGCCCAGACGAGCGCCGGCCTGACGCTCGTCCAGGGCCAGGCGTACTACACCACCGTGCGCGGCTACGACAACGCGGGCAACGGCGGCACGATGCTGGCGACGTCGAACTCCCAGCGCGTCGACACCGTGGGACCGACCGCATCGGCGACCGTCAACGACAGCACCGGCGCCGACACCGACTTCCAGTCCAGCACCACCACGCTGAGCGCCAACTGGGCCGGCGTCACCGACCCTGCGCCGGGCGTCGGCTTCGCCTCCGGCGTCGACAAGTACCAGTTCTGCATCACCACGACCGCCGCCGGCACCGACTGCGCCGGCGCCGCGACGCTCGCGTGGACCGACAACGTGCCGCTCGGCGCGACGTCGGTGACCCGTGCCGGCCTGACGCTCACCAACGGCTCCACGTACCGCGTCTGCGTGCGTGCGGTCGACGTCGCGACCAACAACGGCGCGCTCGCCTGCAGCGACGGCATCACGATCGACGTCGGCCCGCCGACCTGGCTCGGCACCTCCCGCGACGGCGCCGGACCGGGCGACGTGACGTGGACGACGAGCACCACCACGCTGCTGAGCAACTGGGACGGCGCCACCGACCCCGCGGGCATCGACCACTACGAGTACTGCCTCACCACCTCGCCGACCGGCGCCGACTGCGCGGCGACACCCACGAAGGGGTGGACGGCGACCGGCCTGACGCTCAACCAGTCGAGCGGCGGACTGACCCTCGCCAACGGCACCATCTACTATTCGTGCGTGCGCGCGTACGACACCGCGCTCAACGTCACCGCTCCCCCGCTGTGCTCCAACGGACAGCGCGTCGACAACGTCGCGCCGATCCTGCCGCCCGCGGTCCTCGACGGCACCGGCGCCGACATCGCCTGGCTGCAGTCGCTCACGACCGCGTCCGCGAACTGGCCGGGCGGCAGCGATCCGCTCAGCGGCATCGCGTCGTGGGAGTACTGCATCTCCACCGGCATTGCGTGCTCGGGCACGATCGTCAAGAACTGGACGAACAACGTTACGGCGATCACCGAGACGAGCGCCGCCCTGGCACTCGTCCAGGGCGAGCTCTACTACACCACCGTTCGCGGCACCGACGTCGCCGGCAACGCGACGCCAGGAACCGTCTCCTCCGATGGCCAGCGCGTCGACACGATCGCCCCGCCGGTGCCCGCGACGATCAACGACGGCACAGGCGCCGATGTCGGCTACACGAGCAGCCCCAACACGCTGAGCGCCAACTGGAGCGCGGTCGCAGACCCGGCGCCCGGCGTCGGCGTCGCATCGGGCCTCCAGAAGTACCAGTACTGCATCACCACGATCGCGGGAGGCGCCAACTGCGCAGCCGGCGCACTGGTCACGTGGGCCGACAACGCGCCCCTCACGGCGACGACGCTCACCCGCTCAGGCCTCGCGCTCGTCAACGGCACGACGTACTACGTCTGCGTGCGAGGCGTCGACGTCGCGACCAACGCAGCGGCGACCGGCTGCACCAACGGGATCAGCATCGACCTGGGCCCACCGACAGCGAACTGGACCTCCTGGACCGAGCCCGCCGGCAACCTCTCCAACTACCTCTACTCGCCCGGTGGCAACCTGCTGTGGTTCAACCCTGCGCCCTCGGGTCCCGTCGATCCCGGCGTTGCACGCGCGACGGTGACCGCGAGCGATCCCGGCGCCGGCATGGACCGCGTCGACTTCCCGAACCTCGGCGCAGGCGCAGCATGGGGCGCGGGTGGCAGCGACAACGTGGTCGGCGCCGCGAACACCTGGACGTGGGACTACGCCTTCTCCGGCTCCGGCGCGATCGGCGACCCGGCGCTCAACAACGCGACCGCCTACGACACCGGTGGCGCAGCGACCGGCTCGCCCGCGCTCGACTTCGACATCCGCCCCGACAGCCTCGCGCCGACGAGCCCGGCGACCGTCCCGCCCATGACGGGCCTGCAGAACACCGTCACGTATCCCCAGAGCGTGCCGCTCGGTACCGACGCCGACTCAGGCATCGGCCGCTGGATCATGGACGTGCAGACGGCGCCGCTCACCGACAACGCGTGTGGCGCGTGGGATCCGTGGGTCGACGGCTCGTCGATCACCGGCTACTCCGGTCCCGCCGTCAACGGCACGACGCTCAACATCACGCACTACCTCAACGACCCGAACTTCGACATGATCGCCGACTACAAGGACGCGTTCTGCTGGAGGACTCGCGTCCGCGTGTTCGACAACGTCGACAACATGACGACGATCGCCGACAACGGCTTCATGAAGTTCGACTTCGGCCAGCCGGACGTCGGCTTCACCGGCCCGCCCAACGGCTCCGCACAGTCGGGCACGTTCGCCATCACCGGCACCGCCGACGACGTGTGGCCCGGAAGCGGCATCGAGTACACCAACACGGGCAGCGGCATCGACCAGGTCGTCGTGACCTACGAGAGCCCGGACGGACCCGACGCCGGAACCGCCCCCGACTTCACCGGCAACGCCTGCCCGCCGATCGTCGCGTTCGGTGGACCGTGGACCGCGCTGACCTGGTCGTGCTCGTGGAACTCCACGCTCCCGGCGATGGACGGCATCTACACGATCAAGATCCAGTCCCGCGACCGTGCCGGCAACCTGTCCGTCATCCAGACGCGGACCTACCTGGTCGACAACATCGCTCCGGTCCGCGCCTGGCACAGCTGGAACGACTATGGCAGCGCGGCCATGCACTCGGTCGCCAGCGTGGCGTGGGTCAACCCGAACGCCGCTCCGGGCGCCTACCAGCTCGACGCGCGCGTGACGGCATCCGACGCAGGCAGCAACGTCAACCGCGTCGAGTTCCCCGGACTTGGCGCCGGCTGGACCCCGGCCGCGGGCATCACCAACGCGACGTCGACCTCGCCGGTCCCGGTCGCGAACGCCTACACGATGTCCTACACGTTCGCGAACCCCGGCGCGCTCGCCCCACCGGGTGCGAAGGTCGCGACGGCATTCGACGGGGCGGGCAACTCCGGCACCGTGCCATTCGAGGTGCGCCTCGACGGCACCGCGCCGACCGGTATGGCCGCAAGCGTCGTCAACGGCAACCAGATCACCGCGAACGTCGCGGTCACGCTCGGCGCCGGCACCGAAGGTGCGCTCGAGTCCGGCCTCGGCAGCTGGAACCTGTTCGTCGACACCGCGCCGCTCACCAACGACGGCTGCGGCGCGTTCGCGAACACGTGGGCCTCCGTCACGAGCGGGGTCGGCATCGCGCCGGCGTCCTACAGCCACGACGTCACCGCGCTCGGCAGCCAGTGCTACCGCTACCGCCTCGACGTCACCGACAACGTCGGCAACGTCGGCCAGAGCACGCCCACGACGGCGCGACGCGTCGACCTGGTCGCACCGCTCGTCAACATCGGTGCGCCGCTGTCCGGCAGCGTCCAGGGCGGCACCTTCAACGTCTCGGGAACCGCCAGCGACGTGCACACCGGCATCGCCAAGGTGAAGCTCACCTGGACCGGACCGCAGGCGCCCGGCACCGGCACGATCTGCGACCCGGCGACGCTCGGCGGCGCCTACAACGCCTACACCTTCACCTGCAGCTGGGCCACCTCGACCTTCGCCGACGGCACGTACACGCTCACCGCGACGAGCTTCGACGTCGCGGGCAACCCGTCGGCCACCAACTCGATCTCCGTGCTGCTCGACAACTTCCCGCCGTTCGTCGGTTTCGACTCCTACAACGAGACGTCGCAGTACACCCACTGGGCCGGCCCGGTCGGCACCAACAACGTGCTCTGGTACAACCCGACCGCACCGGCCGGCTCCTACTCCTTCGACGTGCGCACCATCGCGAGCGATCCGAGCGGCATCAACCGCGTCGAGTACAGCTCGGCCGGTGCCGGCTGGACCGGTGGCATGCCCGCGTCGCAGACCGTGCCGATCGGCCCGGCGAATCGCTACTCGCAGACGTACTCCTTCAACACGGCGGGCGCGGTCGCCGACCCGCCGACGCTCAACGCGAAGGCATTCGACGCGACCGCGGTCAACAACGCCTCCACGCCGTTCGAGTTCACGCCCGACTCCGTGCTCCCGGCCGCGGGCACCGTCACCAACCCCAACTCCTACAACCCGTCCACGACGATCGTGGTGAACGTTGGCAGTGGCGGGGATGGCGCGGGCTCCGGCATCCAGGGCTGGACTCTGCTGCGTGACACCGCGACGCTGAGCGCGGGCACCTGCATCACGTGGTCGGGCTACACCACCACCGTCTCGAGCGGGGCGGGCACCGTCGCCGGCACGCGCAACGACGTCGTCGCCGACGGCACCTGCGCGCGCTACCGCCTGCTCGTCACCGACAACGTCGGCAACGTCGGCACCTTCACCGGCACCGACGTCACCAAGATCGACCTGACGCCGCCGACCGGCTCCATCACGCTCGCCGAGAACACCGGCACCCAGTGGACGTACCTCGCCAACCCGACGCGCCTGTTCGTCAACACGAACGCAGGCACGAGCGGCACGTTCGACGCGAACGCCACGGCGGCCGCCGCATCCGGGATCCTCGACGTCACGTTCCCCGCCCTCGCTGCCGGCTTCACGGGCAATGGCGTGATGCCCGGCCCCGGCCCCAACTTCACCCGCACCTACTCGTGGACCGGTGCTGCCGGCGCGCCGCCCGCCGGCCTCAACGCCGCCGTGCGATCCAACAGCCTCGGCTCGCTCAACCTGCCGTTCGAAGTGATCTCCGATGCAGCGGTGCCGGTCGCGGCGACCGTCACGCACCCGGGCGGCTACACGACCTCGACAGCCCTCACGGTCAACTACACCGCCGGCAACGACGGCACCGGTTCCGGCATCGCTGGCTACCAGCTCCAGCGCGAGACCGGCACGCTCGCCGGTGGCGTCTGCTCGTGGTCGGCCACCTGGGTCGCGGTCGGTCCAGCGGGCGGCGCGTCCTACGCAGACACGCTCGCGCATGCGACCTGCTACCGCTATCGCGTCGCCGCCACGGACAACGTCGGCAACGTCGGCTTCTCGCCCGTCTCTGCCGCGCGGATGGTCGACACGACCGCCCCGACCGGCGCGTCCGTCACGCTGGCAGAAGGCACCAACCCGGGCGAGCAGTACCTCTCCGCGCCCGACACCATCTGGGTCAAGGCAGCACCGACGGGCCCGATCAACTTCACCATCTCGGTCGCGGCAACCGACCCCGAATCGGGAACTGGCGCGGCAGTGTTCCCGGCGCTCGGGTCGACGTTCATCTACACGTCCGGCGGCCTCTACAACGGCAGCTACGCCTGGTCGCCGACCGCCACCACGCCTGGCGTAGCTCCCGTGGTGCAGGTCGCCAACGGCAGCGGCCTGATGACCACGATCCCGTTCACCGTGAACGTCGATGGCGCGGCTCCGACCGGCGCGACGCTCGACCAGGAGAACGGGCTCATCACCGACTTCATGGTCGACCTGTCCTACGCCGTCGGTGGCGACGGCGCAGGCTCGGGCATCGCGACGTGGCGCATCGAGCGACAGAGCGCGCCGTACACGATCGCCACCAACACCTGTGGCGTGTGGACGAGCTACGCCACGTATCCGCTGCCGATCGGCCATCCCACGAGCCCGTACGTAGATACCTCCGTGGTGCAGCCGACCTGCTACCGCTACCGCCTCGTCGAGGTCGACAACGTCGGCAACGTCACCAACACCGTGGACGCCGCAGGTGACATCGCCAAGGTCATCTTCGACATCACGCCGCCGACCACCTTCGCGCTCAACCTGCCCACCAACCCCGCTCTACCGGCGATCACGACAGGGCAGCCGGCCCCGACCTGTGGCGCGGTGCCGACCTACGCGACCACGACCCCCGCGTTCTCGTGGACGCCGTCGAGCGACGCGGAATCCGGCCTCTCGCACTACGACGTGTACGTCGACGGCGTCGGCGCTCCCGACGCGACCGTCCCTGCACCGGCCACAACGTGGACGACGCCTGCGCTGACGGAAGGCGCGCACTCGCTCGGCGTGCGTGCGCTCGACTTCCAGGCGAACTTCGTCAACGCGACGCCGGCCTACCCGACGAACATCCAGGTCGACACGACCCCGCCGTCCGGCTCGCTCAACTCGCCTGCGATGGGCAGCTGGAGCGGTGACACCACGCCGACGCTCGACTGGAACGCGACGGACGCGACGTGCCTCACCCGCGTCGAGGTCTTCCTCGACGGCTCCGCCAGCGCCGCCGCGGTCACGAGCGGCACCGAGGGCAGCTGGACGCCGGCCGCAGCGATGGCCGATGGCGCGCACACGTGGCGCTTCGTCGCCTACGACGCGCTCGGCAACGCCGCGAGCTTCGGGCCCTACAGCTTCGGCATCGACACGATCCAGCCGACCGCATTCGCCGTCACGGCCCCGACCGCCGGCCAGACCGTCCGTGGCTTCGTCAACGTCGCATGGAGCGCGTCGTCCGACGCCGACAGCGGACTTGCTCCCGCCGCCGCCTACCAGGTGTGGGTCGACGGCGCGATCAAGGCAACGCTGCCTGCGGGCACCACGTCGACGCTCGTGAGTGGCGTCACCAATGGCGGCCACACGGTCTTCGTTCGCGCGCTCGACCTGGTCGGCAACACGCGCGACACGGCGCCGGTGCTCTTCACCGGCTACGGCGCGATTCCCGTGCCGCTGCTCGACACGCCGGCCAACGGCGCGGCGACGAACGTCGTGCCCCTCCTCGACTGGCACTGGCCGAGCGACGGCGGACCTGCGCCGACCAGCTACAACGTGTGGCTCGACGGCGTGAACGTGGGCAGCCAGGTGCACCCGACGACCCAGCACACGCTTGCCGCCGATCCGGGTGACGGCAGCCACACGTGGCGCATCGAGCAGTTCGACCCCTACACCGCGGGCTCCGTGACGAGCGTCACGCGCACGTTCATCCTCGATCGTACGCCGCCGATCGTGGACCTGACACTCACGCGCGTCGCGACCGTCGTGTCGTGGTCGGCGCCGACCGATCCCGCGCTGCCCGTGGCGAGCGGCATCGCGTACCAGGAGTTCTGGGTCGACCCGGCCGGTCCGCCCGCCGCAACGTCGACGACCCTGACGTCCGCGAACGTGTCGCGCGACTACGGCCTGCTGCCCGATGGGACCTACACGATGTGGGTGCGCGCCTACGACTTCGCGGGCAACTTCACCGACACGCCGTCGCTGACGGTCGTGAACGACTCGGTGCCGCCGACCGCGTTCAACCTCATTGCCCCCGCCGCGCTGCCTGCGATCCCGGCGATCACCAACGGCGCCGGTGCGCCGACGTGCGAGAGCGATCCGACCTACACGAGCGCCACCCCCACCCTCACGTGGCAGGCCTCGTCCGATGCGACGAGCGGCCTGGCAGGCTACGACGTGTACGTCGACGGCGTGCTCGCCACCTCGGTCGGCGCCGCCACGACGAGCTACACCGTCACCGCGCCGCTCGCCGGTGGCACGCACACGTGGCGCGTCGTCGCGAAGGACAACTTCGGCCTGACGACGAACTCCACGCCGTCGCCGATGAACGTCCGCGTCGACGCCGCCGCGCCGACCATCGCCTTCGCGAGCCCGGCCGCCAACTCGTACACGTCCGATACCACGCCCGCGTTCAGCTGGACCGCGACCGACGACGACTGCCTCGCACGCATCGAGCTTACGATAGGAGCCAACGTGTACGTCCTCACGGGCGCGACGGCAGGCTTCTCGTCGCCGATCGTGCTGCCCGAAGGCCCGACGACGTGGTCGCTGCGCGCGTTCGACAGCGCCGGACGCGTCACCTCGGCCGGTGCACCGCGCACGATCAACATCGACACGATCGCTCCGAGTGGACTGACGGCGACCTTCCCCGGCAACACCGCCACGGTCAACGAAGGCATGCTGACGTTCTCGTGGTCCACCGGCACCGATGGCGGCAGCGGCGTGGCCAAGTACGACCTCGTGGTCGACGGCACGGTCGTCGCCACCAACCTCGCGGGAACGAGCAGCGGCACGTACCAGATCCTCGGCGGCGCGGTCGTCGGCACCACGGCGCCGCACAACTGGTCGGTCAAGGTGTACGACAACGTGGGCAACGCCGCGACGTTCCCGTTCAGCTTCCTGGCGCTGTCGGTGCCCGACACCACCCCGCCGAACGCCTTCGACCTGCTGACGCCGGCGACGGGCGCTTCGATCCCCGTCGGCACGGCACTGACCTGGGCGCCCTCGTGGGACTTCAAGGGCGTCACGTCCTACCGCATCTACGTCGACGGCAACCTGATTGGCACCACCGCGGGCAACGTCACGTCCTTCACGCCCGCAGCCGGAGCCGGGTCGCCGATCTGCACCGTGGACTTCGAGGCGAGCACGAGCGCGGGCTGCCTGAGCGGCCCGACGCCGTCGAGCGGCGCGTCCGTCGGCGGTGGCGTATCACCGCCGAGTACGAGCGGCGCGACGGGTGGAGCATGGAACACCACGACGGCCGCAGGCTGGGCCGCAGGTGGCACCAAGGCATACGGCGTCGGCGACCAGTCGTTGCCGACCTCGAACGTCAACTCCGGCTTCGATGGTGATCGCGTCTGGACCGCCGTCTCCTACCAGGCATCGATCCCGGCGTCCGGCGGCGACATCCGCGTCGAGCATCGCTACAACATGCACGCCAAGTATCTGGCCGGCGAAGTGAACGCCGCATACGACGGCGGCGCGATCGAACTCATGGTCGACGACGAGCACAACGGATTCACCGACGACGCCTATCTGCCAACGTGCGAGTACAACGCGTTCGCGATCTACGGCGCATCGCTTCAGTGTGCCTACGAGATCATCGAGAACGCGGGCGGCCCTCACACGGTCATGGGTGGCAACTCCGCGGCCGAGCACCCGATCTACAAGCAGAACGCCTTCTCCGGCGACTCCGCAGGCATCGTCCAGACGAAGCTCAAGATGGCGACGTTCGCAGGCATGGATGTCCGCATCCGCTTCCGCATCGGCACCGACGGCTGCTTCAAGGGCATGGCCACCGCAGTCATGCCGTACCCCGACTACGCCGTGTATTGCGACGACGCGAGCACTGGCGCCCCCGGCTACTTCCCGGCGCAGTGGCGCATCGACAACATCACGCTCGCGAACTCGTCGCTGCTGCCGGGCGTCCACAACTGGTACGTCGAGGCGCGCGACGCCGCCGGCAACGTGCGTCAGTCGAACCAGACCTGGTCGTTCAACCTGCTCTAGAGGATGTGGCCACAACGTCGCGGTGGCGAGCCGGCGAGGACCGAGCGATGCAAGGACGAGGAATGAGGCGGACGGTAGTCCGTCGATTTCCGAGGACGCAGCAGCGCGACGGTTCGCAGCCGACTCGCGCCGCACAGAGTTGTGGCCACAACCTCTAGCAACGCGCGCCGGCTCGTGTCGGTCGTCGAACGAAACGGCCGGCCTCCCACTCCCGACACACTGGCAGGACGTGGTGTGCACCCTGGACAGGTGTGCGCCGAGTGTGGAACCAGCACGTGGGGATGCGTGCAGGAGCGTGGGACGAGTCATGGCAGGACCAATCAACGTGTCGGCGATCGCCGAGGCCGCAGTTCGCGTGGTGCCACGCGCCGGTGAGACCGCGCAGCACGCGCTGCCGTTCGTCACCGCCGGCGACGACGTGATCCGTACCGTAGGCACGACGTTCGACCGCGATGCCGCGGATGCGATCCAGCTCGCGATGGATGCGCCGCAGGCGATGCGCCCGCGCGTGGTGATCGTCGGAATCGGCCGAACCCCGCCGAAGACGACGCAGTCGCTCATCGAGGCGGCCGTCAAGCAGGGCATGGTCCCCGGCGAGGACATCATCTCGACGAACTACGCGTCGCTGCGCGTCGGCAAGGACCGCGGCTTCGTGCGCCTGGCCGAAGGAACCGGCGCCGACGGCATGCTGCTCGCCGGCAAGGGCCGCGAGACGCTCTTCCTGTTCCGGGGCGGTGGCAACCTCAAGGAGACGCACTTCAACAAGATCGCGGCGATCCAGTCCGTCGACGGCGCGACCGCGCTCACCGACCTGGGCTTCATCCAGCGCGCCGGCTCCAAGTCGATCACCAACGATCGCCTCAAGGCCGCCGGGCTGGCACTCGCCGACACGATCCCCGTCACCGGCAAGGCAGAGGCCGTCGCTGCGTTCGACAAGATCACGCAGCGTTTCGGCGCCGACACCGCCGTGCTCAAGAAGGTCAACAGCCTGGGCGGCAAGGACGTGCACTTCGTGCAGTCCCACGACGACATCGCCAAGGTCATCGCCGCCGATCCGGAAGCCGACTTCGTCGTGCAGGAATTCCTGCCGTTCGCGAAGGACCAGGACATCCGCGTCCACATGGTGTGGAGCAGCGAGAAGCAGGACTTCGAGATCGCGAACTCCTACGTGCGCAATCGCAAGGTCGGCGGCATGACGCCGAACCTCGCAAACGACGGGTTCCCGACGCACTACGAACTGTCGCCCTGGGAGCAGGAGCAGGCCATCAAGGCCGCTCGGGTCCTCGCAGAAGGATCGCCGCACGCGCCGCTGCACGTCGGCCTCGACTTCTTCCCACGACAGGCGATCACGGCAAGCACCGTGGAGCGCAACGCCAAGCTCCAGCAGGCGGTCGCCGACGGCACCATGTCCTGGGCCGAGGCCGTGTCGAAGTCCGAGCACTCGGTCGTCATCGGCGAGGCCGCATCGAGCGCCGGTACCAAGGGCACCGAGATGGTGCTCGGCGCGGGCAACAACCCCGTGGTGCGCAAGATGGTCGAGGAGATCATCCACATCCGCGAGCACGGCGTGTCGCGTACCGCGAGTTTCGTCGATGCCGTCGATGGCTCGGCAAACCTCGGACGACCACGGATCAGCCGGATGGTCGGCGGGGTCCACGGCGCCATCGCCGAGTCCGAGGTCTGACGTTCGCTCATGCCCGTCCTTCCCTCTATCGGCACGAAGCTGGGAGCTGGCTGGGGCCAGTTCCTCAAGCACGCGCCGTTGGCAGGCGACGACTTCGCGGACGTGCTCAAGGACCAGGTCCGCTTCAGGATCACGCGGGCCGGGGCGACGTCGGTCGACGACGTCGTACCCGACTCCAAGGCCGCACGGCTCCTGTGGAAGCGCCCGGAGACACGGCAGGTCGTGCAGGGCGTGCTCGACCTCGCCAACGAGGTGAGTGGCTCGCCGGCCACGCCCCTGCGCGGCTTCACCCTCGCGACGAGCGATGTCGGCTATCTCGCCAACCGCGCAGTCCACAGCTTCCGACCCGGACACGCACCGACGATGGCGGCATACGAAGCTGCGCTCGACGTAGCGCGCGCGCACATCAGCGACACCGTCGCGGTGCGCAAGGGTGCCTGGCTGCACATGGGTCCCGAGCGCTCGCGCGGACTCATCCACGCGCTCGAGCATCCGGGCACGCCACGCGACGAGCTGTCGGCGTCGATGCGCACGTCGCTCGGTCGCGGCACCAAGACGCTGCTGCACGAGCTCAACCACGTCGGCTCGAAGGCGCCCGCCCCGTGGATCAGCGAGGGCAAGGCCGAGACGCTCGCACGCTGGCCCGGTCGCGTGCCGCACGCCGGCAGGACGATGGGCATCGACGTGCCTACCGGCGTCGGGCGCTGGGCCGACGACATCGGCCCCTACCAGGACGAGGTCACCTCGGTGCGCGCGATCATGCGCATGGCGGGACTCGACCCGCGCCGCTCGCGCAACTTCGCCGAGGCCGAGCGCCTGCTCAACGGCACGCCGCCCGAGGACCTCGTCAAGTCGATCGCCGACCGCGTCGCGAAGCGTCACGGGACGACCGCCAAGGAGCGCAACGCCCTGCGCCGGACGGTCACCGACCTCATCGAGAACCGGGTCGCGCCCGATGGCGTCCACGCGAATCCACGCGCGGTCCACAAGCTGGCACGCGAACTCGAGCGCACGCGTCGGGTGCGCCTCGCCGCCGCGGACTGACCGGCGCTCAGGCCTGCGTCGGCACCGGATCCGCTCGAGGATCGTCCTCGAACGTTCGCGCGCGTCGCGAGCGCACCCACACCAGCTGACCCGGCTGCAGGCCGAGCGTCTCGACCTCGTCGCGCGTGAGCTGCGCCCAGAGCTTCCAGCCGTCGGCTCGCACGATCTCCACGCGCACCTCGAAGCCGAGGTGCACGATCCGCTCGACATGCGCTTCGGCAGCGCCGTCCAGCGGCGATTCGGAGATCTCCAGGTCGTGCGGGCGAACGAGCCCGCCGTCGACCTCGTTGACCGGCCCGAGGAAGCCCATCACGAACTCGTTCGCGGGATGCTCGTACACGTCCCGTGGCTGGCCGACCTGCTGGACGACGCCGTGGTCCATGATCACGACTTCGTCGGCGATGTCCATCGCCTCTTCCTGGTCGTGCGTCACGATCACCGTGGTCACGTGCATGTCGTCGTGCAGGTGGCGCAGCCACGTGCGCAGCTCGCGGCGAACCTTGGCGTCGAGCGCACCGAACGGCTCGTCGAGCAGCAGCACCTCAGGCTCGATCGCGAGCGAACGCGCGAGCGCCATGCGCTGGCGCTGGCCGCCCGACAGCTGCGACGGGTAGCGCTCCGCGAACCCCTCGAGCTGCACGAGCTTGAGCAGCTCGTTCACGCGGTCGCGTACTTCCTTCTTGGGGCGTCGACGGATCTTCATGCCGAACGCGATGTTCTCGTACACGGTCATGTGCTTGAACGCGGCGTAATGCTGGAACACGAAGCCGATGCCGCGATCCTGCGGCTTGAGGCGCGTCACCTCGCGTCCGCCGATGACGACCGTGCCGCCATCGGGGACCTCGAGGCCGGCCACGATGCGCAGCAGCGTCGACTTGCCGCTGCCCGACGGGCCGAGGAGTGCGGTGAGCGAGCCGTCACCGATGGTGAGTGACACGTCGTTGACGGCGACGTGTCCGCCGAAGGAGCGCGTCACGCGCTGGATCTCGATCGTCATGTCAGCGGTTCTCCGTGGTGTCGTGATGGGAGTGGGCGGAGCGGCTCAGCACCATCATGGCGCCGAGCACGAGGATGGCGAGCGACGCGAGCACGAGTGCGGAGCCGTACACCGACACGGTGTCGAAGCCCTGATAGCGCTCCTCGATGTGCGTGGTCATCGTCTCGGTGCGACCGGCGATCTTGCCGGACACGACCGCCACCGCGCCGTACTCGCCGAGCGCGCGCGCGACCGTCAGCACGACGCCGTAGGCGACGCCCCATCGGATCGACGGCAGCGTGATGCTCCAGAACGTGCGCCAGCTGGAAGCACCGAGCGTCGAGGCCGCCTGCTCCTGTTCGTCACCGAGCTCCTCGAGCACGGGGACGACCTCTCGCACGACGAACGGGAGCGTCACGAAGACCGTGGCGATGACGATGCCCGGCACGGCGTAGATGACTTCCAGACCGGCGCCCGTGAGGAACTCGCCGAACCAGCCGTGGATGCCGAACGTCAGCAGCAGCGCGAGCCCCACGACGATCGGTGACACGGCGAACGGCAGGTCGATGATCGCGTTGATGAGGGCCGAGCCCCGCGGTCGACGACGCACGAGCATGAGCGCGCAGGCGATTCCGAAGATCGTGTTCACGACGGTCGCGATCACGGTCGCGAGGATCGTGAGCTTGAGCGCGTGGAGCGCGGCGTCGGTCGTGATCGCCGTCCAGAGCTGGTCGGTCCCCTGGTCGAGTGCCTGCGAGAACACCATGTAGAGCGGACCGAGGATGAGCGCGAGCACGTACGCGATCACGAAGCACCTGAGCAGGTAGCGGGTCATCGGGTCGACCTCCGTCGAAGGACGTCGATGCCGGCCAGCACCACCACCGAGATCGCGAGCAGCACGGTGCTGACGGCCGCCGCGCCCGAAGCGTCGTCGCTCTCGATGAGTCCGAAGATGTAGACGGATGCGACCTCGGTGTCGAACGGCACGTTGCCGCTGATGAGGACGACCGAGCCGAACTCGCCGATCGCCTTGGCGAACGCCAGGCCCGTGCCGGTGAGGATCGCGGGCAGCAGGTTGGGGAGGATGATCCGGCGCAGGATGGTGCTCGGACTCGCGCCGAGCGACGAGGCGGCCTCCTCCATCTCGCGGTCGAGCTCGATGAGCACCGGCTGCACGGCACGAACGACGAACGGGAACGTCACGAACAGCAGCGCCGCGACCACGCTCGCCTGCGTGAAGGCGATGTTGATGCCCACCGGCGACTTCGGGCCGTAGAGCGCGAGCAGCGTCAGTCCGGCGACGATCGTCGGTAGCGCGAAGGGGATGTCGATCACCGCATCCAGCAGCGCACGGCCCCGGAAGCGGTCGCGCACGAGCACCCATGCGACGGCCGTTCCCGTCACCGCACTGACGAGGGCGACGATCGCTGCCGCACCGAGCGTGAACTTGAGCGCATCGATGGCTTGCGGATTCGAGAGCGCGCGCGTGAACGAGTCGGTGCCGTCCTTCGTCGCGCTCCACACGACCGCCGACAGCGGCAGCAGCACCACGCATCCGAGGATCGCGGTGATGATGCCGGTCGACAGCGCATCGCCGCTCGTCGTGCGTCGCCGAGGACGCACGAAACCCCGCCCCCCTGAGGGGGACGGGGTCGGCCAGGGCTGTCCGTGTTGCTGCGTCCCGGCTGTCGTGGTCGAAACGGGAACTGAATCAGGCATCGGTCGGGACATTCAGGCGCTTCTCGATGTCGGCAACCTTGCCGTTCTCGCGATCGAAGAACTCGGTCATGACGGTCTCCCACCCACCGACGTCCTCGATCGTGAACAGGTCCTTCGGGGTCTCGAAGTCGAAGCCCTCGAGCACGGAATCGACCTCGGGGCGGAAGCCCTTCTCGCCGAACACCTTCTGCGCGTCGTCGGAGAGGAGGTAGTCGTAGTACGCCTGGGCGGCGTCCTTGTCCTCGGCGTTCTCGATGACGGCGGCCGGGTTCTCGATGAGGATCGTGGAGTTCGGGATGACGTACTCGAGGTCCTCACCCTTCTGCTGTGCCGCGATGACCTCGTTCTCGTAGGCGATGAGCACGTCGCCCTTGCCGCCGGCGAACACCTGCAGCGCCTCGCGAGCGGACTTGGACTGCACCGACGTGTTCTTGAGCAGCGTGCCGAGGTTGTCGAGCGCCTCGTCCGGCTTCGCACCGTTGCGGGTCCACGAGCCGTACGCCGCCATGAGGTTCCAGCGCGCGCCGCCCGAGGTGAACGGGTTGGGCGTGATGACCTCGACGTCGTCCTTGATCAGGTCGTCCCAGTCCTTGATGTCCTTGGGGTTGCCCTTGCGGACCGCCAGCACGGCGATCGAGTTGCTGACGATGCCCTTGTGCTCGCCGGTGTTCCAGTCGTCGGCGACGAGGCCGGCGTCGACCAGGCGCGTGACGTCGGGCTCGAGCGCGAAGTGCACGACGCTGGCGGGGAGACCGCCCTCGACCGCTCGGCTCTGCTCGCCCGACGCTCCGTAGGACTGCTCGAACTCGACGCCTTCACCGTCGGCCGTCTTGTTGAAGGCGGGGATGATCTCCTCGTGCGCCTCGCGGGGGGTCGAGAATCCGACGAGCGTGATCTTCGCCCCGTCGTTCGTGGCCTTCGATGAACCGCTCTTGGCTTCGGAGCTGTCGTCGTCGGAGCCGCAGCCGGCGGCGATCAGTGCGGCAGCGCCGATCGGGGCGAGCACGCGGGCGACGCGGCGAAATGTCGTGGTGTTCATGTGGTGGAGCATCCTTTTCGATATTTCCTATGGATTCGGTGGGGATTATGGACACGGCCCTGGCCGCTTGTCAACCATTTCAGTAGGAATAGCGCGTTCACGTGGTTTGCACGGCCAGTTCGGCTCGCGTGTACGCGAGAACTGGCTCGCCGGGCCGGGCGCGTCGGTCGCAGGTGACGGCCGAGTCTGCGAGGATCGCGCCCGATGAAGATCTCCGCCAAGGCCGAATACGCGGTGCGAGCCGCGCTGGAGCTCGCCGCTGCCGCTGGGAGCGGCGCGCCGCTCAAGGCCGAAGCGATCTCACGCGCGCAGGAGATTCCGGCCAAGTTCCTCGAGTCGATCCTCCTCGACCTGCGGCGCGCTGACCTGGTGCGAAGCCAGCGCGGTGCCGTGGGCGGCTACTGGATGGCGAAGGAGATCAGCGAGGTCACGATCGCCGACGTGATCCGCGCGGTGGACGGCCCGCTCGCGTACGTACGCGGCGAGCGACCCGAGCAGGTCGAGTATGCGGGGGCGGCCGAGCACCTCGCCGGAGTGTGGGTGGCGCTTCGCGCCAGCATCCGTGCCGTGCTCGAGACGACCACCTTGGCCGACGTGCTCGAAGGATCGCTGCCGGACCCGGTCCGCATGCTCGTCGCGGACCCTGAGAGCTGGGCGCCGCATTGAGGTCGCAGCCGCCGCGTCGAGGTCCGCGGCGCCCGCGCGTTCCGACCTGGCTGCTGGCGCTCGTGGTCGTCGGCGCGCTGGGCGGGTCGGCCTGGCTGTTTGCAGGCGACCTGATCGATGGCGACACGAAGCCCGCGAAGCCGGCGCCGACGGATTCGACTGACGAGACGGGCGATGTGCTGTCGTTGCCCAACGGCGACGAACCGACCGACGACCGGCGCCGCGGCACCGAGGGACGTGATCGGCTGGATCCCGACACGGGCGCCGCTGGGACCACGACCGACGAGTCCTCCACCGACACGGAGGACGATCCGGCTGCCGCCGACCTGCCGGCGGCGTATGCGAGCCTGCGCGATCGGCGCATCGCGATCGTCGCGGCATCCTCTGACGGCACCGGTGACGTCACCAAGCTCGTTCGCGTGAGCGGCCTGCGCGTGCCGTGTGCCACCCCGGGGGCGCGCGATGCGCTCGAGGTGGAGCTTGCGATGGCGACGCTCACTGCCGACGTGCTCGACACCGCCAACGCGTCGGTCACCGGATCACGAGAGGACGAGTTCGGTTCCGAGACGTGCGTCGATGCGCGCGTGAAGGGATTCGCCGATGCGGACGTCGCGCTGGTCTACCGCGTCGTGCCGGATGGCGACGATCCGCGCGTGCTCGTCGGGCGCGCGATCGGCGCTCCCGATGCGAGTTCCACGACGCTGGCGGCCGAGGTCGCCGCTGCGCTCGGGCTCGACGCCGTGACGGCCTCTCGGACCGCTGCCACCCGAACGCTCCTGGCGAACGTCGGCGCGATCGACGCACCTGAAGGAGCATCGGTCGTGCTGGTCGAAGTTCCTGCGACCCGCCTCACCGAGGAGGGGTCGCTCCAGGTGATCGTCGACGACGTGGTCGGTGCCGTCGCGGCGTACCTGGCGCGCGCGGACGAACCGGCCACCTAGGACGTCGGTCCCCACGGCTCGTCAGCGACCGTGACCGTCGCCTGTCCCTCGGGGCCGTCCGGCAGGTACACGCGGAAGGACGCGCCAGACGTCGTGTTCGAGCCGTTGCGCGACTCGACCCAGGCACGTCCGCCGTGGAGCCGGGCAAAGCGATCGACGAGCGACAGGCCGATGCCGGTGCCGGGCTGGTGCGCGCTCGTGAGCAGGCCGCGCTCGAACGGCTGGAAGATCGTGGTGCGCAGCTCCTCGGGCACACCTGGTCCTTCGTCGTCGACTACCATGAGCACGCCTCCCCCTTCACGGGTGACGTGCACGTACACGGTCGAGGATTCCGGCGAGTACTTCACGGCATTGCCGACGAGGTTGTCGACGATCCGCTCGAGCTTGCCGCCGTCCACGATTCCCATGACCCGGGTGCCGTGGTCGTCCACGTCGATGCGTCGCCCCACTCGGGACTGCACCTTCGACACGATGCGGCGCACCGTCTCGCTGACATCGGTCGACCGGCGCTGGATCGACACGCTTCCGCGTCCCATGCGCTCGATGTCGAGCAGGTCCTCCAGGAGACGCTCGAGGTGGCGGGACTCGCTGACGACATGGTCGAGCATGGCCCGGGTCGTGGGCGACAGTTCGTCGGACTGGTCCTGCATCGTCAGTGCGAACCCGAGGATCGAGGTGAGCGGCGTTCGCAGCTCGTGCGAGACCGCCGAGAGGAACGTCGACCGCAGGTCGTCGAGCGAGCGGAGCGCTGTGGCGGCGTCGCGCTCGCTGGCGATCGCGACCATGAGACGCCGATGCTCGCGGTTGTAGCGCTCTACCATGCCGCCAGCGATCACCGCCAGCATGAGGCACACCCCCATGCGGAAGCTGATCGATGCGACGAGGAACTCCGTTCCGTAGTGCGACGTGGCCCATACGTCGCGCGCCACGTATCCCGCGGTGAGCGCCGCGGTGGTGAGCAACGCGCCTCGCATGCCGAACCGGAAGGCTCCCTCGAGCGCGATGATGTACATCGTCGCGAAGATCGCGGTCTCCACGTCGAACGCGTAGATCCACGACAGCGCCAGCGAAAACCCGCCATCGACGACCAGGCTGATCACTCCGATGACCGGAGCCTGGTGCACGTGCTCGGAGCGCGTGCGTGCCCACGTGATGGTGAGCATGAGCGCGGCGGTCGCGAAGATTCCATTTACCGCCCATGCGACTTCCTCCACGCCGGAGGGAAACGGTCGATAGTACGTGGCTGTCTGGACGACCGCGAACGCGACGGCGAGCCACCGTACGACGACGATGACGCCCTCGGCGTCGACGTCGGTATCGTGCAGGGGACCGTTCATGCATCTCATCGTACGTGGACCGACATCGCGATGGACGGGGCGGCCACGGGTCCGGCCGCCATCAGTCCGACGAAGCCGCCAGCAACGGGAATGTCAGGGTGAGGCTCCCTGCGGTCACGGTGGCCGAGGTGGCCGACACGTCGATGCTCGTGGCTCCCGCGTTGGCGGTGAGCGACGCGCCGGTGGGCGCCGTGGCCATCGTGGTCGCGACCTCGACCGAGCCCACCCCGATCGTGGTCGTGGTCGCCGACACGACGACCTTGATCGGCGACGGCGCGACATCCACCGGAGGTGGCGGCGAGGGGTCGGGAACGGGAACCGGGTTCGGCACGGGGTTCGGCACCGGATTCGGCACCAGCCCGCCGCCGCTCGTCGCATCGCCCCCGGGAGACGGTTGGCCACCGGTCGTCGGGGCTGGCGTGACCGGCGCGGGCCTGGTCGGCGTCGGCGTTGAAGTCCCCGTGTCGGCGACCGGACGCCGGCCGGTGGATCCGGTGGCGCCGCCGACGCGACGCGCGCCACCGCCCTGGCGGGTCACATCGGCGCCCGTGGCCGTCGTTGCGGCACCGCTCGAGTCGGAGATCGTCACACTGCCGATGGCGCGAACGGGGCGAAGCGGCATGCCGAACACGGACGATCCAGAGGTCACGAGGATGCTGGCCGAATCGTCCAGGTCGAGGTCGCGCGCCTCGACGTTGCCGGATGAAGGCGTCACTCCCGGCTCGCCCGTCCACACCACCAGCACGATCGCTGCGCCAGCCAGCACCATGCCGGCGGTCAGGCGCGTGGCCCACGCCCGTCCACCCGGGGACCAGCGTGCGGCACGCCCGATTCCCATGCGAACAGCGGCGACCATCACTCCTCCGACGCCCATTGTGCCCCGTCCCTTGCGCGAACTCGCACATCTTCGGCGATTGTCTGAGTTCGGTGCATGTTTGCGACGGATCGTTTCGGCACGGCGTTTTCTGGCATATTTGCTGGCATGACGCATACCGCACCCGCCCCCCGAGATGCCGCCACCACGCCCACGACCGTTCCGATCACGGTCATCCGTGGCGACGGGATCGGTCCCGAGGTGATGGAGGCCACCCTGCGTCTCATGCGGGAGGCGGGCGCGAAGCTCGACATCGAGGAGTGCATCGCCGGCGCCGAGGTGTTCAGGTCCGGCGACGAGACAGGCGTTCCCGACGACACCAAGGCCTCGATCGAGCGCACGGGCGTCGCGCTGAAGGGGCCGCTCGAGACGCCGATCGGCTTCGGCGAGAAGAGCGCGAACGTCACCCTGCGCAAGATGTTCGAGACGTACGGCAACATCCGGCCCGCGCGTGAGATTCCGGGTCTCGAGACTCCGTACGCGGGTCGGGGCGTCGACCTCGTGATCGTGCGCGAGAACCTCGAGGACCTGTACGCCGGCATCGAGCACATGCAGACCCCCGGCGTGTGCCTGTCGCTCAAGGTCATCACGCATCACGGCTCCGAGAAGATCGCGCGACTCGCGTTCGAGTACGCGCGCGCCACCGGCCGAAAGTCCGTGACGTGCGCCACGAAGGCGAACATCATGAAGCTGGGCGAGGGCATGTTCAAGCGCACCTTCGACGAGGTCGCGGTCGACTATCCCGAGATCGAGGCGCGCCAGATCCTCGTCGACAACTGCGCGCACCAGCTCGTCATCCGCCCGGAGCAGTTCGACGTCATCGTCACGACGAACATGAACGGCGACATCCTCTCCGACCTCACGAGCGGGCTGGTCGGTGGACTCGGGTTCGCGCCGAGCGCCAACATCGGCTCCGAGACCGCGATGTTCGAAGCCGTGCACGGCTCGGCGCCGGACATCGCCGGCAAGGATCTCGCGAACCCGTCGGCGCTCATGCTCAGCTCGGTGATGATGCTGCGCCACATCGGCCAGCCGGTCGTCGCCGACGCCATCGAGGATGCCGTGCTCTACACGCTCGAGGAAGGAACGTTCCTGACGGGCGACATCGCCAAGGAGCACGACCCGGTCGGCACGACGGCCTACACCGATGCCGTGATCAGCAACCTCGGCAAGCAGCCGACCGTCGGCGAGCGCCGCGTCACGCGCCCGCTCATCATGCCGGCGATCGATTGGCGCCCGAAGCAGGTCGTCGCCAAGACCCGTGCCGTCGTCGGCATGGAAGTCCTGCTCGAGGAAGCAGAGATGACTGCGGCTCAGGTCGGCAAGGCGGTCGAGGCATGCACCGAAGGCAGCCCCCTGCGGCTCGCGCTCATCTCGAGCCGCGGCACGAAGGTCTATCCGGGCGAGATCGACGACGTCGAGATGATCGAGACGTGGCGCTGCCGCTTCGTGCGCGCCGACGAATCGGTCGAGCTCACCGACGACCAGATCTTCCGTGTCCTGTCCTGTCTGGGCGAGACGTTCCGCTGGTCCAACGTGCAGAAGCTGCAGGTGTTCGACGGCAAGCCCGGTTACACCAAGGTGAGCGGCGAGGACTGAGTGCCACGATGGGCTACACGCTCATCAGCGCCGACGGCGCTCCGTACGAGAGCTCGAGCCCGGGCAGCCTCGGCGGGCATCGCCGATCGCGCATCTACGGCGAGCTCGACTGTCCGTCTGCGCGGCGCGCGATCCTCGCCGGTGGCTACATCCGCCACCGCGTGTTCTTCGTAGACGAACGCACGGCAGTGTCCGCCGGCTATCGGCCCTGCGCACGCTGCATGCCGACGAAGTACGCCGCATGGAAGGCAGCGTCAGATGACTGACACATCCACGACCGACACGCCCCTCACCTGGGATGAGTTCCAGCGCGTCGACCTGCGCGTCGGCACGATCGTCGAGGCGCGCGAGTTCCCGGAGGCTCGCAAGCCGGCGTACCGCCTGCGCGTCGACCTCGGTCCCGAGCTCGGCATCAGGCAGAGCTCGGCGCAGCTCACGGATCTGTATTCGCCCGCGGACCTCGTTGGTCGCCGCGTGCTCTGCGTCGTCAACTTCCCGCCCCGACAGATCGGCCCCGTCATGAGCGAGGTGCTCGTCACCGGCGCGCACCGAGCCGATGGCGCCGTCGCACTCGCTACGATCGACGACCGTGACGTGCCGAACGGCGCGCGTCTCGCCTGACCAGGAGCTCCGCCATGCGTACCGCGAACCCCGCACTGTCCGACAAGACCTTCGGCTCGGCCGTGCAGTACCGCGGCGCCGCCGACGATCGCATGACGATCAGGGGCGCGGTCAACAAGACCGCGATTCTCACTGTGCTGCTGTTCGCCGCGGCCTTCTGGTCGTGGGACCGGTTCCAGACGAACCCGGATTCGGCGATGCTCCTCGCCCTGCTCGGGCTCGCGGTCGGCTTCGTCCTGTCGCTCGTCATCATCTTCAAGCAGACGACCGCGCCGTTCCTGTCGCCGGTGTACGCGCTCGCCGAAGGCATCACGGTCGGCGCGATCTCGGCTGCCTACGAATCCCAGTTCGACGGCATCGTGTTCCAGGCGCTCGGCCTCACGGCGATGACGCTGTTCGCGCTGCTCGCCGCGTACCGCTCCGGGCTCATCCCGGTGACCGAGAACTTTCGACTCGGCGTCGTGGCCGCAACCGGCGCCATCGCGCTCATGTACCTCGTGTCGTTCGCGATGCGCCTGTTCGGCACCGAGATGCCGTACCTGCACGACAACGGGGTGGTCGGCATCGGCATCAGCGTCGTGATCGTGATCGTCGCGGCGCTCAACCTCGTGCTGGACTTCGACTTCATCGAGAAGGGCGCGGCATCGGGCGCGCCCAAGCACATGGAGTGGTACGCAGCCTTCGGCCTGCTCGTCACGCTCGTGTGGCTCTACCTCGAGATCCTGCGCCTGCTCGCCAAGCTGCGCAGTCGCGACTAGCGTTGGCAGCGCCGCACGTCAGTCGAGCTGCAGGTGCGGGCGGAGCTTCGCCATCGTGCGCTCGATGACCGCTTCGTCGAACGGATCGCCGAGGCCTGCATCGACGACCATCTGGCGGAACGGCTTGGTTCCGCCCATGTCGCACAGGGCGAGGTACTTGTCGAGCGCCGCCGACTCGTCCTCGAGCGATTCGAGCCACAGTTCCCAGCTCACCAGTCGCGCGAGCGCGTAGTCGAGGTAGTAGAACGGGTACTGGAACACGTGCAGCTGGAAGAGCCAGCGCGCGCCCCCGTACCACTCGTCCGCGGACCAGTCGATCGCCGGCTGGAACTTCTCGCCGGCCTCGCGCCACGCCTTCGCGCGGCCCGCTGCGTCCAGGCCTTCCTGGTAGACGCGGTGCTGGAACTCGTCGATCGCAGCCATGTAGGGCACCACGTCGAGCGTCGAGCGCAGGTGTTCGACCCTGAAGTGGTCGAGCTCGTTCCCGAAGAACGGCTGCAGGTACGGAAGCGACAGCAGCTCGAGCGTCATCGAGTGGATCTCGCACGCCTCCATCGTCGGATGCTGCAGGTCCACGGGCTCGATGTCGCGTGAGCGCCAGCCCTGGAGCGCGTGGCCGAACTCGTGCACGAGCGTCTTGACGTCGTCGTGCGCGCCGACCGAGTTGCAGAAGATGAACGGCACCTTCTCGAACGGGAAGCCGCCGCAGAACGCGCCGGTGCCCTTGCCCGCACGCGCGGGCAGGTCGATGAGGCCCTCGTCGACGAGCAGCCTCCACGGATCACCGAATGCGGCGCCCATCGAGTCGAACACCGTCGACGCCGCCGCGAGCTGGCCGTCGACGTCCACCACGAGCTCCGGCGCGGGCTCCGGCATGATCGCCTCGTCCGCAGGATGCAGCTTCTCGGTGCCGAGCGCCTTCGCCTGCGCGAGCTGCAGCTCCGTCGCCACCGGCACGACGTGTCGCTCGATCGCGCCGCGCACCTTCGCCGCATCCTCCGGCGTCCAGTCGAAGCGGCTCATCTCCAGGTATCGCAGGTCGACGTAGCTCGGCTGCCCGAGGTTCTCCGCCATCTTCGAGCGCAGCGCGAGCGACTCGTCGAAGATCTGCTGCAGCTCGTCCTCGTGCTCGCGCACGTAGTCGACCTTGCTCTGCCACGCCGCATGCCGCTCGGCGCGATCGGTGTCGAGCGCCGCCTTGCGCGCGAAGCTGAACGGGTGGGTTTCGCCACGCCACTGGATCGTGCCCTTGCCGAACACCCGTGTGTGGCGCATCGTCACGTCGGAGAGCTCGGTGCGCAGCGCCGTGTTCACGGGCGCGTGCGCGCGGCACGCCGCCTCGGCGAGCTTGAGGTAGTTGGGCCCGAAGCGCTCGTCGAGCGCCGCGGCACAGGGGCTGGCGACGACCTTGCGCGCCACTTCGACCGAGCTGTCGGTGATCGTCGGCGACACCTCGCGGTTCCACCGCTCGAGCTCCGTGGTGATCGCCTCGTCGTCGGTGGCCTGGCGGTACGCGATGCGCACGCGCGACCCGTGGGAGCCGATGAAGGACTCGAGCTCGGAGGTGCGCAGCACGACCTCGATCCACGCGTCCGCGTCGTCACCCGCCGCGTCGCACGCGGCGAGGATCTCCTCGTACCGTGCGCGGATCCAGTCCGCGTCGAGCTGGGCGGGCAGGTCGCTCGGCAGCCAGCGCGGCGTCGGGGTGCGGTGGGACAGGTCGGGCAGGTACTTGGTCGTCGTCATGCACACGCGATTCCCGCAGGGAGCGAGGCCTGAACCTTGCGCGCTGGTGCCGTCGGCCGCACGACTGCACTTCGTCCGGAAAACCCGGGTCCAGCCATGGATATTCGGACGCAGTCGCCGTGCGCCGGCGACCTCGTCCGGAAATCCCCGGTCCCATCATGGATGTCCGGACGCAGTCGCCGCGCGCCGGCGACCGAGCTGTCCATTCCGATCGATGTCACGTTCACGCGGGCCGCCGAGCAGCGGTGCACCGGCTCCGAGCGCCGCGCCGACCATGCCATATGCGAGGTCGGAGAGCGTGTCGCTCAACGACAGGTCCAGCTGGACGGCGCCGATGCCCTCGAGCAGCAGGTACTCGATGATCTCGAAGCAGATGTGCGCGGCGCATCCCAGCCCGAACGCCATCGTCCAGACCGCCCAGCGCTGGGCGCTCGTACGGTCGAGGAGCAGTGCGACGCCGGCGACCCCGAGGATCGGGTTGATGGTGTGGACGGCGTCATCGAAGTGCTCGATGTCGATGTAGAGCGTCAACGCGTTGCCCAGCAGGTCGATCACGAACGGCAGCACGAGCAGGGTCGCGGCTGCCCAGGGGAAGGCGATGAGCGACCCGGCGCGCCGCCGACGCACGACCCACCAGCCGGCGGGGACGATCGTGGCGGCCAGCGGGAACAGCACCAGGCGCGCTGCCATGGCCTTGCCGTCGAACTGCGGCAGGTCCGGATTGAGCGTCGCGTGCACGAGGAGCACGACCAGCGAAACGACCGTGGTCGCGAAGGCCGCAGGTCCCGCAACCCGGCCCACGCTCACGCGCGGTCGGGATCGATTGCCGCGATCGTGTTGTCGAGCAGCTCCTGGCGACCGTGCTCGATCGACCGGCGCAGCACGCCCTCGTCGTCAACCCGGTACTGGCCCACGCGCTCGAGCGGCGGCGAGTACGCGTGGATGGTCACCGCGGGGTGGCCCTCGACGTGCGCGACCGAGTGGATGTAGCCGGGCGGGCCCTGTCGACCGTCGCCCGAAGTCATGTGGACGTTCGTGGCGCCGTTCGGCAGCAGCATCTGTCGCTCGACGACCTCACCCTGCGCGCAGGCGAGCCCGACCGCGGAGAGGTCGTGGTCGTGGAAGCCGGTACCCTGGCCGCCCATCCAGCTGAGCACCCACACGTCGATGCGGTCGTCCTCGTACAGCAGGCGGTAGCGGCGACGGTGCGCGTCCTCGATCACGAGCGGCTGCCACAGCTCGGGGTCGGCCACGATGTCGAGCGCCAGGCGTTCGAGTTCGACCACGTCGAGTACGCCGTCGCGCGGCATGAGCGCCGCACAGCGCTCGGACAGCTCGGCGGGAGGCGCACTGACCTCGTGCCACTGCTGTGGAGACAGTGCCGGCGCGTCGGAACTGGTGGATGTGGCGGCGGGATGCGTCATGCGTTCGGGCGCTGCGCACGGTCCGTCGCGAACCTGCAGCAAGCTGCATCCTACCGACGTTCCCTCGCGCCTTGCGCGTGCGCACGCGTGCAACGACGCGGATCGATGGCAGGATGCAGACATGGAGACGGCCCTCGCATCCCTCGGCTGCGGCTGCGCGATCGCGTGGTGCGTGGAGCGGCTCGTGAACGGGCGCGACGCGCGCTGGGTGCTGCTGCCACTGACGTTCGCGCTGACGACCTGGGTGTGGCTGTGGACGCTGCGCATGCCACCGACCCCCGGCAGTGCGCTGCTGGCGTTCGCGATCGCCGACCTGGGCGTGCTCGCGATCGGGGTCGTCGCGGTGCTGCGCCTGCTGGGCGGATTCGATGCCCGGCTGCGCGACGATCCACCCGAGGGCGAGGACGATGGAGATGGTGACGACGACCTCACGCCGGTGGCGCCGTGGGATCCGCCGCCGTCGACGGCGCGCCCGCTAGCGCGACATCACGTTCCGCCACGGAATCGGCGACGCCAGGATCATCGACGTCGTCGTCCGACCAAAGTGTGAGAGCGACGTGGTCAGGCGCTCGAGCTCGGCCATGTCGCCGACCTGCACGCGCATGATCACGCTGTCGTCGCCCGTGAGCGAGTGGCACTCCACGACCTCGCCGCGTTCGGCGGCGAACTCGATGAGGCGCTCGTGTCGCGGCTGGTTCGGCGTGGTGACGCGAATGAATGCGCCGATGGCGCGCCCGAGCGTCGCGGGATCGATCCAGGCGCCGTACCCGGTGATGACGCCGGCGCGTCGCATGCGCATGACCCGCTCACGCACGGCCGGGGCGGTGAGCGAGACGCGGCGACCGAGCTCCGCCCAGGGTATCCGGGCGTCGCGTTCGAGCTCGCGGATGATTTCTCGGTCGGTGGGATCGAGGTTGATCGGTGCAGGCACGAGGTGGGTGAGGGACGCGGCAGTCATTCCTACACGGTAGCGCATGTGGAGGAATTTCCGAAGTTTCACGCCGATTTTGGGCGACTTTTTTCAGCCAATGGCCAGATCGAAGCTCATTTCCTGCAAATCGCCTTCGATTCGAAAGCGAACAGGATTACATACGTTCGATCGTCCCTAGGTGCTGGAGGACGGGCCGCCTACCGTGTCAGTCATGCCATCCGTACTCGTATCCCGAAGCACCCTCGTCGTCGCCACGCTGCTCATCACCTGGCTCGTCTGGGGCTCCTCGTTCGTCGCGATCACCTACGCGCTCGAATCGTTTCCCCCGCTCCTCATGATGGCCACGAGGTTCGTAGTGGCGGGTTCGATCGCCACGGCGATCGGGCTCGTCCTCGCCCGCCGGGCAGGACAGGCGCTGCCGACGCGCCGCGCTTGGCGTGACGCGTCGCTTGTCGGACTTGGATTCATCGCGATCGGCATGGGTGCGACCGGCTGGGCCGCGACGCGCCTGCCCACCGGCATCGCCGCACTGCTGGTCGCCACGGCGCCGTTGTGGATCGTCGTGCTGCAGCTCGGGGTGACGCGCGGCGCCTCGCGCAATTCGATCGCCCTGACGGGAGTGGCGGTCGGGATGGCGGGCATCGGCGTGCTGGTCGCGCCGGGCGGCGGCTCGACCGGACTCGATGTGGGGGCTGCGATCGTGCTCGTGCTCGCCAACGCGGCGTGGGCCGCGGCGTCGCTGTTCGCCCCGCGCGCCGAGAAGGCAGGCGGACTGCTGCTCGGCGTCGGCATGCAGATGCTGAGTGGCGGCATCCAGCTCGGACTCGTCGCGCTCGCGACGGGCGAAGGTGCACGCTTCGAGCTGGCGTCGATGACGTCGCTCGCGTTCGGGGGCTGGACCTACCTCGTGCTCGCATCGTCGATCGGCGGCTTCCTCGCCTACGGGTGGCTGCTCGACAACGTGAGCGCCGGGACCGCCTCCACGCATGCGTTCGTGAACCCGCTCGTCGCGGTCGCGCTCGGCGTCGCGATGCTGGGCGAGCACCTCGACGGGCGCATGCTCTTCGCAGGAGGCGCCGTGATCGTCGCGGTCGTGCTGCTGCTCGCTGCCGAGGCGCGCACGTCCACGGCCGCCACGGCGGGCACCGCGCTCGACGTCGCCGCGCT
The DNA here is from genome assembly GCA_025964555.1 of Thermoleophilia bacterium. Lineage (GTDB taxonomy): Bacteria > Actinomycetota > Thermoleophilia > Gaiellales > SKUG01 > JAGQUL01. The sequence goes on along the minus strand of JAOPYQ010000027.1, from coordinate 92,470 downwards.
CCCGGGCCTGGACAGGGCACCCGACACGTCGCCGGTCCCGGTGCGTCGTGCTCGCGGGGCTCGGGCCGTGTCGATCGGACGCCCGATCGCCGTTGGTCGCGCCAGCGTGCGTCGCGGGTTCTCCCCCGCCCCGACTCCCGCGTTCGCGTCGCGGCGCACTGCTCGCCCGTGGCAGGCGACCGACGGCATGGATGCGCTGTCGATCGACGAGGCGTTCGACGGCCTCAGCTAGGACGGTCCGGTCGGTCGGCCTCGGCTCGAGCGGCGTGCAATCCCACGCTCTGGGGTTCAACGTGGCGTGCGACGCCACGCTCGTCCCCGGAGCTCAGGGAGCGGGTTGCGCGATAGGCATCGGTGGGGCCGGCGCGAGCTGCTGCGTCGCGGGGCCGGGGTTCGACGGTGACGCCGGCGAGCGTGCCGCATCGAGGTCGAGCTTGTCGAGGCGGTGCATGCCGCCGAACTGGTTGACCGCCACCGCGCCGAGCACGCCCGCCGCGGCGAGCTGAGTCGCCGGGTGTGGCACGAGCAGCAGCGCGCCTCCGACCGCGCCGAGCACGGCGCCGCGACCCTCCCTCGTCGTGACGAGCGCCTGCACGCCACCGTCGTTGACGATGCGCGCGCCGGACAGCGCGCTCGCGCCGATCGTGATGACCGGCAGCGCCTTGCCGAGGAACCCGGCGGTTCGCATGAGCATCGAACTCTTGGGGATGGCGGTCGCGATCGCCTTCGCAGGCTTCTCCACCAGCGCGAGGTCCGAGCCGAGCTGCGCGGTCGACATCGCCGCCGTGTTCACGGTCTGCGGCAGCGTCGCCGCGGCGTTGGAGACCGCCGTCGTCGCGGCGGTCGTGGCGGCGGTCGTCGCTTGGCTCGCGGCAGCGGCCGCGCCGTGGCTCACGGCCTGCAGCCCACCCGCGGTGACGGTCTGCGCAGCCATCGACGCCGACGCGCCGAACTGCTGCAGCGTCGAGCCGAGCGAGACGGCGGCGGTCATCGCACCCGCCGAGACTGAGGACCAGGAAATGCTCATTCCCCAGTTCCTCGGCTTCAGGTGCAGGGATGTTGCACCAGTGCGGCCAGCCCGTGGCCGCATCGTCCCCCGGGCCCGGGAGTGGCAGGATGGTGGCGATGGCTTCCGGGCACGACGGACGATTCGCACCGAGCCCCACCGGGCCGCTGCACCTGGGCAACCTGCGTACCGCGCTGGTGGCGTGGCTGGTCTCGCGCGCGCACGACGGCCGGTTCCTGCTGCGTGTCGACGACCTCGACCCGGATCGCTCTCGCCCCGAGCACGAGGTGTCGCAGCTCGACGACCTGCTCGCGCTCGGCATCGACTGGGACGGCGACCTCGTGCGCCAGTCCGATCGGCTCGCACGCTACGACGACGCGCTCTCCCAGCTCGATGCCCAGGACCTCACCTATCCGTGCTTCTGCACGCGCGCGGAAGTGCTCGCCGCCGCGGCCGCACCACATGGCCCTGGCGTGGAAGCGCCCTATCCAGGCACGTGCGCACGGCTGGCCCGGTCCGAGCGCACCGCCCGTGTCGTCGCGGGCGAGCCGCACTGCATCCGCGTGCGCGCCGAAGCGGCGACGATCGGGTTCGAGGACGAGCTGCTCGGTCGGGTGGAGACGATCGTCGACGACTTCGTCGTGCGGCGCCGCGACGGGGTGGCCGCGTACAACCTCGCGAGCCCGGTCGACGAGGCGGACCTGGCGATCGACGTGGTCGTGCGGGGCGCCGACCTCGCGCCCACGACGCCGCGGCAGGTCTGGATCGCCGAGCGGCTCGAGCTGCACGTGCCGCAGTTCGCGCACGTGCCGCTCGTGCTCGGTCCGGACGGTGCGCGCCTCGCCAAGCGCCACGGCGCCGCGAGCCTCGACGAGCTGTCGGCTCGCGGGCTCGACGCTGCCGCGGTGCTGGCGCTGCTCGCGGCATCGATCGGCATCGAGCCGCGGGCGACCGACACCAGTGCGCGCGACCTCGTCGACCGCTTCTCGATCGATCGCGTGCCGCGCGGCGACGAACGCATCGATCCCGCGCGATTCCTCGACGGATCCGGATGGTCGAGTTCCCGGATCGAGTGACGGCACCAATCGGTCGCTATAGTCGCAACGAGATGGGTACGCGGATCCGGTTCGGCGCGCCCCGCACCAGGAGCCAGCGCATGTCCAGCCACCCTCGCCGCGTCACGCGCGCCGCGTCGATCGTGACGCTCACGCTCGCGATCGCGACGCTGGTGTCGACGAGCGTGACGAACGCGGCGCCGACGCGCCGAACGTCCTACCTCCCCGATGTGGCTGCGATCGTGAATGGCTCCGCGATGACGGATGCCGACTTCCAGGCGCGCTGGCCGTTCCTCGTGGCGATCGTCTCCTCGACCTCCGAGTCGCAGTACGACGGGCAGTTCTGCGGCGGCTCGCTCGTCGACGACCAGCATGTGGTCACCGCCGCGCACTGCGTGACGATCGACCAGGGCACCGCCGACGAGCCCAAGGTGGTCAATGCCGCGTCGAGCATGCGGGTAGTCGCCACCACGCGCACGCTCGACCGGGCGAGCATGGGCACTGGCGCGAGCGCGGCGCGGCGCGTCACGGAGATCTTCGTGCACCCCGACTTCGCCGAGAACGCGGGCGACGGATTTCGCAACGACGTCGCCGTGCTGCGCCTCGCCGAGCCGATCGGGGGCGCTGCGACGATCCAGCTCGTGCAGGCGGCGGATGCCGGCGCGTGGGGCAACGGCGAGGGCGGCGTGAACGCGTTCATCGCCGGATGGGGCGACACCGATCCGCTCGACCGAGGGGCGAGCGACTCGAAGTTCCCAGCCGACCTGCGCGAGGCGACGATCCCGATCAACGCCGATGCCGCGTGCGGCTCGACGGTCGGCGGCGGCTACGGCACCGCGTACGAACGGGCGACGAACCTGTGTGGCGGGCAGCTCGCCTCGAGCTCCACGACGCTCGGGCGTGATGCGTGCCAGGGCGACAGCGGCGGCCCGCTCGTCGTGGACGTCGGCGGCAGCGTGCGCCGGCTCGCGGGCCTCACCTCGTGGGGCGAGGGATGCGCGCAGCAGACCTTCGGCGCGTACTCGAGGATCGACGCGCTGCGCTCGTGGATCGACGGCGTGCCGGGCGCGACCGACGGCGCGCCTGCGATCGCTGGACCGGGGGGCACGCTCGGCGTGTCGAACCTGCGCCGCACCGGCGGCGACTTCCGCCACGTGCGCATCGCGTGGGACGCACCGACGCTCGGCACGCACCCGGAGCGCTACGCGATCTGGCGCCGGGTGATCGCCGACGGGGACGCTGCCGAACAGCTCGAGGGCATCACCACCTCCACGTCGTTTCGAGCGAGCGTCGACCCCGCGCGCCGCGTGAACGCCTATACCTGGAACGTCCGCCCACTCGATGCTGCCGGTTCCAACGGGCCGAGCGCCACGGTGAAGGCTGGACCGACCGCCGACACACGCGCACCGTCTGCGCCGGCCACGATCACGCTCGTGCGGCGCGGGTTCAACGCGCTCGTCGTGCGCTGGGGCGCCGGCCGGGACGGCCAGTCGGGCGTCGCGAGCTACGAGGTGCAGCAGCGCGTGCTCGGGTTCGGATCCTTCATCTCGACCGGCTCCACGCCTCGCGGCGTGCACTCGATCCTCGTCGAGGAGCTCGCGCCCGGCGATCGTGCCGTCGTGCGCGTCCGCACGCGCGATGCTGCGGGCAACGCGAGCGCCTGGCGCACGTCGCCGGTGCTCACCACCCGCAGGTAGCGATCGCGGCAGCTAGCCGATGCGGACGACCTCGAGGCGCATCGTGCCGCGCGGCAGCTGCACCTCGGCGACGTCACCGACCGTGAGGTCGATGAGCGCGGAACCGATCGGCGACTCGTAGGAGACCTTGTTCTCCATCGGGTCGGCCTCGGACACGCCCGTGACCGTCCACGTCTCCTCGTCGCCCGCATCGAGGTCCTTGACGACCACCTTCGAGCCCACCGTGACCTTGTCGCTCGAGGCCTCGACGACCTTGGCCGTGCGGATCTGGCGCTCGATCACCTGGATGCGGGTCTCGAGGAAGCCCTGCTCGTCCTTCGCCGCGTGGTACTCCGCGTTCTCCTTGAGGTCGCCGAGCTCGCGGGCGGACTTGATCTTGGCCGCCATCGCGGGGCGCTTGGCGATGAGCTCGTCGAGCTCCGCCTGGAGCGCGTCGAGGCCTGCTTGGGTGAGAAGGGTGTCGGGCTGCATGGGGGAAACCTACCGGCCCCGCGCCAGAACCACACATCGGAGCCTGCAGACTGCTGTGAACGTTGCTGCATGCTCTGGTCACGCTCAGGGATCCCGGCGAAGGTGCCGATGGCGTCGTCATGTACGGACCCGCCCGCACCGTCAGCCTGCGCGCACGCATCCAGCGTCGCGTCATCGTCGCGCTCGCGACCTCGCTCGGCGCGCTGCTTGCGTCCGTCTCGCCGGCAGCGGCCGGCCTGATCGTCGACACCAATTACACGAATGCTGCGACCGCCCCCCTTAACTGTGGCCAGCTCGGCTCCTCCGACGACACGGGCACCCTGTACCTCACCTGCGGCGCCAAGATCGTCCGCTTCGATCGCAACGGCGTGAAGCTCGCGGACCTCGCGCTCCCCACGGGAGTCGCCAACCCGATCGACGTGGCGCCCTCGCCCGACGGCAAGTACCTCTACATCACCCAGGGCGCCAACACGCCCCGTCGCCTCGTGCGCAACGCGACCGGGACCGCCTACACGCTCGACGCGACCTGGCGCCTCGCGCAGCTGTCGGTGTGGAACGTCAAGTGGACGCCGATGGGCAACATGATCACGACCGACGGTCGCGGCGACATCTACCTCTCGAACGGCTCGCTCACGGTCGATTCGCAGCGCTCGATCGCCAAGTTCCAGCCCGACGGCACGTTCCTGACCGCGTTCGGCGACTGGGGCAAGGAGCCCGGCAACTGGATCACCAACCAGGACGTGGCCGTCTCGCGCGATGGTCGCCGCGTGTTCGTGGGCGAGAACTGCGGCACCAACTGCATCTACGGCACGGCCGGTTACGACGCCTCGCGCATCACGCGCTACGACTTCACGCCCGGCGGCACGTACCGCTTCTCGCGCATCGAGAGCGTGACCGGCAAGTACGGCACGAAGGCGTTCCCGGACTGCGACGCGCCCGGCGCGGTGCATAGCGTGTATTCGCTGACGCTCGACTACTGGGACAACCTCTACGCCACGAGCACCACGTGCGGTCGCGTGCAGATGTACGACACCGACGCCGACCCGGCGAACGACAAGTTCGTGCGATCGGTCGCGCGCTGGGATGACCAGACCACGCGCAACCACTACGTCACGAGCGACTGGGCCGGCCGCATCCGCGCCTACCAGTGGAACCAGGTCTTCACGCCGAAGGTGCCCAAGCTGCCGACGCTCCCGCTCCCGGCGCTCCCGGCGCTGCCGACACCCGACCTGATCGCGCCGACGCTGACGAACGTCGTCCTGCCAGCCACGACGACCTCGCAGACGGTCCAGGTCGCGATCACCGCGACCGACGATCGCGCCGTGACGGAGATGCAGCTGGCGAAGGAAGACGGCGCATGGGGTCCGTGGCAGCCGTTCGCGACGCCCGTGGCGTACCAGCTGAGCGCGGGCTTCGGGGTCAAGGGCGTGTACGTCCGCGTGCGCGACATCGCCGGCAACGAATCGGCGGCCGTGTATCGCACCACCGGCTACACCGCACCGGTCGATCCGAACGACCCGCCGCCGCCGACCGGTGACAAGGCCGATCCGGTCCTGACATCGATCGCCGTGCCGGCGCTCACCGCGACGCGTGACATCCAGGTCACCGTGGGGGCGACCGACGACACCGGCGTGCGTCACGTGCGTTTCGCGAACGAGGACGGCGTCTGGAGCGCATGGAAGGCATACGCGGCATCGAGCCCGTGGACGCTGAGCGCCGGTGTTGGCGTGAAGGCGGTCTACGCGCAGGTCCGCGACGGCGCCGGCCGCGAGTCGGGCGTGCTGAGCGCTCGCACGCAGTACGCACTCGACGCGCCGCCACCACCACCGCCGGGCGGCACGCCCGACACGGTCGCTCCGGCGCTCACGTCGCTGACGCTGCCGGCGGAGACGACGACGCAGGCGGTCGCGGCGACGATCGTGGCCACCGACGCGGTCGGCGTGGCGCAGGTGCGCTTCGCCAACGAGGACGGCAACTGGACCGGCTGGCAGGCCTTTGCGACACCGAAGCAGTGGACGCTGACCGCGGGCTACGGCGGCAAGCTCGTGTACGGCCAGGTGCGCGACGCGGCAGGCAACGAATCGCTCGTGCTGAGCGCGCGAACGTCGTACGTGGCGACGCAGGCGGGACCGGCCGATGCGGCCGATCCGGCGCTGACGGCTGTGACGCTGCCCGCGACGACCCCGACCGCGGACGTGACCGTGTCGCTCACGGCGACCGACGACGTGGGCGTGACGCAGGTGCGCTTCGCGAACGAGGACGGCAACTGGGGCGCATGGAAGGCGTTCGGGGCGACGGTGCCGCACACGCTCACGGCGGGCGCCACGTACAAGGTCGTCTACGCGCAGGTGCGTGACGCGGCCGGTCGAGAATCCAACGTCCTGTTCGCACGAACCCTGGTGGCCCCGTGATGCATCCGCACCGACGACAAGCCCTCGTGCTCGTGCTCATGATGGGCATCGTGGCGCTCCTCGCACAGGTGGCCGGCGTGGCCGGCACGAAGGCGCCTCGCGCCGCGGGCGGTCCCGCCCAGAAGACGCTCGCGGTGATCCCGGGCGGATCGGTGCCGGACCTGGGCTCCACCAAGCTCGAGAGCGCGACCATCAAGGCCGGCGAGGGCGACGCGATCCGCATGCGCGCCACCGCTTCGGTTCGGGCGACCGCGCTTCCGAAGCGCGCCGTGGCACAGGTCGTGTGCGGGATCCGCTACTCTCGCGCCGGTGATGCCTCGTGGTCGCTCGGCACGCCCTACGAGACGGTGCAGCTGAAGACGAAGCGAGCGACCGAGAAGGTCACGATCGAACGCTCGTTCACTGCTCCGGCATCGGACACGTATCGCATGTCCGTCGCGTGCCACGTGGCGTCGCCCTCCACGGGCGCAACGGTCACGGGGTCGGGTGGGATGCGAGCCGCGGTCGGCCTGCCGTCAGGTGCGGCAACCCCGGTCGAGTGACGAGTGCGCGGTGCGCGTGCGCCGCGCTTCGACCGCCCGCTCGCGTGAGCTCGACGCCGACGAGCAGTCCGGCGAGACGATCCGGTGGCGCATCGTCGAGGTGCACCGTCGCGTCGTGGCCGAGCCACGGGTCGTGCAGCTTGGCGTCGACGGGCATGCGGATGCGCAGGGTGCTGGTTCCCAGGTCGACGTGATGTTCGATCGCGTCGATCGGCACGTCGCCGACGCGTTCGCCGAGCGAGTCGAGCGAGCCGCCGAGTGCGACGAGCATGCGGCGCGCCTGCCAGGCGACGGCGAACGCGGACTTGAAGGGATGGCACGCGGCGTCGCCGACCACGAACGCGTCGGCGTGCACGCGCCCGTCCGAGTCGGTCGCGTACCAGCCGTGCTCGTCGCGGCCCGGAAGCCCGGGCACATGGCGCGCCTCGAGGCGTCCGAAGTCCACGACCACGTCGCCGATGATGTCGTCGAAGCGCGCCTCGGGCACGCCGGTCGCGAGCTCCACGCCGAGCCCCGTGAACGCCTCGAGCACGACGTCGGCGACGTGTGGCTCGAACCACTGGAACGGCTGCAGCTCGGCGGTGACGAGCGTGACCGACACCAGACGTTCGACGTCGAGCATGCAGCGACGCGCGGCGAGCAGCGCGACGAACTCGTAGGCGGGAGGTCCCCACGCGTCGTCGGCGCAGGTGCGGACGACGATGCTCGCGCGCTCGTCCTCGGCAGTCGCACCCGCGAACACCTCGTCCAGGCGATCGCGCACGAGCTCGGCCTGGTCGAGCGTCTGCAGCTGCAGCCCGCTCGTCGGCAGGGGCGCGGCGCCCGGTGCGACCACGACGATGTCGAATGCGATGTCGCCGGTGTCGACGCGAGCGACGTGCTCGGCGAGGTCGATCGATGCGACTTCGCCGAGGACGACGTCGATCGGCTCGGCGGCGAGCAGCTCGCGGACCGGCACCTCCATGCGGTGCGCGGCGACGCCCGTGGGGACGTAGACCAGGTCCGGCATGACGCGCAGCACGTCGGAGTGCGTGAGCAGGGTGACGTGGTCGTCCGACAAGCCTCGAGCGAGCGTGAGCGCGCTCTCGACGCCGGCAATGCCGCCACCTATGACCAGGATTCGACGCACGGAATGACTCCTCGCTTGTGAACTGCGTACCCGAGCGAACGGCTACCATGCGCTCATGGGCGCAGAAGTCGTTACTTTTCTCGGGGCGGCTTGACGATCTGTGTCCTCGAGCACGTGACCAGGTATGCGCAGCGCCATCGCGTCACGACTTCGTAGCCAAGCCGACAACGCCTTCATGATTCGATGGCGCATGTCGGATCGCGTCACGATTTCGTAGCCAAGCCGACAACGATGTCGTGATTCGATGGCGGGTCGCACAGGAAACGACGCGAGCCGCGTTCGTCAGCGAGCCGCAGCGTCGAGCGCGGTCGAGGACAGCGCCGCTTCGACGGCGCTCGCTGCAGCCGTGTCGCCGGCCCAGACGGCCGCGACCTGGCGGCGCAGCGAGAGGACCAGGTCCTTCCACGAGCCGCCCATGTTCCATGCCGCGGTGTCGCGGATGACGGCCCACAGCAGCTGCTCGGCGCGTTCGCGACCAAGGCGCGCGCGCACCTGCATGAAGGTGGCCGCGACGACGCCGCCCCCGGCGTGCTCCTCGGTGCCGGGGCGAACCGCGTCGTGATAGTTCGTGATGACGTGCCCGAGCGCAGGGCCGGTCGTGGTGTGCGCGCCGAGCTCGCGGATCGAGCCGCGGTAGCGACCGCTGGCATCGACGTTGAAGAATTCCTCGCCGAGCGTGTCGTCGCCGGTCGCGAGGATCGCCGCGGCATCCGCGATGCCCTCGAGCAGCGCCGGGTGCGGCTTCGCCTTCGTGCTCATCCGTCCGAACTGCACGACGTGCGTGAGTTCGTGCACGGCGGCATCGACGGTGAGCAGCACGTCCGCGCGGGCAGCACTGCCGCGGCGCGTCGCAAGTCCGTTCCGCGCACCGACGGCGATCTGACCGGTCGTCGCCCACGGCCCGCGCTCGTTCGCGTCGGTATCGCGCAGCAGCAGCTCCACGCCCGCGCCGGCATCGTCCACCCCGTTGAGCGCCGCGCGCTCGCGCAGCATCTTCACGGCATGGACGAGCGCCATGATCGCGTGCCGCTCGGCAGCGGTGAGGCGTCCGTCGCGCAGCGCGTCCAGCGCTGTTCCGAGCGCAACCTTGCGGCCCTTGGCAGCCGTGAGCGCCACGCGCACGCTCGCCAGGTCGGCAGCGGTGGGCTGCGACTGGGCGACGGCGGAGCGGGTGACGGGACCGGTTGCCATGGTCCGGCTCCATCGGCGCCAGCGCGTTCGGGCCTGACGGTGTCCCGAGCGTCCCGGAAACACTGCATCCGGCGCCAGCACGTCGGCTGATCGGCTACCCTTGTCGGCCATGGCTGCCGCCCCCGACATCGCAATCTCCGCCGACCACGCGTCGCGCACGTTCCACGTTCCGGTCCGCGAACCGGGTCTCGCGGCATCGCTGCGCTCGGTCGTGCGTCGCCGCACGCGCGAGGTGCGCGCGGTCGAGGACGTCTCCTTCGAGATCGCACGTGGCGAGGTCGTCGGGTTCCTCGGTCCCAACGGCGCCGGCAAGACCACCACGCTCAAGCTGCTGAGCGGGCTGCTGCATCCCTCCGGCGGCACCGTGCGCGTGCTCGGCACCGATCCCGCGCGCCGCGACCACGACCTGCTGCGCCGCATCTCGCTCGTCATGGGCCAGCGCCAGCAGCTCGCCTGGGACATCCCGCCCGCGGACTCCTTCGACATGCTCCGCGTCGTCTACCAGGTCGAGCGGCCCGCCTTTCGCGAGCAGCTCGACGAGCTCGTCGCACTGCTCGGTCTCGAGCCGGTGCTCGACAAGCCCGTACGCCAGCTGTCACTCGGCGAGCGCATGAAGTGCGAGCTCGCCGCCGCGCTCATCCACCGCCCAGAGGTGCTGTTCCTGGACGAACCCACGCTCGGCCTGGACGTGCAGGCGCAGCGCCGCGTGCGCGAGTTCATCTCGACCTACGCCGCGCGCACCGGCGCGACCGTGCTGCTCACGAGCCACTACATGGCTGACATCGAGGCGCTCGCCGAGCGCGTGCTCGTCATCCACCACGGCCGCCTCCAGTTCGACGGCGCGCTCAAGGAGCTCGCCGCCCGCACCAGCGACCGCAAGCTCGTGACCGTGAAGTTCGCGCTCGACAGCGATGCCGGGCGCGACCCGGCGCGTGCCCGCGAGCTCGCCGCCACGTGCGGCGACGTGCAGGACGTCGATGGCGCCGAAGTCGTCGTCGAGGTTCCGCGCGCCGAAGTACGCGCACGCATGGCGGCCCTGCTCGACCTGCCCGGCGTGCTCGACTTCACCGTCGAGGACGAGCCGATCGAGCGCGTCATGGAGCGCGTGTTCGAGGCGCCCGCCAGCGAGGACGCGGCGACCGAGGTCGTCGGCGCCGAGGCGTGACGACGGTCGCCGCGCAGCTCGGCCACATGTGGTCCGGCGGCTCCGCCCAGCTGCGGCTCGGGATGATCCAGCTCACGCAGTACCGCGCGAGCTTCGCGATCTGGGCGCTCTCGAGCACCCTGCAGGCCGTGGTCGCCATGGCGGTGTGGCAGGCGGTCGCCGCCGCGAACGGCGGCACCACCGGCGGCTACGACGCCAGCGGGTTCGCCGGCTACTTCGTGATCGCGCTCATCCTGCGCGAGCTCACGTTCACCGGCATCGTGTACCACCTGCCCAACCGCGTCGAGACCGGCAAGTTCGCGATCTACCTGCTGCGCCCCCTGCATCCGCTCGTGCAGACCTACGGCGCCAGCTTCGCCAACTCGGTGCAGTCACTCGTGTTCGTGATCCCGATCGCCGCGGTGCTCACGATCGCCTACGACGCCACGATCTCGCCGTCCCCGGCGGCCGTCCTCGCGACGATCGTCGTCCTCCCCTTCGCGATCCTCGCGCGCGCGAGTGCGGATTCGATGGTCGCGATCTCGAGCTTCTGGCTCGTGCGCATCAGCGGCATCCGCGGCATCTACGCCATGGCGACGCTCCTGCTCGGCGGCCAGTTCGCGCCGCTCGCCGTGCTGCCCGACTGGCTGGCGACGATCGCGCGCGCGCTGCCGTTCTACTGGGCGCTCGGCTTCCCGATCGAACTGCTCGTGGGCCGCGCCGACGCATCCGAGGCAATCACTGCAGTCGCGGTGCTCGCGGCCTGGTCGATCGGCCTGCTGCTCGTGCTGCAGCCCGCGTGGCGCGCAGGCACCCGCGCGTACGAGGCGGTGGGGCAGTGATCACTCCCGCCCGCATGCGGAGCACGATCCGGGGCGGCATGGCCGAGCTGCGACGATCGATGCTCGTGCAGACGCAGTACCGCGCGAACATGGCGATCTGGACCGTGGCGAGCGTCCTGCAGATCGTCGTGTACCTGAGCGTGTGGCGCGCCGTTGCCGAAGCCACCGGCTCGACGGGCGGCTACTCGCCCTCGACCTTCGCCGGCTACTTCCTCGTGCTGCTCATCGTGCGCGAGTTCACGTACTCGTGGACCCCGTACATGCTCGCCGACGAGGTGCGCAGCGGCCGCCTGTCGACGCGCCTCATGCGACCACTGCACCCGATCGTGCAGCTGTGCGCGGACATGGTCGCGCACCGCATCCAGAGCGTCACGCTGCTCGTGCCGATCGCCGTGATTCTCGCGTTCGTCTTCGATGCGAGCGTCGACCTGCGCCCGTGGGCACTCGTCGCCGCGCTCGTGGTGCTGCCGCTCGCCGCGCTCGTGCGCCTGCTCGTCGACTCGCTCTTCGCGCTGTGTTCGATGTGGCTCGTGCGCATCGACGGCATCCGCAACATGTACTACCTCGTACTGCTGCTGCTCGGCGGGCAGTTCGCACCGATCGACGTGCTCCCCGACTGGCTGCGGACGATCGCGCTCGCGCTGCCGTTCTACTGGACGCTCGGCTACCCGACCGAGCTGCTCGTGGGGCGCGCGTCGATCGGCGACGTGTGGCTCGGCATCGCGGTGCTCGTCGCGTGGTCGGTCGCCACGCTCGCGATCCTGCAGCCGGCGTGGCGCGCGAGCACGCGCGCGTACGAGGCGGTGGGCACGTGACGGCCGCCGCGTGGATCGACACGCCTCGCCGCACGCTCCGCGGCGTGTTCGTCGCGATGCGCCTCAACGTGATCGTGGCGTCGCAGTGCCGCGTCAACCTCGCGGTCTGGCTCGTGGTCTCGGTGCTGCAGAGCATTGTCTACCTGAGCGTGTGGCAGGCCGTCGCGATCGCCAATGGCGGCAGCACCGGTGGCTACACGCCGGCGGAGTTCGCGGGCTACTTCCTCGTGGTGCTCGTCGTGCAGCGCCTGGTGGCGGGCATCTCGATCGTCGGCGAGTTCAGCGGCTACGTCCGGCGTGGGACGCTGTCGACGCACCTGCTGCGACCACTCCACCCCTTCGCCTACGTGTTCGGCGGCATGCTCGCCTTCAACGTGCAATACCTGCTGACGCTGCCGCCGATCTTCGCAGCGCTCTTCCTGGTCTTCGATCCGCAGATGCACGTGCAGGCGACATCACTCGCCGCCGCGCTCGTCCTGCTGCCGCTGGCGATGCTCACCAAGGTGATGTGCGACACGATGGTGGCGTGCACCTCGCTGTGGCTCACCCGCATCGACGGACTGCGCGGCATGTACGGCCTGACGATCCTGCTGCTCGGCGGTCACCTCGCGCCCCTCCCGTTGCTGCCCGACGCGATGCAGACGATCGCCCGGGCACTCCCCTTCTACTGGATGCTCGGGTTTCCCACCGAGCTGGTGATCGGCCGTGCACAGCTGGCCGACGCGTGGATCGCGGTCGCCGTGCTGGGTGCATGGTCGATCGCGTTGTACATCCTGCTGCAGCCGACGTGGCGCGCAGGCACACGAGCGTACGAGGCGGTCGGCACATGAGGGGCATGCACGAGGCACGGGTCGTGACAGCGCACGCGCGGATCGCGGCGAGCACCGAGCTCGCGTACCGCTCGAACTTCTGGGCGTACCTGGTCAACACCGTCGTCACGCTCGGCGTGTCCATCGCGAGCATCGCGCTCGTGTACCGCCACACCGACGAGGTCGGCGGCTGGACCTCCGACGACCTGCTCGTCGTGGTCGGCGTGTTCTTCGCGCTCGGTGCGTTCGTCAACGGCGTGGTGCATTCGTCGATGGCGAAGCTGGTGGCGGACATCCGCACGGGCGACTTCGACTATCGACTGCTCAAGCCGGTGGACGCACAGGCGGTCGCGGTGGCGCAGGCGCCCGACCCGTGGCGCGCGCTCGACCTCGTGATCGGCATCGTCGTGATCGGGTTCGGTGTCTCGCGCGGCGGGCTCGAGGCCGCGGCCGGCGGCATCCCCGGCGCGATCGGCGCCGCTATCGGGATGTTTGCGTGCGCGGTCGTGATCGTCGCCGCGTTCTGGACCCTGCTCGCGAGCATCACGTTCTGGACCGTGCAGGGGGAAGGCATCCTCTGGGCGCTCGACGACATGTACGACCACCTGCGCTGGCCCATCGGGATCTTCCCCGGCGGGCTGCGCCTCGCGCTGTCGACGATCTTCCCTGCGGGGCTCGCCGTCACGGTGCCCGCCGAGGCGCTCACCGGGCGGCTGGACGCCACGTCCGTGTTCATGGCGCTGGCCATGGCCACAGCCCTGCTCGTCGCGTCGCGTGTTGTGTGGCGCGTGGCTGTGCGGCGCTACGAGGGCGCGTCGAGCTGACCCGATGCGTGCGACCGGCCGCTGCCGGGAACATGCCCTGCGTGCACGACGCAGGCGACGACATCGATGACTTCTTCCAGGCGGGCGACGACGCGGACGCATCCGCCGAGTCGCAGGCGCCGCAGCTGCGATCGCTGCCGCCGCGCCTGGGCATGCTCGCCGACCTGACGGACGACGAATTCGACCACGTCGCGCGCGCGGCGAAGCTCGCGATGGTCGAGGCGGACACCGTCGTCTTCCGCCAGGGCGACGAGGCGGATCGCTTCTTCATCCTCGTGGACGGCGGGGTCGACGTGGAGCGCGACGGCGAGGTGCTCGCGACGCTCGGACCGGGCGCGTTCTTCGGCGAGAGCGCACTGCTCGTGCGCGGCGCCCGCTCGGCGACCGTGACCACGATCGCGGCGAGTTCCCTGTGGTCGGTCAGCTATGAGGCGTTCGACGCTGCGATGTCGCATCACCTGCTCGCCGACGAGGTGCGCGGCGCCGAAGCGGAGCGGCGCATCGCCGAGACTCCGGAAGCGGCGTTCGAAGGGTCTGCGGAGGCGTGACCAACGACGACCTGCATGAGCTGTGCCTGTCGTTTCCCGGCGCATCGTTCGACCACCCCTTTGGTCCGGAGACAATCGTGTACCGCGTCGCGGGCAAGATGTTCGCGCTCGCGCCCGTCGATGCCGATCCGCTGCGCGTGAACCTCAAGTGCGAGCCGCTGCTGGCGAGCCAGCTGCGCGAGGAGTATCCGGGCGCGGTCCTTCCGGGCTACCACATGAACAAGCAGCACTGGAACACCGTGATCGTCGACGGCTCGCTCGAGGACGACTTCGTGGTGACGATGGTCGAGGACTCCTACGACCTGATCGTGTCGTCGCTGCCGAAGGCGCAACGCCCCGCCGAGTAGTGCAGCGGGTCGCGGGGGTCGCGCCGTGCGCCGCCGGGTAGCGCCGTGCGCCACCGAAAGCGGGGCGCGCACGCATGTGTGTCCGTTTGGTTCCGAGGGTTGAACCGAGAGGGACACACATGACCGTACGGCATGCCTGAGGCGCTAGGCCGTGGCCGCATGGGGCCACGCAGTGGTCGTTCCTGAGACGCGAGCGGCGCAACCCTCGACAGTAGGTCGATGGCTGGATCTCGCCCCCCGAAACCCCCGTCCGCGATGGACGGCTACCGACGCCTCGAGCGCACGCGCTCGGTGTCGGGCGCTGCCACGATCGCCGGAGCCGGAACGGTGCAGGCACAGGTTCGACGATCGCCTCGCCTGACACGGTCCCGGGTCGCGGGTGCGATGCGCCTCGTCGCGTTCGTGGGCGTGCTCGCGCTCATCATCGGCACCTCCGTGAGCCTCGCCAGCGCTGATGATCGCGCTCCAGCGAAGACCGTGGCTGCGCGCTCCGCCGATTCGACACCGACGCCGACGCCGGTGGTCGCGCGGGTGACCGCTGGACCCAAGGCCTCGGCGGCGAAGGAATCCGGCGCCTCGAAAGAATCCATCGCGCCGAAGGAATCGGCCGCGCCGAAGGTCGACGCGGCCGACGCGGATGCCGAAGCCGCCCCCGATGCGGCAGCGGCGGCCGACGCGGACACAGGGGATGCCCTCGCGGCTGATCCGAGCGCGTCGGCTGGCACGGCCAGCGGCGAACTTCCCCAGGCGGGGCTGCCGCTCACCGGCGACGTACACGTGCGCTGGCTCATGCTCGGCGGCGCGATGCTCGTGCTCCTCGGGATGCTCGTGCAGGTCGCGGGGCAGCCGCTTCCCGCCCCGGCACGCCGCTGACTCCTCCCGCTCCGCCCCGCCCGCCGTGGGACAGGACGTGGCCCGTTTTCGACACTCTGGTGGACGAACGATCGGGACGGGACGGACGACATGCAGATCTCACCAGGCTGGCAGCGCGCCATCGGCGCGACGTCACTCATCCCGGCAGCGCTCGCGCTGCCAGTGACCGCCGCACTCCTCGACGACAAGATGAACGAGAACTTCCTGTTCCCGGTCTCACTCGGCATCGCGGCCGGATCGGGAGCACTCGCAGGCGCCACGATGCCCGGGATGTTCGGCTCCGGACGCAGCCGCCTGGCTGGCGCCGCCATCGGTGCAGGCATCGCGACGGCGACGAGCATCGCGGTCGATGCCGCACTGCTGTTCGGCCTCGCCGACCGCGGCTGACTCGCGACGCTCGTCAGTCGATGACGAGCCCGCGAACTCGCTTCGCTTCTCGGGTGACGTAGTCGCGGATCTTGCGCATGCCGCCGTCGCGCTGGATGGCGGCATCGAGCGCGTCGAGCTGGTCGGCGACGAGCTTCGCGTTGGGCGACAGGCCGCGCTCGTTGCGGCACTCCTCCACGTACTGCGAGGGCGACGTGCTGTGGCCGCGCTTTTGGTTGCACGAGCTGCACGAGGCGACTTCGTTCTCCAGCCGCGTGGGTCCACCCTTCACCTTCGGCACGAGCAGCTCGCGCACGGGGCGGGCGTTCGTCCTGGTGAGGTCGTAACCGCACCAGACGCACTGGAAGTCCCCGAGCTCCAGCAGGTGCTGGGTGCGGGCTTCGGGGGACATCTGTCGGGTGTCTCGGCTCATGCGTCGAGCCTACCGCCCCATCCCCCTTGTCGCCGCGGACGTTCGGGCGCACCGTGGAGGCAGTCGTGCATCGGCACCGCCGAACACCCGTCGCCGCACGACCAGCCGCATTCGCCAGGGGGAAGCAATCGTGGCCATCGCCGCGTCGCCGCAAACGACGGCACTGCCGTCGTCGACCGATCTTTCGGGGCTCGTGTCTGCCATCCAGCAGGCCGTCGCCCAGATCAATACGCTGCTGCCCGCGCTCGCGGCGCAGCTGGGCACGGGCGCTGCTGCCGGTGAATCGACCCTCGCGGGCGGTCCCGGTCAGGCTCCGAACCAGCTGCCGAACCAGTCGCCGGCCCAGGCGCCGGGATCAGGGTGCGGCTGCCACGGCGGTGCAGGTGCCGCCGCGGGCGCCGAGCAGATCGGGCAGGCACCGACCGGCGCGGCAGGTGCGCCGTCCTCCGGCGGCATGCTCGACAAGCTCACCTCTGCGATGCAGGCGAAGGCGTCCGGCGGCGGAGCGAACGCGGCCCCCGACGCCCAGCAGGACGCCAAGGACGACAAGCCGTCCAAGGCCGACAAGGCCGACAAGGCCGACAAGGCCGACAAGGCCGGAGCCGCGGCACCCGCGGGCTCATCCAAGGGCGAGCAGATGGTCGCCGAGGCCAAGAAGTACCTCGGCACCAAGTACGTGTGGGGCGGCGCGAGCCCGAGCGGCTTCGACTGCTCCGGACTGCTGCTCTACGTCGCCAAGAAGTTCGGCATCGACCTGCCGCACAGCGCAGCGCAGCAGGCCACGAAGGGCGCGGCTGTCGACAAGGCGAACCTGCAGCCCGGCGACATGGTCTTCTTCAAGACCGACGGCAGCGGCAACGTCAGCCACGCCGGCATGTACGTCGGCGGCGGCAAGTTCATCCACGCTCCCAAGACGGGCGACGTGGTGAAGATCTCGAGCATCGACGACAGCTACTACAAGGACAAGTTCGCGGGCGCCCGCCGCATGGGCTGAGTGCCGAGCCGCTAGCCTTCGGGCATGTCCCGACCCGTCGTCCACTGCATCCAGCACGCGGAGCGCGTGCGCCCGCTCACCGTTGCCGATTGGGCAGCGGAGCGCGACGTCGACTTCCGCGTCATCCGCATCGACGAGGGCGAGGAGCTGCCCGATCCCACGGAGGTCGAGCGTCTGGTGGTGCTCGGCGGCGGGATGAACACCGACCAGTCCGACGAGCATCCCTGGATCGACCTCGAACGCGCCTGGCTCCGCCGCGCGATCGAACTCGATCGCGCGGAGGTGCTCGGCATCTGCCTCGGAAGCCAGCTGCTCGCCGAAGTCCTCGGCGGGACGGTCGGACGCGCGGAGGTGCCGGAGATCGGCTGGGTCCGCATCGAGCTCACCGAGGCGGGGCTCGACGACCGCGTGTTCGGCGCCCTGCCACCCACCTTCGATGCGATGCAATGGCACGGCGATGCCTGGACGCTGCCGCCGGACGCGCAGCTCGCAGCCACGAGCTCGGGATGCTCGACGCAGGCGTTCGTCCACGGCGCGCGCGTGCGGGCGGTGCAGTTCCATCCCGAGTTCACGCACGCTCGATCGACGCAGCTCGCCGCGACGACCACGGACGACCTCACCCCCCGTGGGTGCATCCAGTCTCCCGAGCAGTTCCTCGCCGATCCTGCGCGCTTCGACGCGCTTCGCGAGGTGTGCCTGACACTGCTCGATCGCGCGTTCCTCGCCGTCGACTGACAATCAGCTCGCGATGTCGCGACGGGAGAACCGGTACCAGGCGCCTGCGCACGCCGTGACCGTGAACACGGCGGCCTGCAGGGTGCCGGCAGCGAGCTCGTCGGGCAGGGGTGGATCCACGAACAGGTCGGTCCACGCGAGCGCGTAGTGGGTTGGCAGCACGACCCGCACCGCGCCGAGGGTCGGGACGACGTCGAGGATCTGCGAGACGACGGCTACGCCGACCGCGACGCCGACCGAGCCGAGCGGACTGTCGAGGATCGTTGCGAACAGCAGCGCGATCGCCGCGAACGGCAGGAGCGTGATGAACACGTACGCCGATGCGAGCAGCACGCGTTGCAGCCCGACATCGGCGGCCAGCTCGCCACCGACCGGCGTGTCGAGCGCGTGCCATCCGAACAGCAGCGCGCCGGTCAGGAGCGAAGTGCCGACGAGCAGCGTCGTTGCCATGGCGGCGAGCACCAGCGACGCGGCAAGCTTGCGAGCGAGCAGCCGCCGTCGAGGGATCGGGGCGGCGAGCAGGTAGCGCAGCGTCCCCCACGTGGACTCGCTCGCGAGCGCGTCGCCCGTGAAGGCGGCCGCCACCGCGACGAGCAGCAGCGGCGCGCACATGTACAGCGCGAACACCGTGAACGCGAGCGAGGAGTCCGCGGCGAGGTGCACGAGCTGCGGACCGGCCCCCGGCGGCAGCTCGGGCGCGCCACGCAGCGCATAGATCGCGGCGAGCGCGAGCGGCACCACCACCATCGCCGCGAGCAGCACGAGCGTGCGGCGGCGCGTCAGCTGTCGGCGCAGCTCGTCACGCATGCGTCGCCTCCCGATCAGCGCGCACGAGCGACAGGAACGCAGTCTCGAGGTCGGGATGCTCGCCAACGACCTCCGCCAGCGTTCCCGCCTGCAGCACCCGACCCTCCGCGAGCAGCACGACGTGCGTGCAGACCTGCTCGAGCTCGCCGAGCAGGTGGCTGGACAGCAGCACGCTGCGCCTGCCGCTGGCGACGATCGTTCGCACGAGTTCGCGAAGCTGGGCGATCTGTGCAGGGTCGAGCCCGTTCGCGGGCTCGTCGAGCACGACCACGTCTGGCGTTCCGAGCAGGGCCTGGGCGATGCCGAGCCGCTGGCGCATCCCGTGCGACCAGGTGCGCACGACGCGGTCGGCGTCGGCCTGCAGCTCGACGGTCTCGAGCGCCGCGTCGACATGCGCCTCGGCGAGCGGCCTGCCGGTCGCCGACCAGTACCGCTCCAGGTGCTCGCGGCCAGTCATGTGCGGCGCCAGCCCCGGCCCCTCGACGAGCGCGCCGATCCTCGCGAGGTTGGGCACCCCGGGTCGAATGCGCTGGCCGAACACGTGCGCGAAACCGTCGCTCGGATGGACGAGCCCGAGCAACATGCGCAACACCGTCGTCTTCCCGGCGCCGTTGGGGCCGACGAGCCCCACCACGGCGCCTGGCTCGACGTCGAAGGACACGTCTGCGACGGCCACGCGACCGTCGCCGAACCGTTTCACGAGACCGCGTGCGCGCAGAGGCAGCTCGCGCATGCCGGGCTCCTGGACCCGGGTGTCGCGACGTGTCAGCCCTCGGGCGGCAAGGACACCGACGACCAGCGCGACCAGGATGATCGCCGCTGCGAGCAGCAGCAGGTCACGCCAGTCGAATCCGGCCTCGAACGTGTCCGCGGTTCGCTGCGGTTCGCGAACCTCCGGGATCCGCAGGCCACTGCTGCCTGCGGGGCGCACCGCGATGGTCATCGGCCCGTCGGGCGGCACGTATCCGGCATCGGTGCTCGCGACCTCCACGTCGAGGCGATGGCCGGGGGCGAGGCGCCACGCGATCGGTGGCAGTTCGACGTCCACGCCCCGGCCACGCGCGCTGCCGAGTGGCGGCAGGCCGGTCAGGCGCACCGGACTGACGAGACCGCGGGGGATGACGCGACGCCCATCGGGCGCGACGTCGACGAGGCGCACGAATGCGATCGCCTCCGGCCGGCTCGCGCTGAACTGCAGTCGCACCCGGGGGGATCCGATGAGTTCGACTCCGGTATCCACGGGATCGGAGCGGAACCGGGCGCGCTGCACTTCTGGCGGCTCGAAGCCGGAGTCGAGGCCCGTCACGTCGCCGAGCCCGGGCAGGGTCGTGGCCGATGCAGGCAGGCCCGCAGCCGGGGCCGTCACGCGAACGAACCCGGTGGCGTCCTCGGCGTCGGAGGCCCGCAGGTCCAGGTTGCGCCAGGCGTGCTTCGGCGGGATCGTCGGGGCGTGTGCGAAGCCGCGCCCGGCGCCCAGCTCGACGGAGAACCGAGGTCCGACCTCGACGCCCCCGCGCTTGTCGAGGTACCGCTCGAGCCAGCGCAGCACCGCGGCGTGGACGTGGTCGCGCTTGCGGCGATCGAGCGGGAGGTCATGTCCGCCGCGCACCCACTCGACACGCACGGGTGTGCGATGTGCGTCGAGGGCATGCGCGAGCCGTGTCGCCTGGTCGAGGTCGAAGAGCGAATCCATCTGCCCCTGCACGATGAGGGTCGGTGCATGGAGCCGCTCGACTGCGGTCGCGACACTGCGTGAGTCGAGCAGGTCGCGTGCCGCCGGCGTCAGTCGCCCGGCCTGCGCTGTTTCGGTCCAGGCCGCGCACGCCGCCTCGACGAGGTTGCCGCAGGGGTCGCCGCGGTGACGGTCCCCCGCTCCGGCGGCGAACAGCTCGCTGCCCCACCGCAGCTTGAGTACGCCCGCGGGTTCCAGCGCGTCGGCGAGGTCGTACCACGCGAAGATCGGTACGACTGCGTCGATGCGCGGGTCGCTCGCCGCGGCCAGCAGCGCGGTACCGCCGCCGTGCGACGTGCCGATCACTGCGACGCGCGGGTCATCGTCGCCGTCCTGGCGCACGTCGTCTCGCGTGGCGAGCTCGTCGATGAGCGCGGCGACGTCGGCAACCTCGCCGTCGGGTGCCGCGATGCCCACGCGCCCGTCGGAGCCCGGCCCGCCCCGAGCGGTCCAGGTGCGGACGACGTACCCGGCCTGGACGAGCGCTCGTGCGAGCGGCGTGACGTCGTCCTGGTCCTCGCCCAAACCGTGTGCGATGAGCACTGCTGGCGCGGGATCGTCGGCATCCACGCGATCCGGCACCCACAACGCTGCGTCCAGCTGCACGCCACCTGCGCCCGTGACGGGTGCGCTGGTTCGGTCCCAGGCCCGCTCGGCATGGCGCCACCAGCCGAACGACGCGAGCGCGGCGACCACCACGACGGCGGCCACGATGTAGATCAGGCGGCGACGCATGCTGGCTGGAGCATGTCCGCGCTGCGGCCACGCGTAACTAGGATGCGGAGGTGCTCGTCGACCTGCTCCTCCTCGCCGCGTTCGGTGCCCTCGGGCTGTGGCTGCAGCGCAGGCCGCGCGGCGACCTCGTGCGCACGCGACTGTGGGCGGTCAACTACGCGGTGCTCATCCCGATCGCGGCCGCCTTCGCGTTCCTCACCGTCGACCTCGACGCCCACCTCGCGGCGATCGTCGCGTGCACGGTCACCGCGTGGTGGATCACCGTCGCGCTGGCTGGTGCGTACGGTCACCTCGTTGCGCGGGAGCGACCGATGGCAGGCGCGCTGTGGCTGGTCGCGGCGTTCCCCAACACGGGTTTCATCGGCTTTCCGCTCGCTCACCTCGCCTTCGGCGCGGACGGCCTGCGCCTGGCGATCATCTACGACCAGGTGAGCCTGGTCATCCCGGCGATCGTGGTCTCGACGATCATCGCCCAGCGGCACGCGGCGACGTCGACCTCCGGGGTCGCGCACCCGTCGGCGTGGCGCACGGTCCTGACGAGCCCGCCCGTGTGGAGCGTGCTCGTGCTCCTCGTGCTGCGCGCGACCGTCGTCCGCGAACCGCTCGAGCTGGATGCCCTCGGCGGCGCAGTCGGGGCGGTCGTCGGACCGGTCGGCTTCCTGCTGCTCGGCCTCTCGCTCCCGCGTGGAGAGTTCTCCCACGGGCGCCGCGAGGTCGCCGAGGTGCTCGGCGCGATCTCCGTTCGAATCATCGCGGCGCCCCTGCTCGTGTGGCTGGTCGCGCACGCCGCCGGTGTCGACATGCCGGACGTCCTCTACCTCGTCGCCGCCTTGCCGACCGCGTTCCACGCGCTGGTCATCTCGCGGCTCTACGGCCTCGAGGTCACGGTGGTCAGGCTCGGAGTGCTCGCGTCCAGCGTCGGTGTCGTGACCGTCACGGTCGTGTGGGTCGCACTCGGCGGTGGCGGCTGATCGTCGCGGTCAGCGCGAGCGACGGCGCAGTCGACCGAAATTCGTCGCGACGTCCAACAGGTGCGCGGGCGGATCACCATCGTCCAGCTCCGCGAGCGCCTCGACATGTTCGCGGAAGCGCGCAATCGCATGCAGCGGCGGCATGCCCAGCGCCTGCTCGACGAATGCTGCCGGGCCCAGCAGCGCGTGGTGGTCGACCCCTTCGACGAGCGCCACGTCGAGGTCGCGGGTCGTCAGCACGCTGCGCGAGCGTCGCTCGATCGTCGCGAGCGCGAACCCGCCGGGGGTCGCCGGCAGCAACCACGAGCTGCGCAGCCCGTCCCCGACCACGATGGTGCGACCCTCGATCATCCACCGAGCTGGGAGGTGTCGATCGACCTGCAGCACGTGCGTCGCGCCGGGGAGCTGCTCGGTGACGGCTTCAGCGAACCGCGCGACCTCGTCGGGATCCTCGCCGAAGCGTTCGCCTGCGACGGGCACCGCCGACCAGTCGCGTCGCCACGCGGCGCCTGCGAGGCCGGTGACCGGATGATGGCGCGCACCGTGGAGGAGCTCGTCGACGAGGTCGTGTGCGACCTGGCGAAGCTCCGGATCCGTCACCGCGAACGCGGCACGCGGATCGCGAGTGTCAGTCGGCTCGATCGGCGTGTCCACCTGGGTCGCGCCCACGAGCTCGTCGACCATCCACTCCTGCAGCTCGCGATGCAGCAGCTCGACCTGGGATCGTGTCGCGCGTGCATCGTGCTCGATCCGATTGGGCTCGAGGACCTCGTCGAGCGTGCGAAGCAGGATCCGAGCGTCGTGGAATGCGGCGAACCCGTCGGTGCGCGCTGCCTGCAGCTCGATGCCGCTGCGCAGCTCGTCGAGTCCGATCTGGCCACTCAGTGCAGCGTCGATCGCGCGCAGCACCGAACACAGTCCCACCAGCGCGGGTCGCGTCTCGAGCGCCGCGCCGACGCGCCCGGTCGCGCGCAGCACGTCGCTGACGAGGTGCGCGTCGAGGTTGATCGCCTCGTCGTCGAGCAGGGTCAGCAGTGCGTCACGAGCATCACCCGCGCGTGTGAGCACGTCGATGACGTCGAATGTCGTCTTCTCCGGCACGTCTCAGCCAGGCGCGGGAACGACGACGTTCCACTCGCGCAGCGAGACCTCGCGAACGACCCCTGCGCGCACGTACGGGTCGGACTCGACGAGGGCTGTCGCAGCGGCAAGGTCGTCCGCGACGTAGAGGATGTATGCGCCAGTGTCGTCGGCGAGCGGTCCGCTCATGCGGATGCGGCCCTGTTCGAACAGGTCGGCGACGTAGGCGCGGTGTTCGGGTCGCACGGCGAGCCGCCGCTCGTCGCCCGGTTCCATTGCGATCTCTCGTACGAAGGTCGGCACGGCTGCTCCACGACAGGGGTTGCTGCGCGCATCATCGTCGATCCGCGGCGCGCCCGTCGTGTACAGCTTCGGCGACGTGCTGCGCCAATCCGCACGGTTGCGCCGAGCGGCGGACGGTACCGTGGCGGCTCGCAGCTTCCGGAGGAACACCATGCGTCGAAGCAGGCTCGGCACCGCAGCAGTCGTCACGTTCACCGCACTCTCGGTCGCGGCGTCGGTCGCACATGGGCGCAGCGCCCCCGCACGCTTTGTCCCGGAGCATCCTGCGATCATCAACGGCGCCGTGGTCACCGCCGCGGACTACGCAGCGCGCTGGAACGCGATGGCGGCCGTGGTCGCATCGGCGAACGGGGTGACCGCGTTGTGCGGCGGCGTGGTCATCGACGAGCGGACCGTGCTCACCGCGGCACACTGCACGTACGGCATCTCCGGAGCACCGCTTGCCGCGTCGAGCGTCAACGTCGTCGTGGGTCGGCGCGTGGCGAACACCACCGACGGCGACAAGGTCTCGGTCCTGTCGATCACGCGCCACCCGGCCTTCAACCACACGACGCTGCACGACGACATCGCCGTGCTGCGACTGACACGCACCCCCACGGTGGCGATCACGCCCATCACGACGACGAGCGCTGCCGACGAATCGTGGTGGGGAGCCGGCGCCGGCCTGCTGCGTGGCACGAGCGCGGTCGGACCGTGGATCGCCGGCTGGGGCGCCGTGAACGGCGCCGGATCCTCCTTTCCTGCCGAGCTGCATGAAGCGCAGGTGCCGATCGGCTCCGACGCGTCGTGTGCGAGCGCGGCTGCACCCGGACACGGAGCGAACTTCGATGGTGATTCGATGCTCTGCGCGGGGGTTCCGGGTACTGCCACGGGCACCGGGGTGGATGCGTGCCAGGGCGACAGTGGCGGTCCGCTCATCGTGGGCGACGGCGCCGGCGGATGGCGACTGGTCGGCCTCACCAGCTGGGGTCAGGACTGCGGCGGGCGCTACTACGGCGTCTACACCCGCGTCGGGCGTTTCGCCTCCTGGATCGAGCCGCTGCGATACCACGCATCGGCGACGCCGCCGGTCGACAGCGCCCCGCCCTCGGTGACGCCCCCGGCTCCCGGCACGGGGAGTGGCTCCGGGACGCCTCCGGCCTCCGGCACGCCGACCGGACCGGCGACACCTCCGCCCAATCCGGCGGGCACCACTCCTCCCGCTGGCACCACTCCTCCTCCGGCGAGCGGCACGATCGCTCCGGGCGAGGGAGACGGCCCCGCTCCGGGGGCCAGCACGATCGGTCCGATCACGATCCCTGCGGTCGCTGCGGCCGGCCGTCCACCGTCACGACCGACCATGTTCCGCGTCGTGTCGAGGAGTTCCGATCGGGTGACGATCGCCTGGCGTGCGGCGACCGACGATGGTCGCGTGACCTCCTACCGGGTCCTGGTGCGCACGGCCCGAGGCTGGCGACTGTTTCGGACGGTCACCGGCACGCGGCTCGGCGTGCGGATCGCGCACGGAAGGACGTCGACGTTCCGCATCCAGGCAGTCGACGACGGTGGCCAGCGCTCGGCACTGTCGGGCGTGCTCATCGCGCGACCGGCGTGAGGTGTCAGCGGCGCGGGCGCGGCGGTGCGACGATCGACAGCGTGACGTTCGCGCTCCCGACCTGGTCGTCGTCGCCGACGGAGCGCAGCGTCAGCGTGTAGACCCCGGCCGGCGCGGTCGTGCCGCCGTATCGGCCGTTCCAGACGAGGCGATTCGCGCCGCGGCGCGTCGGCGACGCGATGCGCGCCACCTGGCGTCCGGCCTTCTTGATCGTGAGCGTCGTGATCGCCTTGGCGGTCGCGACGTAGCCGACCGCGACGGAGCGTCCGCGCACCGACCGCAGGCTCGACTGTGTCGGAACCACGATGAGTTCACGAAGCACCGAGCCTTGCGGGCCGGTCGCGCCGGGCGCGCCGGGCGCGCCCTGCGGACCCTGCGCGCCGGTCGGCCCGACCGGACCGAACGTGCTCGTGGGAGTTCCGTCGACGTCGTTGCCGCGCAGGAGGCTGCTGAACGAGAGATCGATGATGCCCGTGTCGACGCGGACAAGTCCGGTGGTGTTGCCGTAGATCGTCGAGTTGCTCACCGTCGCGACGCCGCCGGCGGCCACACGCAGTCCGACCCCGGAATGGGTGATGACCGAATCGCGCAGCAGGACCTTGGCTGCCTGGCCGGCCACGGGCGCGACGTTGACTCCATTCGTGCAGTTGTCCTGGATCCGGACGTTGTCGAGCACGACCGTGACCGGATTGGCGGTCGGCGCAACGTTGATCGCGGAGAGGTTGTCGCCATCGATCGTGACGTTCTGCAGCGTGACGGTGCGGGCGCTCAGGATGTTGATGCCGTTGGTGCCGGTGCACGGGTTCGCGTTGCTGCCGGCACCATGCAGGCCGATGTCGCGGATGAGCACGTCGTCGTTCGCGCCGGCGTTGACGGTGATCCCGTAGGACAGCGGGTGCAGGATCGTCGCAAGCGTGCCCTCGCCGTTGATCGACATCGCGCGGGTGATCGACACGGCCCCGAAGCCTCCCGGATCAAGGGCTCGGATCTCGCCATTGTCCGACGTCTTGGAGATTGCGCCGGCGAAGGTCTTGCAGGGAGCGGTTCGCGAGCATGGATTGACGTCGTCACCCACCCCCGAAACCCAGGTACCGGTTGCGGCCACCAGTGCATGTGCACTGGGGGCGGCCGCGAGCAGCGCGGCGAGTGACAGGACCAGGACGAGGAGCGGTGCGAGACGGGAGAGGGGCATGTCGGGAAGCCTACAGACCACGAAACAATGCTGGGTCACGTGCTTCCACCCGTATGCAGATGCTGAATTTCGTCATTGATGGGGCTCGTGGACTGGCAGAAGATGATCCAGCAGCACCCGCTACCTCGCGGGCGACAGGATCCACGCCAACGCGGACGGCGACAAGGACCCGCGCCCAGGCGTTCGCCGACGGCGCGAACGAGCGGATTCAGCTCACGCGGATCGGGCAGGCAGGTCACCATGACCGACGACGCCGCCACCGCTCCACCCGCCGACCTCGACTACTCGGCGCTCCGCGCCCTGTTCATCAACTGCACGCTGACCCGCAGCCCGGGCGACAGCCACACCGCCCGGCTCATGGGCGGCGTGGCGAAGGTGATGCGCGCGAACGGCGTGACGGTCGACGAGCTGCGTGCCGTCGACCATCCGATCGCGTCGGGTGTGTCGCACGACATGACCGAGCGCGGCTGGGACGAGGATGCCTGGCCGTCCATCTTCGAGCAGGCGGTCGCCGCTGACATCCTGGTGCTGGGTACGCCGCTCTGGCTCGGCGAGAAATCGAGCGTGTGCACGCAGGTGGTGGAACGCCTCTACGGCAGCAGCGGGCGGTTCAACGACCGGGGCCAGTTCGCGTTCTACGGCAAGGTCGCGGGTTGGATCGTGACGGGCAACGAGGACGGCGTGAAGCACGCGTCGATGAACCTCGCCTACTCGCTGTCGCACCTGGGCTACACGGTGCCGCCCAACTGCGATGCCGGCTGGATCGGCGAGATCGGACCGGGCAAGAGCTTCGGAGACGACGACGAGGTCGGCTACGGCAACCCCTTCACGCACCGCAACGTCTCGCTCATGTCGTGGAACCTCATGCACATGGCAGCGATCCTGCGCCAGCGCGGAGGCGTGCCGGCTTGGGGCACCGCAATCGAGCGATGGTACGACGGCGAACGCTTCGGCACGCCGTCGCTTCGCGAACTCGTCGCCGACGCCTGACCCACCTGCCAGGCAGCGCCGCGCATCGGGCCTCGACGCGGCCCCAAGTCGTTGACCGATCCGGTAACCCGGCGTACCTTGGACACTCGGACGATGAATGCGGCCAAGGGACGGGCTCGTTTCATGTGTGGGTGTGGATCAATCAGTGGTGGTGGCGCCAAGCAGGCATTCGTGCCGCAGCAGCTGCCCGTGCAGGCACCCGTGCCCGTCCAGCAGTCGTACGTCGCCGGCACGGGCGGCACACAGCTGCCGACGCAGGCCAACGTCAACGACGGCCAGGTCCGCAACCCCGCCCTTGCCGAGCGAACGCTCGCTCGCCTCAAGGCCGCGACCCAGAACATCGACACGCCCGAGAAGGCGCGTGCCGCCGGCTACCACCCGAACCCCTCGGCGCCGGACCACTGGATCAACGATTCCATCTTCCGCACGCGCAACGGGTTCGACCTCGAGCGTCCTGCGACCCTGATGTTCGAGGGCAACACGCTCGTCGGCGTGATGCTGAGCCACAACCAGGCGAAGCTCGGACCGCCGCCGGACCTCGGCGCGGGAAGCTGGCACACGCACGGCGGCACCGCCGGCGAGGAGTACGCCTCCCACGTGTGGTTCAACAAGCCGATGCAGAGCGCCTTCGGCAAGGAAGTGGGCGACGTCTGATCGACGTCACCAGACGAGGCGTTCCTGCGGGATCGCCTCCGTCAACGCCGGCGCCATGCGACCGGTCGCGTCGTCGATCGCGAGGTAGGTGCGCAGAGCTGCGCCCATCCGACCGATCTCCGCGAAGTCGGGCCAGTCCTCGTAGCCCGCCATGCCCTGGGCGTTGACCACGACGCCGTCCGCGCCGTTGCGTCGCGCGTGCTCCTCGACCTGGTCGAGCAGCGGCGCGATCCTCGCGTGCTCGGGCGGGAGCTCGCGCCTGACCTGCGCGGCGTCCTCAGCGAGTGACCGCAGCCACGCCTTGAGGCGCAGCATCCCGCCCAGGCTGTTGAAGCCGACCCCTTCGTGGATCGCCTCCAATGCGATGCCGACGTTGCGCATGCGTTCGCCCGAGTTCCGACCGAACAGGCCGTAGTCGAACGTCCGCATCGATCCTTGGCGCGCCATCATGTTCGGCGACATGAGACGAGCGATGAACGCATCGAACTCCGGGAGCTGACCGCCGTGCGTCGACGTCGGTGCGGCGGGCAGGGCGTCGAGCTGGGCCTGCAGGGTGCCAACGGCGCTCCGGAGCGCGTCCACGTCGACGGGCGCGCCGATCATCGCCGGAGTCACGAGCTGCTCGTCGATGGTCACGAGCGCGGTCGCGAGGTCGGCGCGCATCGCGGCGACACGCGCACGCAGCGCGGGATCGGCGGCGGCCGACGTGAGTTCGTCGGGGAGCAGGCGGTCCAGCTCCCAGGTGGCATCGGCGATCGCGTTGCGCACCGGGTAGCGGGCGTGCCCGAAGTCGAGCACTCCACGACTGCCGACGCGCACCTCTTGGTGCAGCGACCAGCCCCTTCGCTCGGGAACCATGTCGTCGAGGGATGCCGCGAGCGCGGGCATCATGGCCCGCGAACGCTCGACGTTCGCGTCGACGATGCTCGCCTGATAGCCGTCGCCGAGCACCGTTTGCGGCAGTTCGTGCGCGCGGCGCATGGCTGCCTCGTCGCTGCCGTTCCTGAACGTGAAGCCGGCACTGCCGTGCGAGACCATGCGCAGCGCACCGTCCTGCCGCGTCGCGACTGCGTCCGTGGCGTTGTTGAGTGCGTGCGCCGCGTGCGGGTGGTTGGGGATGATGGCGCCTTCGACGTGTGGCGACAGGGCCGCGACGTACCACTGCCCATCGCGTGCCATGAGTGCGGCGTGGAACGGGAAGCGATCGTCAGCCGTTGCCATGCCGGGCTGCACACCGTTCCAGGCGTCGATCTGCTCCTGCGCTCGACGCGCCACGAGGACGCCGGCAGCTCGCGCATCGTCGACGGGCGTGATCGATCCGGGTCGGAGGTGGAGCGCCAGCTCGGTGGATGCGGCGCCGGCCTCGCCGACGTGTCGTGCCAGGTCCGGGCGTTCGACCATGCGCACGAGCGCCACCGGCGCTTCGCCGCTGACGATCGCATCCGACAACCCGGCGATGCGTACGATGTCGCGTGGTCCAACCACTGCGTTCAGCTTCCCCCCGGAAGATCCCCTGCCGGGATGTCGTGCGGGACGCGCGGACGGTTTCATCGGAGGCACCAGGACATGACGGATACCCCCCAACACGCGGCTCGACAGACACCGCAGCAGGTGGACGATCGCCGCGCGAGCGATCCGCGCGTGCGCGTGCTGGACGTCCGCTCTCGCGACAACCGCGCGGCATCGCCGACGATCCCCGGCAGCGAGCTCCTCGACGTCAATGCCGACCTCGCGGACGGCAACCTCGACGTGCTGCTCGAACAGGGCCTGTCGCCGGACGAGCCGATCGTGTTCGTGTGCAACACGGGCGGCAAGTGCGGGCGCGCAGCGGATTTCCTCGCCAGCCACGGTTTCGATGCGGTCGCGGTCCACGGAGGCATGCGGGCCTGGCAGGAGGCCGGGCTCGAGGTGGATGCCCCCGACGAGTCCGGTGCGCAGGACGCGCCGACCGTCTGATCACCGGAGCGGTGTGTAAAACATTCCCCCGACCGCGCATGTCCGTCGGGCTGCTGCTGTCAGTGCGGGTATGTCGGACCGCACTGACACCATCCACTCACTGCAGCGAGCCGCGCGAAGCGAAGGGCGCCGCGAGGCATCCCTGCGCGTGGCAGAACCCCGATCGCGCCGGCGTCGGCTGCCTGCCGCGGCGTCGCTGCGACGCGCCGCGCTCGCGTGCCGGGACTTCGCGCACTTCCATGCACTGCGCGCCGGCGAGCAGTTCGCACAGCTTCCGCAGCGCACGCGTCGGGCAGTCGGAGGCGCTGGTGTGGCGACGCTCCTGCTCATCGTCGTCGTGACTGCGACCGCGGGTGCGGACTCCGAACCTTCGGAGTCGCGAGCCGGCGATACCGTCGCTGGGGACCGCACCGAGCAGGGGCCACGCGGATCGCGCGCGGACGAGACGCTCGTCGGCAGCGCAGCAGCTGACCGCATCAACGGCCGGGCCGGCGACGACGTCGTGCTCGCCGGCGCCGGCAACGACATCCTGAGCGGCGCGACCGGCAACGACGTGCTGCATGGCGCCGGCGGCAACGACATCCTGTTCGCAGGTCCGGGGCGCGACGTGCTCATCGGCGCTGCAGGCGACGATCAGCTTCGTGCCACGAACCTGGACGGCGAACGCGACCGCCTGCACTGCGGCGCGGGCAACGATGTCGCGTGGGTGGTCGCCCGACGCGGTCGCGTCGAGGACGTGACCACGGGGTGCGAGCGCGTCAACGTCATCGACGTGCGCGCCACGCGACGCCTCGGCTGAGCCGCTGCGCGAAGGCGTACTAACGGTCGCGGGACGGGGAATCCATTCGGGCATGCCGACCCGACTCCGTCGATCCGATCCATCCCGCGCGGGCATCCTGCGCCGCCGACGTGGTCGCGGCTTCTCGTACCTGGACTCCTCGGGCTCGACGGTCAGCGACGCGGCGACCCTCGAACGCATCTCCGCGCTGGCGATCCCGCCGGCCTGGCGCGACGTCTGGATCTGCCCGTACGACAACGGGCATCTGCAGGCCGTCGGCACCGACGACGCAGGTCGTCGCCAGTACCTGTACCACCCCCGCTGGGCCGAGCTGCGCTCCCGCGAGAAGTACACGCGCATGCTCGACTTCGCGAAGGCGTTGCCGGAGATTCGCGAGCACGTGCGCGAGCTGCTGTCCCCCGATGCTCCGGATGCGGGGTTCCCCACGCGTGAGCGGGTGCTTGCGCTGGCGGTGCGGCTGCTCGACCGGGCATATTTCCGGGTGGGCTCGGAGCAGTACGCGGCCGAGCACGGCTCGCATGGACTGTTGACGTTGCGGCGCACGCACGTTGCGTTCGAGCCGCCTGATGCGATCACGTTCGACTTTCCTGCCAAGCACGGCATTCGCATGCAGCGCCGGGTCGTCGACACCGATTCGTTCGCCGTGGTGCGGGTGCTGCATCGACGACGCGGCGGGCCCGAGGCGCTCCTTGCCTGGCGGTCGTCGCCTCGCGGGCCGTGGACCCCGCTCGTGCCGGAGGACGTGAACGTGTTCCTGCGCGAGCGAACCGGCATCGCGTGCTCGGCGAAGGATTTTCGAACGTGGCACGGGACCGTGCTGTGCGCGGTCGCGCTGGCGTCGCAGGAGGCGGATGCTCGCGCACGTGGTCGAGAGCCTCGGGCGTCGCGACGCGCGCTCGAGCGCGAGGTCGCGACGGCGATTCGCGAGACCTCGTCGTTCCTCGGCAACACGCCGGCCGTGTGCCGCTCCTCCTACGTGGATCCGCGCGTCATCGATCGCTACCGCGACGGGCGCACGATCCAGCCGGGCATCGAGCGACTGCTGCGTCTCGACGACCTCGACGACGTCGACGTGCAGAGCGTCGTCGAAGCCGCGACGCTGCGGCTGCTCGAGGATCGCAGCGCGCAGACCATCGCTCGCGTCGCCGACCAGGTCATCGAGGAGCAGCTCGCAGCTGCGTGACCGAGTGGGTCAGGCCGCGCCGCGGCGGCGCAGCCATCGCGAACCCGACTTGGGATTCGCGGGCTCGGCCCACTCGCGCTCCGGGGTCGTGTCGACGTCCGCAGTGGGCGCGTCGTCCGCTTCGGCGACCGGGGCTTCCTTCTGGCCACCGAGGCCAGCGACGGCCGTCTCGACGTCCGACGCGTCATGGCTTCCGGACACGCCGGCGAAGAAGTCGTCGCCGCTCGAGTGCTCGGCGGAGTCCTCGTCAACGTGTGCCTCGGGCTCGTGCTCCTCCTGCGAGTGCTCGACGAGCGGCGTGGTCGCTTCGGTGCCGTCGACGTGCTCGGCGGTTTCGACGGATTCCGACTGCTCGGGAACGTCGACCGGCGTGTGGGTGCCGAATGCCTCGCGACCTCCCGGGAGTGCTTCGACGAGGTTGTCGACCAGGTACTCGAGGAGCGTCTGGTCATCCAGGTGCGCGGGAACGTCCACGTCGGCGTAACCAGCCTTGAGCAGCATGCTGCCTGAGGTCTCGGGAAGCATGCCGGCGATCTCGTCGGCGTACTCGCGCTGCTCGTGCTCGGGCAGCGACGCGATCACGAGCTGCAGCAGTCCGCGGCTGTCGATCAGGAACAGCGGCAGTCGTTCGGTGCCGTGCATCCAGCCGGTCAGGAACTGGCGATCCCCATCGGTCGTGTACTCGGCCTCGTCGACGAGGCGAAGGAGCGCGTCGTGCAGCCAGCGCAGGTGTGCCGAGGTGCGATGGTCGAGCCGGTCGACCGCGCGGAAGTAGGCATCCACGTCGGACGGATCCTCCGGGGCGGCAGGAAGCTCGTCGGCCTCCGGCTCCTCGAAGAACGTCTGCGGCTCGACTTCCGGCTCGACTTCCGGGGCGACCTCCGCCACGTGGAACGGCGCGGGCGACGACTCGGCTTCGACGGAGGCAGCCCCCGGTGCAGCGTCGCGCGGCACGTAGGTGGTCGTCGAGGTCTCGGCGCCGAAGGCCTCCGGGTCGCGCTCGAAGGACCGGGGCTCGACCATCGGCTCCGGCGTGGGTTCGGGAACGACCGTGAGGGTCGGTGTCTGCCAGGCGGACTCGACGGCGGCCCTGGCTTCGGATGTCGCAGGCGCGGCCGCACCAGTTCCGGCGAGCGGCACTTCGATGCCCTCGATGGCCTGCACGTCACCTGCGCGAAGCACTTCGACCTCGAACACGCGAATGCGGGTCGATCCCTGCTGCACGAACTGCAGCGGCTGCGCGAGGTCGCCGGCGCCGTTGGAGGTCACGAGCACGAATCCGAAGTCGCCCGTCTCGAGCACCTCGCGAAGGCGCGCCTCGAGCTGGGTGGCGTCGCCGCCCACGCGCTGGTGCAGCCAGCGGGTCACCGAGGTCTCGCCGGCCAGCTCCGTCAGGTGCGAGGCGAATACCTCCAGCGACGTGCCACGCAGCGTGCCGGCCACGTCGAGCAAGCGCCACAGCGTGTCGCGAGGCTCCTCGCCCCAAGTTCCGACGAGCAGCTCGATATCACCGGTCTCGGTGAGGCAGACGGCATCGACGCCGGACAGGCTGCCGGCCGGCCACGGGCCATACGCTGCGACCGGAAGCGGTGAGTCGAGCTCCAGGAGATTGGCCGCATCGGCGCCACAGAGCGAGCGCAGGCCGCCGCTGGGCATCCCGTCAACCGGGGTCAGCTGGAGCCATTCACCATCATTGCCGGCGCGTACGAGCACGTTCTCTCTCCTTGGGTGGTGCAGCGGCCGTCGGGTCCCGGCCGGTGAAATAGCGGTCGTGGACGTCATCGGACGGGAGGTTCGACGACTGAAGGGTGACCGTCGCACCCTCGATACATTGCAATTCCGACCATCCCGAGACACGAGACTTCTGCAGGTGCTGCGGACTCTGGCCGCATCCGCCTCGTTTTCGGATGTCAGTCGACGGGGAACTGACACAGTTCATGGACGCACGACTGACATCTCCCCGCTCGCTTCGCGGCACCCTCTGGACGGGTCGCGAACGCGACGCGTGCGGCACCGGGTTCGTCGCGGAGACCAATGGTCGACGTTCGCGCCGGGTCGTCGACCTCGCGCTCGATGCGATCGAACGGATCGCGCATCGCGGGGCGGTGGATGCGGGCGACCTCGATGGCGAGCCCACCGGCGACGGCGCAGGGATCCTGCTCCAGGTGCCATGGGGGCTGCTTGCCGACGAGGTCCCCGGTTGCCGCGACATGCTCGATGCGGGGCGCGCGGCCGCCGGCATGTGCTTCCTCGATCGCGACGCCGAGCAGCGGACGTTCGCTCGCCAGGCAGTCGTCGAGGAGGCAGCTCGCCTCGGCATCGACGTGGTGGGATGGCGCCCCGTGCCCGTCGACGAATCCGCGCTCGGATCCGCCGCGCGCCAGACACTGCCCGTCCTCGAGCAGGTCGTCGTGGCGCTCCCTGCAGGCGTGTCGGGCAAGTCGAGCGAGGCGCTGCTGTACCGACTGAGCCGCGAACTGGTTCGCCGCGGCCGCACCGGCGAGCCGATGCCCTACGTCGCGTCGCTGTCCGCCCAGACCATGGTCTACAAGGGCCTCGTCGTCGGCACCCAGATGCGGCGCGCGTTCCCGGACCTGTCCGATCCGCGCGTGGAGTCCGCGATCGCGGTCTTCCACCAGCGCTACAGCACGAACACGTTCCCCGCCTGGGAACGCGCGCAGCCGTGCCGCTTCATCGCGCACAACGGCGAGATCAACACGGTGCGCGGCAACGTGGCGTGGATGCGCGCTCGTGGCACCGACCTTGGCTGGCCCGCAGACCGGACCGGCGTCGGCGACGACGGCAGCTGGCTCGCTCCGGTCGTCGACGATGACGGCTCGGACTCCGCCATGCTCGACGACGCGGTGCAGCTGCTCGTCCACGGTGGCCGACCGCTCCCGGAAACCCTGACCATGCTGCTCCCGCCGGCGTGGGATCACGAGCAGGACGTCGACGTCACCGCACGCGACCTGCTGCGCGCCCTCTCGGCGAGCTCCGAGCCATGGGACGGACCTGCCGCGGTGGCGTTCACCGACGGCACGCTCGTGGGGTGCTGCCTCGACCGCAACGGCCTGCGGCCTGCTCGGTGGCTGCGCACCGACGACGGACTCGTCGCGTGTGCATCGGAAACGGGCGCCGTTCCCGTTGATCCCGAGCGCATCACGTTCTCCGGACGACTCGGTCCGGGCCAGATGCTCGTGGTCGACACCTCCGACCAGTCGGTCTGCGCTGGCGACGAGGTGCTCGACCGCCTCGCCGCTGCGGAGCCATGGGGCGTGCTCGTCGCGGCCCAGCAGGCGGACGTCGCGGACTCGAGCCGAGCCGAATCGCTCGCCGCCGCCTTCGAGAACTCCCCGCCCATCACGGCCGCCCACGCGCTCCATGGCTACACCCGCGAGGAACTCACCGCCGTGCTTCGCCCGATGGTGCAGGGCGGCGTGCCGCCGGTCGGCTCGATGGGTGACGACACGCCACTCGCCGTGCTCGCGACCCAGCCGCGACCACTGTTCGCATTCGTGCGCCAGGCGTTCGCGGAGGTCACCAACCCGGCGATCGATCCACTGCGCGAGCGAGCAACGATGTCGCTCGACACCCTCGTCGGACCTCGAGCCCGCCTGCTCGACCGGCGGGGCAGCTCGCGCGTGTCGCTGCGCCTGCGCTCGCCCCTGCTCACCGACTCGGGACTCGATCGTCTCCGCAAGGTTGCCGTCATCCACGACGTGTTCGTCGTCGACCTGGCGATGACCGTTCCCAGCGCCACGCCCCACGCCGACGACATCGATGCCGCGCTCGACGCGCTGTGTCGATCGGCACGCGACGCGGTCAACGCTGGCGCTGACGTACTGGTCCTGAGCGATCGCCAGGCCTCGCCCGCGACACCCGCCCTGCCGGCGCTGCTTGCAGGCGCTGCCGTCCATGCACACCTCGTCGACGCGGGCGTGCGAACGCACGTCGGGCTCGTGGTCGACTCCGGCGAGCCGCGGGAGCCGCACCACGTCGCCGCGCTGCTCGGACACGGCGTGGACGCGGTCTGTCCGTGGCTCGCGCTCGCGACGGCGCACGACCTGGCCGAGGGGCCGCGCGCTCGACTCGACGTGGACGGGGTCGCCGCGCAGGAGCGGCTCGTGCGCGCACTCGAGGGTGGCCTCAAGACCGCGATGAGCCGCATGGGCATCTCGACGATCGACGGCTACCGTGGCGCACACGTGTTCGAGGCGGTCGGTCTCGCGCCGGAGCTCGCACGCCACCTGGGCGACACGCAGCAGCGCCCCGGCAGCATCGGCTTCGCATGGGTGGCCGATCAGCTCGCCGCGCGCGCGGCGCATGCAGCGATGCACGTGGCGGCCGACGCGTCGGGCGCGACGCCCCTGCCGAGTCCCGGCTTCTACAAGTTCAAGCGAGGCGGCGAGCTGCACGGGTTCGCACCCGACGTGGTCGCGGCACTCCACCACGCGCTGGCGGTGGACGATCCCCTCGTCACTGGGTTCGAGGAAGCGCACCTGCGCTATCGCCAGTACGCGTCGCTCGTGCGCGATGGCCCGGCGATCGACCTGCGCGACCTGCTCGAGGTCACGCCGGCAGTCGGATCGCACCCGGTTCCGCTCGACGAGGTGGAATCTGCGCGCGACATCGTGCGCCGCTTCTCGACGGGCGCGATGTCGCACGGCTCCCTCGGCTCTGAGGCCCACGAGACGCTCGCTCAGGCAGCACACCTGGTGGGGTCCTGGTCGAACTCGGGCGAGGGCGGCGAGGCGTTCCATCGGTTCAACTCCGACCGCAACAGCGCGATCAAGCAGGTGGCATCGGGTCGCTTCGGCGTCACGCCCGCCTACCTGCGCTCGGCGCGGGAGCTGCAGGTCAAGATCGCGCAGGGCTCCAAGCCGGGCGAGGGCGGTCACCTGCCGGGCCACAAGGTCACCGAGGAGATCGCACGCATCCGCCACACGCAGCCCGGCGTGTCACTCATCTCGCCGCCGCCGCATCACGATATCTACTCCATCGAGGACCTCGCCCAGCTCATCCATGACCTCGCATGCGTCAACCCCCGCGCTCGGTCGAGCGTGAAGCTCGTCAGTCAAGCGGGTGTCGGCACGATCGCCGCCGGCGTGGCGAAGGCGCGCGCCGACGTGATCGTCGTGAGCGGGGCGTCGGGCGGCACGGGTGCCTCCCCGTTGGGGTCGATCAAGTACGCCGGGATGCCATGGGAGTGGGGCCTCGCCGAGACGCAGCAGGTGCTCGTCGCCAATCGCCTTCGCGGCCGTGTGCGACTGCGCGCGGATGGTGGCCTGCGCACGGGGCGCGACGTGCTCGTCGCGGCGCTGCTCGGCGCCGACGAGTTCTCGTTCGGCACCGCCGCGCTCGTGGCGGAGGGCTGCAAGATGGCGCGCACGTGCCACAACGACCAGTGCCCGGTCGGAATCGCCACGCAGCGCGCCGACCTGCGCGAGCTGTTCCCCGGGCGCGCAGACCAAGTCGGTGCGTTCCTGCTGCTCGTCGCGGAGGAGCTGCGCGAGCTGCTTGCGGCGCTCGGTGCGCGGCGGCTCGAAGACGTCATCGGTCGCGTCGAGCTGCTTCGCCCTGCGCCAGCGAGCGACGCCGGGGCCGGCGAGGTGGACCTCACCGCGCTGCTCGCCCGAGCGGAAGTTCCGGGCGACTGGCCCATTCGCCACATCGGCGAGCCCAATGCCGTGCCGGGGGTCGAGGAAGGTCTCGACGCGCACATCGCGGTCGAGCTGTGGCCCGCGGTGCTCGCCACCGCCGGTGGCAGCGACGCGATCCGCTGGTCGAGCCCGATCTCCAACATGGACCGCTCCGTCGGCGCTCGCCTGTCGGGCGACATCGCCGAACGCATCCAGCACGACGGGCTCGCGAGCGATCGCGTCCACCTGCGCTTCGACGGCACTGCCGGCCAGAGCTTCGGCGCGTTCGCCATCCGCGGTCTTCATCTCGAGCTCGTCGGCGAGGCGAACGACTTCGTCGGCAAGGGGCTCGCTGGCGCGAGCATCGACGTGCGCTTCCCCGATGGCAGCATCCGTGCCGCAGCACCCGGCGACCACGTCCTGCTCGGCAACGCCTGTCTCTACGGCGCGACGTCCGGCGTGCTGCTCGCGGCCGGCGCTGCCGGAGAGCGGTTCGCAGTTCGCAACAGCGGTGGTACGGCCGTCATCGAAGGTGCGGGCGACCACCTGTGCGAGTACATGACCGGCGGCACGATCGTCGTGCTCGGCGCTCCGGGGCGCAACGTCGCATCCGGCATGTCGGGCGGCACGCTCTGGGTGCTGGATGACCGGGCACGTCTCGAACGCCGGCTCGCACCGACTGGGATGCTGGTCGATCCCGATGGCGCGGACGTCGCCGAACTGCGCGCCCTGCTCGAGCTGCACGCCGAGCGAACCGGGTCCGCTCGAGCAGCCGAACTGCTCGCCGACTGGCCGGCCGCGCTCGAGCTCCTGCACTGCATCCATCCGACCGAGCGTGCGCACGTGCCGGTGACCGCAGCCGCCGCCGGTGCGTGATGCCGCCCACGTGAGCGTTCACTAGCCAGCGCTCACCACCTCCGTGAGCGGGTACGCTCCACGGCGATGCACGATCTCGCCGCAGAAGCACCCGGCCCACCCGTCGCGATGCCGCGACGCCTGGACATGCCGCGCCTGCTGCGTGCGATCGCCGTCGTGGCCATCCTCGGGGGGATCCTCACGATCGTCTCGATCGTCATCCCCCATCCCGATCACACCTACGACCGGCAGTACATCGCCGTTGGCGTGGCGCTGCTGCTGGGCGGCGCGTTCGTGCTCATGTGGAGCCGTTCGCGCGACGTGAGCGAGCGCGCGGTGCACGTCGCGACCGCCCTGTTGTCCGTCGTGGTGCTGACCCTCGCGTGGTTCGGCATGCGCGACCTCGGTGGCGTGCAGGCCGTGTTCCTCATCCTGCTCCTCGGCATCAGCGCTTCGATCGGCCCGGCGTGGTGGTCGGCGGCGTTCCTGCTGCTGCAGTCGGCGGGATACGGCCTGGTGCTGGCCACCTCCGACGACGTGCTCCGGTTCGACCGCGCCGGCCAGTGGCTCGTCGTGACCATGGGACTGCTCACGTGCCTCGCCTACAACGGCATGCTCCGGCGCGCCCTCCTGGCGAGCGCCGACCGTGACGCGCAGCGGCGTGCGGAGCGCGACCGCGAGCGCGAGCTGCACGCCGAGCGTCTCGAGCACCTCAATGCCGAGCTCCAGCAGACGAGCGACCTCAAGAGCCGGTTCGTCGCGATGGCGTCGCACGAGCTGCGCACGCCGCTGACCGCCATCGAGGGATTCGCCGGCACGCTCCAACACCGCTGGGACGACCTGTCCGACGCCGACAAGCGCACCTTCGTGGATGTCATCGACGCGCAGGCCCAGCGCCTCGGGCGGCTCGTCGCGGACCTGCTGACCCTCTCGCGCATCGAGAGCGGCCGCCTGCAGGCGCACCTCCAGGACGTGAGCCTGCGCACGATCGTCGAACGGACCCTGCGCGACCTCGGGGACATGGACGTGTCATTCGACTGCGACGAGTCGATCCGCGTGCATGCCGACCCCGACCACGTGCAGCAGGTCCTGCTCAACTTCCTCACCAATGCCCGCGCGTATGGCGAGCCGCCGGTCACGATCGCCGCGACCATCGACGGTGCCTGGGTGGAGCTCGTCATCAACGACGACGGGCTCGGCGTCGATCCGGAGTTCGTGCCGCAGCTGTTCGATCGCTTCGCGCGCGCTCCCGTAGCGGAGCGCCACGACGGCTCGAGCGGTACCGGGCTCGGGCTCTCGATCGTCGAGGGCCTTGCCGAAGCCAACGGCGGTCACGC
The DNA here is from genome assembly GCA_025964555.1 of Thermoleophilia bacterium. GTDB lineage: Bacteria > Actinomycetota > Thermoleophilia > Gaiellales > SKUG01 > JAGQUL01. Next base: position 52,411 of record JAOPYQ010000027.1, on the reverse strand, counting down.
GTGGTATCGACCGAACGAGCCGCGCGGCGCCAGCTTCGGCGTGCGCCTGCCGCGAGCGACAAGCGACACCACGCAGGACTGACGCGCGCGCGGGCGGGCATCCCAGCTTCATGCCCGACGCAGCCGTGCAGACCCACAAGGAGATCGGCGGACGACGCTGGCGCATCAGCGATCCCCAGCTCGCGGACGCCACCCGGCAGCGCCTCGTGAACGAGCTCATGGACGCACGCCGGGCCGTCGCCGCAGCCAATCGCGCCGCTGATGACGATGCCCGGTCCGCCGCGCGGCGGCGCGTACAGGACGCCAAGGTCGCGCTCGGCGAGCGAGGCCCGCGCTGGTGGGAGCCGCTCACCGACGAGCAGCTCGAGCCGCGGGCCAGCTCGGCGATCGCCGCACTGCTTCGAACGCGCGATCCCGACGCCACCATCTGCCCCACCGATGCGGCGCGCGTCGTGGATGCCGCGCACTGGCGAAGCCGCCTCGACCTCGTGCGTGCCGTCGCCGCGCAGCTGCATGACGACGGCGTCGTCGAGATTCGCCAGGGCGGCGCGGTCGTGCGGGATCCCCGACAGGTGCGCGGTCCGATGCGCATTGGGCGGGGATCCCGGTTCGACGAGGCGTGGTGAAGAACGGTCAAGAAACCGTCCGAATATGCCGATGACCGGGTCATGCGCGGTCACCTGCAACGCCTCATCGACAATGTCCGCTACGGCGCCGACGCCGACGTGACGACGGTGCAGCTGCGACTGCTGGTCGCCATGGCGTTCGCGGATGACCGCCTCGGCGACTCGGAGGCGGAGCAGCTCGTGCACTTCGTCGACCGCCATTCCAAGGGGCGTCGCGACTACGAGCGGCTGATGGCGCTGCTCGACGAGCTCGCCGCATCCCCCCCGCGCATCGACGACGTGCTCGAGGAGCTCGTGCAGTACGCGGACCGTCGCACCATGGGTGCTCGCCTCGTGCATGAGCTGTCGGAGCTCGCTGGCGCGGACCATGCGATCGATCACCGCGAGGAGTTCCTGCTCGACCTCGTCTGCGAGACGTTCGGGTTCGCTCCGGTCGCCTTCCACGACGAGCACGACGAGGCCGCTGCTGCGCTGCACGACCTGGTCGCCCGGCTCGCTCGCGCGGCCTGACACACCGCGCTCCGCCTCCCCCGCCCGACCGGTTCGGTCGGTTCCCCCTGTTCGCTCCGCGATCGTCGTCGTAGCGTGGACCTGTCGTGCCAGCGACACGGACCAGGGATGTTCCAGGGGGGACCACATGAAGCTTCGTCGACTCGCGCTCGTTGCGCTCACCTTCACCACGATTGCCATGGCTGCACCGTCCAGCGCGCTCGCTGATCACGACATGTGCGGCTGGGCGAATCCGTCCTGCTCCAACGACCTCGCCTCGAGCATGGTCAGCGCCAACCCCGGCTACAAGGGCTGGGGCACCGCGTACTGCGACTTCCACACGATCAGCCTCACCGGCTACGCGTGGAACGGCGCATGGTCCAGGCGCACCGTCGCGTGCCGGACGCAGGTCTACATCTGGCCATACGCGAACGGCTGGTCATGGGCATGGACCCAGTCGACCGGTTGGCTTGCGATGCGCGGCAGCGACCTGCAGTGGCGCACCGCAACGCGCTGAGGCCGACGGGCGGCTAGTCTGCCCGCATGTCGACCCCGCCTGAAGAGCTGCCCAACGTTCGCATGGAGGACGGCCTCCTGCTGTGTCCGGCCTGCGGCTCGATGGACCTCATGCCGGACGGCAGCGACGGTCGCCTGTCGTGCGAAGCGTGTGGCGCGGCGTCGCGACGCTTCAACGACCAGTGCCCCAACTGCGGCGCGCGCGGCCTGTTCGTGTCGGAGCAGGTCGGCTTCTCGGCTCCGGGTCAGTCGCCACGCGAGGCGCCCGTGAAGATCGTCAAGACGTGCGACGAGTGCGGCTACGTCAGTCGCTGATCACTCGACGATGAGTTCGTCGTAGTCGGAATCGGCGGAGTTGAAGCGCAGGTGCAGCGTTCCCGTGGCGGGATCAGCATCCCCGGCATTGTCGTACCAGTAGCCGGAGCGGTTGAGGGCGTTGAGCGCGGCGAGGCTCGATGTCGCGCCGAAGCACCAGGAGCCGGACTTGCCGACGTCGCAGCCCCAGCGCGTGACCTTGAACCCTTCGGCGTGGGGAATCGTGATGCGCGCCCAGCGGTTCTCGCCGTGCGCGAACACGAATCGCGCCCGCTGCGGCGTGCCCCCGTTGAACGCGACCCCGTAGGTGGAGTTCGCGAGGATCGTGGTACCGGCATCGGTCGCGTCGTCGCCGGTGCTGCCCCGCAGCGTCTGGGCCTGCCCGTCGGGGCGCGTGATCACGACCGGGCGCACCGACGCCGTGGTGCCACCGTCGACGTACAGCGTTGCATAGTCACCCGTGCAGACCTGCGCGTTCATGTCCACGCGCGTCTCGCAGCCGGCGCCGTACAGGAATGGGTTGAGCGTCATGACCGATCGACCGGGCGTCCCGGTCACCGAGCCGTCCGTGTCCAGGAACACCGCCGACACGTCCCCGTCGTGGCCGACTTCCGGGTTCTCGAGGTACACGGGTCGAGCGTTGACGAACGACACGGCAGTCGCGGAGTTGCGCGGATGGATCGAGAAGTCGTCGTCGACGTGGTAGCCGATCGCGCTCTGCTCACGGCGCGCACCCGACGGCGTCGTCCACGGCTGGAAGTTGACGAACGTCGTGCGCTGCACGCCGACGAGCCCGTCGTAGAACTCGAACCCGCGGATCGGGTAGTCGGCGTCCCACGGCCGCGGCGCGCTGCGTCCATCCCGCCCGACCCCGCCCGACTTGACCTCCCACGACGCCGGCGTGCCGACGTTGGCGCTCTCGCCGACCACGAGCGAGTCCTGCAGGTAGCTGTCGTCGGAGGCGAACGTCACCCCGACCGCGTTGTCGGCGAGCGTTGCATCGACCAGGTGGTGCTCGGACCCGCGAAGCCACGCACCCTCGCCCCGGTTCTTCCACGACACGAACCCGCGCAGCTCGGTCACGATCGTCTTCGAATCATCGTCCGCCGGATCGGTGTGCGCGTGGTGGTGGGTCGTCTCGGTCGTGCCGTCGGGTCGCGGACCACGATCGAAGTGCAGGCCGTCGCCTCCATTGGAATGGGCGACGTTGCCGGAGAACTCCGTGATCGCGGTGCGCCGGTTCCACATCGCCCGCGCCTGTCCCGGGAAGACCTTGGCGAACAGGCCGGTGGGGTGCTCGGGCAGCGCAATCCAGAAGCCGTTGCCCTCCGACCCCGCGGCGACGTTCCCGCGCACGACGTTGTCCGGGTTCGTGAGCCAGTAGGTGGCCGGCGATTCATCGGAGGCAAGCAGGCGCTTGCCGTCCTTCGGCGCGTGGGTGCCCATGCCGAGGTTGCCGGTGATGACGTTGTCGTGCTCGGCGCCGTCCTCCAGGAAGACGCCGTGGCCTGCGTGGTCGTAGCAGACGTTGCCGGTCAACGACACCTGGTTGGTGCCATGGATCGTCGCGCAGCGATTGTTGCTGTGGTGGATGCTCGAGCCGCGCACGTAGGACTTCGCCCCGCCGTCGGCGAGCATGTGGAAGTGGATCGGGTAGCGGCGCAGGATGCCCTCCTGGCCGACGCGCTGCAGTTCGGCGCCCTCGACCTTCGCGGAGCCGTCGTCCATCACCATGATCTGCGCGCCGAACCCGTTGGCGCTCGAAGTGGACTCGCCCTCGAACGTGACGTTGCGCGAGAGCAGCGCGACCTCCGCGCGCTCGTCGAGCGTGCGCCCTGCGAGCGTCTGCAGCACCCCGTAGTGCGCGTACTCGAGCGCATGGTCGAGCGTGATGGAGCTGCCCGAGATCTCGGTGATGGTTGCCTCCTCGTCCTGCGTGCTCGCGAAGTCGGTCGACGCGATCGCGATCCGATCGCCGACGCGCCAGGGCGGCGACGTGGCGAGCGTGATGCGATCGGAGCCCTTCGCGGCGGTCGCCCCGAGGCGGGTCCAGCCCGGGCGAGCTGCGCCGTGCAGGTCGAGCGCGCCGCCCATCACTGCGAGGACCTTGTCGCCGACGCCCATCACGTCCTCCCCCGGGGTGCGATCGCGCAGGCGGATCGTCGCCCGCTGCAGGAAGGGCGACGCTTCGGTGCCCACCTGCAGCGCGCCGTGCACGAGCACCCAGTCGGCCTCGAGGGTCAGGTCGCGGCGTGCGAACGACAGCGTGCCGTCGATCGTCAGGTTGGCAAGCGACACGTCGCGATCGAGCAGCACCGACTTGCCGGCGGGGATCGTCACCGCAGCGCCTTCACCGGGCACGGCGCCGCCCCAGGTCTTCGGGTCCGACCACGGCTGCGTCGGTGCGGCGGCCTTCGTCGCGGCGGCGGGGAACAGGCGTCCGGTGGGGACGACCTGGCTGCGGAAACCAGGGCCCTTCCACAGCAGCGCCATGGTGGCGTCGCCGGTGTGCTCGAAGTAGTCGATGCGGATCGCGTGTCGGCCTCGTGCGAGCGTGAGCGTGGTGGTGTTCGTCTTCGGCGTGGCGGTGCGCGACCAGCGGTTGATGCGCAGCCGTCCGTCGATCCAGACCCGCACACCGTCGCTCGCGCGGGTGGTCAACGTGTAGCGGCCGCCCTTCGGCGCGACGAGGAAGCCGCGCCACCGCGCCGAGAACGTGTCCCGGGCGATGCGCGTTGCCGGCGACGCGGTGCGCCAGGCGAAGTTCACGCGCGCGTCGATGCGGTTGACGACCGGGCGCCGGAACGCGGCGTCGTCGTAGTAGGTCGCGGTCAGGCCGTTGCGCGGCGCGACGGCGCCCGATGCGTCGGCCGCGCCGAGCAGGCACAGCGCGACGACGAGCAGCGCGAGCAAGGCGCGCCACGAGTGCTGGATGTTCGATGCGATGTCCACGTACGGTCGACCCCGACACCGGCGTCGGCGTGCGGCGGGATGCCTTGATCCGAAAAGCACACCGACTGCAGGATGTTCACAGCTAGGCTGGGTACATGCGACCACGCTTCACAGCCCAGCACCGCGGCGGTTCAGGCACGCCCCTCGTGCTGCTGCACGGCTTCACCGACACGTGGCGCACCTGGGACCTCGTGCGTCCACAGCTCGAACGCGATCACGACGTGCTCGCACCCACGCTCCTCGGCCACGCCGGCGGCCCCGAGGTCACCGGGTACTCGAGCGACACCCTGCTCGCCGATGGCGTGGAGCGGGCGATGGATGCAGCGGGCTTCGAGACCGCGCACATCGTCGGCAACTCGCTCGGCGGGTACGTCGCCATGCATCTCGCCGAACGCGGTCGGGCTCGCTCGGTGACGGCGTTCGCGCCTGCGGGAGGCTGGCCCGACGGCGATGCCTCCTTCGCGCATGCGCGCCGCGTCTTCGAGCGCATGCAGCGTGAGCTGGTGGTCGGTGCGCCGCTCGCTCGGGTCCTGACCAAGACGCGTGCGGGGCGACGCTACGCAACGCGCGAGATCGTCACCACCAGTGATCACATCCCGCGAGAGCTGCTCATGCACATCGTGCGCGGCGCTCGTGCGTGCACGATCGCCCAGCTGCTGCTCTCCATGTCCGACGAGCTGACGTGGGCCGTGGATGGCGATCGGATCGACTGTCCGGTCAGGATCGTGTGGGGCACCGCCGATCGCGTACTCCTGCATCCCGTCGCGGGCGATTCGTATCGCACCTGGCTGCCGAACGCGGAGTGGATCGAGCTCGACGGCGTCGGCCACTGTCCGCAGCTCGATGCTCCGGAGGACGTCCTGCGCCTAGTGCGTGAGCAGGTCGCGTCGGCGGAACGCGTGTAGCTGGTCGCGCGCTGATCGGTCGCCGCAGCTAGTTGAGTCGGCGCGAGTGTCGTATCGGTGGCAGCTCGTCGTCGCGGGCCGCGCCCTCGGGCACGCCGGGGGGCTGCTCGGACTGCTGGCGCTGGTGCGCCTCGAGCGCTATGTCGATCGTGTGGTCGTGATGGTCGGAGGTGTCGACGCCCGCGGTGCGTGCGGGATCGACGTCCAGATCGTCGTCGTCAGCCATGCGTTCCCCCTGGTCTGGGCCCGCGCTCGTCGCGAGCGTGCACCCCAGCACTACCGCGCCAGCGCTGCGTGAAACAGCAGGCGCAGCGACGCTGGCATTAGCATCAGCCTCGTGGACGACGAACTCATCATCACCACGTCTGCGCGCCGCGCGCTCATTCCGTGGTTCGACGACGACGACGCGCTCGAGCGGTGGGCGATCGACGAGCTGCTGCAGGCGGCGGACGAGCAGCGGCTCGTGCGCCGGATCCCGAAGGCGTGGCAGCATGCCCAGCCCGGCAAGCAGCTGCGCGAGACGATGTATTTCGTCGAGACCGTGGGCGCGTCTCCGGACGCGCTGCTGCTGTTCGACGTGGTGCAGTCGGGCGTGTCGCTCAAGGCGGGCTGGACGCGCAAGGTCCCGGTTCGGCTGACTCGTCACGCGCGCGAGCGCATCGACGAACGGGTCGAGCAGCTGCACCTGGATCCGCACCAGTTCCGGATGTGGATCGCGGCGACGATCGATCGCGCGCTGCACGGCGACGGGCTCACGCTCAAGGCGCCCCGCTGGGCGGCCTCGGCACCGCTGCGACCGGGGTTCGGATGGACCACGCGTGAGCTCGACGACGACGAGGTCGCGCTGCTCGTGGCGGCTCCCGAGCACGATGGCGGTCCGTGGCGCGTGATCACCGTGTTGTCGCAGTCGACCGCGATCTCACCGGTCGGGCGGGTGCTGCGTCGATGGCGGCGCGGCAGTCGCGCGCTGGCGAATCGCATCCGCTACCGCAAGCCGGCGCCAGTGCGCGAGCGAGCGATCCGTGCTGCTGCGCTGGGCGACATCTCCAAGCCGCGGCCGCGCGGACGCTACCGAGGTGGTCGCTAGCGTTGCTAGCGGAGCCCGTTCGAGCGCGTCGCGCGCCGTTCACCAGTAAGGTGACGTGGCCGATGCCTATGCAGCTGCATCCGGGGAAAGGGAACTCATGTCCGACGTAGCCAGCATCCTCCCGCCCGACGAGCAGGAGCGCCTCGCCGCCGTGCGTCGATATGACGTGCTCGACACGCCGCCCGACGGCGCCTTCGACCGCGTGACGAGGCTCGCAAGCACCTTGCTCGACATGCCGATCGCCATCGTCAGCATCGTCGACACCGATCGCATCTGGTTCAAGTCTGCGTATGGCCTCGACGGTGTCGACGAGATCGGCCGCGACGCGGGCCTGTGTGCCTCCGCGATCCTGCAGGAGGGTCCATGGATCGTCGGCGAGGCGCACGTGGATCCGCGAACCCTCGCCAATCCCCTCGTCTCGAGCGACTTCGGGCTTCGCTTCTATGCCGGCGTGCCGCTGACCACGAACGACGGGTTCAACCTCGGAACCCTCTGCGTCATCGACAAGGAACCCCGCGAGCTGCCACCCAACGGCGAGCAGATCCTGGCCGATCTCGCGGCGATCGTCGTCGACGAGCTCGAGCTGCGCCTGGCGGCTCGTGCTGCGCGCGATCGGGTCGAGGGCGCTGCGCGACGCGCGACCGAATTGAACGACGACGTCGTCCAGGGTCTGACGCTCGCGAAGCTCCAGCTGGAGCTCGGTGAACACGAAGCCGGCATCACCGCCGTGTCCTCGGCGCTGACCGCGAGCCGCCGGATCCTCGACGAGCTCTCCGAGGACGCCGGGACGCTGCGCCGCATGGCCGACGTCCGGCTCTGAATGTAGCTGCAGGCTTAGGCGTCGTCGCAGGCGGCACATGCCGCCCGGATCGCCTCGACCATCGCGTTCGGCGACGTGCCCTTCTCGATCCAGCCAGTGGCACCGAGCGCATCGGCTTCCCGACGCTTGGTCATCGACCCGAAACCGGTCATCATCACGATCGACGTCTCCGGCGACGCTGCGACGAGGTGCGGCAGTGCTTCCATGCCGTCCATCACCGGCATCGAGACGTCGAGCAGGAGCACGTCGATGTCGACCGCCTGCACGAGCTCGATCGCCTCGCGACCGTTGCCGGCTTCTCCCACCACCTGCATGTCCGGCGCCGTCTCCAGCAGGAGACCCACGACGCGTCGAAAGTCGGCAACGTCATCGCAGATGGCGACCTTGCACGTCATGTCGGTCGGCGGCGGCATGTGCGAATCCTACGCGCCTGCTCGGCGCAGCGAGGCACACGCCGCCCGTGCGATCGGGGACCGAACGCCCCCGATCGCACAGGCACGAGTGTGCTCCCAGCCGATCAAGCTGCTTCGACCTCGAAGTCGTCGAGCGAGCGATGCGCGCCGCTCCACCAGGCCGTCACGGCGACGATGAGCGTCAATGCCAGACCACCGGCGAGCGCCCAGCCGCTCCAACCGATCGCATCGACGATGTCCTTCGGATCGACCCCGCTTGCAGCGGCCTGCGCCTTGCGCGGCTGGTTTGCGCTCGCGGTGAGCGAGCTGCCGAGCAGGCCGGAGGTGCCGGAGGCGCCCAGCCATGCGCCGACGATGATCGACACGCCCCAGGCGCCCATCGCGTGGTACACAGCGCTGCCGCGCGAGGACCAACGGTTGAAGCGTCCGCCGATGTAGGAGCCGACGAAGGTGCCACCCAGGGCGGCGATGACGGTCCAGGCGCCGACTGCTGCGGCGATCTTGCCGGAGTCGCCGTCGGAGACGTCACCGTCCTCTGCCATCGCGCCGGCCGCGGCACCGACCGCGACCAGCAGCATGGTGATGCCCATGCCGATCACCACGGCGAGGATGATCGCTCCCCAGTTGACCGTGCTCGTGGGCGTGTTTGCGCCGACCGGCACGACGCGCTTGCTTGAGTCCGTTGTCTGCATGTGGGCTCCTCTTGTCATGTCGCGCAGGTTCGCGCATCGGGGGCGGCATTGACCATCCCCCACAGCGCTTTCCCCACTTGAAAGTTCCTTAGTTGCCCAAGTGAAACGTTCGCGCAGGTAGCAATATGCAACCCGCGCAGGCCCACCTCAGGCGTCGCTGAGGTCGTCGGTGCCCAGGAGGCGGCGAAGGTCGAGCGCATTCGACAACGCCGCGCCACTCGCGGTGTTGTCGAAGATGCACCAGATGTCGTCCGCGGCGCCGGCCGCCAGCGCCCGGAGGCGCGTCGCGAGGGCGTCGAGGTAGTCGTCCTCGTAGCTGGAGTAATACATGCGCGGCGAACCGTGCAGGCGTACGTACGCAAGACCCGGCCAGCCGCCAGTCTCGGCCGCCTCGGGGACCTTGGCCGGATCGGCTGCGACGCGGCCCACGCGGTGCTCGACCAGCAGCGCATCGGCATCCGGATCGAACCAGGTCGGATGTCGTGGCTCGCACGCGACGAGGCCATCGTGGCGTGCTCGAAGCGCCTCGAAGAACGGCGCGACGACTCCCGCTTCGAATGCGAACGACGGTGGCAGCTGCACGAGGATCGGCCCGAGCTTGAACCGCAGGTGGCGCACCTCCTCGAGGAATTGGTCCAGGATCGGTACCGATGTCGGGACGTCGAGACGCGCATCGTGGGTGATCGACTTCGGGAGCTTGACCGAGAAGCGGAAATCGAGCGGCACGCTGAGTGCCCAGCGGTCGTACGTGCTCACACGGTGATGGCGGTAGAACGACGAGTTGATCTCGGATGCGGCGAAGGCACGTCCGTATCTCGTCAGCGAGCCCTCGCGCTTTCGGTCCGGGTCGACCTGGGCTGTCGCGTCAAACGGGATGTTCCAGCGGGCGGTCCCGATCCGGATGTGCGCAGGGTCGATCGCCATGGGGACCATTCCATCCCCGGCGCCGGGATCGTTACGCCTCCGCGTCGGCCTCGCGGTCCGCATCGAGCGACGCGACCCACTTCGCGTGGTGGTGCTCCGCGAATTCGCGATCGACATCGCCGTACGTCATGCCACGCAGCGCCGCACGCGTCATCGGATGGATCGCCGCGAGGTAGATGTGTCCGGTGACGAGCAGCGTCAGGAACACGGTGAACACGTCGTGCATCGGGACGGTGCCCATGAAGCGGTAGCTCGTGTCGCGCTCGCCGTACCACAGCAGGAAACCGGTGAGGTACATGATCACCATGCCGCCCGAGAGCATCGCGGTGTTGAGCTTCTGCCCTGCGTTGAAGCGGCCTTGCGGCACGGGTGACACCTTTCCGAGCTGACGCACCGGTCCGGCCTTGAGCCATGCGACGTCGTCTCCGTCGAGGTACTGCACCTCGCGCGCAGAGCCGAGCACCGCAGCGCGATCGCCGAGCAGTGGCACGAGCACCATCGACACGCCCATCACGATCGCCGACCACAGGTGGATGTCCTTGGCGACCGGTCGGCTCATCAGCTGCGCGAACGACGGGAAGTACAGCGCCAGGCCGGTTCCCAGCATGAGCAGGAACGTGACCGCGACGAGCCAGTGCAGCACGCGCTCGGTGAGCGTGAAGCGTGTCAGTCGCGTGCGTCGGTCAGGAGATGCCATTGGAATTCCCCACGTACGCGTCGATGTCATATCCGCGGCGCTCCCAGTAGCCCGGGATCAGCTCGGTGTCGAACCGCAGCTCGCGGAGCCACTTCACGCCCTTGTAGCCGTACATCTCCGGCAGCACCATCCGAAGCGGCGACCCGTGCTCGCGCGTGAGCGGCGCGCCGTCCATCGAGTGGGCGAGCACGTTCGAGTCGTGCAGGAACTGCTCCATCGTGACCTGGTCCATGTAGGAGGTCTCGAGCGAGAGCATGCTCACGTACTTCGCCTCCGGCTTCGGTCGCACGCGAGCCACGATGTCAGCCGGCAGGATGCCGTCCCACTTCACGTCCATGACGGACCAGCCGGTGACGCAGTGGAAGTCGGCGGTGCGCCGCGCGCCGGCCCACTCCTCGACCTCGGGCCAGGTCAGCTCGATGGGTTCCTCCACCGCGCCCGAGATCTTGAGCGAGAACGACGCCGGGTCGAACTCGGGCATCGGGCTCTCGACCGCGTAGATGCGCCAGCCCCCGTCGCCCGACGCTGCCTCGGTGACCTTGGACACGGCGCGGGTGATGCCGCTCGACCTGGACAGCAGCGCGAGCCCGCCAACTCCTGCCGCGACCGTCGCGAGAAACGCTCGACGACCGATGGGCCGCTCCCAGGCCGCCACCTCGGCGGGTCGGGTGAGGCGTCGGCGAGCTGGCTCTTCGTCCGGTTCCATGCGGCGATGCTACAGGCCGATGGCACGACCATCGAAACGTTGCGCACGCCCGAGCGAGACTGCGGCGTGGCGCGATGATTCGCTCATGCGGGTAGGAGCCTAGGACGCACCGGTCCACCGTCGAGAACTCGAGAGTGAATTCATGATCATCGTCATGCGCATGGGCGCCGAGCAGCACCTCGTCGACGCCGTCCTCGATCGCGTCCGGGGCCTCGGACTGGATCCGCACCCGACCGAGGGCCAGGAGCGCGTCGTGATCGGCGTGGTCGGCATCGACCGCCCGGACCCGGACGTGTTCCGCGCGATGGAAGGCGTGGCGGATGTCATGCCGATCCGCGCGCCCTACAAGCTCGCGAGCCGCGACTTCCATCCTGAGGACAGCATCGTCACGATCGGCTCGGGTGCGAATGCGACCGTGGTCGGCGGTGCTGGTGTGGCTGTCATGGCCGGACCGTGTTCGATCGAGAGTCGCGAGCAGACGTTCGAGGTCGCCGACCAGCTCGCGGCACAGGGCGTGACGATCCTGCGCGGCGGAGCATTCAAGCCGCGCAGCTCGCCGTACAGCTTCCAGGGGCTCGGCGAAGAGGCCCTCAAGATCATGGCCGAGGTGCGCGACACGCACGGGATGTCGATCATCACCGAGGTCATGGGCTCCGACGAGGTCGACATGGTGAGCGACTACGCCGACGTGCTCCAGCTCGGCACGCGCAACATGCAGAACTACCGACTGCTCGAGGCCGTCGGCCGCCAGCCCAAGCCGGTGCTGCTCAAGCGAGGCATGAGCGCGACGATCGAGGAGCTCCTGCTCGCTGCGGAGTACATCCTCAGCCAGGGCAATCCCAACGTGCTGCTGTGCGAGCGCGGGATCCGCACGTTCGAGACGGCGACGCGTTCGACCTTCGACGTGAACGCCGTGCCGGTGCTCAAGATGGTGTCGCACCTGCCGGTGATCGTCGATCCCAGTCACGCGACCGGCCGCGCCGACCTGATCACCCCGATCTCGAAGGCAGCGGTCGCGGCGGGCGCCGACGGGCTCATCATCGAGGTGCACGCACACCCCGAGGAAGCTGCGAGCGACGGCGCGCAGTCGCTCACGCCGGCGGCATTCGGCGAGCTGCTCGGTGGTGTCGATCGCGTTGCCGCCGCGGTCGACCGGTCGCTCATCGTGCGGGACGCCGGTCGCGTCGTAGCGACGGCAAGTCCGATGATCGCGTTCCAGGGAACGGCGGGCGCGTTCGGCGAAGCAGCCCTCGTGCAGCGCTTCGGCGAGGACGCCCCGCGAGTGGCGCTCGCGTCGTTCGGCGCCGTGGTTTCGGCGGTCGCTTCTGGCGACGCCGATGCTGGCATCGTGCCGATCGAGAACTCCCTCCACGGCAGCGTGCTCGAGACCTACGACGCGCTCCTCGCGAATGACGACGTGCATGTCATCGGCGAGGTCAGGCTCGCCGTGCGGCACCACCTGCTCGCGGTTGCCGGTACGGGGCTCGACGAGGTCACGCACGCGGTCTCGCACCCCCAGGCGCTTGCGCAGTGCGCGGAGTTCCTCGCGCAGCACGGCATCGCTGCGGTCGCTGCAACCAACACCGCGATCGCCGCGGCCGAGGTCGCCGAGCTCGGCCCGGGCAGTGCTCACGCGGCGATCGCCAGCGCACGGGCGGGGGTCGTGCACGGCCTCGAGACACTCGCGGCTGACATCCAGACCCGCTCCGACAACACGACGAGGTTCCTCGTGCTCGGCGCACGGCCGGTGGCGGGATCGGCGAACAAGGCGTCGCTCGTGTTCACCACGCGCAATGAACCCGGCGCGCTGCTCGCCTGCATGGAAGCGATCGCAGACGTCGGCCTCAATCTCACGAAGCTGGAATCACGTCCGGCCGGCGACACGATGTGGGAGTACGCCTTCGCCATCGATGTCGAGATGGCAGATCGCGGCGAGCTGGATCCAGGCACCGTGGACGCGTTGGTCGTGGCGGTTTCCCAGCGGGCCACGTCGGTGCGCCTGCTGGGCCGCTACGCGGCTGCGACCTGACGAATCACGCGTCGACGCGCAGCTCGCGTCCCATCCACCGAGCACGCAGCCAGCGATCGTGGCTGACGATCACCACAGCGGCATCTGCAGCGTCGAGTGCCACCTCCAGGTCGCTCACGAACGACGGCGAGAGATGGTTGGTGGGCTCGTCCAGCAGCAGGACGTGCGGTGCGCCGGCGATGAGCATCGCGATCGCGACGCGACGCCGCTGCCCTTCGCTCAGCTCACCCATCGGTCGATCCAGGTCGGCCTCGTCCAGCAGGCCGAGGTCGGCGAGTTCCGGCACGTCGTCACGCCCGTCGGCCGCCGCTCGGTAGACGTCGTTCGGGGTGTCGTCTGCAGGGAACTCAGGGTCCTGTGGGAGCACGCCGATGCGCACCCCCTCGGCGTACTCGACGACGCCCGACGTGGGCTCGAGCTCGCCGGTGAGCAGGTCGATCAAGGTCGACTTGCCGCTGCCGTTGGGGCCCGACAGCAGCAGCCGGTCGCGCGGGCGGATCTCGAACGTCTGGCGACCGATCCGTCCCTCGAACGCCAGGCCCGTGATGCGCACGAGTGGTTCGTCCCCCTCGAGCGCGGCTCCCACGGCTGCGCGGAAGCTGAGTGCAGCCGGGGGCTTGGCAACGCCGTCTCGATCGAGCACGGCGAGCTTCGAGCGCAGGTCGCGGATGCGGCGAGCGACGGCGGCCTGGGCGCGCCCGTCACGGGAGGACTGACCCTTCTTGTCGTTGTCGCGCCGCGCTCGCTCGTGCACGTCGCGCCGGCCGCCACCACCGGCGATGGTCGATTCCAGCAGGGCGCGCTCGGTCTCCTGCTGCTGCCACGCGCGCTCCCATTCCTGGCGCGCGCGGCGCTTGGCGACGAGGTAGGTGCCGAAGCTGCCGCCGAAGCGCGTGACGCCGTGGCGGGACGGGTCGATGTCGACGATGTCCGTACAGACGGCATCGAGGAACGCGCGATCGTGGCTTGACACGACGAGCACACCGGACAGCTGGCACAGGTGGCGCTCCACGAACTCGAGGCCTGCCTCGTCGAGGTGGTTCGTCGGCTCGTCCAGCAGGAGCGCCTCGGGCTGGCGCACGAGCAGTGCCGCCATCGCGACGCGAGCGCGCTCGCCGCCGGACAAGGTCCCGATCGCTCGAGAACGCTCGAAGTCGTGGAGACCGAGCCCGCGCATGACGCGCGCGACGCGGTGGTCAGCGTCCCACGCCTCGCGCATGTGTGCGAGTTCCAGCACGTCGCCGTACTCACGAACGAGCGCCGCGTCGTCCGGGAGGCGCTGCACGAGCGCCGAGAGCTCCTGGACCTCCTGCGCGAGCTCTCGCAGCTCGGCCAATGCATCCTCGACGACCTCGTGGATCGTCGTCTCGGGCGGCTGGCGCAGGTCCTGTTCCAGCAGCGCGGTGTTCGCGGGCCGCACGATGCGCCCAGCGTCGGGATCGTCCAGGCCCGCGAGCAGCCGCAGCAGGGTTGACTTGCCCGATCCGTTGTCCCCCACCAATCCGATGCGTCGCCCCGGTGCGGCGGTGATCGAGACGCCGTCGAGCACGACGCGATCGGCGTATGTGCGGGTGATGTCGGTGGCGACAAGCGCGACGACGGATCGGGCCCTGGTGGGCGGATTGGGAGAGCGGCTCACGGACTTCCTGCCTGGGGATGCGCGTCGCTGACCGGCGATGAACGCTCCGACATGGTCGCAGCTTCGCGGCACGTTCGCGGTAGACGGGCCCGTTCATGCGGTCGCACCTGACCGCTGAAGACGACGAAACCCCCGCCGAAGCAGGGGTTTCCGTGAGAGCCCTCTGTCGGATTTGAACCGACGACCCCTTCCTTACCATGGAAGTGCTCTACCCCTGAGCTAAGAGGGCGGGGGCGCCACGACGACTGCACGAAGCGAACCTTCGCGGCGCTGTCCGAAGTCTAGCGAAGGCGCGCCACTCCTGCCACGGCCGCATTCACTTCGAGGGGCGAATCACTGTCGCTTCGGCGCATGCCGGGGGTTCAGTTCCGACGCTCCAGCGCCGATGCACGCCACATGCCCGCCTGGATGGATCACCCCTTGGTCAAAGCGCGACTTGCCGTCGCGTTCCTTGCCATCGCCCCGCTCTACTTCCTCGCGACCCCGACGTTCGACGGGGACGTGCTGCTCGCCGGCATGGGACACGCCGTGCTCAACTCGCTCATGGCGGTCGTCGCGCTCATCACCGCCGCCTTCGTCAGCCGCGCCGCATGGCAGCGCCACGACATCCGCGCGGCCCTCGTCGCGAGCGGCTTCACCGCCACCGGCGGCATGCTGCTCGTGCACGCACTCGCCACCCCGGGCGGTCCGATCTTCCATGACGTGACCGCGACCGTCGGCTTCGCCGGCGTGATGTCGATGCCGATCGGCGCCGGCTTCATCGCCATCGCGATGTCGATCTCCTCGCGCGCGGGTCAGACCCGTCGGCTCGTCGTGCAGGTCCAGTGCGCAACGCTCTTCGGTGCCGTCGGCTTCGCAGCCGTCGGCCTGCTCGCGCCGCACCGCGTGCCGCAGGTACCGCTCATGGACGCGCCGTATTCCACCATCGTGCTCGCCGCATCGATCCCCACGCTCCTGCTCGCAGCCCTGCGCGTGCACCGCGTGGCTGACATCACGCGCCGCCCGAGCGACGCCGCGATGTTCACGGGCATCCTCGCGCTGGCGATGGCCGTCTCCTCCTACGTGCAGTCGGTGCCGTTCGACACGCAGTTCTGGCTCGGTCACTTCCTGG
Organism: Thermoleophilia bacterium; assembly: GCA_025964555.1. Classification (GTDB taxonomy): domain Bacteria; phylum Actinomycetota; class Thermoleophilia; order Gaiellales; family SKUG01; genus JAGQUL01. The sequence continues at coordinate 36,490 of JAOPYQ010000027.1, read as the reverse complement.
AGGCGATCGCGCTGACGTGCATCAGCGTCGGCATCGTCGGCGACCTTCGCCGACCGATGTCAGCCTGGCGACTGACCACGCACCGCGACGGGCGCGCGGTGGTCGAATCGAGCGAGGAGCTGCTCGGCGGATTCGTACACGCGCTCACCGTGCGCCTCGCCGAGGTCGACCCGTCGACGTGGCACCACTCGCGTCGCGTCGCAGAGCTCGCCGTGGAAGTCGGCGAGCAGCTCGAGCTCGACGCTCCCACGATTCGCCGCATCGCTGCCGCAGGCCTCGTGCACGACATCGGCAAGCTGCGCATCCCGCACAGCGTGCTGCACAAGGCCGGCAAGCTCACCGACGAGGAGTTCGACCTCGTGAAGGCGCACCCGGACTTCGGCGTGGAGCTGCTGAGCCAGCTGCGCGGCTTCGACGGCGAGCTCATGATCGTGCTCGGCCACCACGAGAAGCTGTCCGGCACCGGCTATCCGCTCGGGCTCAAGGGTGAACAGATCGACCTCGAGACTCGCATCATGACTGCCTGCGACGTGTTCGACGCGCTCACCGACTCGCGCTCGTACAAGGAGCCGTGGCCGGTCGAGCGGGCACTCGCGCTGCTGCACGAGGAATCCGGCACGTCGTTCGACCCGATCGTCGTGCAGGCACTCGAGTCGGTCATCGTGCGCCGGCTCGCACAGGGCACGAGTGCGGGCATCGACGCGGCGAGCGCAGCCCACGCGCAGCCGGAGCCCGTCGTACCGATCTTCACGCCGGCCATCGGCATGCAGCCGATCGACGGGCCGGCAGGCCTGCTTCCCGACCGTGGCGCCCTCGAGCGCGCATGGGACTCACCCGAGGACCTCGCCGCCTGACGCCCGGTTCGCGGCGCGGCCATCTCGTGGCCGCAATTCCGCCTCGGACCCTTGCGTGATCCGGATTGTTGGGTGACGCTGGATCGGTGGTGACCCGCCTGCTCCCCAGCATCCGTCTTCGAGCCGCCCTCCTCAGCGTGCTCTGCGCCGCGCTCGCGCAGCCAGCCGGGGCGATGGCGACCACCATCCACGTGGATTCGAGCAGCAACGCCACCGCCGCGACCTGCGGCTCGGCAGCAGCGCCGTGCGAGACGATCGACGATGGCATCGACCACGCAGTCGCCGGCGACGTGCTCGACCTCGCACCCGGCGACTATCAGGGTGCGACGATCGACGTTCCCGTGCAGCTGCGAGGAGCGCAGTCCGGCGTGAGTGGCGTGACGCGAGGCATCGACCAGGCCAACCGCACCTCCACGATTCGCGGCACGATCGTCGTGCAGGCATCCGTGACGATCGACGGCCTCGAGTTCCGCACCACCGCGGGGCCCGCGCTGCGATTCGCCGCGCCGCTTCCTGGCGCCGGCGCCGGCGCAGGGCTGATCATCAACAGCACCTTCGCTCGCATCGGCGGCTCGCAGGTCGTGTACGCCTCCTCCGAGCTCGGCGGACTCACCTTCTCCGACAACCTCTTCGTCGCCGAGCCGGGCGGCGCACACGTCGCTCTGTTCGTGCACGGCGAGTTCCTGCCCGACGGCATCCGAGGCGTCGCCGTAGAGCGAAACGAGTTCCGCGGCTTCACCGGCTTTCCCGACTCGGCGATCGTCGACGCGGGCGGCGTGCCCGGGCTGCACGTGCGACACAACGTGCTCAGCAACTCCGGCCCGCTGCTCGTGCTCGCCGATACCGACGGCAGCACCGAGCGCGTGCTCGTGCAGGACAACGTCGGCCTCCAGCTCAATGGCCACGCGATCCGTCTCGGCGGCGGACTCGACGGCGTGACGATCGAGCGCAACCGGCTCGTCGGCGGCACCGTCTCGCTGTACGTCTCCGACGACCGCGGCACGGGCACGTCGCGCGACATCCAGTTCCGCGCCAACGACGTGTCAGGCGTTCGCACCGCGGTGAGCGCATCGGGCGCCGTGCTCGGGGACCCCCTCGTGGTGCGCGGCAACCGCCTGCTGACCGACGGCGCACAGAACGTGGTCGTCAGCTCCATCACGAGCGGCAGCATCGACGCGCGACGCAACTGGTGGGGACGCAGCGCCGGACTTGCGACGTCGGCGGTCAACGGCCCGGCGGACGTCTCCGAACCCCTTCGCCTCGTCGGCGTCGAAGCACCGGCCGCGGTGTTGGTGGGCGGCAGCGGAGTGGTGTCCGTGCGCCTCGTCGGTCCGATCGGTGGCAACGCCGAGACCGACGCAGCTGGATTCCCGGTGACGTTCACGTCCACGAACGCGACGCTGGATGCCGCGAGCGTGACCGTTGCCTTCGGTACGGCTTCCACGCTCTTCACGGCCGGCACGAGCGCCGGGTCGACGACGACCACCGCGACGCTCGACGGGGAATCCGTCAGCGCGACCACGAAGATCCTCGCGAACGGCAGCGACGTGCCGACCGGCCTCGCCGAGCCGAGCGTCGCCGAGTCCGCCGCGCCGCGAATCGGCTTCCGCGCGAGCGTGCAGGCAACCGGCCGGCTGGCGGTCGCGCTGCGCAACGGCCTGAGCCAGATCGTCGTCACCAATCGCTCGGCATCGGTGCGCACGACGTACCTGGTGAGCCACTACACGGCGCGCCTGCTCGGGCTGCGCCCGGCGACGTCGACGTCGCACGACCCCTTCGTCATCGGCGCGGCGCGCACGCGAGCGGTGCAGGGCCGCCGCCTCGTCACCGTCGAGATCCGGCAACGACCGCGCTTTGCGATCGCGCGCTACGGCAAGCGCGTCGAGGTGCTGGTCGTCACGCACGTGCGAACGAGCGACGGCACGACCCGCAGCGTCTACCGACGCATCGTGCTGCCTGCGACCGTTCGCTGACCGGACGACTGGCAAGCGGCCACGTTCCTGACCGCCTGCGGTCGCGCTGCATGCGTTCCGCTGCTCGCGGCACTCGATCCTGTGCGAACCTGTCCGCTCAGGAATCCAGCTAGACGTATCGGGCCACCGCTCCTCACCTGCGGAAGTACCCGCACGCGAGAGGAACACATGTCAGTCCCGAAGACCCGCTTTGCCGACATTGCCGGCATTGATTCCCGCCTTGCCGACGTGCTTGCACGCCGTGAGATGGAATTCGCATTCCCCGTCCAGGCCGCCGTCATCCCGGCTGCGCTCAAGGGCAGCGACGTGCTCGTGCAGTCGCCGACCGGATCGGGCAAGACGCTCGCGTTCGGCATCCCGATCATCGAGCGCCTCAAGCGTGACACGACGCACGCCAGCGCCGTGATCCTCGTCCCGACCCGCGAGCTCGCGGTGCAGGTCGCCGCCGACCTCGCGCCGATCGCGACCGGCAAGCAGCTGCGCGTCGTTGCCGTCTACGGTGGCGCGCCGATCCACCAGCAGGCCAAGAACGCTCGCAACGCGGCGATCATCGTCGCGACGCCGGGTCGCCTCGAAGACATGATTCGAACGAAGAAGGTCGACCTTCGCCAGGTCAACACGCTCGTGCTCGACGAGGCCGACCGCATGCTCGACATGGGCTTCCAGCCGCAGGTCGACGCGATCGTCGAGAAGATGCCGCGTGAGCGACAGACGATGCTCTTCTCCGCGACGCTCGAGGGCCGCATCGCCAAGGTCATCGGCCAGTACACCAACGACGCCGAGACGATCACCACCGCGATCGCGCCCGGCGCGGGCGGCGAGATCAAGCACCTCGTGTGGCAGACGAGCGGCGGCACCAAGGTCGACACCGTGCTCGAGGCACTCGAGATGGAGCGCGACCTCGCGGTCGTGTTCGTCCGCACCAAGCGCAGCGCCGACACGCTCATGGGTCGCCTGCGCAGCTACGGCGTGCGTGCCACGGCCATCCACGGCGGCATGTCGCAGTCCGAGCGCCTGCGCGAGTACGGACGCTTCCAGCGAGCGCAGGTCGACGTGCTCGTCGCGACCGACGTGTTCGCACGCGGCATGGACCTCGACCGCATCACGATGGTCATCAACTACGACGTCCCCGAGGATGCCGACACGTACCGCCATCGCTCGGGCCGCACGGGTCGAGCCGGCCGCACCGGCTTGGCGATCACGATGATGACGAGTGCCCAGCGCAAGCTGATGCGCCGCATGATCCGCGAGGCTGGCCTCGAGATGTCGATCTTCGACGACATCCGGCACACCAAGAACACGCGCCGCGAGCCGCTGCCCGAGGGCGAGCACTTCACGCCGGCAGCCGGATCCTCGCCGAAGGACCGCCAGTCGGGTCGTCCGGCGCACGCACGTGGCGGCGCCGGCAACGGAGCTCGTCCGCAGGGTGGACCGAACCGTGGTCGCCCGCAGGACACGCGTCCGGGCGCGAACCCGCACGCCAAGTTCGGCCAGCAGCGCGGTGCGCGTGGCGCGACCGGCGGCACCGGCACCGGTGGTGGCGAGATCGTCAGCTACGACCCGGCCAAGGGCTTCGGCTTCATCACGCCCGAGCGTGGCGGACCGGACGTGTTCTTCCATCGCAACATCCTCAAGGGTGTCGATCCGCATGCGCTGCAGCGTGGCGTGAAGGTGGCGTTCTCGTCCGAGCAGCACGAGCGTGGCGTTCGCGCCAACGACATGCGCCTGCTCGAAGCGCACTAGGCGACGGCCCAGGCGACGAACCCAGGCGACGAATGTCACGTACGTCCCGGATTTCGGGACGGAGGTGACATTGACCGCGCCTGCAACGCCTGACCCGCCCGTTCCCGACGTACAGACGGGGAAGGGACAGGGGACTTGGCAGCAGTTGATGGATCCGTGCGCGCAGGCGCACGTGCGACGGAATTCCTGGCGCGTGGTGGAACGGTCGCGGAGACGGCCGCCTCGACGTTCGCCGCAACCTTCGCGGATGCGCCCGCGTCGATCCTCGCCGACACCGTCATGGCGTCGGCGGTCGACCGCGCGCAGCAGCTGCGCGTGCTCATCTACAGCGCAGACCTCGGCGGTGGCCACGACGCGATGGCGAACGCGATCAAGGGCGAGCTGCTGACGCGCTTTCCCGGGCAGGTCCACGTCGAGGTCGCGAACGGGCTGCAGATCGGCAACCCGATCATGCATCGGCTCATGCGCGACGGCTACTCCGCGCAGCTCAAGTACGCACCAGGCACCTATGGCGCGATGTACGAGCTCGCGACGAAGCCGGGCATCGCGAAGTTCGCCGAGAAGGCCTCGAGCGCGTTCACCGGCAGGCGCCTGGCCGAGGACATCGCGCGACGCGACCCGGACGTCGTGCTCTCCACCTTCCCGCAGCTCACCGGCACGCTCGGACACCTGCGCGCCGACGGACGCCTCAAGGTGCCCGCGATCGGGGTCGTGATCGATTCGGATCCCCATCGCCAGTGGGTGAGCGCCCTCGTCGACGACCACCTCGTGCTCAATCCGAAGGACCTGCCGCGCATCGCGTCGTTCGGCACGGAGGCCGCGCCGATCACCGGTCGCGCGATTCGTCCGCCGGTGGATCCGCGATCGTTCGAGCACTACGACGTCGCCGCGGCGCGCGCGGAGTTCGGCCTGCCGCTCGACGAGAAGGTCGTCATCGTCTCTGGTGGAGCGTGGGGGCTCGCGCTCCCGGAAGCCGAGCTGCACCGCATCCTGCGGGACACGGACCTGCACCTGGCGATCGCAACCGGCCGCAACGAACAGGCGTTCAACCACCTCAAGGCAACCTTTCCGGCAGACCGGGTGACACCGATCCCGTTCACGCGCGAGATGCCCAAGCTGCTCGCTGCGAGCGACGGCATGCTCACGAACTCCGCAGGGATGACGACGATGGAGGGCTTCGCGCGCGGGCGCCCGATCGTCCTCTACCGCCCCGTGCCCGGACATGGCGTCGACGGAGCCGAGGCGCTCGCCGAGGATGGCCTCGCGACGTATGCCACATCGCCCGACACGGCGATCGCCGCACTGCGCCGCATCGAGGCCGGCACCGACGCGGACATGCTCGCCCGCGTGGCTCGTGGCCGCGCGCTGTTCGACGAGGGCGAGTACGCGAGTGACGTCGTCATGGACGCTGCGCACGTTGGCAGCACTCGCAGCGGGCCTGCGCCAACCTGACGCACAGAAAGGCGCCAAGCGTTTCACCGCCTTCGTGGCGGCGACGACTCACCTACGGTCGACGACGACCCGGAGGTGAGCCGATGACCGACGCATGGACAGAGAAGCAGCTCGCGCAGTTCGTGCGCGTGCGCGATGGATTCATCAAGACCGGATTTCCGGAGGACGTCGCGGCGGAGCACGCCGCGCGCACCATCGAGCAGTCGCGCAAGCGGCCCAAGAAGGCGGAGCCGGATCCCGCGAATCCGACCAAGGACGATCTCTACCGCGAGGCGATGCGCTACAACATCACCGGTCGCTCCAAGATGGACAAGGACCAGCTCGCCAACGCCGTGCACGGGCACCGCAGGATGGATCGCCACCAATAGGTTCGAGTACCGAACCCCCGGGTAGGCGCGGTGCATGAAAAGCCAACTCTTCGCTCAGGAATTCCAAGAGCATCAGGTGCACGGCGGCTTCGGCCTGCAGAACGAACGACTGCTCAAGGTCGCGCTCAACGGCGAGATCATGGCGCGTCAGGGCGCGGCGGTCGCATGGCAGGGCAACGTCGAGTTCGCCTACCAGGGTGCCGGTGCCAAGAAGCTCATCAAGAAGCTCGTGACGGGCGAGGACCTGCAGCTCATGAAGGTGAGCGGCCAGGGTGACGTGTTCCTCGCCGACTACGCGGCCGAAGTGCACATCGTGTACCTGGAGAACGAGTCGATCACGCTCAACGGCCAGAACCTGCTGGCGTTCGAGTCCACGCTCCAGTGGGACATCAAGATGGTCAAGGGCCTGAGCGGCATGATGGCGCAGGGCCTCACCAACGTCGAGATCACGGGAACGGGCGCAGTCGCGCTCACCACGATCGGGACGCCGGTGATCCTGGATCCCTCGACGCAGCCGACGTTCTGCGACCCCGCAGCAGCCGTGGCGTGGACGACGAGCCTCAAGCCGGCGGTCACCAAGACGGACAGCATGATGAAGAGCATGATCGGCCGCGGGTCGGGCGAGCTCTTCTCGATGGGCTTCAACGGCCAGGGCTTCGTGATCGTCCAGCCGAGCGAGGGCTACCCGTGGAGCACGATGGCGCAGACGCAGAACTCGAGCGGCAGCGGCATCGGTTCGCTCTTCAACTGACCGGCGCGACCGCGAACGAACTCGGGGCCGGGTCGGCCGCACCGCGTGGTGCGAGCCGACCCGGCCCCTCGTCTTCATCCGTGGCGCTGCGCGCCGTGGCGCAGCACGTCGTAGCGCGAGGCTCAGGCCTCGACGCCGTACTCGTTGGTCGCTTCGCGCCCGCGAGTACGTCGGCCCTCGGTCATTCGAGCAAGCTCGATGACTCTCAGGCCTCGTACTCGTCAACCTTGCGCTCGACCAGGCGCGGGCGTCCGGCCCACGAGGCATCGGTGCTCGGCACGAACGCGCGGTCGCCGTCGATGAGCGCGACGAGCGAGTCATCGCGCACGACGGCCGGGCTGTGGCGATTGCCAGGGGCGTCGCTCGGGCGCACGTTGCCGGCCGCGAACGGCACGCTCGACTTGCTGGTCAGCTTCGTGATGGGCGCCATCGGGCCGTGCGGCGAGTTGGACCAGTAGGTGCGGCTGGCGGTGTGCACGTCGTGCACGCGGAACCCGCCGCGGAAGTGCACGACCGCGAGGCCGGGCATCTCGCCGGCGCTCAGCGCGCTGGCGGCTCGGATGGCGTCGTACACGCTCGTGTAGGTGTCCAGTCCGTCGTGCGCGCCGGCGAGGCGGAACTCACGGTCGGTCGACCACATCGTGGTGTGTCCGGCCGGGTTGGACGTGACTGAAGCGTCGATCGTCTGGCTGGCGAGCACCGTGGGGGTGCCGGCGGCGGCGACGCTCGGGGAGGCGAGCTGCATCTTCCGTGACCTTTCGCTCGAGGTGGCGTGGCACATCCGTGCGCGCACGCTTCGTTGCAGCGGCGAATGATATCGAGGCTCGGGGACGGGTGCGCCGGTCGCGAGCAGGGCCGCAGGCGTGGATCAGGCCGCTTCGAGGCGGCGTGCGCGGATCTGGTCGCTCACGACCCACGCAGCGGTCATCGCGCCACCGATCGCATAGACCGGCCAGGCGTGCCCGGCGAGGAACGATCCCGGCCGCAGCTTGCTGGCGAGTGCCTGTGCTCCGATCGCCGCGAAGCTCGTGACGCCCAGGCCCAGTCCCGCGCCGAGCACGAGCCGGCGCGTGGGATCCATGCGGTACAGGTCATTGGTGGCGACGTTCGAGCGCACCTGGTCGATCGGCAGCGGAGCTCCGTCGCGCGCCTGCCCGAGCGACCAGCTCGACTCGTTCTTCCCGAGCTCGCTGGCGACCTGCGCCTGCAGGTGGTACGCGTTCACCTCGTCCTCGCTCTGGCGCGCGGTGAGCGAGTCGAGCCACGCCGTGACGGGGTTGCGGAACGTGACGAGCGCCTTGGCGCCGTCGGCGGCGGAGCCACCGATGAGCCCGAACGACTGCACGGCCCAGTGCGGGCGGTCGGAGAAGTCGAGGGCGTGCTTGCCTTCGTGCGCGAGCGTCGTCACGAACGAGCTGCGGTGCAGCGCGCCCTGCGGCACCGAGATCGCCTTGGCCTTGGGATCGTAGACCGCGCCGGCGCCGGGGTAGTTGCGCGCGAACTCGGCGTCGGGCAGCACGCGGATCTCCATGCGGCTGGCAACGAGGAAGTCGGCGATCTCACGCCCGGACGACGTGGCGCGCAGCTGCTGCATCGCCGTCTCGATCGCCTGGATGTCGGCGGGCGACGTCGCGGCGCGGCGCACGGGCAGCGAGGGTGGCGGCGCGGTTGCTGGGCGGAGCGAGGTCGTCAACGTCACTCCGTCCAGTGCGTCGGCACGTTCCACTCGGTCGACGCGACCTGGTCGTACACGCTGCTCCTGGGCAGGAAGAACAATCCGGCGATCGTGCCGAGCCCGAGGGTCACGCCTGCGACGCTCAGTCCCATCCCAAGCGTGGAACCAGCACTGCCTGCGCGCTCGAGCAGCACCGCGCCCGCGACGCCGAGCCCGAGGCCGCCGCCGACGCCGAGGGTGCCGGCTGCGAAGCTCTTCCAGTCCATTCCCTTGGGGTCGGGCTCGAACGGATCGATGCTGACCGCACGCAGGTCCTCGTGCTTGACGTTGAGCCAGCTGGGGGCCGGATGCTCGGCGAGGAATTCGCCGAAGCGCTGCTCGTCGCCGTCGTCGAGCAGCGGCCTGCGCGCCTCGCCGGCGCCGGTGCCGGCCTTGGGGAACTCCGCGTCGAGCTCGCCCTTCCACGCATTCCACTCGGCCTGCGCCGCGGCTTCCGTTCGTTCGCTGCCGCCGCGCATGACCAGGTGCACGCCGACGGCGGTTCCCAGCCCTGCCACGCCCGCGGCAATGCCTGCGGCTGCTCGTCCGTTGAGTGCGTTCACGTCTTCGTCCCGTCGTCCTGTCCCACCCGCATGTCGGGTCGGGAGCGTGGTCCGTTGCGGCGCGAGCGCGCTGCGGGTGGGCGCGGGGCTACTGCTCGAGCTCGGTGAGCGCCGTCGCGAGGAGCTGGTCGATGCTCGCCACGCGCTCGTCGGTCATCGCCTGCAGGTCCTTGCTGCGCCCGATGAGCTTGCCCTCGCCGATCTCCTCGGCGGCGCGACTTCGACGCAGCTCGTTGATCGCGTCGCGACGCGCGAGCCGCACCGCGACGCGCGCCTGCTCTGCCGTGTCGCCTGCCTGCTTGGCGAGCATGGATCGTCGCTCTGCAGTGGGCGCGGGCAGCTCGATGCGCACGCGAACGCCATCCACGCGCGGGCGCGCGCCCAGGTCGCTGTCGCCGATCGCGCGTTCGATCGCGGGGATGAGCGACGGATCGTGGGGCGTGATCACCAGCCCGCGCGGCGGCTGCGCGCCGACCTGCGCGACCTGGGAGATCGGCAGCTCGCTGCCCCATGCAGCCACGCGGATGTCGTTGACCAGGTCCGGGCTCGCGCGGCCCACGCGCAGCGCCGCGAGACGTCGCCTCGCGTCCTCCACCGCAGCATCCATCCGTCGCCGCGTCGCTCCCATGCCGTGCGTCGCCATCCGGTCACGCCTACCCGCGCGCGGGCTCGAAGACACGAGGGGCCCCGCGCGATGCGGGACCCCTGCGTCACGTATGGAGGCGGATGGATTCGAACCATCGTAGGCATAGCCAGCGGGTTTACAGCCCGCCCCCTTTAGCCACTCGGGCACACCTCCAAGGTGTTCGGACATCCTAGCGGGCCGACCGCGCCGAGGGAAGACGGCCGATTCCCCCCGATCCAGCCGCCAGATGCGCCGGTCGTGGAACAAGCGGGCGCCCGGTCCCCGATGTACGGGCGGAGGACGGACCTCGCGCAGTGCGTGGGGCCAGTACACAGGGATGGGGGACAGATGACTGCCGTTGGTGCATCAGGCGCGGGAACCGCGCTCAAGATCGGGCTTGCCGTTGCAGGCGTTGGCGTTGGCGCATGGGCGCTCACGCGAGTGCTGAGCGACACCTCGCCGGGAGACGACTATCCGACCGATCCGGGCGGCTACGTACCGAGCAACCCGGGCAGCTATCCCGGGAGCGGCTCGACGTATCCGAGCGACGGCTCGTACCCGGGCGGAACGAGCCCCGGCGACGACTACCCGTCGAACCCCGGCGGCTACTACCCGACGGATCCGTATCCGTCCAACCCGGGCGGCTACGACCCGACGGACCCGTACTACCCGTCGGAACCCACGTATCCGACCTATCCGACCTACCCGACGGACCCGTACTACCCCACGCCCACGTACCCGGGCTCGGGCAGCATGTGGAACGCCGTCGAGAACGCCGCGCCGTTCTCGTGGAACAGCTCGGACGTGTCGCAGGTCGTGAGCGCCGCGCAGAGCGCCGGTCGTTCGAGCTACGACGCGGCACAGACGGTGCGCGAGGTCTACAACTCCACGCCATACTCGTGGTCGTCCCACCAGGAGGCGCGCGTCGCCGCCACGGGACTGCTCACCGGTGCGAGCGCGTACGAGACCGGCAACGTCATCGACCAGGTCGAGTGGTCGACGCCCTCGTACTGGTCGACGAACTCGGACGTCCGCCTCGCGGTCGCGGCACTCGAGGGCCACGTGTCGTCGAGCAGCGTCGGATCGGTCATCCGCAGCGCGAGCAACTACGGCGGCAGCGAGCAGTCGCAGGTCGCCAACGCCGAGGCGCAGCTGCGCAGCGGCGGCTACGGCGGCAGCTACCCGGTTCCGGGCTACCCGTCGCCGGGCTACCCGGATCCCAGCTACCCGGCTGGCGGATACCCGGGCGGCACGTCGCCTGGCGACGACTACTACCCCGTCGGTGGCTGACCAGCCAGCACGGGCGATCCATTGATCGACGGGCCGCCCCGGACCACATCCGGGGCGGCCCGAAACGACTCGCGGGACCGGGTCGCGAGACGGGGACGGAGCAGACGATGAACGTTGCACTTCGCAACATCGCAGTGGGCGCTGGCGTGGTCGGCGCGGCGGGCGCAGTTGCCTGGGCGGTCAACGCCACGCGCGATCGGCACGCGACCTCGCCGGGCGATGATCCGATCGTCCCGGGCGGCACGTCGCCGGGAGACGATCCACTGCCGCCGGGCGGGTATGTCGATCCCGCAGCCTTCGCGCGCGTCGCGAGCGCCGTGCGCAACGCGACTGCGTACTCGTGGTCGGAGGCCGACGTGCAGCGCGTCGCCACTGCCGCGGTGCGATACGGGGTCGATGGACCCGCGGCCGCGCGCATCGCGGACTCCGTCGAGAACTCGGCATCCACGTGGTCGGGCTGGACGACGGGCGAGCAGGCGACGCTCGCGGTCGAGGCGCTTCGCTCGCGGCTCGATTCGAGCACGACGAGCCGCACGATCGACGCCGTCGAGAACGCCACGCCGTACGACTGGTCGCACGCCGACGACGTTCGCTTCGCCGTGGCCGCACTGCGCGGCGGCAAGGACGCGCAGACGCTGCCGCGCCTCATCAGCGCGGTGACGAACGCGACGCCGTACGACTGGACGCGCGCAGACGACATCGACCTCATCGAGACTGCGATCTCCTCGCGCATGCCGGTCGACCAGGTGCAGCGACTCGTGTCGGGCGTCACGAACGCCACGCCGTACGACTGGAACAAGGCCGACGACATCCGCTTCATCAAGGCGGCAATGACCGGCCAGGTCGACGCCTCGACGATCGGGTCGCTCATCTCCAAGGTGACGAACGCGACGCCGTACGACTGGACGTCCGCCGACGACAAGCGCATCATCGAGGCTGCCCTGTCCCGCCAGACCGATCCCAACTCGGTCGGCCGTCTCGTGTCGAGCGTCACCAACGCCACGCCGTACGACTGGCCGCGCACGGCTGACATCGACTTCATCGTGGGAGCGCTGCAGGGCGCAGTCGATCCCAACACGATCGGCACGCTCATCTCCAAGGTCACGAACGCCACGCCGTACGACTGGCCGGCGACAAGCGACCAGACGCTCATCTCCACTGCCCTCGCCTCCGGCATGCCAGCGGCGGACGTCGGCTCCACGATCAGCGCCGTGCTCAACGAGACGCCGTATGACTGGTCCCGCACGAGCGACGAGCGCCTGACGACCGCCGCGCTGCGCGGGCGCCGAAGCTCGACCGAAGCGAAGTCGATGATCCGCGAGGCGATCCAGCTGAGCCGCACCAGCTCGTGGGGGTCGGTCGATCAGCAGGCTGCCGTGTCGCTCGCCGAGCAGACGCTGAGCCCGTCCGGGTGGATTCCCGGCGCGCCGGGTGGCGGCACGAGCCCGGGCGACGACGACGACGGCGGCTTCCCCGTGGATCCCGGCTATCCCGACCCGAGCTATCCGGACCCGGACTACCCGAACATCTACCCGGCAGCGTAGTCGGTCCAGATCCTGCGCCGGTGACACACCGGCTCGCACACCTTCGCGCTGAATCTGCATCGATGTGCACGACGCGTGCACGATCGTGCATGCGCAAGCCCGCTACCGTCGTTCGCCTTGCTGCCACCGAACGATGGAGTTGTTGCGATGCCGTCCGCCCTGCGCCGCCTTGTCCCTGCAATCTGTGCCGTCGCCGCGATCGTGCTCGCGTCGCCCGCCGCATCCCTGGGCGCGTCCCCCGGTGATCCGTATCCGGGCTTCACGACGTTCGCCCAGCATGTTGGACCAGCGACCGGACACGAGAGCGCGACCGACGTCGTCGTCCAGCCTGACGGCAAGATCGTCATGAGCATCCTCAACGACGCCGAGGTCGACCAGCGCATCGTGCGCCTGCTGCCGAGCGGCGAGCTCGACCCGTCCTTCGCGGCCGGCGGCATCTGGCATGTGCCGACCGCCAACACGTCCTACATCCGCGCGATCGCGCTGCAGCCTGACGGCGGCATCGTCTACGCGGGCGTCGACACCACCGTGCCTGCGATCGTGATCGGTCGACTGACACCAGCCGGAGAGCCTGACCTCACGTTCTCCGCCGACGGAAAGTTCGTGATCGGCACGCCCGTGGACAGCAACCCGCTCATCGAGGACGTGTTCGTCGAGGCGTCCGGCAAGATCACGTTCATCGGGATCGTCAAGAACGGCACCAAAGCCGACGACCTGTTCCTGGGACGGCTGTCGCCGTTCGGGGTCGACGATCCCGACTTCGCGGGCGACCCCTACCTGCTGTTCGGCTCGCCCTACGATGCCGACGCCGACTCGTTCGGCGGCATCACGCAGATGTCCAACGGCGACTACATCGTCGGTAATCCGCACATGGGCACCGCGTCGATGGTGTGGCGGATCAACTCCACCGGCGGTACGCGGGTCGCGGCGAACGTCGCGTTCCCCAACGCCTACAACAAGCCGATCGACGTGATGGCCACTGACGCGACGCACGCGGTCGTGCTGCTCGAGGGGTCGCAGACCGCTGGCCTCGCGTTCCTGGATGTTGCCGCGACACCCGTCATCAGCCAGTACGCCGGCAACTCCGGCCTGATCCAGCCGTTCCCCGCCTCGTTCCGCGGACATGAGCTGCTGCGCCAGCCTGAAGGCGCGATGTTCGTCGCCGGAACCGATGCATCACCTGCGCTGCATCGCGCGATCGTCCGGCTCAACTCCAACGGCACGCAGGATGCGGCGTGGGGGCCTGGCGGCATCCGCCACCTCCAGGGGACGTCGACGAAGCGCTTCTACCTCGATCACCACTCGCTTGCGTTCGCTCCGGACGGCTCCCTCGTGTCGGCGTACCACGCGTTTGCTGGTGACGTTCGCCAGACCCGTGTGGAGCAGTACCTCGCACGCATCGCGCACGTTCGACCCGAGGTCGCCACGCCGCTCGCGAAGGGCGTCGTCGGCACCCCTGCCGACTACGTCGTGCGCGCCGTCAACGACGGGCCCGACAGCTCGGGGAGGGGCGTGCTGACCTTCTCGGTGAGCGACGGGCTTCGCATCACGAGCTGGACGGGTTCGGACTGCACGGTCGATGCACGCGGCGGCACCTGTCGATTCGCGAACCTCGCAGCGGGCGCGAACAAGTCGGTCGCCCTCAAGATCAAGGCCGTGAGCGCCGGCACGCACAAGGTCAGCGCGACGGTCGACGCTGCGACGTTCGACGACATCATGCTGGATGACGCCACGAGCGCGGAGCATCCGTTCGATCCGCTGCCCGTCGCCGCGGCGGTCGTCACGCCCGTCGTGCCGCCCGCGGCGAAGCCGAGCGCTGCAGCGATCCCGAAGGTCCTGCGCCTGACGCTCCAGCGCATCACGGGATACGGCGGTCGCGTGATCGCCGGCTGCGGAACCGTGCGCGTGATGTGTGTGGTCAACCGCGTTCGACCAGGCGCGCGACTGACACCGGCGTACCTGCGCGCGAGCGCCGGGATTCCGGGTCGTCGAACCGTGTTGCTGGTGATGCAGGTCAAGGAGCGCGGACGCTGGGTCGTGAAGTTCCGACATCGACTGCCGATCGGCGACAATGGCGGCCTCGACATCAAGCTGCCGACGGACTGGCGGGCAACGTCGGCGACGTGGCGCATTCGCACGGAGACGATCGTGCGCCGCGGCACGTCTCCGAAGGTCAGCGGCTGGGTGCTGTTCCAGGTTCGCTGACCGACACGGCATCGGTCGGTGGTGCGGGCTGCTCGTCGCGGCCGCCCGCACCTCCGACCACCACGCCGAGCAGCAGCGCGCCGGCTCCGATCCACTGCGCGAGGCTCGGATCCTCGGAGAGTACGACGACGCCCAGTATGAGGGCGGTCAGCGGC
Organism: Thermoleophilia bacterium; assembly: GCA_025964555.1. Taxonomy (GTDB): domain Bacteria; phylum Actinomycetota; class Thermoleophilia; order Gaiellales; family SKUG01; genus JAGQUL01. Next base: position 21,253 of record JAOPYQ010000027.1, on the reverse strand, counting down.
TGCACGAGCAGCAGGATCGACACGCGTGCCGCGCGTACGCGTGCGAGCGATCCGGAGACGAGCATCCACGCGAGCACCTGGCATCCCCACGCCAGCAGCAGCATCCATCCGTGTGCCGGCCAGGTCGGGGTCGGGTCGAAGTCGCCGAGCACGAGCCCGCTCAGCACCGAGACGATCGCCGCGACGAAGGTCGCGACGGCGAGCGTGTTGACCGGCGTGCCGCCCCGCGTGGGTGAACCCGCGCGCATGCCGATCAGGAAGCCGGCGTAGGCGACGGCGGTGAGCAGCCCAGTGATGACGCCGAGCAGCGGGTCGTCGCCATAGGTGTCAGCACCGATCGCGCCGGAGATGAGCACGATCCCGAAGACGAGGGCCGGGAGCACCGCGGCCTGGCGACGGGTCGGCTGTTCGCGCCACACGAGCCATGCCGCGAAGGGAAACAGGAAGACCTGTGTGTTGCCGAGCACCGTGGCGAGCCCCGCCCCGACCGCGCCGATCGCGACGTGCCACAGCACCAGGTCGGCGCCGAAGCTCACGCCCGCGAAGATCGCCCATCGCAGCTGCGACGTGCTCATCGCATCGGCGCGACCGGATCGTCGCCACCACCATGCGAGCGCGACGAGCAGGGGCACGGCATACGCGCATCGAAGGAACGCGGCGGTCGCGGGCGGCAGGTCGGCGAGGCGCACCAAGATGCCCGACCACGCGATGAGCACGCTGCCCGCCACGACGGCGACGATCGGTTCACGGTGGGGGGTCGTCCCACCCATCATTCGCGCGCGGGGACGATGCGCCGCAGCGCCGCACCCGTGACGAACACTGCGAGCTCGACGATCACGAGCGCGAGCGGCAGCTGCACGAAGTCCGAAGTGGCGTCGCTGTCGAGCGCGCTGACGGAGCCCCAGCACCCGACCGCGATCAGCAGGACCCCGGCAACGACCGCTTCCGCACCAGGGCGCGTGATCGCCAGGCGGGCGTAGAGCAGGAACGGCATCGTGGTGAGCAGCGCGAGCGCGACTGTCAGGAGCGAGAACTCGCCGCGAGCGAACAGCAGCGCGAGCAGGCACATGGCCAGGCCGATGCCGACGACCAGGTAGATGATCGCCGAGGAGGGCGAATCATCGGGAAGTTCGTCGGGCTCGGCGTGCGTCGCGGTGTGATCGCTCGAAGGCATGTCGCGGTGATACCCGCGCAGCGCCGTGGAGAACCGATCGATGGAAGGCCACCGTTGGACAGTGGACATCCGGCAAGCGGTGGCCGCGGCCAGCACCGCCCGCTACAATGCTCCGCACGAGGCGGTGTAGCTCAGCCGGTTAGAGCAGCGGAATCATAATCCGCGTGTCGGGGGTTCGAGTCCCTCCACCGCTATTTTCAGAAGGCCTGCATATTCGGTCTTTTGCGTCGAGTAGATGACCGGCGATCGCATCCCTCTTCCTCGGGTGAGAACAGGATGAGAACATGGGATCGCGGAGGCTCGCCCCGCTGCACTACGAACGGCTGACCGAAAGGAACGCTCGTGGCAGCAGCCTTCACCAAGACGAATTCCCCCGGCATTTACCGTCGAGGCGACAGCTACGTCGTCAAGGTGCGTGACCGGCGAGGCCGCCAGGTATCCCGCACTGCATCGACGATGGCGGAAGCGCGAGAGATCCAGTCGATGCTCCGCGCCGACATCACGCGAGGCGAATACAGGCAGGAAAGCCGAACGACGTTCGCGAGCTATGCGATGGAATGGATCGAGACGTACTCGGGCCGCACGTCGCGAGGCTTTCGAGAGCAGACGCGCGCCGATTACCGTCGCGCGCTCACCGAGCACGCGATCCCGTACTTCAGGCAAATGCCGCTCGCGGAGATGGAGCCGCGCGACATCAAGGCATTCGCGATGCACATCACCCGCAAGCCAATCCACCTTGGGACCGATCGCGAGCGACTGCGCTCCGCGGCATCGTTGCGCCTGGTGCTCGCGCCGCTCAAGGCCCTGCTGGCGACGGCGTTCGAGGATGGATTGATCCGATCCAACCCGGCCGCCAACGTTCGCATCGCGAGCCCGATCGTGCTGGCGGATGAGAAGCGCGCGCGTGCGCTCTCGAGCCAGGAACTGCGCGCCCTGCTCGGCAAGGTCGATCCGGAGTGGCGATCGTTCATCGAACTGCTCGCGTGCACCGGGCTGCGGATAGGCGAAGCCGTTGCGCTGCAGTGGAAGGACCTCGACTTGCAGGCTGGCACGCTGTCCGTTAGCCGCACCGTCTACAAGGGCGAGCTCGGCCCGCCCAAGAGCAGGTTCGGGCTCCGCACGATTCCGCTGACCTCGACCCTGCAAAAGCAACTTCGCGAGCGACGACTGAAGGCCGGCGTGCCCGCCGAGGACGAACCCGTATTCGCGACGGCGAACCACACGATGCACTTGCCGGCGAACTTGCACGTGCGCGTCATGAAGCCGGCGGCGAAGGCGTCGGGATCACCCTGGGCGAGCTTCCACACCCTGCGCCACACGTTCGCGTCGCAGCTGTTCGCCAATGGCTGCAACATCAAGCAGATCCAGCGACTGCTCGGGCACCACTCGTCAGCGTTCACGCTGGACCGTTACGTGCACCTCTTGCCCCAAGACCAACCGGACATGGGCTTTCTCGAGGCAATGTGCCGATGACATAAGCCGGAGAGTATGAGCGCCTAGGTCCGGGGGCCGAGGACGCCTGCGTTTCGAGCATGTGGTCCCGGGCGATGCTTCGAAGGATCCTAGGTTGCGTCTGGGTAGGCGGCCTCTAGGTCGCCGTCGAGGACGGCGAGATCGTCAAAACAGTTGGACGCTAGGTCGTCTGACGGGCGATAGCCAGCCAGCGTAACGGAGCGACCGCCCTCAAATACCAGCTCAATGGCACGCACCATAGGTCGGCTGTACGTCGCTTCTTCTCCTGGCAGGAACGACAGCCGAGTGCCAGTGACGCGCCGTCCGATTACATCGCACCAAGGCACTCGGTCCTGCGCAGTGAGCTTGGTGTATTGTGTCGGGCCAACTTCCGACGGGTCGCCCGCGATGGCGACGGTGTCCACGGAGCCCTCGGACACCCAGAAGGTGAACGATTGTCCGCCTGCGACTAGGCGTACTGACTCGGCTAGGTCGCTCCCGTTCCACTGCTCAATCTCGGCGATGCCATCGGTCCGGAGATATTCCACGTCTTCCAGTATCAGCCCGGGCAGCCGGTCAGCGCGATCGACGTCGTGTATCCCCACCCGTCAGCTTCCCCCGCTGCTGAGGGGCTCTGCCCGAAATCCTTCTGCAATGACCTGAACGAATCCGAATCGTCCGACGACCAGGGAATCGGATGCCGTCACGTACTCGTCAGCCATTGGATCCCAATAGGCGTATCCATTCGTCTTGGGTAGGCGGCTTGGCTTGAGCTTGTGTGCGCGGAGGACGTCCTCATAAGCGCTCACGATTCGTGCCGGACCTTCGTACAATAGACCGCCCCCGCCAGCGAAAAGCTTGTCAGCAGGCAGGTGGAGTGCGAACGGCAACTCATCGGTACGCTCATGAACCGTCACGCGATGCGCATCCAGCAAGTCGCCCGCGAGCTTGTTCGGATCGTCGGCGCTCCCGGTGAAGTACAGCGCCTCGAGCTTCTCGGTGAAGGGCCAGAGCGCGACGTCATGATTGCTCACCGAGAGGTCGGGCCCCGGGCCACCAAGCGTGTCCACGGTGACACGCACTACGCCCTTGGCAATGATCTTCCAGCGAGCCGGATCGATTTTCAGGTCGGTGTTGTAGGGACAAAGCTCGAACGTGATCGTGGCTGTGTCGCCGCTTGGTTCCACTGACTCAATCCAGAGGAAGTCCACGTCATCGTCGTAGTGGATCCGATCAAGCGCCGCCCACAGGTCGGGCAGCATGGTTTCCGCGAGGTTCGTCATGTCAATCGGTCCCCTGCCTATTCGGTCTCGACGGCGACCTGGACTGGCACACGGATGTTCGCGAGGACCTCTTGATACAGGTCTACTTCCTGAGCATCAGTCTCTATGGAGACGATGAGCGAGTATCGAGCGACGTCGTCGTAGCGGCCGTGACTCGGTGCCTCGCGCCACCAGCCGACCACTGGCGCGATGCCAATCATTCCTTGACTCGCCAGCTCCGCTGCAGACACCGTCAGGATGTCTTGGTGAATCGAGCCGCGATGTCGAGCCCGGTACCCGAGGTACCAGTCATCGCCCGGTGCTGTTGCCCGACTTCCTGCATCCTCGTCGCGAGCGAGCTTCAGCATCCGTTCGCCGAACTGTGCCACGGATTCGCTGGAGCGCTTGACGTCGAATCGCAGGGCATGAGAGGCATAACGGTGGCGGTGCGCCCACCCCCGCCGAGCGGGATTTGCCTCAACGAAGTAGGACAGGGTCACGCGGAGCCGGACATCATGCTCTCCAAGCGCCAACAGTGCTTCCCGGGGCCACGGGAGATCGTGCAGGTGCAGATGATTCATCTTGGTGCGCGATCCGTCCTTCTTGTAAGGCTGGATCGCGCGCTCGGCCACGAGCGTCACCTCACTGGCCGCGCTCTTCAGCGCGCGTTCCCGGCTGGGCACACCGAATCCAAAAACGCGTACTAGGCGCTCGCGCTGTGTCATCCCAGCGACGCCACCGAGCTTCTGGAGCATGGCCGGTGTCCAGCGCGCCGAGTGCACGACGAGGCCCCGGATGGTCTCGGCCCATGCTGTTGGATACTGCGCGACGATGTCTGCAGCCAATCCCGCAGCGGTTGCGCATGCGGCACTTGTCCCATTCGTCGTCGCAAACAGGCGCTGGTCCGGTCGGGAATGCGTGGTCAACACCGACAGAGAATCCGCGGCATCGATGTCGCCGCCTGGCGAGCGTGCGAAGTTCCCGCCCTCCATAACGATCTCGGGCTTGATCGGCCACTGGGCCTCCCAGCTGGCAGACGACGTGCTCATCGGCGCGACATCGCCGACCTCAGCCAATGGCTCCCAACCATCGAGTGCCGTCTCTTCGATGCGGTCAAGTTCCGTCATCGCGCCGACGGTGACTGCGTTCCAACTCTGGGCAGGGTCGTGGACTCCACTCGTGAACAGCGCGTCGGGGTACTCGTCGGCGTTGGCTGGTCGGTTGTTGCCGGCGCTGACCAGGATCAGCCTGCGGTGTTCATCCGCTGTATCCACACCTGCCGCGATGTTGTCCAACGCGGCTGACCATGAAGAGGGTGAGCCGTTGTCTCGACCCTTGTCATCGGCGGTGACGGCAAGCCCGAACACACGTTGCCGGTGAGGTGCCTGTACCTCGGTGAGGGACACGCCAGCAAGTGTGATCGCGCCGAACAGCTCCGGGTCCGCTGACTGGAGGGCCTCATCGTAGATCTTTGCCGACTCCAGTCGATGATGAAGTTGGATTGGATGGGCTGACTCAACCGTTGATGCGAGGTCTCCCCACAACGCGAGGCCCGCCATCTCGGTGCCGTGGCCATCTCGATCCTGCGATGGCCATCCGGTAACGGCCACGTGGCAATCAGCAGTTGCTAGCGAATCGGCGAGCAGGGGATGGGAGTTGGTCACCCCGCTGTCCAAGATGCAGACCGCCGGCGCGTCGTCTCCTGCCATTGTCGTGCGCGCGAGCAGCGCGTCAGACCAACCATGCTGCTCGACCGTACTGATGTCCTGGAAGAAACGGGCGGAATGCTTGGCGCGCCTAAGTTCAGCCAACGCATCCACCTGCTCAAGGGCTTTTGCCATCTGCTCTGGCACGCAGTAGACGAGCACCACCACTCGATCTACGAAGCGCAACGCGCGCTGTCCGATCTGGAGCCCTTCGCGCTCGGCAAATGCTCTAAATGCCTCCGCGGACTCGTCGCCACCGTCGAGCCACACCTCCCACCACGCCAGCTCCCCCGCGCCAGGAAATTGGTCGTCGGTATCGGTCCAGAATGACCTCACGGTGGCGAGGTGGATGTCCTTGATGCTCTCAGCAAGCAGCCGATTCTTGGGAGTGCCCCATCGGCTGTCATTCTCGTTGACGTAGTCCTCGAACTTCTTGGCGAACCGGGCGATGGACCGTTCCGGGACGAAAACGGTGGCAATTTGCTGTCCGTCGATGTCGCGCACCGCTCGAAGTTGGACGCCGAGGCTAGGGAGGTCGAGGCTCTTCAGCGCTAGGTCGTGGTCGCTGTCGCTCTCAAACTGAAGGTAGACGCCCGCCGACGCCTGCGACGCCATCTGGCTCGCTTGGCGACGAGCTACCGACTCTCTCCAAGCGGCGTCGAGTTCTCGGCTCAGCTTGGTGCCATGCTCGCGCCGGTCTCGAACAGGCGTCGGAGGGGGAGTGCCGCCCCCAGGCGGGTTGTAGTCGAATACCCCAGTGCCCTGGTCGACGAATATGTGATCTCGGTCAGCGGGCAATGCGTGCTTCTACGACTGAGGACGCGTCTCACGACGCACGGACAGAGCTCGGGTTAGCTGAGTTGTTGACACGCTCACCGTGCCTGACAGCAGTGCTTCCTTTGCGGCGTCCTCGCTCGCGTGAACAATTTCGGCGAAGCTGAGTCCGCGAGCTGACTTGGTGACTCCTGACCAGCCGGTTTGGCGAAGGGTGAAGCCTGCGAGCCGTTCTTCAATGATGCGCCGAACGAGCGTGTCGTCCGGCATCGAAAATTCGATGACATCGTCAAAACGTCGGAACAAGGCGTCATCAAGGAGATCCGCGTAGTTGGTTGCGCCGATGACAAGACTGTCCGAGTCGTCCTGCTCTAGGAACTGGAGGAACGTGTTGAGCACTCGGCGTATTTCGCCGACATCGCCACCCGTGTCACGACGCGCGCCGATGGCGTCGAATTCGTCGAACAGATAGACGGCCCTAGTGCCCGCAATCGCGTCGAAGATCAGGCGAAGCTTCGCGGCTGTCTCGCCCAAGTACTTTGTAATCAATCCATCCAGCTGAATGCTGAAGAGCGGGAGTTTGAGCTCCCCGGCGAGCGCATGGGCAGTCATGGTCTTGCCGTTTCCAGGTGCGCCCTTGAACAACAGCTTGCGTCGAGGTTCTAGGCCGTGAGATCGAAGCTTGTCGTTCTGGCGTTGCTCCACGAGCACTCGCTCAAGCCGTCCGCCTAATTCCTTGTCGAGGACCATGTCGCGGAATCGGGTCTTTGGATAGGTGACAGCCATCAAGCCCGAAAGCTCACCTCGCGGCTGGACTACTGGGACTGGCTTGAAAGATCGCTGTGACGCGTTCTCTTCCGCGGCATCGATGAGCGCCCGGAGCTCGCGGGCAAAGCGCGTGTGGCCTTGACGCGCGGCGGAGGCCGCAACTTGGATGGCGGTTGCCTGGAACCGCTGCTCATCGCCACTGAAGTGGCTCTCGACAAGCGCTTTTATCTGGTCGGCCCGGGCCACGCTACTCCTACTCCTGCTGCGAGAACTCGCGGCATGCCAGTCGCCCCGGGATGTTCCCGCGAGGGGAGATTCTTGCACTTTGCCCGGTCGTCCGTGGCGGGCGGCATGGGACTGTCGGTGTGTGAGGCGTGCCTCGTCGCGGTACGGTACGGCGATGGCCTTTGTTTCGGACCTTCCGCCTCTTGCCGATCCGCTTGGCCTGCTTCTGCGTGGGACGGGAGCGGGGTACCTCGGGGCTCGGGATACGGGTCCCGAGGCCGCTTACGACGTGATCCACGAGCACATCACCCACCCCCAGCGTCCAGGGAACCTGTGCTTCAACGACTGGGGGAGCTACCTCGGCGAGCTCGCGGCGATGACGGGCGCCCCCGCGCACCGCCTCGCCGTCGACGTTCTGGCGCTGGATGTCAACGAGAACATCTCGGACATGGACGTCGCCATCGACGTGCTCAACTACCTCGCTGTCCGTGGTGACGGCGAGGCTCGGGCAGCGCTCGTCGCCGACATCGTCTCAGGGCAGCGCTGGCACTCGATCCTCGATTGCGGGACCTGGATCGATGACGAGACGGTCCTTGCGGCTCGTGCGCGCATGGTCGCCGAGCCTTGGCTTCTCACCATCGACGACGAGTCTCCATTGGGTCGGCTCATGAACGGCACTGCGAACCCGGAGGTTCGCGCCCTACTTGAGCAGTGTGTCGCTGTGGCAGAGAAGGAGCGGGCCGGTCATCGGCAGCGGCATGAGCGAGCCGATCAGTCGCGTGAGGTCGCCACAATCGCGGAGCTGATCGAGGCTGTGGATGCGAACTTCGCTGAGCGCATCGCTCGGGATGAGCCGCGGTGGGCGGCGTCGTGGTTCTCGTCCAACCCGGCATACATGGCATGGCGGCGAGGCAAGCGAACCGACGTTGAGGAGCTTGTCGCTTCCTCGGTCGACGCGAGCGGACCTGTGCGGATCCTGGCGGCGCGTGTCGCTGCTCAGCTGCGGCCCGATCTCCTACTTGCGAACTTCAATGAGCTCGCCGGCGACGAGAACACACGACTTCGGGTCGTCCGTCTTGTGGCCGGCCTCGACGACGCCGCCGCCGTCGAGGTCCTCGACGATCTGGTGAAGCACGGGTCAGAGCTGGAGCGGTGCATCGCTGGTGCCAGCCGCGCCCGCACGGGCGAGACGCACGCGCTGCTGCGTGCGATTGACCTCGCGAGCGCGGCCGACATGGACACGCTCTCCGAGGAGTTCAACATCGACCTCTGGCACGACATGTCCTCCGACATCGCCGAGGGGATGCTGAAGGTGGAGCGCGCACAGGATGCCGAGCTACTGCTCCCTACGGCCAACGACATCTACCGCGAAGCGTGCTGCGCCCACGAGCGCAGCGACGCGCTGGACTTCCTGATCAGGTGGGCTGGTGCCCGAGATGGCATCTTCGAAGGCTTATTCGACGCCAGCGACATGGTGGTGTCCACCGCGTCGGCGCATGCAGCACTCGACGTCGATGAAGAACGACAGCGGCTGTCGACGCTGGCGGGAACTGCCTGCCGCGGAGAAGAAGCGGCCGACGCCGCACGCCGCCGCCTTAACGTCGAAGCTTGAGGGGTGGACTCCGTGTAAGCGGCGTCTGTGAAGGGCGACATTTGTAACGGACCGTCTGGCTTACCCATCGATTGATTCTCGGTGGATCTCGGGGTGGATCGGGCGTCCACGCCAGTGTCCACGCCTCCTACTAGTCAATCCCACGCTCCCATGCTGGATTGGTCCAGGGCGCGAGTCGTTCCACCCTTCCTGACCCCTCCCCCCCTACGTAGAGAGAGTGAGGGGTCAGGAAGGGTTCCACTTGGATGGATGGAGAGGTGAGAGATGGGAGTAGGTGAGAGTGATGAAGGAGTAGTGGGTGGGAGTGAATTGGGGAGGAGTGAGAGGAGAGAGAAGGTCAAGAGCAAGGTCAAGGGCGGGCTGGCTAGGGCTGGAGTGACGGAGCGCGATTTGGAGATTGCGCGATGGTTGGGGCGGCATAGGTTGGCGACGGCAGAGCAGGTGATACGCCGGTTCGAGATACAGCGAAGCAAGGCTTATCAGCGATTGGCGGTTCTGGTCGATCACGGGCTGGTTCGACACGACGAAGGTGTTCGCTCAGCCCGCATCTATCTTGCGACGCCCCAGGGGCTTACAGCGACCGGACTCGACCTGCCCCGCGCCCGAGTCTCTCCCGCTACCGCAGCACACGACCTCGCAGTGGTCGACGCAGCGATCGGTCTAGAACAGTCCACGATGCAGCTGCTGCTGACCGAGCGTGAGATCCGCCGCATCGACCAACGAGGCGACGCACGCTTTCGAATCGCGGCGGTCGGCGCACCCGACACCGCGGACGCGCGGGGTATGTGGCCTGACCTCGTCACCTACGACCGGATCAACGAGCGACTGCATGCGTTCGAGGTCGAGCTGTCGCTGAAGAAGTACGAGCGCCTCGTGGACAAGCTCGGCGCGTACGCACGGTCCACGTACGCAACGGTCACCTACATCTGCGGCGCCGACGCGATCGCTCGTTCCATCGCCAAGGCAGGCGCCCGAGCCGGGATGGCTGACCGACTGACGATCGAGACGCTCGCTCAGGCGATGTCCAACAGTCGCCCGGTAGGCGAGCTCGATCGACTCCTCGAAGTCGTTCGCCAAGAGCGTGAGCGCGCCAAGGACTTGGAGCAGCGCCTGGCCGACGCCCTCGAACAAGCGCAACGCGAGCGATGCGCCGGCTTCGGCCTCATTGAAGAGATCGCGCGGTATCTAGCCGCGGACCGAGCCGAGCAGCGAGCCACACGTGAACGGTGGCGACACATGACCGAACGCGCCGCACAACTACACATCGTGTGACAGGACGGGTGCCGCCGCGGAGCCTAAAGCGAAGTGGAGCGGTGGCACCCTAGATCAGATTGCGCATACGACCTGGTCATTGCTCTCGCGCCGAGTGGGACACGTCAGCACCAGATTCCGCTACGTGATGAATCGCCTGAGCACCTGCAGCCCTACGGAGTCCGGAGCCTCAGCCGTAGCGAGCATGCAGTCGAGGGAATCTGTCGGGAAGGTCCGCCTCATCCCAAGGGTGTCCGGCGGGGTCGTCCATCGTTGCTACTGATCGGCGCGGAAGATCATTGCCGGTCCGACCCTCGTACACCTCTGCCGCGACGTAGCAGAAGTCCTCCCACTCGACATCGTCCTCGGGAGCCAACCCGGCCTCGGCCAGGCCGTCGGGATCCGAGATGGAAAGCGTCACAACATCACGACCTTGCGCGAGTAAGTAGCAACGGAAGTACTCGAAGCCATCGTCAGAGCATCCGCCGTTCAAGAGGTAGGCGGCAGCCCACAGATCCCAGCGATAGAGAGCATCCTTGAGGTCATCCCAACGAGCCTGAAACCTCTCCAGCTCGTCGTCTCCAAGCGCAGTGAGTGCAGCGCGCAGCGAGCTTGGAGTGGTTACGCCGGACGTTCGGGCATGTTCTATGACCGTCCAGAACTGATCCTCGTCCATCGGGTCAATCTGGCCGTCCGCATTCGATGCGTCGCGCTTAGGCCGCGTCTGCCCGAACAAGCGAATGAAGCGTTGGGCGGCGGCAACATCGGGCGTCACCAACTCGACTTCCTTCTTCTCCTGAACAAGTACGAAGCGCGCGTGGTCAGCTCGCCGGTCGAGGTAGGCGGTGAGTATCGCCGGCCATAGATAGCTGGTCGAATCAACGTGGCGTTCCCGCAGAATGCCTTCGAAGTGAACGACGAGAACCCGTTTGTCCGTAAGCAACATCACCGCCTTTCGCCCGTCGAGGTTGCCGTCCAGCGAAGCCAAAAGCGATTCATCGCCGAGCCACTTCGGCTCCTGCGTGAACAGGCGACGGGCCCGTCTTGTGATCGCCTTGTCGTCAGGTGCTCGCACGCCGGTCGTATACCCAGTGGCGTAAGAACCGGGCTCCATTTTCCGGTCCGTCCGGGCGACCGCTTCTGTCCGTCCGGTTGCATCTCTGAGGACAACAGGCTGACAAGTGAGCCGAGCAGTCCTTCACGGTCCGCTAGCATTCGACTACACCGCCGTCCGCGGCGGGGTGAGAACACGATGAGAACATGACCAGCCGAGATCGCCCGAGACTGCGCGAAGGCCGATCATCGAAATTCGACGAGTAGCCGTGGAAAACCGAGAGCTACCGAGCTGCACCGAAGTGCCTCGCGAGCAATCATAATCCGCGTGTCGGGGGTTCGAGTCCCTCCACCGCTACCTCGAAAAACCCTGCTCCGGCGGGGTTTTTCTGCGTCATGGGTGAGGGCCCCAATGTCGCGTGCCCCCCGGTTTGCCCCCCGGTCTCTTGAATAGGCTCGACGCCGCCCCCTCGACTTTCGACATCGCCTGATGGTGCTCAGCGTCGAAGGGAAGGCTGTTGGGAAGGGTGAGCCGATGACCTCTGATGTCGAAAAACTGGCGCCCGTCCTAGCCGACAGGCTCAGTCTCGTGTCGCCCTTTCGCGTAGAGGCACACGCTGGCGCCGTCGGAATCGTGTGGCCCGAAACTGGATTCCTCGGCGGAACAGATGTATCGGACTGGCCCTCCTGGACGACCAACGTCCACGAGGCTCTCATCACGGCGGTGATGGCCGTGTTGAGTGGAGTGCAGGATCAGATTGCCCACGCAACGACTGAGCCGTGGCCACGGTCGAAGGCTCCGTACTCTGAGCCGTTCGCCCGGATTGATGCGTTCGACCTGGAACTCGGATTCACCCGCAATGGTCGGGACGCGCTCGTGTTCGAACCGATCCATCTCGGACTGCTCGGTGTCGACGACCACGCCTTCAACGCAGGTTGGGCAGCAGTTCGGTGCGTGTTCCACGACGCGGAGCGCGGCTCATACGAGGAGCGTGTGACCATCTGGCAGTCGCCCTCAATCGATAAGGCAATCAAGCTGGCAGAGGTCGAGGCACAGGAATACGCCGACACGTTGTCCATGAACTATTTGGGATTCGCGCAGGGCTACCTGCTGGCTGACAGCCCAGCGCAGTCCGGGGCCGAAATCTTCTCCCTGTATCGCGACAGCGACCTGGAGCCCACGGCGTACCTCAACGCGTACTTCGACACCGGGCATGAGCGGCAAGGCGAGTACGAAGCATGACGACGCCGTGGCATCGAGTGGTCGTCCCCTCCGTCCTCATCGGGCTTGCTGTGTGCACCATTGCGTGGGCGTGGCCAATCAATGCTCCAGTCGCGTGGGTGTTCGCGGGCCCGGCAATCGCTCTGGGAGTGTTCGGGCTGCTGGGCCTCTACCGTGGGGCTCGCGTGGTAGCAGCAACTAGGCGGGGCGAGGTTCTGTCCTATCCGCCACCGCGATGGATGCGTGGAGGTGCGGGTGCACACACGGCGACCTGGATCGCAGCACTGCTGACCGTCGCTGCTGGCGTGTCGTTCGTATGGCCGGTGAACAACCCCTACCTGAGTGGCGAGTGCGTCCCCAAGCTCCGATCAGATGGATTGTGTCCTGTTCATTGGGATCAGACGGATTCAGGCTCGCTCTTGGGGGCAGTCGTGAAGACGGTCGTGCTGCTCTTGATCACGGCGTACCCCTTGTTGCACCGCCGCTGGTACGCGCGCCTTGTCGCGCTCGCACCATTGCTTGCGCTCGCCTTCCTCGGGGTGCTCATCTTCGGACCCGTGTATGTACCCGCGATGATCGCCATGCTGGTCGCATGCTTGCTACCTGACGGACGCCGCGATCGTCTCAGCCGCGACCAACTTGGTGACGCCAGATGAGTGACGACATCGCTGCCGAACTCGTCTTCCCTTGCTGCAACGTGATGGAGTCGCATCTCGATCCCCCGTGTGACCTGCACGACAACGCGTGGGATTGTCCCGACGTAACGCTCACCCAGAGCAAGCGGGACGGGTCCATCGGTATCCCAGTACGCGATGGTGGTTCAGCTCGGATTGGGATCGCGTTCTGCCCGTGGTGTGGATCGCCGTTGCCCAACCCCCAGGAGGGCGTGGTTCCTCACCCGGGAAGCCTCGGTCAGCCTTCCGTGCCAGACATGGATGAGCTTGCCAACCTCTACACCTTGACGTTGCGGTTGTTGACGGCGGAGAACGTCTACGCGCTCGCCTCCGATGACAATCCAAACTCCGACGACGAGTTCAGCGGTGAGGCGATGACCGTCGCCTGGAGAACGCTCCGCGAGGCACATGGTACCGAGGACGTTGGAGCGATTCTGTTAGACCTCTTCCGAACCTACTTTGACGGGGACGCGCTGGAGTTGGATGCAGCCAGCAAGCTCGGCGAACCCATCTGGCGCGAGGTGGTCGAGTGGAGGACCGTGTGAGTGACGTGCCTGAGGAGCACTCGGCCGGACCCGCTAGCGAGATGCTCACGGGCTTGTTCGAGAACGCGAGGCGTGCAGACGAGTTCGAGTACGCCTGCGCCCTGCTGCGCGTCCGGGGCTTGGAAGATGCCGGATGGGATCCGTTGCAAGAGAGCTGGGCGCTCTACCAGGACATCGGTGACACCCTCGAGACGGCGACGGGGCTGAGCCAGATCCGACTCGGCCTGCTGCTCTACTGTCACGTCACGGAAGTGGATGCGATGTACATCACGCTCCACAATCTGATGGTCATAGCTTCCGGGGGCCGATACTCGATGGACCCGTTCTACGACCTGTACCAGCCTGCCAATCGTCCGCGCTTCCGACAGCGACCACCCTCTGCCAATCAGGTGGTCAATCGATTGAGGGAGAAGGGTGAGGAGCTAGGAATGCAAGAAGTGCCGCAGGCTGTCGATGCGTACTTCAACAGCCAACTCCGCAACGCGTTCTTTCACTCCGACTACATCCTCGCCGGAGGCGAGTTTCGCTCGCGGGAAGCTCGATTTGAGCGCGAGGGGATCATGGTGTCATCTCTACCTCTCGACGAGGTCGCCCGACTCATCAACGGGTCGCTGAAATTCTTCGAGACGTTCATGGTCACGATGGACGCCATGCGCCGCGCGTATGCCGAGGACAAGGTCGTGGCGGGTCGCTTGGGCGGGGACGACCAGAGCATTCCCGTCACCTTGCTCGCTGACCAAGTCCGAGGGCTCTACGGGTTTCGCGCCTGAGCTTTTCCCTGCTGGTACCGGGCTTCTACTTCGGCGCGACCCGCTTCGACCCTCAGCAGTTCGCGAATCTCTTCGCGAACCAGTCGATCATTGGTCGGAATTGTGGATTCCAATAGAGCGCGTTGTGACCGCCAGCGCCGCGTCGTCGAACGACGGTCGACGGACCACCATCAAGGGCGCCGGCCATCGCATCGGTGCCCGCGCGGAAGGGGTCATCGGCACCGCCTGCAAGGAACACGGGGGTGCCGTGAAACGCATCCTTGTCCGCGCGCGCTGCCGCAAGCGGGTCGTGAGCGTTGAAGTCTTCGGCGTCGTCGAATGCGCCAGGAGCCGACTCGCCCGAACTCTGCCACAGCGCCGGAGCGAGACCGGCGACGCCGCATAGTTGCTTGTCGGCTTCTCGAGTCAGCTCGAATGCTCCGTAGCCGCCCATCGAGATGCCCGCATATCCGATCCGATCTGGATCGAGATGGTACTTCCGGACGACCTCGCCGACCAGCTCCTTCGAGATGTAGGTCCCCCACTTGCCGTCGGCTCGGTCGTGGTAATACGAGTGCTCTCCCCCATTGGCGAGGAGCACTACTGGGGCATTGCCGCCTGTCCTGGCAAGGGCGTCCGTGAGTTCGTCGTTCAACAGAGTCTTGGGGTGCGAGTTGCGCCCATGCATGAACACCAGCAGTGGTCGGCGTTGCTCCTCCTCGAACTCGGCCGGCAGAACAATGATCTGAGGCAACTTCTGACGCAGCACCTTGCTGGAGAAATCGAAGCGCACGATCTCAGCTCCTCGTGGATCCGTGAGCTTGTTGTCGCCCGCTCCCGCACGAAGAAGCACCATGTCTTGGACACGCTGGACGACGTGCCTGACGCCACCGTGGCGATGCACCGTCAGCGCTCCGAGCGCGAACACCAGGAGCAGAGCCCCGACGACGGCGCGTTGGCGACGAAGCCGACGACGTGAACGCGCGCGTTCTCTGCTTCGAGAATCCATCGCACCACCCTATTCGCACATGGAGCCTCATGACGCAGGGATGAGCCGAGTCCCGGCTGACGGCGAGAGCCAGCTTGCGACACTCGACGAGCTCGTTGTATCTCCAGAGCGTGGCCAGAGACACAAGGGGACCCACGTGGCCGCGCGTGCAACTGCTCCGGTACCCTCTGCCCATGGGTACCGCTGCATCGACCAGCTATGAGGCGCTCTGCGCCTACGGGCGTGTTTTCAGCGCCCACATTCTCCTCGTTCCGCCGACCGAGGTATTCGACGTCAGGCGTCGCTTTGGCACGCCGCCCCAGCCGTGCAGGGGTAGTCGCGCTCGATTCCATCGCGACGACACAGGATCGGACTACCTCAAGTTCTTCATCGCGAGTGATGTCATTGATGCCCACGATGAAAGCAGCGAGCGCGTCGTGGCATACGCGGACATGGATGAGGCCTCCGTGTACGTCGCATCGGGCACCGGTCCACCGACAGGCGCGACACCTGTGGCGTGGAAGCCGATCCCAGACGCCGTAGGTGTACCGAACGCGCACAACGCGAAGTGGCAGGAAGGCACCACCCAGCAGAATCACGCGATGTCGGTGATCGAGCCTCATGCCGCGCATTGGTGGGGCGAGGAGCTACATGCCCACGAAGCGGTCGGCACGAGCTACTTCGTCACCGTCGACGCCGACCTTCTCTCGGAGCGCGTCGCTAGCAATCTCCTTCTCGACCGCGGAATTGTGTCGCCGGCTGAGATGGTGCGCATCGTCGAGTTGGAAATGCTGCGCAGGGGCAAGGTCCACATTGGACTGGGCAACGGATTCCGCGACACCATCGATGCCGACACGTCGTATTACTCTGGCCTCGCGATGGCGATCGTGCCTCAGCTCGTCCGGCTACTTCGGTCCTCCTGGAATCCGGACAGTCGATCAGAGTCGGTTGCGCAACACTGCCATCAGATCCTGAACCGGCTCGTACATCTCCTTCGTGCGCGCGACGAGCTAACCCGCATCCATCTTGAGGAGGGATGGGATCGAGCCGGCAACGGCATCCGGGACCGTCAGGGCTACCACACGCAGTACGCCGTGATCCTCGCGAGCAGCCTCTTGGACTCGCTCGTGCTCATCGCCGCGGATCTGTCGGGCGATACGGTTGATCCACGCGACGTAAGTTGGCGCGATGCGATCCTGCGAGCGCCATCGCGCAAAGGCTGGATCAAGAAGCTCGACTCTGGGTCGACCGCTCACCGGCTTCTCCAAGTAGCTCAGAGCTCCGAGTTCGTGCCCGCCTCGCGCGTGCTTCACGAACTTCGCGATCAGGTCGCGCACCGCGGCGCGTTGGACACCGCCAATTTGGAGTGGCGTCCGAGCGGCTACGCCTCCGATACCTTGCGAAAAGGCGCGCTCATTGCAAGCGCCGCGGAGCTCGACGCCGAACAGATTCCAGGTGGCTACCGGTACCAGGGGCCCCTCACGCTCATTCCCCACAGTTTCGTGGATGGGCTGGTACGCGGGGTTGCGGCCTGCGTCGAGGAGGTCGTATCAGTCCTGCCAACCCCGGACAGCGATTGGTGGCGTGCCGATGAACGCATGGCCCAGGCCTCCTGGGATGACGAGTACACGGTTGCGGCGCTGAAGCACCTCTCAGGATGGGGCGGGAGCACGCCTGCGATCCCGTAGACGTTCAGCCAGCCCGCGTCCGAGTGTCGTGGCACCCTCTTCACATGCCTGATCACTACTCGCGAGCGCTTTTCGATGAGCTGTGCGCCTACCATCACGATCTCAGTATCTGCCGTGAGTATTGCGCCGCGTTTTACGACTACGACCGCCAGCGCGAGGAAGACGGCAAGGAGCCCAAGTTCACCGGGTTGCGACGCGCGATCGTGGATGGAATCGTGGTCAGCTACGGCCGGACGTTCACCCAGAGCCAGCGTCTTGACGGGACCCGGCGACTGCCCCTTCTCAAGCTCGGGTTCGAGTTTTCCAAGCCGGAATGGACAGAGGCGCACTCCTACTGGATGAAGCTGCGTGATAAGGCCGTGGCACATACCGACCAGGAGTACCGGCAGGTGCGCGGGGAGCTTGCTGGGCGGGCCCCCAGCTATCACGCCTCCGACGTCACCCTGGAGACCGACCTGGTCCGGGTGATCGACGCAATGGCGGGCGACCTGCTCAACCAGCTCACGAAGAGGATCGAAGCAGCGCGTGCCGACCTCACGGATGAACCTCCCCGCATGCCGATCATGAACGGCACGCGGTTCATCTTGTTCGAGGACCCGGAATGGAGCGCGACGGTTCCTGCCGACGACGACCGGGATAGCGCACCGACCGCGTAGAGCTGGCCCCTGTAGCGGCCCATCGGCGGCGCCGCTACGACGGCGCTCGCAGGCTCCCAATCAGCTGGTTCGCCTTGACGGCGAGCGCGGTCTTGCGCCGCTCGAAGAGCTTGCCGTAGTTCTCAAGGGTCGTGGAGATGCTCTTGTGTCCGAGCCAGAGCGTGAGCTCGGCTTCGCCAATACCGGACTGGATCAGAATGCTCGCGTACGTATCCCGGAGCTGATGGGGCTCGAAGTGGATACCGCATGCCTTGCGGATGCGACCAAGGTTGCGGTCCTCGGACGTCACCTCCTTCATGGTGCGATCGTGCCGGTACCAGTTCGAGCGTAAGGGCCCGCCTCTCTGGTCCGGAAAGATGAGTTCGGTGTCGGGTGCCTGGTCGCGCCATCTCCGCAACGCCTCGATGCCCGGATCGAGGATGGGAACGATCCGCGTATCGCCGGACTTCGGCTCCTTGGTCGAGCGATCGAGGTCGAGCGAGCGTTCCAACTCGATTGTCTTCGATTCCAGATCGACGTCTCGCCACTCAAGTGCGCACAGTTCAGACCATCGAAGGCCGGAGTAGGCGGCTACATAGATGAGGGTGGCGTCGCGCAGCAGCTCGCATCCTGCGGCAATGCGGTCGATGTCATCCGGCGGGTAGGGATTGGCGCCCTTGGCCTTCGCCTGGGGGAGCCGACGCACGTCATCGATTGCTCGATTGTCGGTGAGACCTTGGCTGCGCCCCCACCGAATCATGGCCTTGAGAACGTTCTGGCTCTTGTTCACGACGGCGGCTGACGTTGGAACGGTTTGCTCGACTCGAATCAGCCGCCCGCGTCCGTCCCGCGCGCGAACGCGAATCGTTCGCTCCATCGCGAGCGCCTCGAGCTGCCAGTTGGACAAGATGGCGGGCGTCAGGCGCGAGCAACGCATGTGCCCAAGCAGTGGCAGGATGCGGAGCCGAAGCTGCTCTCGATAATCCTTCTCGGTTCGCTGGGAGAGTCGACGATTGCCTTCATGGTCGACCGCGGCTACGTGCCCGGCGACCCAGTGCTCAGCGAGCTCCGCGACCGTGATGCGCTCGGTGGACGTCGACGTCGATGCTTCGACCCGCTTGTCGAACGCCTTCGCTGCGCTCTTGCTCGAGAAGTCTTTCTCGTCGAAGACTTCCCGCCCATCGACGGTGCGGTAGTTCCAGCGGACGCGGTAGAACGTCCGTCCATCTCTGGTCTTCTTGAATAGTGCCACCGGTGCTCCTTGGAGACGTGGGTGACGCGGTCAGCTTGCCCGTCGCTGGCGAACGAGCTGTGCATCCACCGGGACCACCACGATCCGGTCGGCGAACGCTGGGTTGCGCGCGCTGACGTCGACGCGCACCTGCGTGCCGACCTGGTACATGGATTCGATCTCGGCGAGCTGCTCTGCGGTGAAGCGAATGCCGCGTCCTATCCGCACGTGTGGGACGCGGCGTTCGCGGCACCAGCGCTGCACGGTTCGAGGTGTCACCTTGAGGAGTCCTGCTACGTCGTCGACGTCATACCAGGGGTTCACTTGGCGCCTCCCGACCGCTCCTCAAGCCACGTCTCGAGCGCGTCACGCGTTATGCGGATGCTCCCGCCAACGTGCAGCGCCTTGAGCCGTTCCTTCTTGATGGCCCGTCGCACCGTCCTGTCACAGATCTGACAGATCGCGGCGACCTCCTTCACCTTGAACATCCATTGGCCAGCAAACTCCGGGGGCACCAATTCAGCGGCGCTCACCAGTACTCCATCTCGATCCATGCGAACAGCGCTGGTTGAACCACGCTGGATGCGATCCGGGTCAGCACGCCGCGCGATTGGGCGATCTGCCGGCGCGGCCGCCGCCGTATCCGACTGTCCGTGGGGGCCGGCAGGCCGCTCCACAGCACGGTCGCCCGGAGGAGCAGCGATCGTCTTTGACGGCGCCTCGAGTTCCATGGTCATCTGGTCGCCCGCATGATCGTCCACCACGGCTCCAAGCTGTCTGTGAGTGTCGGCGGATCGAGCCGCCCGTCGTCTTCTTAGACATAAATGCCCTCGACACCAGACGCTGGTTCTCTAGCCGCTCGCAGCACGGGAACTGCAGGTCCCGATCGACGCGAACGCTCTTGTCCGGTACTGGCGAGGATCGTCCTGACGAGAGGAGCCTTGAATGGCCACGCATCCGCGAGTTGGCCGTCTGCGCGCCGTGGAGGGTCAAAACTGAAACGGCGATGAGCACGAGTCATTCGACCGAACTTGCCCTGTTCAGCCCCACCCCCTGTTCCTGCCAGGAACACCCGCCGCAACCATTGACGTGCGCAGCGCGAGTCGAATCGCAGTTTGCAAGCCGATCTGCACACCTAGTCAGGCGATCCGCGTTTCAATACTGAAACGCAGGTGGCTCCTCAGCGGCGTGCGTGGGCATCGAAAAATGTGGTGCCGAACACGGGCTCGGAAGCCGCAGTTTGTTCCCGACAGGAACACCGAAATTGGCCGCTTCGCACGCGCCGCAACCAGACAGGTCTCATATGTCGGGACGCCCGTCCACAGGGCGCGGCAGGATGGATGCATGGAAGCGAATCCATTGGTCCATAGCGAGGAGCGAGTTCGTATTGGCGAGCGCATCCAGCTGTACCGAGAATGCCTCGGCTGGACACGCGATGAACTAGGTCGACGGGCCCGTCGCAGCCGGTCCTACATCTCGAAACTGGAGAACGGCAAAGCGGATCCAACGCTGACAACGCTGTTGCTGATCGCGGACGCGCTTGGAGTCGAGCTGCAAAGGTTGATGCCGCCTATCTCTGGAGCTTTTTACAGCGACGGTGGCTTCGTGGACTCGATGAGGGAAAGGCGGGAGGAAATTGAGCGAGATGCAGAGACTCGGATCGCTGCGGCTCGCCTCGAAACGCAGGCCGCCCGCCGCGCCGCTGCCCGCGCCCGCCGCGCACCATGATCCGGCTACGGTGACGCCAGGGGGCTCGGACACACGCCTCTTACCGTTCTTTTCCCTTCCCTCGCCCTGATCGGGGGAGGGAAATGAACGATCGCGCCGCCATGCGGCGCGCGTGCATTCCACGGTCCTGACTCCTAGCGAGTCATTGCTTCCGCACAACGCGCTCCGGAGGCCCGGGCTCAGGAAGGACTGTCATCGACTTCAGCTCGGAGGCGTCGGTTATGGACCTTGATCGCAGCCAGCACTCGCTTCGTGGCGCTCGAGGCACTCGTGCGGGTCAGCGGCCCGTGCGCGTCGATGGTGCTCACGATCGCCCCATGGATCGCCTTTGGGAGACCACAATGAGCTTGCACGTCAATCACTTGGACTGACATGTCTGCCAGCGCTTCCGCCAAGCCTTGGTGGTATCCGGCGTGCCAATCCTCGGACTTGTTCGGCAGGCGCACTCCATCTTGCTTCGATTCGTCCGTCATCGTTCACCGCGCGGGTGGTCGTCAAGCGACCGGAGTTCGACTT